>NZ_JAGGLB010000031.1 GCF_017874215.1 Paenibacillus eucommiae
GAGGTGCGTGTTCTTTGAGGTGCGTGTTCTTTGAGGTGCGTGTTCTTTGAGGTGCGTGTTCTTTGAGGTGCGTGTTCTTTGAGGTGCGTGTTCTTGACTTGGGTGGATGGAGGAAGGGAATAATGGATGAGGGCTCCATCCGCCAGGCAAGTTTCGCTGCCGCAGCAGGATGATTTAATATATAAACGGCGCTGCATCAATGCAGCGCCGCCGTACCATTGTCAAGTTTGATCACAGCATCCAGCCAACCGCCCTGCAGGCCCTCCAATGCGCCTGAAAAGATAGCGACTGTGCCAGGTGTCATTTCGTACAACGCATCTAACAGCAGAAAACGGCTCTCGATATCCATACCGTAGAGAGGCTCATCCAGCAGCAGAAACCATGGATCAGCAAGCATCGCCTGAACAATCATAAGCCGCTGCTTGTTGCCGCCTGACAACCGCTGAATGGGCGTCTTCCACTCGGCAGAAAGACCGAGCCGTTCACATAGCTCGCGAGATCGTTCCTCAATGGTCGCCCGCGGCATCAGCTTCATCTCACCCACATAACGCAAGTATGCCTCGACGGTCATATTGTCATAGTACGCTGCCTGCTGTGGCTTGTAGCCCAGATAAGGCTTGAAAGCATTCCCTGACAACGCCACGCCATGAAGCTGATAGGTAATCAGGCCGCGTACAGGCTCGTATAGGCCAGCTATCGCTTTGAGCAATGCTGTTTTTCCGCTGCCATTGGCGCCTTCCAAACCATACCAGCCTGGCGGCAGAGCCAGATTCACATCCCCTAGCAGCAGGTGACCATTATCTGTATGAAGTTCGACCGCAGTCAGCTTCAGCTCAGCTCCTCGCACCACTCTTCCCTCCTATTCATATTGCTTGTAATAATGCCGATGGCGTAGCAACATGCTTGTACAAACACCAAGCGCTACTGCCAGGCCAACAGCAACGAGCTTGCTTGTAAGCCAGTGAGCGGACCCGTATTCGCTGAACAGTTGAAACACGCCAAGCCTATCGCCAGCGGCAAACTGGATGACGCCCACTGCGAGCACAGCCGCGGTACCAGGCCATGTCCCGAAGCGAAGCATCGCAGCCAGCGCTGCAAATGTGCTCAGGCAGATCGGCAGTAATAGCTCTGTGATCAGTACAGCAGTGCTAGATCCGAATTCACCGCTGGTACCCGTCGTGACGAGTATTCCATAAAACAACAGTCCTAGAAGGAGGTCATACAGCAGTATGGTTCCTATTCTAGCCACCATAAGCTGTACGGGCGTAACAGGAAAGGTCGCCTCTAGCTCACCCATTGACGTATGCATGGATCGGAGTGAATAGGCCACACTGGCAACTGGGAGCAATAGAATCGTAAATAGAAATACATCTGGCTTGGCCGGGCTACTGAACCATTCACTTGCTGCCAGCCCCTCGATGGCTGCTCCTGCGCCAAGCATGAGCGCTGATATAAGCCAAAACAGCCAATGCATCGTCCTTGCCTGGGCTGCCATGCGCTGCATTAGCCTTACGGGCAGAGACGTTGCGACAGCTGTCTGCCGCTCAAGCTTGTCATGTCTCGCCACTCGCCTTGATGGGAGTGCGACGCCCGTCCTCTCAGGCTGTGTAGCATATGCAGCGGCAAGCGCCAGCAGGGATTGAGTCTGCTGGCTGCTGGGACCTTCCACGGTATAGCGATCCAGTTGGCTGAATACCGCCCCGATCCGCTCATGCTCCCATTGGTCCGCTGATGCTTCGCTCTTTTCCTCCAGTCGCCTCTGCTCTTGCAATTCCCTCTGCAGTTGACTGTCGCGACTGCCGTTATCGGCGCTCCCGCTTCCGGAACTGTAGCTCATCCTGATCCTCCCCTTTCTGCAATGTATGGGCTAGCCGCCTGAATGCCCCATACAGCTTGGACTTGACCGTTCCAAGCGGCATTTCCAGCAGCTCGGCTATTTCATCCAACTTGAGCTCCTCGTAAAAACGCAAAATAATAATTTGCCGCTCCTCCTCAGGCAAAGCGCCAAGAGCAGCAATGACGGCTTCGCGCTCATACTGCTTGTCCAAAAAAGACGCTACCGTATCTTTACCGCCATCTGCCGCATCATACACGCCGGTATCCTTAGCCGCCACTTCATAGCGATAAGCTCCGGACTTCCATACATCACGGCAAAGATTCGTCGCGATTCGATAAATCCATGGTCGAAACCGTTCAGGCAACCGGCCCGCTTGCAAAGCCGTGAACACTCTGACAAAGCACTCTTGCACCAAATCTTCTGCGAGCTGACGCTTGCTGGTCAGACGGTATAAATACGCATAGATGGTCTGATGATACCGATAGACGAACAACTCCAGTACGGCTGTATTCCCTTGCTTGTATTGCGCGAGCAGTTGCTCATCCGTAACAACAGCCCTGCTGTCCACTTGACTCCCTCCTTTCTCACCCGGCACTATTGCCTGCGCACGAGCCAACCTCTGCCTTTTCCCAATAGCAACAAACACAAGAAGAGCAGTATCCCAGCTGCCACAAATAATGCGATGGCGTTGTGCGATTTATCTGCGAACCGGCTCACCGGCCAGATGGCTTGAAATAAATAATAACGATTGAGCGGCATACTGGACATAAAATACTCCAGCAGCCACACCGTTGCCCCCACTCCTAGCCCGACAGCCATATTGCGCCCGAGCAGACTGCTGAGTGCCGCCAGACCGCCGAGAAACATATTCACACTGAGGCTATGTTTGATTATGTATGCTAGTTGTTCCGTACTTAAAGCGATCGCCCAGCGGTCAATTGCCCAGAGCAACGCTGCTTCATAGATAATAAGCAATAGCGCAGCGACCGTTACCCGCTCGGCGAACACGAGTAGTTGTGAATACGGATAGCTGAAATGGTGGGCAAAAGTACCCTCACTGAAATCATCGGCGAACAAGGCCGCACTTAAGGCAATCGTAAGTAAAGGCAGAATAAAAATATAAGCCATTTTGACTTGATAATAACCTGAAGATGGCAACAACTCTGGCAGCAAGAGGCAACCAGCTGCTATCAACGCTGCAATAACAGCTATAGCAATCAAGTAGCCGCCCCATAGTATGCGCCATGCATATTTTGCACGGGACAAAAGGATGAGAGCGACCTTCATTTTCCTCCCTCCGTTTTCCTGTGCAAATAGCCTCGCAGAAGCTCTTCCATTTGTTCATCGCTATCCAGGATTAGCTGCTCTGTGCCAATACTGTCATAGACGAGCTTGATGACTTCGTATACACTTTTGATGCCGAACTGACTGTATATTGTGTTCATAAGGTCATAAACCTGATTCGGTCTGCCGTTTAAAAAATAGCTGCCATGTTCGAACAGTGGATCTGTCGGTTCCTCTCCCGCCACCTTGCGCTCGATATAGGCCTGAAAAAAGTTGTTCAGTATATATTGACTGTTAAAATAGGCCAATCTCGCATTGCTAATCTCTCTACGTTTGGCACTGTAATCCAGCCAGTATTGCCCAGTTCTCAGTTGTATATTCCCGTTCTTCCCTTGTTCAATTTCCGCCCTAAAATAACCGAACTTAGACAAAAAGTGGGTATCGCGAGCTTCCGGACCTGCCGCTGCTGCATCTACCATGCCACTGGTGTTCAAACCATAATTACTCAAACTATAATACGGATAATCGGCAAGCGCCATAGTAATCCTTTGGGGAAAGCTCGTTGCAGCTTCTCCATCCAACATTTCCAAAGTACGCGCCGCTTCGGCGTAATGCCTGGCTGCTAACTGTGCTGCTTCCTCGACTGAACTGGCAGGCAATTGAAAGGATGCCAGCAGACGCAACGTCTTGCCGCCTGCTGTCGCTTCTGCAAGTTGCAGATCGCCCCCAAACAATGTCAGTCCACTTGCTTCATCCAACTCCAGACGCGTTACTGCAGCTCCCTTTTCTCCAGCCTGCTCACTAGTAATGACAGAGGCGTTGGAGAACAGTTTCAAGCCGCTTGGCCCTGTGACGGCAACCTCAAAGCCCGCCATAGGGCGCGGCAAGTCTGTGTCCAGAATATTTGTAGCGTGGCGCCCCCATTCGTAGTGATGTGTAAGCAATTCCGATAGCCGGCTATTGCCGATAACGGGGTACCAGCCGTAGAAGGCTGGCAGGAACAGCCTGTTATCATCGACGACAGCGACCTGCTCCCATCGATCCCTGCTAGGAGCGGAGGAATAATAGTGCCGCCAATCATTTATGGTACCGCTATATGTCATCTCGATCTCCAGATGCTCGCCTGGCATAACGTCCGCAGCAGGAGTGATCCACATTACATCTGTAGCCTCTTCCCATTCATAGGCAGCAGCAGCACCGTTCACCTTCAGTTCCTGTACGTCAAATATATGCCGCAGCATGATGGGGAATCGCCCTAACGTCTCCGCTTGTCCATTGCTTGCTTGCATCGTCGCCTGTATTTCTAGTCCATGCCGCGGCAGTAATTCCAACTCCAGCTTGTAGCTGTTAATGTGCAGATCCTGAAACCTCATTCCGGCAAGCAGATCTTTCATATGGGATACCGAGAGCGGATTGCTGGGAATCCCCAGTTCATTTAGCGTCTGTCCTTCCAAGTTTTCTTTGTTAATGGTGATACTAGACATTTCCTCAATATCCGCCTCCGTATATTTGCCCGCTGCAACTCCAGCAACGAACAGTTGCTCCAGTTCACGCTGTTGCGTGGTATCATTGGCTGAAGTAAGACGTTCGCGATAGAAAAGTTCATTGGCATCCGCAATATCGACCCGTTCCTGCAAGTGTCCGTACATCGCACTACCTGCCCATAACAATGTTGCACCCAGAAGCAGCATCGTAGGGTAGACCAGCCATGCCCTGGCCCGTTCCCGCCTGTGCCCACATACTACTAGTAGTACAGCCATGGCCATTCCTGCCGCTATAACAGCAACCATGCCGCGATGCAGCCAAAATGCCGGATCATAGATAAATCCCCATATACGAGAGTAGGAATTACCAATATATTTGACTAGTGAATAATCAAACCAAACCTGCGTATGAGGCGGTAATGAAAAAGAAGGGCGTTCGGTCCTAAAAAATTCCGGTAGAATAATTGCCAAGCCCAGCAACAGGACGAAGCTGATCAAATAACTGTATCGCTTGCGGATAAGGATGCCTACCAAATAGGCAATTACAGTTGCACATGCCATCGGGATGGCAAAGGAAGCCAATACAGCACATGTATACCATTCACGCATTCCCCATGAGATGCCATCATTTAAGACCAACCATGCATAAGCCCCCATCGGCACGAGCGCAGCTGCTAACGGAAGGGTTACTGCGCAGAGCAAGCGCGCAGCCTCCATTTCCCATGTCCGATACGGGAAGGTGGCCATCATGGTTGCTGTCTTCCATTCTTCATCCCGCCGTGCGATCGCCGTTGCCAGCAAAGGCAGCATAATGATGGCTACACTGCAATACACCTCAGAAATATCCATCACGTATACTGCACGATCCAATGTTGCATCGATGGTCTGAATCATCAAATACAGGATGCCGGCCATGGTTGCTAACATGAGATACAAGCCTGGGCCGCGCAGCAGCAGCTTGCACTCGGTTTTGTAATAGCGAATCAGGCTCATAGGCTGTTCCCCGCTCTCATGACCGCGATATATCCGTCCTCAAGTCCTGCCGTTTCCTGTACTGCGCCAGGCAGTGGGACAGAACTGGCAAGAACACGCGCCTCATAGCCGGCTCCTGAACGCCTCGCAGTCACGATGGCCGCGGCTTCCTTGAGCTCAGCGAGTTTCTCATCACCCACCTGGACCGTCCATACTTGTCCCTGCACACGCTGGAGCAATTGGTCTTGCGTACCGTGAAATACGATGCGCCCCCCACTCATAATCGCCATACTCTGACAGTTATTATCGATATCGGCGACGACATGTGTAGACAGCATCACAGTACGATCTTTGCCCAGTTCTACCAGCATATCACGAAATCGCATGCGTTCTTCCGGATCTAGCCCTGCCGTAGGCTCATCCACAATAATGAACTGCGGATCACCAAGCAGCGCCTGGGCAATACCGATGCGCTGCCGCATCCCGCCAGAATATTTGCCTATACGCACATGGCGCTTCTCTTCCAGATTGACTTTGCACAGCATATCAGCTACTGCTTCCTTCCGGACTTTGCTATTTGTGATCCCCTTCATGGACGCGACATAATCGAGATATTCAGCCCCTGTCAACTTGCGATAAACCCCAAACTCTTGTGGCAGATAGCCAAGCAAGCCACGAATTTCACGTTCATCGCGCCCAAGCTTGCAGTGCCCGATTTGCACATCCCCTGATGTTTTGGGTATTACTGTTGCCAATATTTGCATCAACGTTGATTTCCCCGCCCCATTGGGCCCGAGCAAGCCGAACATTCCCGTGCCCAATGTCAGGTTAATTCCGTTCAGCACTTGTTTGCTGCCATATTTTTTGCATAATTGCTGGATTACTACTTGCATGATTGGCTGCCTCCATTCTTACTTGGCCAACTCCCGCGCGCACGAGTAGATTGTCGGACAGTATAACGACGCTCCCTGCAAAAAGTTTAAAAAACCGTGATTTTTTTTCTAAGACATTTTTTTTGGGTTGCAAATAAGTGAACAACACGCTCAAAAGTACTTGACGGTTATAATCTAAGCCGTTAAACTATAATTAACAAAAAAACGAGAAGGTGTCTCACAATAAGAGAATTTAAGATGACTTTGTTTGGAAGCTGTGTGAGAAATCTCTTAATTGTGTTTTTTTAACATCTATACGGTTTTGCTGGCTTTCTGTATAGTAAGCCTTTCTTGATGTGAAAATATCGAGACGTTTTCTCATTATACGAGAAACGCAAAACTAACCTCCGAGCGTTCGCTGCAACTATGCCGGCCTCGGTTGCTATACGGCAAGACGATTGTAACAAGACACGGTTAGAAAGGGGCAGTTTAAATTGACGAATTCCACAATATTTTCATTGGAAGGTAAGGTAGTAATCATTACGGGGGGGAGCGGATATTTGGGATCAGCCGTTACAAAAGGCATGATTTCCTGTGGTGCCCAGGTTGTGATTGCTGACAAAATGGAGACTGACTTGTCCGAGCTTCACGGCAAAAGAACGTGGATTCCATGCGATGTTTCCGATACGGCGTCCATTCAAGAGATGTTCAGGCAAGCGAAGGAGCATTTTGGCCATATCGATGCGTTAGTCAATTGTGCGGCGTTTGGAGCGGGATTCGGCCCGAGTGGTACCGTGGATCGAATGTCAGACGAAGACTGGTGGAAAGGGCTGGATGGCGCGCTCGGCACTGTGTTCCGCTGCACGAGAGAAGCGGTTCCCTATTTGAAGGAAAATGGCGGGGGAAGTATTGTCAATTTTGCTTCGATGTACGGTGTTGTCTCACCAGATCCTCGCATATATGGCGATAGCGGGGCAAACAATCCGGCCAACTACGGTGCTGGCAAGGCGGGAGTTCTCCAATATACGAGATATTGCGCGGCGCATCTATCTGAATTTAACATCCGGGTCAATAGTGTTACACCAGGACCATTTCCGAATTTACATAAACAAGTCAACCGCAATGATGCGTTTCAACAAAAATTAAAGGAGAAGACCATGCTGGGCCGGGTAGGTGTGCCTGCTGATATAGTCGGTCCTGTCATTTTGCTTGTATCGGATGCATCCGCTTTTATGACTGGTTCCGATATTACCGTTGACGGCGGCTGGACGGCCTGGTAAAAGCAATACAACTGTCAACTGGAAGTGACCCATCAGGAGAAGGAACCCATCCATCTATTCTTCATACACTAGGAAATTGGGTAAAGCGCTGTCGGAGCAAAAGACAGCGCTTATTTTCAGCCAAGCTCTCAAGAAAAAAAGTGCCACGAAGGGCACCTTTTTTATCACATAAGTAGTACATAATGTTTTTTACTTTTTTTACTTTGTAAAGTGGCATTAATTAACTGCAGCAGGAACCACGACAGGTGCCGGAATATGGCTTTCCAGATCGGTAAACAAATGCAATTTGGACCCCTCATTTCTGCATACGTAGCTGAAGTCAGAGGTTTTTCCGATTAGCAGGAGCTTGATCACCAAGGTATTGATGCCAGCCTTTAGATCGATAAAGGTCTCATCATTGTAAGGCATCCACATTGCTGCGCTTCTGCTTTCCATGGCTAATTTGCCATTGACCCAGACTTTATAGGGCCCTTCGTTGCCAATCAGCAGTTCGGCATTTAAGCGGTCCTCCGGGCAAATGATTTCATGGACAAGGTAAATGCAGCTCGGGCCTGCATAATGAATGAACCTGTCAGGACTGATTTTGTCTTCATGCATGTTAACAAGCTCACACTCAAGCTCATGCAAATCTGCAAAGGATTCATCGATATAAGGCTTATCCAAATTGACATATCCGTTAAACATAGCATGCAGCGTGTCTGGTCTTAAACCGTTGTACGGATCGCTCTCATAGCGGGTAGTATCGTAGTTGTCCCAGAAAGGCCCTATGACTTTCATTCTGGCCGCTCCCGACAATCCAAATGATTTTTCGGTGATTGCAGTTGTGACTCCGGCACCATCCTTGACCAGCTTTACAAAGTTGATGTTTCTCTGCGGAAGGCTTTCGATATCTGCTTTGACCTCAAAATCCACTGAAAGGATAAATTCGCTTTTTGGCAAAATCCTTACTTCAATTTCCTTCACACTGGATAGAAGTGCCGCCGCTGGAGCTATGCTCAATTGACCCGCAAACTCCTCATCTGCGTGGTTAGTAACGGTAATCGATACGCTGCTGGTCTCCCCATAACCGATACTGGGAAGCCCCTGATAGCTGACAGCAAGCTCCACTTGCTCAACCGGGATTGGAAGCGGCAGGGATGGCTTGGCATCTGCAGGAAGGTCAGTGAATTGAACCTCAATAACACCGTCCCGAGCAAGAGAAAGACCTGCTGTACAAGTATCCTTCGCCAAATCGATAATTTTGTCTGAATATCTTTTGATATCAACCGTGCCTATAACCATCTCTTCCCCGATCTTCTGCAGCCAAAACTCCGGAATGCTGTTCGCTCCATAAATGACGCCCAGAATAGCACCTGCAGTAGCCGCTGTGCAGTCCGTATCATAACCGCAGTTTACGGCGATCAGCATCGTATTTGTGAAATCCGACTCCCCATATAGCAGCGCAAGAATAGTAATCCCTAAATTAATAACGCTGTAGGAAGCATCTGCCGACCCGAATCTTTTGGTCATATTTTGACGTGTTACACGCCAGTCTATTTGTCTGCTGTAATGATCGAGCACAAAATAAATGCACCGGGAAAGCTCCGTATCCTCAGGCACATACTTCAAACCAAAATGGATCAACTGATGAATATCATGTTCCAGAAAGCTCTGGGCTTCCAGCGCCGCAAAAAACTGCTCACCATATACGCTCTCCTGCTCGTGGTCAATAATTCCATCCTTGTACGCATACTGAACAGCAACATCAGGATGTCCGGGGCAAATGAACCCCCAGATTTCAGAGCGGATAGGGCAGCCCATGGAATGCCGGAAAAAATGATTGTTAAAGCTGCCGGAGTAGGGAGGCTGAATGCCTAATTCTATATTTTTGATCGCGACAGAGTATTCATTGGCCATGCACAGGTTGAAGGTTGCAAATGCCGCACCAATGTCTTCTGTTGTAATACGAGAACCTTTCTTCTCCAACACCTCTTGCAAATACAATACCTGCAGATCGAGATCATCATTGGGAGGAATAACTTTCGGGAAAATATTGTCCATCGTATAATCCATCAGACTTTTGTTGTTCTCCTGCAAGCCGCCTACGGCCCCGCCGATACATTTGCCAATCCATCCTCCGTGAACCTTGTTTAAGTATGTTTCATAATTTAGTTGCAGCATCCATTCCATCTCCTTGGTTTCATGTGCAGCTTAAGCTGCCCTATTATTTGTGTTTAATTGCCCAATCTGTATAAAGCTGCATCATCAAAATAGATCTTTTCATCCGGCAGAAAATCCCATGACGGAAAGTTGATCAGGACCGTTGTGTAAGAACTGACCCTGAAAACAACCTCAAGCTCCTGCCAGGTGCCTTTATTCGTGGAAACGGACACCTTGTCGTTGACGAGATAGAGATCAGCCCCATTGACTTTCAAAATATTCATCCATTGAATCGATCCATTCGTAGCCGAGTCAGCCGGGATGAAATAATGGATGACAGACTGATACAATCCCGGTTTTACGCTGACATTCGCTTGGTACGGAGAGCCTCCTTTAGTCAGGCCAACTCCTTCTAGACTGTAGGTACCGGTTCTTTTTACGGCGCTGCTGCGCTTCAAGGTCCCATTTCCTCCTGTCCAGCTCAAGTCCCAATGGGGCACTGTGCCTGTACCATCACCTAATTCAAATGAAGCATTATCCAGTATATTTACCAGTCCCCTTACAGGCTCGATCTGAAGAGCTGCCGCTTCCACATGGGCCTGATTATTATAGGCTGCCTTGTAGACAACACTCTGCTTGGTAGAAGCAGCCGGAATGGAAGGTACAGTAAATACCGCTGTTTGGCTAGCTGCGTTCCAATAAAACGCTGTTGGCGTTACCGGTATCCCGCTGCCACCATTAAAACTTTGTTCGATGATGAAATCGCTAGCCACAGGCTCGTTCTTTGGTATTTGGCTCAGGTGAACGTTAACCTTCCCCTCCTGAACAGACACTGCTGTGACTTTGGTATCGTCGATAACCTGACCGTCCAGGCGGTACAAGGCTGCATCGTCAAAGTAAATTTTTTCCCCGGGCAGAAAATCCCAAGATGGAAAGTTAACTAGTACAGTGGAAGAAGCGCTAACCTCGAATATCAATTCAAGCTCCTGCCAAGTGCCTTTATGGGTGGACACAGGTACTTTATCGGTAACGATATAGTCATCCACTCCATTTGTTTTCACGATATTCATCCATTGGATCATTCCATTCGCAGCCGAATCCTCCGGAACAAAATAGTGAACCACCGACTGATAGAGCCCGGGCTCTACAGCAATATTTCCTTGATAAGGTGAGCCCCCCTTAGTCAAGCCGCTCCCTTCCAGACTGTACGTACCTGTTTTTTGTATCGCATCAGTCCGTGTAATCGTACCGCCTTCTCCTCCTGCCCAGTCCAAATCCCACGGAGGGGCTGTGGCTGAGCCATTACCGGCTTCAAAGGATGGGTTCTGCAAAAGATTCACCAAGCCCGCCACTGGAGCTACTTGAAGTGGTGCAGCTTCGACTGCGGTCTGGCCTTTGTAAGACACCTTGTACACGACACTCTGCTGTGTAGCAGCGGCTGGAATGGGTACTACCAAAACAACTGTCTGTGCAGCTTCATTCCATTGTAAATCCTTAGGCGTTACAGCTATCCCGCTGTTGCCATTAAAGCTTTGCTCAATGGTGAAGTCGTTAGCTTCAGGCTCATTCAAAGGTATTTGACTGAGCTGAACGCTAATCGCACCTTCTTGGGCAGACACTGCCGTGATTGCTGTTTCATCGACAACAGGACGGTCCAAGCGGTACAACGCGGCATCATCAAAATAGATTTTTTCCCCAGGCAGAAAGTCCCACGATGGGAAATTGAACAATACAGTCGATGCAGCGCTGACCTCGAATATGAGCTCCAGCTCCTGCCAGATGCCTTTATTCGTGGAAACAGGCACTTTGTCCGTGACGATGTAATTATCTACTCCGTTTGTTTTCACGATGTTCATCCATTGGATCGTCCCATTCGTCTCTGAATCCTCCGGAATGTAGTAGTGGATTATAGACTGGTAGAGCCCTGGTTCCACAGGAATATTCCCTTGATAAGGCGATCCGCCCTTAGTCAGACCTGTTCCTTCGAGACTGTAAGTATCCGTTCTCTGTATCGCATCGGTTCGTGTTATCGTCCCGCCTTCTCCCCCAGCCCAGCCCAAATCCCAAGGAGGCGCTGTGTCAGAGCCATCACCAGCTTCAAAGGATGGGTTCTGCAGCAAATTGTGCAGGTCCACCACTGGTGCTAGCTGAAGAGGTGCAGTTTGAACTGCGGTCTGGCCTTTGTAAGATACGCTATATACAACGCTCTGCTCTGTAGCAGCCGCCGAAACCGGCACTTTAATGGCTGCTGTCCGGGTTGCTGCATTCCATTTCAAATCGACGGGCGTAACCGGTATCCCGCTGCCGCCATTAAAGCTTTGTTCAATAGTAAAATCATTAGCTCCAGGCTTGCTTAATGGAGGTTGATTCAGTTGGACGCTAATCGTTCCTTCCTGTGCCGAAACCGACTGTATTTCTGCTTGCTCAGCATCGATCAGGTAGATAGGATGAATATTCGCCTCCGTCCACGGAGCCCCGCCTCCCCAGCCCAGATAGACCGAGTTGCCACGATAATTCCGGAAGAAAAAGCCCTGCAATTGTTTGGTTGCATCCGTATCAACACCAATGCTGGAGAATGGAATCACTTGCACCAGATTCCACTTGTCATTCGCGGTTGCGGCATTAGCGGACCAGTCAACAAATTGCGTATTGAATTCATACGACTTGCCCGCATCTTTGTTATAAATAAATTTGACGCTGTTGGGATTCGTAAAGAAGCCTCTATAGCCCTTTTTCAAATCTCCACTCAGGAAAGTTTCTACGGAATCATCACCGCCACTGCTCCACCAGCCACCTGCTGTTATATCATTACTGACGACCATCTTGGCCGGATCGCTGTGGAAGTTCTCATAACCGACATAGAGGTTCTCCTTATCCCACAACAGGTATACCTTCGTTTCTACAGGTCCTTCCGTAGTTGTGTTCATGATATAAAAGTTATTAAACGGCGCCGCATCGGTCCATGGCCCCTTGCTGAAATCAAGGGACTGCAGGATGTCCTCCTTGCTTGCTGTTGTTTTGACAGCCCTTGCCGAAAGAATCGAATGTTCTTCCAGAAATTGATTCAAGCGCTCACCAACAACCCCGTTATCCGGCTCGGTTAGGGTATATCTTTCAAGCGCGCTAATGAACGTTTTCTGCATACCATCCCAAATGCCCCCGTTATTCGGGTAGTCCAAAATTTCCAAAACTGGGTTTCCTTTAAATTGCTTCCTAAGTTCAAGCCTTTTCTTCGCCAGCTCCACGCTTAGCTTGACATCATCGAGCAGGGCCAGCGCTTCCTGTTCATTGGAAGGAGTCGTGACAGCGCTTGTTCGCGGAAAACTGAGCGCCGAAGCTTCATAGTATTCGAAGGTGCGCATAAGCAGAGCTGCACGGGTTTGCTGCTTACCAGTTTGCGCCTTGTCCATAACCTGCTCCATCAAGCGCCGACTCTCAGCCATATCCTCCTTGGTGACCGCGTTTAAATAGCTGTGATCATCCATATTCATGAAATTATTCCTATTCGGAGAGGTAGCCCAAGCCTTGTACCAGGCTGTTTCAAAAATACGTGTCGTCCAGAAATCTTCCCATAATGCGTAGTACTGCTGCAAATATGGTGCGGCTTCTGCGCCTACTGCACGTTCATACCATTCCTGCAACAAAGTGTCGGTATCCTGATTCGGGTTCCATTGCAGCTTGGCTGAAAGCCAAGGCTTCGGGCCTTCGCCATAGTTCGGATACAGCTCTGCCACGTGGGCAATAACGCTATTTTCCTGTCCATATTTATAGTTGTCCGCCATCTTATGCAAATACACACGAGGCACATTATAAGGAGCGCCATATAAATATTCATAGAATCCCAGGTTAGTCGCAGCCTGCTGCCACTTTTCCGTATGCTCCACGCCAATAGCTTCCATATCTGGATCGATCCAAGACATGCGGTCATCCGTAATGTAAGGAATTACACGTTCATGAAGCTTCAGATTGGCTGGAGGATCATAGACATTCCAATAAGCCAGCAATCCAAAGTATTTATCCTTATACTTCTCATTCTTCAAGACACCTTCAACAACTTTATTGACCCAAGGATAATAGAAATCCGACATATCCACTGCGCCGATAGAATTCTTTTTGTCCGTCAGGTTGGCTTCACAGTAATTCGAGCTGTCATTCGTACCTAAAGAGTAGGAAATTTGATCAGGATTCGCATCAAAATAGGCCTTGATACGCTCGATGGCCACCTCTGCTGTCGTATCGTTGAAGCACGGTTGCCAATTGAAAGCATGCGTCGGTACAACGCCTCCGGGATAATACTCAGGGTGCTTGTCAAAAACCTCCGGATCAAACAATTTAGACATGTTATGATGGAACTGGATATTATCCAGCAGTCGATTATGTTTCGCCCACTCCGCATTGGCTGCATTATTCACGCCTTCAATCGCAATCGGAAATTCAGTTCCAAAAAACTGTCGGGATATGTTGACAGGTTCATTACGAACCGTTTGCCCAGACACTGTAATCGTCTGGTGCTCAGGCACATCATCGCCATCAGGTCCGGGGAGCAGCCAACTGACACCGACATATCTCTCGAGGAAATCGTACACTCCAAATTCCGTCCCTGAGATTGTGGGGCCGATGATGGTAATCCTGTTCGCACTTGGCACAATGACAAAACCATCATTGGGGAGCCCCTCCAACACGCCATTGACTTGCTGCTCATCTTCAGGAGCTTTCATTCCCACGTATATTCGGACTACATCCTCCGCCAAGCTTTCCTCATCGATAGGCTCAAAGGATTGGTGGAACAACAGACGTGCTCCGGTCGATTCTTGCACATAATCGGAAAGGGTTTGCGCCGCTGCAAGCATCCGGGAGTTCGCATCTGCGGCTACGATGATCACACCCTTGGCCTGACCGGCTTCCACAATATTCAGGCTTTTGCCCGGATCCGGTGTGGGACTTGGTCCTGGTGTTGCGGTTGGTCCTGGCGTAGTGCCCGGTCCCGGTGTGGGACTTGGTCCTGGTGTTGCGGTTGGTCCTGGCGTAGTGCCCGGTCCCGGTGTTGCACTTGGGGCTAGAGTTGATCCAGGACTTGGTGATGCTGTCATACCCGGCGCTGGTGTAACAGATGAAACAGGTTTCGTTTCGAATGTTGAACCTGCCACCTTTTCATCCACTACGGCAATTGTGCCTTTACCCGTTACTTTTACCGCTGCATGAATCGTCAACTTGCCTACTTTCGTTCCTTCACCAAGCTCCAAAATTGCCCCTGGCGTTCTTACGATTAGGCTTTCTATTGTCGTTGAACCCTTCACGACGATGCGTACAGCTCCGTCCTTATCAATAATGACTTCGGCGAGAGCAGAATCCTCGATATAAATACTGTTCACTCCACCACCGCTAACGGTCGTTGTTCCTTTTACAGTAACACCGGCTAAGGAGGCATCGCCCTCTGCTATCCCTTTGCCAAACAATAGCTTTCCGGTGATCGCCATATTTCTTAGTGTTACTCCAGTAACATGAATCGCAGCATTCCCTGTTAAGGTTTCTGTACCGGCTTCAGGACCGAAGGTGCCTGCAGTGTTATAAATGCCGGGTTTGGTTTGTATCGCACGCTCCAAAGTCACAACGGCTTCAGCACGTGTGATAGCATGCAGCGGCTTAAATAAATTCCCTTCATATCCATTCAAAATCCCGTTGGATACCAATGCTTTGACTGCGTCTATGCTCCAGCTTGCGATCTGTCCCGCATCGCTGAAGGCTGCAGCTTCTTTTTGATCCATTTCGGTAAGACCAAGAAGTCTGTCCACAATGACCGCAGCTTCTTGTCTGCTTATAGATTTGTTAGGTCCCATGGTTCCATCGGGATATCCTGATATATAACCCGCTTGGACAGCCATGGCAACCTGGTCATAGAACCAGTCCGTCGCTTTTACATCCGTGGAAGACACTTCCGCCTTTTCTGTAAATCCGAAAGAGCTATTGACCAGCGTCATAAATTCCGCCCTGGTGATCGAGTTATCCGGCTTCACACTTCCGTCCGGGTAACCTTGGATGAATCCTTGCTGCATCCAGCTGTTCATCTGGGCTTCCGCCCAATGCCCTTTCAAATCGGACTTGGAATCGGACTTGGCTTCCGCCCCAAAAGCAGTGCCGAAAGACGAGAATATCATACAAATGATCAAGCAAATAGCGGTATACTTTAAACCCCATTTTTTTACCATGTCCTCGGTCATCTCCTCATGTTAACAATTTTACCGGTCCCAATAATCCCGATGGTTCCTGCGCCATAGCTCTATCCAGCAGATTGTGTCCCCGCTTCTTCGCAAGCGTATTGGTTACATCGACCCTGAGCTGGTTTCTTCCCTCTGCAAGCAGCTCTGTCACATCAAAGGAATAAGGCGGACATATCCTCACACCCACTGGCTGGTTATTCAGCCAAACTTCTGCTACCTCATACACATCCCCCAGGTCCAAAAGAACAGACTCAGCCGGCACCAACATTTCCTGCAGTAGTTCAAATTCAGCTTCATAGCGAATGGTCCCCGAAAATTCAGGAAGAATCGCCGGTATCGATATATTGCCTAATCCTTGAATTAAGGGCTGCGGCGAAAAGTCAGAAACATGCGGCGCTTCAGAGATGGACACCTTCCAAGGCTCCGTGAGAACGATTTCATGAGATGTAAAAGCTTTGCGAGCTTTCGAAACAGACGGCTGCGTATCATTCGTGCTGTTGTTAGAACTGTTGTTAAAAAGAATAAAAAGCGACTCGTAGGGCTGCAATTCTATGCTAATCCTCGTAGATCCTTTTGCACCGGTATATTGAGCTTCAATAAACTGGTTGTGCATGGCGTCAAAAATGACCGGCGTGCCTTCGATTTGAATCGTCAAATCAGTATGAACGGCCTTGTATTTGCTCTCATTCGTGAGGAAAAATACGTGCTCCTCTTCATGTTTATAATGATACGTTCTGAGATTCTCTTCATAGGAGCTCGTCTCCAATTCATGAAGCTGCATGGCGATCATCTTATCCGGGAGCTCAGCGCATGAGCTGCAGTGCACATAAGAACTCTTTCTGATTTCGTTCATGATTGACTCGAATTCAGCAGACGCTATGCTGGCTTCGGCAGGGAAATCATTCATGAAAATCACCGGAATTTCCAAAGCTGCAAGCTCGGCAAGTACAGCGACAAATGCCTCTGGCAGTCTTTTGGCATAGGGAACGATTACCGCCTTAAAGGGTTCGTCATTAATAACAACCCGTCCTTTTTCCAAGGTCATAGCTTCCCGATGGACAAAGGTATCGATGGGAACCACATCACAATCGATTTGTCTCTGGGCGAGTGCTTTTACGACTTGTTCGAAAGGCATATAATCCCCTGACCATTCGGCCTCCGCATGATAAATGACCGCAGCCGATGCAGCATGCTGGCCCCCGCTAAGCAAATGACATACCCGGTTCGCATAAGCAGACCAGAGATGAAAATATCGCCATTGCGGATTATCTCCACGTGCATAGAAATGAGGCGGACAGTCCAGATCGTTGGCTTTGGGCGTAAAAGCATGCGGAATTAGATGATTCACACCACGAACGCAGACATGATCGGTCAGCCATTTCATTAATTTCAACCCGGCCTGCCAGCCATACGCTCCAAAAATTTCACAGACGGTTGTCCCGTCCTTTTTGGGATCCATATGCCCTGCTGAGCTCGCCATTTTTGTAATACCCCAGTAAAAAAAATCGGCATCCAGATAACCTAAAGGCGTGAGATGTCTACCTGATGTAAATTCCGGCCAGACTTGATAAACCAGATCCATGCCCGAATAGTCCTGCCCCTTGATACCACGGAAGAAATGCCCCGGTCCATATCCCAGCCTTGCATGAGCGCCATTATCCTCTATCAGATGCCCGATGTATTTGACGCCATGCGCTCTGCACCAATCGCCAATTTGCTGGGTATAATTTTCACCGAACAATGTGCTTACAACATCCATATACACATATCTTGCGCTATGAGTGATGGGACCCGCTTCATACCATAAACAAGGAAGATAACGCAGGAAGTCTCCTTCCCAGGCCTTATCCAGGTGACCCAGCAGCTGGTCGGAATACGGGAGCACCATTTTATGCCGGGGATTACTTTGAGATTGACCCAAGGTTCCTTCATACGTGTGAGCGTTACCAAATCTGGGCTCGTCTGAGAAAAAGCCTGCAATGGTTTTCCCGAATTCTTTCCCATACCGCTTGTAATGCTCCTCGTATACGATTTCAATGAAAGCTTTTACCGGCTCGGGATCTATGGGATTTAAGTAGTCGTTGGTTGTATCTTCTCCGCCGTTTCTTGTCTTAACCAGCATGAACAAGCGCCAGCTTCCCTCAGGAACATCCCAGTATACAATGCCGTCCGACACGCGCCCCGTCAGATCAATAAAGGTTTCGCCATCCAAAGCATCGACACCGTCCGTCCTTCGAGCGGCTACTACGGCTACCAATGTCTCGCCCGGCTCCAGCCAAGCCTTGATAATAAAAGAACTTCCTTGCAGCGGTCCGTTGGCATCAATATGTCTCTCATCCAAAAACACCTTGAGGTATTCCGGGTAATGATCACGAATTCTGCCAGCTGCGTAACCGCTCGGATAAGCGGAATCATCGAACAGCCACACCTTCATTTCCCGTTTCTTCGCTTCATCGATAATTACATCTAGATCACGCCACCATGGCTCCCCCAGAAAATCCGGATGTGGACGAGATTCAACAACAAAACCGCCAATTCCGTTCTCGCCCATCTGCTTAATTTCATTTCTCAGTATGTCTTCATCTTCACCATGCTGCCAGAAAAGTGGCGTAATATAGCTCGGGATGTCTTTCTTCATTAGAATACTTTCCAGCTTGCTCATGCGGATTACCTCATTTCTGTATCTAAATCTTTTAACGCCCTTAACTTCATTAACTTTATTGGTTCCTCGTAACTCTTCGTAGCTCATCATAACCTTCAAACTTGTTAAGCTCCGGCTGATCGCCTCCCTTGGATAAATGGCGAAAACATCATATAATGAGTACATCATCATCTTTCTATTAGTAATCATAGCAACATCCAATCGCTAAAAGTATAGACATATCCCGATAATTACGACTGAACCACACTAAGGAGGGTCCATGGATTTTCTGTCTGTTCCAAGGTTATCTCGTTTAGATGTCAAGTGGGCAAGCCATATTAAAGGCAATTATGGCGTTTATTTAATTGAACATTACAATCCCTATTTTGAGTTAATTACCGTAACCCAAGGCCCTATTTATCTGCGAGTCAATGAGGAAAAGCTAACACTGGCCGCAGGAGAAACTTTGATACTGACGCCTTGGGAAAAGCATGGGTTTTGGAAAGAAATCTCAGAAGATGCTGGCTTTTTCTGGATTCAATTCTCTTCATCTCCGCCACTTCAACACGTCAAAAACTGGACTAAAACCGATATTGAGCTATTTTTTGTCCATATGAATCATAAGGATTTAAGAATTGATGCTGATGATACAGAGGACATGGTTTTATTGCCACGTCAATTTAAGCCAAGCCGCGTTTATGAGCTGCTGGGCATGTACGAGAAGCTTGCCCATGCCATCGAGAATCCCAAAGGATATTTCAAACTCAAGTCTGCCGTCTATATGATTCAAATTGTAGATTTGTTAGCCAACGATTATTTGGAGCAGTATCACCTGGATACCACTCTGCCAACCACCTATATCACCTATAGAAATTTAATTGCTTATCTGAACCAGAAATATATCCAAAAAACAGATAAAGACGATATGGAAAAAATGTTGAGCCTTAGCTACGAATATATGGGGCAAATTTTCAAAAAACATTCGGGCATATCGATGAGCTCCTATATCCAGCAGCTTAGAATTCAACGTTCCAAATTCCTGCTAAAGAGCAGCTTTAGTGCGGTACATGATATTGCCAGGGAGGTTGGCTATGAAGATGCTCTTTATTTCAGCAGGGTGTTCAAAAAATTAGTCGGCAAAAGTCCTTTGCAGTATAGAAATTCGGTGAATTGAGAAATGACTTGCTGCGTCCTTTTCAGGAAGACTGGACAATTCTACTAGCAGTTGAATAAAGCAGGATGTGACAATTCAACCAACGCTTGATAGGATGACGTTTACGGAAATGCTATGCTGGTTTCGACAGTGCGCACTGTACATTTTGTTTTATCGGAGGTATACGATGCTCGATTTACGTAAAATTGGAGCTTATATTTCAAAGCTTCGCAAAGACCAGGATATGACCCAATTGGAACTTGCTGATCAACTGAATGTAAGTCATCAAGCGGTATCGAAATGGGAACGGGGCGAGTCGCTACCAGATATCGGAACGCTTCCGCAGTTTGCGAAGTTATTCGGCAAAACGGTAGATGACATTTTAAATGCAGGAGAAACCGCGGAAAAAAGGGAGCACCAGCACTTAGGAACGATCGTTGAGGAGATCGCAGAGAACAGGTCAGAACAAGTTGCAGAGATGGTCAATACCGGAGAGGCTGAGGTGGAAGAGCTTGTAGAAGTAGCTCCGTTTGTAAAGGCAAGCGTTCTGGATAAGGTTACTGAACGATTAGACAGCAGTGTCCTTAAGTTAGACGTGATCATGAGGCTGGCACCGTTCCTCGGAACAGATGCATTGGACGAACTCGTTCGTCAGGCAGAAGCCGGCGAAATTGTTTGGGATGCCGTTCAAGGACTGGCACCCTTTATTAGCAGAGTGACATTAAGTCGTTTGGTAGAACGGGTTGTAGACGGGGACATCGATGCGAACCGGATTGTTAGCCTTGCACCTTTCCTGGGCAGGGAAAATCTCGAGAAGTTGATTGAACGAGTCGAATTGGAACATCTTAGCCCGGATCTTCTGGCAAGTCTTGCTCCTTTCGTCGATCAAGGGACATTGAGCAGAATGTTGACAAAATTATTGAATAAAATAAAATAAACACCTGCATCGGAGATTAGTCTTTTTATTCAGCAATGTAGAACCTATAGTTCAACATCATGAGGGCTGCCAGTCAGGCAGCCCTTCGTTACTAACGAAGAACGTTAGTTTAATTGAACAGGCTGCAATTTCCTGCTATAACTGATGGTGACGTTTACGATCACCGACTTTCAGATTCCTCCCTAATCAACTTCACCGCACCGAAAATCCCTGATTTTACATAAGCTCCTTGAAATAGAGACAAAGGACTGTTCGCTACCTTTAACACATACTGATTGCTCCCGGAGTTCACAAGAGATGTAACCTCCCATACAAATGGTTTGCACATCCTTGTACCGGCTTCAATTCCGTTGACAAAAAGAGTAGCGACATCACAAATATCTTCCGCGCTGAAATAAATGCATTGGCTTTCCTCATTTCCCCACTTTTCAGGTAAATCCATACATTTCTCATAGGATACTGTTCCTGAATAATGGGGATACCCAAGCTCTTCCCAAGAGGTTAAACAAAATAAGGCTGCCGGATTTCCTTCATAATTAATATGTCCTATGGAGAAGCCCGAGTATGGCATTGAAAGATGAAAATCACCATAAATTCTTAAAGGCTCCATTAATCTCCCGTGCTTAAAGCGCAGCTCCACCAAATTCAATTGAAGCGCCTCTCCCCCAAGTATAAAGGCAGTGATATCCGCCTCATAATTACACACATCAAACCGCCGAACCTGAACAGGAGCAGGAATTGAATGTCCATTAACCAATATTTCACATTCGCCTTCCCAAGCAGACTTTTCAAAAACCAACTTTGTGGTTTGGGGTTCCCCTTTTACAAAAAAGCGGGCGAAGCCCCATCCATCTCCTGAAAAAAGCAGGCCTGGCTGCTCATATATATCTATGGGAGGAACAGTAGTAACCCAATCAGCTTCTGGACCCAGATTTTTTTCCCAAAAATGCCATTGTGTTAAAACCAAAACATTATCTGCTTCCGGAGCAACCTTCCAGTCAGATGCCAAATCGACGATTTGCTCTTGACCGCCCCTTGCAGCTTCAATTTCTTGTCTTGCTGCAATCCCTGAAAGTTTTTGATGGTGCAAAGCTTCAGGTTCTACATCCATAATTATGGATCCATAAGGAGGTATATAAATAGAAGCCTTCCTATTCTGTTGATTGATGATTTCCCCTCTAAATTCGCAATCCAAAGCATTAACAAGAAACACCCGCTTAACCTCGCCAATTTCCCGCAGCTGCATGTAAATGCCTTTGACATCGTGATTCTTTGTCCCATCATCCCTGATCTGCAGCAGTTCTATTTCCCGTTTGACCGTCTTGCTTAAATCTCCAGGCAAGCTTTCAAGAGTAACATGCCGGTTCCAAAATTCAGCTAAATCTATTTCTTGATCTTCCTGATCTCCTTGCTTTCCTTGCACTTCCTGCAGCCGCTCCTTCCCTACATGGCAAGACCGAATAAGCTGTGGCTCTGATCCAAGCAGCCAGACTTGTCCGCCGTCAGCAACCAGCTCTCTGCACCAATGAGAAACTCCATCTTCCAAATATTCGCACCAGGGAAGTAGTAGCACATCGTAGGTTTCTTGAATACCTCTGATTTTCCCATCCGATGTCTTCATATGAAGCAGTGATTCCTCATCCACCAAGTCGAAGTCCCACTGATGGCTCAATAACTGATGCATTAAATCGCCTAATCGGGTTCTGAGCTGATTCATTTCCAACACCCGGTCCGGATAATAAGCACTAAACGAAGCTTGAGGATAATAAAGCAGCACATGGCATTTATGTGTTCCCTGCTTCACAAGCTCTGAAATTTCAGATATATAGCTGATAAAAGAACTAAAAAATGGCCAATGACTGGATTGATAAAATAAGGATGGAGGCGCTTCTTTCTTCCTCGGGCCATCCACGGAATAAAATTGTCCATGTATCGTTATATCTGTAACGCCCATAACCATCAGCCAATCCGCCATTTTTTTCATTTCCTTAAAGCCCAATTCCCAGCTATTGGCTCCGAACGCTTCCACAATAGCCTCGTTCTTCCCCATATGATGAGCAGCCGAGCTGGCAAGCTTGGGTCCCATATGAAGCAAGGGGTACTCTGCGCTCCCAATCTGACCAGCAATAAGATCCGTACCCGGCAGATGAAACTGCTTTAATACCGAAAGCAGATAGGGACTATAGATGGTTTGCCCTATCGGATCCTCCTCTGGACTTATATGCCCTGTGCTGATGATCCCTTTCTCCTCGCACCAATTGAAAATGGGCGTTATATATGACTTTTTGAACAGGTCCCCCAGTGCATAACGGTAGTCATGTCTAATCTGTGCGGTTTCGCGGCCCAAAGTATACCAAAGATGCGGCAAATGCTCCTCAATGTCATAACCAAAGCTTTGTTGAAAGTGATTGGGGAATTCACGTGTCCAGGAAACACTTCCGAAAACCTTGGCTTCATCTGTAAAAATCCCCTTTATCTCCCGCCCGAAATAACTGCCGAATCTTGAAAAATAGGATTCATGCGTTAGCTTCATGAAATATCCTACAGCCTCCGGATTCAAAACATCTGTATAGCCGTCCCAAGGTTGTGCATCAATTACGCGTTCAATAAACGCACATATTTTCCAGCTGCCCTCCGGCAGCGTGCATTCAAGCCGAAAAGAAGTGCCAGTCGCATCAGTGCGCCAATGCGGATTACCTGCTGCATGATAGGGTGGATAATAATTATGGTGTGAAATTCGCGCTGGTTTCCATTCCTTTCTTATGGTGCCAACATATTTGGTTATATCTACCTGACTAACGGAATCAGCCGGTTGAACAGGAATAGCGACAGCGCGAAGCAATCTTCCCATCGGGAAATCAATACAAACCTTGCCTCCGTTAACTTCAAAGGAATCATTATGTAAAGCCCGTGCCCGGTATTCGGGATAATCTGCTATAACCCTGCCGCTCGCCGTGCCGCTGGGGAAAGGATCTTCATCATACAGCCATACATCCAAATCTAATTCACGGCATTTATCTATGATGACTTCTACCTTTTCAAACCAATGTTCGGAGAGATAAGGAGTAAGTAAGCCATCTCTCGGATGGATGAATACTCCGCAAAATCCTTTATCTTTTAACTCATTCAACTGCCATTTCAGCTCGTGATCTTCAAGATCATGATTAAGACACCAGAAGGAGATCACTCCGTTTTTTCTTTTCATGATTCATTGCTCTCCTTTTAGTTTTTTTACAAGTGATAATGCTTTCATTAGCTTTCATTATTGCTTTTTCCCAAACCATTTTCATGGGTTATTTCGCCAACAATAGGGTCGATTCCGACAGGTAGAGCAAGTCATCGCAGAGGAATGTGCATTCGGATAACATATGGAATAGCACTTGAAAATAGCTGCGCACGCGGACGGCCTGCAATGGCGGAAGTGCTCAAAAAATGGAGGAGTTTCTTACCAATTTGTCGAAAATAACAGGGTTAACTGTGCGCGGAGGAGGAGGGGCAAAGGTGAGAATGTTCGATTACGCATTTATGGTAGATGGTTTTCCCTTTGGGGTAAAGAGCAACATTCACGACATTCACGACATTCACGACATTCACGACTTACCGAATCTGCATAAGCACAATTTTGTTGAACTTGTGTTTGTCAAGTCGGGACAGGCCAGACATCTTTTCAACGATGGCTCCTATGAGATCACAACGAACGATGTCTATATCATTAATCAAGGGGAAGCACACGGCTATGCTTTGGACAAGGGAGAAAAACTGGAAATCATCAATTGTATGTTTCTGCCTGCGTTATTCCCTGCATCGTTACTGCAAGAGCTGCAAATCACGCAATCGCTCGACTTCTTCTATGTGCAGCCTTTTCTGAACAATGAACGCCGATTCCATCACCGGTTGAACCTCCCGGTACAAGATGCCATGCGGGCCCTTAACATTCTAGATGGCATGATGACAGAGATGCATAATAGACATCAAGGCTATCAAACCTTCATTCGATTGCAAATGATAGAATTGTTCATTTTGCTTTCCAGAAATTACTCGTTTCAAGAGAAAAAAACGGGCAAGAAGCTCAACAACAACTTAATGATGGTTCAGCGAATCAGTGGATACATCGAGCGACATTACGATCAGAAAATAACGATTCCTATGCTAGCCGGACTGTTTGCGATCAGTGAACGACAATTAAACCGCATCTTCAAACAGGAGATCGGTCTCAGTGTCATCGAGCATTTGCACAATGTCCGTATCGAAAAGGCAAAGTATTTACTGCGGGAAACCGGGGAAAAAATTATCAACGTCGCTTTATCTGTTGGCTATGATGAGCCCTCCTTCTTCAACCGATTGTTTGTACGAATCGTGGGCTGCTCCCCTGGGAAATATCGGAATAATATAGACTGAAAAACGCCTTGTGGCGTCCTTTGATGGGCGTGTTCGAAACTTGGGAGCGTTACGGGAGGGAATGGGTGTGGGCTCCAGCCGCTGTTAAAGATTTGTTCCCTGAATTGAATATAAAGGGTTGGAACAAATCTTTAAAGGCGGACGCTATCGCTCTTCCTCCCACAGCCATTCCCTCTTCTCAGCTACAATCGCACGAATTTCGCACGAATCACACGAACACCAAGCTCAAACGGACAGCCAGCGAGGTTTTTTCTCTGGGTGGAAGGAGATTTCCCCGCGAGCGAAGCCGCTGGGACTGAAGAACGGCCCCGCTAGCTCGCACAACTGCAAGGACCTGCTACTTTAACGATGTTTTTCATCGTTAAAAGCATCAGGTCCGGTCCACATCCTTACTTTAACGATGAAAAACATCGTTAAAATCCTTTTTAACCACCCTAAAAGGGCATCCGGCCTCTTTTAACGATGAAAATCATCATTAACTTGAGTGATTGACCTGAAACACATGCTTTAACGATGAAAAACATCGTTAAGTGGAGCAGATGCTCATTTCCTCATTCAGCCTGCTGACTAGGAACACGACTACCTCAAATGCACAGCAAGCAAGCCCCAACCTTCATGGTCGGGGCTTGTTCAAATGCAAACATAATTTGTTCTCACCCAGCACTCTGCATTCAGTACTCTGCATTCAGCACTTAGCACTCTGCAATCTATACTCTGCACTCAGCGTTCCACAGTTATTAGCATCCAGTTCCTTTTCCTTTGAAGCCAATCACCTCTGCCAAAGCTGCAGCAGCTCGGGCAACATCCTCATCATTAATATGCCGATGAAAAACAAATCGGATAAGCTGAGCTCTGTTCAGGTAGCCAGCCACATTTCGCTTCTCCAGCTGCTGTAGAACCGCCCTGCCGTCCAGACCCGATGCCGAAATATCCGCCATCACGATATTCGTCTGCACCGAGCTCATATCTACTTCAACTCCAGGAATGCCTTGGATCGCTTCGGCGAATGAGCGGGCTCTGCGATGATCCTCAGACAACTGCTCCATCATGTTGTTTAGTGCAATAACTCCCGCTGCCGCAATTATTCCAGCCTTGTGCATGCTATCTCCGCCTAAAGCTTTTGCGATTACTCTGGCCCTCTGAACAAAAGCTTGCGATCCGCACAAAAGCGCTCCCTCCGGAGCACTCAAGCCTTTATTAAGATTAATAGCCACGGAATCAACGGGCTCTACTAAACTTTTCACCGGCTGCTTCAATGCGGCTGCAGCGTTAAATATTCTAGCTCCATCCAGATGAATCGCAAGCCCCCGCTCTCTCGCCACCCCGCAAATATCCGATGTGTAAGCAGGCGTTAGCACTGTTCCTCCGTAGGCATTATTCGTATTTTCCAAACACAGAAGGGCTGACTTGGGCCTATGAGAAAATTTTTCCTCTTCAAGGGCCAGGATCAGATCATCAGCTTCGATGCGCCCGCCTTTTTCTTTAGCTCCCTGGACTCCCTTCGGCAAAAGCCCGGCAATAGAGCATATTCCCCAGCCTTCCGACCAGGCAATATGGGAGGATTCCTCCAATATCACCTGATCGCCGCGGGACGCATGGGTCATAAGTGCAATCAGGTTAGCCATTGTACATGAGGGCAGCAGAATCGCTGCCTCTTTGCCTGTCAGCTCCTGGATTCGAGCCAGCAATGCGTTAACAGACGCATCTTCCCCTCTGGAAACCCAACCTAGCTCGGCCCTTCTCATAGCTTCCCACATCTCATCAGTAGGAAGCGTTCTTGCATCCGTACTGAGGTCAATAAGACGCAGATCGTTCTCTTTTGCCACAGGCGTATCCTCCCCTGTTAATTCCACTTTTTAGGCAGGGCAATGTAGTTCAATGTAGTTCAATGAAATTCATTAAGGGTCATTAAAGTCACTGAGTGTCAATGCAGATCAATCAAAAGGTTCAAATGATCATCCACCCGAATTTGTGTAGATGGTCCAGCTATCACGGTCGATTCCCGCTCTTCAATAACTGCGGGTCCTTCCAGTACGGTGCCAGGTGAAAGGCGATATCGATCGTAAACATGCACCTCTGTAAAATCCTTCAGCTCAGGAAAATAAACCTTACGTTTTCCTTTCAGAGCTTTTTCCGGATCTGGCTCATAGCGGTTGAAATGCAAGTTCGTCACCTGAACAGGCGCTTCAGCGCGCAGTCGAAGACTGATCACCTCAAGTGGAACTCCTTGCGGACAATGGCCAAAGGCAGATTCATAAGCTTCAACAAAAGATTGCTGCAATAAATCAGCACGCTCGCCTGTCAAGGTATCTTCCGGGAAGGTGATCGCAATTTCATAGCCTTGCCCGGCATAACGCATTTCAGCCTGAAGCCTGTACTGAACCTCATTCTCCCTGACACCTACTTTCAAAAGACCATCCAATGCCTTGTCGCGCATCTCAGAGAAAATACTCCGTAAATAGCTCCAGTCCATGTCCTCCAAGGTGCTCACATAGCTGCGGCCGAGCTCAACCATTGGCGGAGCAACCAGCATTCCTGCCGCTGAAGCTACCCCCGTAGCTGGTGGACAAATCATTCTTTTCAGCCCGAGCAATCTTGCTATGCCGTATGCATGCACAGGTCCGGCTCCGCCAGTTGCCACCAGGCTGAACTTCCTTGGATCTGTGCCTTTTTCCGCGATATGGATTCGCGCTGCCGACACCATGTTATTGTTTACAATTTCATGTATGCCTGCCGCCGCCTCGATCACGCCAATGCCAAGAGGAATAGCGATCTTCTCTTCAATAGCCTTGCGTGCCGCATCCAGCTGTAAATTCATTTCGCCACCAAGGAAATATCCAGGGTCCAGATAGCCCAGCACCAGATCCGCATCTGTAACGACCGGGTCCTGACCTCCGCGTCCATAACAAGCCGGTCCCGGCTCCGATCCAGCGCTTTCCGGTCCAATCTTGAGCATTCCCATATTGTCCAGATGGGCAATACTGCCCCCACCCGCACCAATTTCGATCATTTCTACTACTGGAATACGCAGCGGAATGCCGCTACCTTTCTTGAAACGCTGGAGGCGTGAAGCCTCGAATTCATACACCCGGGTTGGGCTGCCATCCCGGACCAGACACATTTTGGCAGTGGTTCCCCCCATATCGAAGGCGATAATGTTGGACTCACCAGCCATTTGGCCGTGAAAAGCTGCGGCAATAACACCTGCTGCCGGACCTGATTCAATAAGCCTGATCGGATATTCGGCTGCGGATTCAGCATCAGTCAAGCCGCCGTTGGACAATACAATGTTGACAGAGGCTTCTCCCTCTTTTCCACCGTATCCCGATAGTCCCCGCTCCAGCTTGGATATATAGTTGCGAACGAGCGGCTTCACATAGGCATTGGCAATCGTTGTCGAGAAACGTTCAAACTCCCGGATTTCCGGAGCTACATCAGAGGACAAGCTGATCGTAATATCAGGCATGATCTCATGCAGAATTTTCGCTGCCTGCTGCTCATGAAGCGGATTGCGGTAAGAGTTGAAGAAAGCGATGGCGACAGAGGTTACTCCAGCCTCAATGAAATGGCGTGCCGCTTCCCGGACGTCATCCTCTTGAAACGGAAGCAGTACCTGGCCATAGCTGTCCATGCGTTCGCGGACCTCCCTGCGCAGATATCTTGGCACTAAAGGCTCAGCCTTCTTCAGAAAAAGATCAAAAATATCGAAGCGCATTTCATTGCCAATTTCAATGACATCCCGGTAGCCTTCTGTCGTAAGCAATCCGGTTTTTACTCCTTTACGTTCTATTAAAGTATTGGCAACCAGCGTCGTGCCGTGAATAAAGGCATCCACATCAGCAAGTGAGATTCCATATTGCTCGGCCATCTTCTCCAGACCTTCAAAAATCGCACGGCTTGGATCATCCGGTGTCGTGAGAATTTTACCAGTTAAAACGGTCCCTTGGTCCTTATCCAGCATGGTCAGATCGGTGAAGGTTCCGCCGATGTCTGACCCTACCATCCATTTCTTTTCCTTCCTTGCTTCTTTATCCTTTGTATTGATAGACACGGCTAGCAGCCTCCTCTGAAATTAGTTCATTACGCAAATCCTCTGCGACCTTCCCGGGTTCACGTTCCTCTGGAGAGCCAAAGCCCCCGCCACCTGAATATTGAAGCCTGATTCTGTCTCCTGGCTGCACGTTATCGCGCCCCTTGAGATACGCAGACTGCTGCCCATTAATCAATACATCAGCAGCTCCGCCCTCCAGTCCTCCGGTTGTGCCTGTGGCAGGATGCTCCACCCGGTCGAACATCAACGACATTTGAATCGGCCCATCGCCACGGACCTCAAGCTCAATAACCTGTCCGAGACCGCCACGATATTTGCCTCCACCGCCGGAATCCTGCAGCAGTTCCTTTTTCCATATAATCATCGGAGATACGGCTTCTATAATTTCCATCGATCCGACGCTGACATTAGAAGGAAAGCTTGTACAGCTTAACCCGTCATCCGTTGGTCTTGCACCCATACCTCCGCAAATTGTCAAAACCGTAGAGAACGTATGACCGCGCCAACTGCCGGTAAAAATCGTATACTGCTGGGGTGCGCTGCCAGAATCAGCAATAATCTGCTCAGGAATCGCTTGCGCCAAAGCTCCATATACAGCACATGATAAAAAGTGTCCAACCAAATGCCGCCCGTTAACAGGAGCAGGAAACTGCGGGTTCAAAATACTGCCCACTGGTGCTATGACATGAAGCGGACGATAGGAACCTTCATTGCGCGGTGTCAGCGGATCGATAGCACATTTTACAGGAAAACAGGTATAAGCATGAGTATAATTAAAAGGCACATTAATAGCGTGACTGATTTGTGCTGAAGATCCTGTAAAATCAATCGTCATTTCATCGCCGCTAACCGTGACGGCAACCTTGATAATCACGGGCTCCCCGCCGAAGCCATCGGTTTCCATCGTATGCTTGTACTCGCCATCCGGAATGGCACTGACCGCTCTGCGCATGGCCTGCTCCGCTTTTTCCTGAATGATGCTGGAAATCGGAGAAATACAATCAATTTGATTCTCATCCAGCAGTTCAATGAGCAGATGCGCACCTGTGCGGCCTGCGGCAATTTGCGCATGGATATCGCCCAGCACCTCATCGGGAACCCTGACATTGTTGCGGATAAGCGCTATCAGATCGGCATTGGCGATCCCTTGCTTATAAAGGAAAAGAGGCGGGATGCGAATTCCCTCTTCATACACCTCATGGCTGTCTGCCGACCATATATTCCCCCCCATATCGGCCATATGCGCAATACTGCCGGAAAATCCAACTAATTTATGCTCATAAAAAATCGGAATCACACAGGTAATATCAAGCAAATGCCCAGATGCAATCCAAGGGTCATTCGTAATCACCACATCACCAGCTTGCCAAAGCTCCTGCGGATACTGCTGCAAAATAATTTTCAAAGCCCGTGACATAACCCCATTAAAGGAGGGAATACCAATTGTATTTTCGGCCACCGTATCCCCGTTCTCATCAAACAATACACAAGAATAATCATTAGACTCTCTCACGGTCGGTGAAAATGAAGTCCGCTTTAGAATGGTCGCTGTCTCATCGGCAATGGCAATTAACCGCGTCCACAGAATTTCCAAAGTAATCGGGTCAAAACGGGTCTCTTTCGTAAGTACCACTTTTTCTTCCTCCTTAAAATTTTTGCTGAATTCAGGTTTGATAACCTCATTCTAAGGTTGACTCGTGCTAGCGTCCAATATATAATTTTCATATGAGTTATAATCAAAATGGAATGATAAGTAAACTTATAAAAGCTTCTTTAATATGAGTATCATATGAAATCTACTATATATATTTAAGAATAGAAGAAGAGCTCATGTGAGCAAAAATAAGAATGGTGGATGATCGATGCAAACGCAGCTTTTGCACTATTTTCTTCACATAGCCCGAGTTGGTAATTTTACCAAAGCGGCCCAAGAGCTTCACATTGCCCAGCCTGCTTTAAGCAAACAAATTGCGCGTCTGGAGAATGAACTGGGTACAGAGCTTTTTGTACGCTCCAGCCGGGGAATCCGATTGACGGAAGCCGGTAAAATTCTGCTTTTTCACAGCGAACGTATGCTTGCTGACTGGGAAAAAGTAACGAACACCATTAAAGAGCTGGGACTGTCCGGCCGGGGCTACGTCAAGCTTGGGATGTATCCTACCTTTGTGTGGTATATGCTGCCGCAATTTTTGCCCGGCTTTGTTAAAGCCAATGAATCCATAGACTTGGAGATCGAACACGGCTTAAGCGAAGTCGTTCTGGATTGGGTGCTGGGGCATCATATGGAAGCTGGCATAGTCATTGCCCCCATCGCTCACCCTCAAATAAAAGAATATCCGCTGCACATGGAGAAATTCGTCCTGCTTGTCCCGCGCAGCCATCCCTGGTATGGCAGGGATCTGGTGCATCTATCCGAGCTGCATCAGCAGCCGCTAATTCTTTCCACCCTAAACCGGTGGTACGAGCATTTCATTCTGCCTGTCTTCAAACAATTGGACATCCAGCCCCAAATTCGGCTAGTCGTTCATCAATACGACGTGATCAAAGAGCTCGTCCGATCCGAACTCGGCGTTTCCTTAATCCCGTTAAATGCCTATCAACTATGGCAAAAAACAGAGAAAGACATCGACCAGCAGCTTGCTGTCATTCCTATCGATCCACCGCTTCAGCGCCAGCTTCTGTGGATTGAACGCCACGACAAAACCCGCTCTGCGGCCTGCAGCGCGTTTTTTGACTATGTATGCGAGTATGTGAAAAGTTCTGATTTCTTGTAAGAGATAAAGGAGATGTAGGTGCTAGTGTAGATGTAGGCGTAAGGCATATTGTAGATGTAGGTGCTAGTGCAGATGTCGGCGTAGGGCATAATGTAGATGTAGAAGCAAGTAGAGTAGAATTAATAGAATAGTGGAAGAAGTAGCAGTAGATTAGAGTAAAAGTAGATAAAGAAGTAGCGGTGGAAATAGCAGTAGCAGTAGTCAAAGATCGAAAAGATAGAGTAGCATAAAAAGCCTTTCAGGTGTTAAGATCCCCATCGGCTCCATATAGTTACTTGTTACAAAGAGTATCAGTGCTAACCCAAACGAAGGCGCTAGATACTTGCATGTTGCAAGGGATCAGTACTGTTTTGGTGTTTTGGTCATGGGGTGTGAGGTGCTGGACGGATTGCGCACTGCGCAACTGTTTTAACGATGTTTTTCATCACTAAATGATGAAATTTCCAGACAGCTGGCTCTTTAGTGATGTTTTTCATCGTTAAATGATGAATTGCTCCGCACTCTGGCTATTTAACGATGTTTTTCATCATTAAATAGGAGGTTTGTTCCAAAGCAGGCTTAGTCGTCCCTATCAACCCATTATTTACCACTTTTTCATTCCCTGACTCTATCAGGATACTGCTGGTGTTATTTTTCAGTAATTTTCTGTTTCAGTTGGCGGCTATTTTGTCTATCGTGTTGCATGGCATTGGTTTGATATTGCAAGGTAGAAAGCAGCCTGCTTATATTGAAGTAACCTACACAGATAATAAGGCCATTTATCTATGCAATCATCATAATTCCCTTCTTCTTCTACTTTCGAGCAGTCATCTTGCGGGTAGCCATTAGCCATACCATACCGCGGGTACAAAACAAACAAATAACCCGCATCCTTGGCGTTAACCGGGAAACGGGTTGTTTCATTGTTGTTTTTGTCTAAGTTGTTTCAGTTGTCTAGGTTGCTGCAATTGTCTAAGTTGTCTTCGCCTATTACTTCTTATTCGCCTAATGCATCAGATGCACGTAGTGTCTTAATCCTGCTCATCATCCAAAGCATTTATGAGATCCGCCATTAAATCTTCCATATCCTCTAGTCCGATGGACAGTCTGACCGTGCGCTCCAGCCTGGATTCGTACTCCGTACGGGACTGCTGGGCCGGATCGATGCCAAGGCCAGGTGAATAGACCAGGCTTTCAAAGCCTCCCCAGCTGACGCCGATTTTGAAATATTGCAGCCTGTTCATCAAGCGTGCCACTGCTGCTGCACCGCCATGCATTTCAAAGCTGAACAGTCCGGGATTGCCAGTGAACTGCTTTTTCGCAAGTTCATGCTGTTCATGGTGCTCAAGTGTTGGCAGGTTTACTCGGGATACTTTCGGATGGCTGCTTAGCATCTTGGCGATCTGCGTGGCCGATTCGGCATGCTGCTTCATACGGATTCCAAATGTCTTCAGTCCCCTGATCAGCATCCAGGCTTCCAGCGGAGCCAGCGTCGCGCCTATTAAGGCCACTTCGTTTTTCTTAATTCCGTTAATCCAGGCCTGCGAGGAAATGACCGCACCTGCAGTCACATCACTGTGACCGCATAAATATTTGGAAGCGGAGTGAATGACGATATCAATGCCCCATTCAAGCGGCTTTAGTGTTGCCGGTGTCGCACAGGTGTTATCCATGACCGTTATCAATTCGTTCTCTCTAGCTATTTCAACAACCGCTTGAATATCAAAAACATCCATAAAGAAGGTAGAAAAGCCTTCGCAAAACAGCATTTTTGTATTCGGTTTAATCGCTGCCCGAACGAGATCCAGCTGTCTGAAATCAACGAAATCGGCAGTGATGCCAAACTTTGGCAAATAATTTTTGAGCATCTGAAATGTACCGTTATAGATAGGAAAGGCGCAAACGACATGATCGCCCTGGCGCAAGCAATGCAGCAGTGTAGATGAAACTGCCGCCATTCCAGACGCGAACAGCTTAGCTGCCTCGCCATTTTCGAGTGCTGCTAATTTCCTTTCGGCAATTTCCACAGTCGGGTTCGATACCCTTGAGTAATAATAGTTTTCTTCCTTCCACTGCGAGTCCCGAAACGCTTCATACGTATCGTAGGTGAACAACGTATTCATAAAAATTGGCGGAATCACAGCACCATGGAACGTTTCATCCCCGTAATGGGTAAGCATGGTCTGCATCCCGGCATCCTTGCTTGCCTTTTGCTGAAGTTTGCTCATCTTGTCTTCTCCACCTTTTATCTCTATTATCCTTTAACGGCTCCATCCGTTAATCCCTCTACTACAAACCTCTGAACAATGGCGAACATAACCAAGGAAGGAATAAGTGCCATAACCGCGCCCGCTGTCATTGCTCCCCAATTTACATCATAATTTTGCACGAACATGGAGAGACCCACAGGAATCGTTTTCAGCTCATCACTGCTAATAAACATAATTGCGCAGAGCAGTTCGTTCCAGGCTCCAATAAAAGCAAACACGAAGGTCGCCATAATACCAGGAAGCATAATCGGCAGAACTACACGTATGAGCGCCCCTATCTTACTGCAGCCATCGATCAATGCCGCTTCTTCCAAATCAACTGGAATTCGATCGAAAAAACTGCGCATTAGAATGAGACAGAACGGAAGATTACCTACAATATAAATCAGAACCAAGCCGCTCATGCTATTCATTAAACCAATTTTGCTAAATAGGATAACTGTTGGAATCAATACCATTACGCCTGGAATCATTTGTGTCAGCAGCAGGCCATATACGGCAAGCGGCTTTCCCTTGAATTTATATCGAGCCAGTGAATATCCACCGAGAATCGACAAGCAGGTTACAAAAAAACCGGTTCCAAGCGAGACAAGAATACTGTTCTTCAGAAAAACGTTAAAATTAGACGAGTTCCACATGACCTTATAGTTCTCCAGCGTAAAATGCTTAGGCCAGTATTGAATGTCCGTTGTTAAAATATCCATACGGGGCTTCACGGAAGTAATAAACAGCCAATAAAAAGGAAGCAGCACTGCAAGTAAAAAAACGGCTAAAATAAAAATACGGAGAATCACCATAAAGGCGTTTTGGGTTCTAATCATCAGAAATTACCCGCCTTTTCAAATTTGGTTATTTTCAGAAACAGATAACAGAAGAGGATCAGTAGTGCCATAAAGAACAGTCCGATCGCCGACGCCTGGCCATAATCCAAAGTTGAGTAAGCTTTCATGAACATATACGATGACAGAATGTTGGAAGAGTTAGCTGGTCCGCCCGCCGTCATAATATAAATCAGATCCGCTGCGGCAAACACCCAGATGGTACGCAGCAGCAAAGTCAATACAATGGTCTGCTTGATATAGCTGAACGTGATATGCCAGAACTTGGCCCATATTCCCGCCCCGTCAATATCCGCTGCTTCGTACAAATCTTCCGGAATCGACTGCATTGCTGCCAATAGCATAATGGCAAAAAATGGAATCCCATACCAAGTCATCGTTAAAATAACCGAATACAAAGCCATGTGCGGATCGGATAAAAAGTAAATCTTCTCATCGATAATGCCCCATTTGAGCAGCAAATCGTTGACTGGACCATATTCGGCATTAAACAGCCACCGGAAAGTAAGTCCGACTACAAAGGAGGATACCGCCCAAGGAAGAAATACGATAGCCTGATATATGTTACGTCCCGGAAAGGGCCGCCGTAGTGCCAATGCCAAAATAAATCCTAGAATAAATTGCCCGCCTACAGTAAGTACAACCCAGATTAAAGAGTTACGAAGAACCATACCGAAATTCTCATCCTGAAACACCGCCTTGAAGTTATCAACTCCATTAAAGCCGATGTCATTCGGAGAGGTCAGCTTATAGCTTTGAAAAGCATACATGAAGGAGCTTAATAATGGGTAAACCATGAAGATAAACAAGAGTAAAAAGCTTGGTGCCAGCAAAAAATAATGTTCTTTAGATCGCAGCCGTTTCAATAGGAAGAGCCTCCTTGCCTTTCAAGATTACCTTTCAAGAATGAAAGCAGCAGGGAAAATCATTTTTTCCCTACTGCTTTTCCTGCTTAAGGATTTATTTCATTTGCGGTTTAATAGTGTGAGGAATAGGTACATCCGGGTGTTCCTTCATATACTTCTGTTGCGCTTTAGTCAGGAAATTTCCTAAATTCTGTAATGCTTGTTCAGCTGTCTGATTGCCCAGCAAATATTTCTGGATTTCTGCATCCATAAAGCCTTCACGGAATTCTCCAAGCTCAGGGAACAGTCCTAGATCAGCTACAAGATAGCTTGCAGGATCATCCAAAGCATCGATAAAGCCTTGAACCGGTCCTACTGAAGCTGCATCACCCGTACTTTTGAAGATCGGGATCATCGTTAATGTTTCTGAATACTTCTTATTATTTTCTGGTGAGGACAGGAATTCAATGAATTTCCAGGATTCTTCCTTGTGCTTGGAATTAGCTGCTACACTATAGCCCCAAGTTGCTGAAGCACCGATATAACGCTTGCCGTCCTCACCTTTTGGATAAGGAATAACGGTCCAGCTATCATCCGGCAAGGAAGCTTTAGCCGTAGCGATAACTTCTGTTGTTTGATTCAAAATACCGGTTACGCCAGATGTGAAGCCTTGTACCATCTCTTGGTAGCCCCAGTTGATTGAATCCTTTGGAGCGTATCCTTTTTTATAAATATCCGTAAATCTGACAAAAGCATCAACTACTTCTGGTCTTAACAGTACAGATGTACCGTCCTTCTCGTAAGTTTCGCCACCCGTAGTAGCGGTAATATAAGCCATTACTTGGTCAAAACCTGCACGAGCTCCACGATATGCCCAGCCATAACGGTTCTTGGAAGGATCAGTCAGCTTCTCAGTTGCAGTAAACACTTCATCCCAAGTTGTAGGCAGCTCAAGATTGGCTTCCTTCAACCAGTCTTTGCGGACGAATAAAGCAGAGGACATCAAAGCATCAGGCATATAATAAATTTCCTTGAAAGTTTTGCGCTGCTGCTCTTCCATCGTGATAGTATTGACGAAACTTGTCAGTTTATCCTTATTGGACCATGCATCATATTGTGCAGAAAGTGGCTCCAGATAACCTGCAGGAACGAAAGTGCTAAGCCATGCCGGGTACATATTTACTACGTCAGGCAGTGTTTTACTGGCACCTTGTGTAACTAGCTTGTTAAAAGCTTGATCCCAAGGAACCGTTTCCAATTTCACTTTAATATTTTCATTTTGCTGCTCGAATGCGGCTATAATTTCATTGAAGTACTTGGTCCGTTCAGGTGAAGGGGAAATATCAACAAAGCTGATCTCCACTTTCTCATTCTTATTGCCTTTATCGCCTTCTTTTGTCTTACCAGAATTGGAAGAACAAGCGCTGATAATAAGCAGTGCTCCAATAAGAAGCCATATCGCTGATTTTTTCAACATGCAGTAACCCACCCTTTTTAATTATTAAATTTTTGGAACAGCCTTGCCGCTTGCGTCTGCTGCCTTGCAGTGCGGTTCCCTCACCCCCTCAAAGTAATATACATAAAATGGTCATTTTAAACATTGATTAGTTGTCTGACCAATTTGTTTAAAAGAAAAAAGAAATCAAGTAGTTCATGCACCATGCCTATGATTTCTTTATTCTTGCAGAAGCCAAGGAGAGGAAGATTCTCCTCATTCGGATTGCTTATGCCACGCGGTTAGAAAGATAGCTTATCTTCCAACTGTTTCAAATCATCGCGCATGATGTCAAAGTGCTTTCGCATCAGCTTTTTGGCATTCCTGACATCTCCGGCTTTCATTTCTTCATAGATAAGACGATGCAGGGGCTCAGTTTCTCTGCCGAAAACGTGTATATCCAAAGCGTCAATGACGCGGTCGGCCCATAACAAGTCCATTTCCTTGATTGAATCGAACAAAGTAAGCATCAGCCCGTTTTCGGAGCCTTCATACAAAGTGCGGTGGAACAAATAATCCTCTTGGCGGGGAATGCCTCCCTTATTTCTTTTACGATCGTATTCATCAACAATTTCCCCAAGCTTGTCCAAATAAAAGGTGTTCTCTTGTTTAATGATTTGTTCGATCGCGTGCTTCTCCATCATTTCACGCATATCGAGCATTTCCAATATCGCCTTTTTTTCCAGTGACACCTTGAGCTTGAAATTAGCCATTTCCGCCAAAATTGTTTTCTCGGCAAGCAGATACATACCGCTTCCAGGCTTAATTTCAATCACGCCAAAGCTCTCCAGCTTTTTCATAGCTTCACGGAAAGAAGGTCGGCTGATTTGAAACTGTTCACAAAAAAAACGTTCGGTAGGCAGCCGGTCTCCCTGGCTGTAACCCTTTTCTTCTATAAATTTAAGCACTTCTTCCGTTATGGATTCGTGCAACTTCTGTCTTTTTAACGACTTTAGCATGTTTATCTCTCCAGACGAAAATCAGTAAGTTGTCAGACCAATTAATTGAATTGTACATCCATTTTAAAACGCTGTCAATAACTTTCCCAGCCAAAAAAACAAAAAAAAAATGAGCTTGATTATTTCAAAAGTACCCGTTATCATAAAACCGAATTACAGCAACTTCATACGCATAATCGCAAAATGAGAGGGTGACTTGTTTTGAATAGCAAATATTTAGATGGCAGACCTGGCGTTAAATTAACCATTCCTGCTACGGATCAAGGTATTGTTTTAAGACGCAGTGGTACAGAAGTTGATGGTTATGGCATTAGAGAAGCGCTTGTTTTTGAGCATGAAGGCACTTATCTTATGCATTACGATGCTTCCGACGATAAAACCGGCTGGAGAAATTACCTTGCAACCAGCAAAGATTTAATTAACTGGGAGAAAAAAGGTGTCATTCTTGATCTCGGTCCAGAAGGAGCGGACGATTCGAGCTGCGCAGTATATGGTGTTCCTTATCTGGAAGATGGCGTTTGGCATATGTTTTATATAGGCTCGAATTATGCCCGTGTGCACCCGTATGATATTCCCGATTTCCCATATGTGACGATGAAGGCGAAGTCCGATTCCCCTTACGGACCTTGGATTAAACAAGATGTTGTTCCTTTCAGAATGAAAGAAAATACTTATTACAGCACAACTGCAAGCTCAGGAGCTATCGTAAAAGATGGGGATGAGTATCTTCAATTTTTCAGTGCTTCGGTACTCGATTCAAATAAAATCACGAAACGCACGTTAGGCATAGCCCGCACCAAGGATTTAGACAGCGAATGGACCGTAGATCCGGAGCCTTTATTCCCGCTTGAGGAGCAGATTGAGAACAGCCACCTATTTTTCGAAGAGGAAACAGGGACCTGGTTCTTATTTACCAACCATGTCGGACTCAATGAAAAAATGGAGTACACCGATGCCGTATGGGTTTACTGGACTAAGGACATTCAAACCTGGAATGTTGATGACAAAGCCCTCGTACTGGACGGCAGCATGTCCAACTGGTCGAAAACTATCATAGGCGCGCCTAGCGTAATTCGCCACAATGACAAGCTGGCCATCTTCTACGATGGTGTGGAAGGCGACGGAACTAACCAGCTTTTCCGCGACATCGGTGTGGCATGGCTGGATTTGCCGATTCAAATTCCTGCTAAAGAGGAATAGGCACAAAGATTTACAAAGATTGATCTACTCAAATGTGGTGCTGCCGCCTCCGTCCTGTCATGGGGAGAAGCTTGCTGCGAATTTGTGAGTTTAATGATGTTTTTCATCGTTAAAAACGAGGTTTTGGGGTGGAAGCTGCTTTTTAGTGATGTTTTATATCATTAAACTACTCAGGGTAGTCTTGAGTGTGGTCAGTTATTCCAACGCGCACGCACGCACGCTCGCACACACATACACAAGCCTGAACTCTAGCACATCGAAGAAACTTAATTATACTTTGTAAAAAGTTGAAAAAAGCCTCATGGACAACGGTCAACAAGATCGTAATCCATGAGGCTATGTGCATTCATATGTTTCAATCTATTAAAAGGCAAAGCCGGTAATCGCCACTACAGCAGGACGAGGGATCTTATCACCTGTACGGTGGGGCCACATGCTCGTAGGCTTATTGATATCTGTCGTATTTTCTCCAGGATGCTGAACTGCCAAAAACAGTGTACTCTCATCCGGTGTAAACCAAGGGCCGGTTAGCTCGGCATCAATCGGAGCGGATGCGAATTGCAGCGCATTTCCGATGTTGGAGCCGGATGTCGGAATCACAAACATGCCGTTATTTCCAAATGACGTATGAACACCCTTGTTCATGCTGCTTGAGGAAATGTCCGTAACCGTCCACAGGTTGCCATTGCTGTCGAACGTCAAGTTATCAGGCGCGCTAAACCCGCTTTGACGGCCGCCTGCGGCAAAAATCTCAAAATCAAATTCCATCGCCCCCAGATCGGAATCCTTCTCGAAGAAACGGGTAATATGCCCATGAATATTTCCATGGTTATCATTATTCGTGTGAGCAACGAAAAACGTATTGTCAAAGGGACAAATTTCGATATCTTCTGGCCGGTCTGTCGGCGTAGCTCCAAGAATAATAGCCGCATCATGTGTATTTACAGCAATGTCCGCCTGTGTTTGGAACAGGGCTTTCAGGTCTTCCTTTTTCTTGCCGAGAAGGGCAGGAACCTTGTAATTGCTGTCACTCAACAGCTTTTGCACCGCTTCAATCGTAAGAGCAACCCATTTCCCTTTTTTCATATCGGCAGCATAAAGGGTTCCCTCAGTAAGCAGTTTCGTGTTCGCCCGTCCTAACGAGGGGGCGTAGTTTCCGCTGCTAATAAACTTGTAAATGCAGGCATCTTTTTTGTCATCGCCCATATACACGACAACCTTGCCTCCCTTGGAAAGCCCCATAGCTGTATTTTCATGGTTAAACCGTCCTAATGCCGTATGCTTGCGAACCTCGAACTTACTGTCAAAAGGATCAACTTCCACAACCCAGCCATAGTGAGTAGGATCAAGACCTGCCTCTGCACTTGTCTCTTCAAAGTTTTCTTCACAAGACAGCAAGGTATTCCACAGCGTCATGCCCCCGGAGCAATTAGCAAAGGTCCCTTGTACCGTGTTCGCATAGTTCACAGATTTGGTTCCGGCAGCTACCCCAACCAGCTTGAACGGAGTTAATCCGGTTACACGCCGAGCGTATTTGGAGCTTGTGTCCATTTTCCATTCGCCTTTTTCATTGCGGAAAACTTCAATAATCGAGCCGCCTTGAGTGTAAAGCGATTTTTCAATTTGCGCCTTGGTCAGTTTGCCTACTTTCTTGCCGTGAACAAAAACCTCACTGGAATACTCATGATTAACCCACAGTAATCCGCGCTTATTCGAGCCCTCGATCGGAAAATAGACCGTAAAGTCATTATTAAAACCAAACGTATCCCCACTTTTGTTAATCACATCGCCGTAGGCGGCAACAACTTGATAAGTATAACCTTGTGGCAAAATGAGCCTGTCTTCTGTGGAAGGAGCGATATGCGAAAAATAGCCCGAAACCTTGTTCGTCTTATAACCGAATAAATGGCTGGCAGCTGTTGCCCCGGCTTTACCCTCCACAAAGCTTCCCAATCCCGTTGATGCCACAGCAAGAGCAGCCGTCCCTTTACCTAAATAAGATAAAAATTTGCGTCTATCAATGTTTTCCATATTATCACCCTTCCAAATTGTTCATTGGATACACTCATACAAAGTTTAATCAACACTTGTACGGGGGATGTTAATGGCAATTAAAGATTTTGTAAAAGGGAAATATGACCTTCTGAGACGTCCTTCGAGGAGCGTGTTTATTGCTTGGGTGCATGGAAGAGGGAAGGACTGTGGGCCAATGTTTTCAGGTTAACGAGGGGCAGCGGACGCGAATGGGAAGCCAGCAACTGTAACGGACACCAGCGCTCCTTAGCGCCCCCCAAAAGCCCAGCTGGAATTCTAACGGACATTAGCGCCTCTTACAGCTCTAACGGAGTGTATTTTTCCCTTGTTGAGCGGGTTAAGAGTCGCTAATGTCCGTTAGGATGGGCGACCGATGAAAAAGCGCGTCTAAGGTGCAAGCATGTCCGTTAGAAATCCGTACGCTCTCCGCTCTCCGCTTGCCATTGCTCGGGCTGCTCGGCGTATCGCCTGAGAAGTTGCTTAACCTGACAACATTGGGGCTGTGGGCTCCAACCGCTGTTAAAGATTTGTTCCCTTGAATGGAATGGATGTGGGGGACAGTCAGCAGGCATCTGTTTCCTGACCGAAATTGGGATAGTGATGACAATAAGGATGAAATAGTGTGACCTCTTTCAGCCTACTGAGTAGGAAAACGGCTCCTTGAGCGGACAGACGAAATAAGCTTCACCCCGTGGCACCATTAACTATTTTTCCATAATTTTCCTACTATTTTCTTGTTTCCATTGTTCCACTTCTGCAGTAATAATATCGCCGCCTAGCATTTTCCAATTTTCAACAAATGTATCGAAAGCCTCTATCGTATCTTCCCCCATTATAATCTTAGTAAACGTTTCTATTTCCATTTTCTTCAAGGTTGCATCTTTTTCTACCATCGTCTCTGAAGGTCCTGAGGTATAGGCTGTCATTAGAAAGCCATTCTTTTTGTTGTAATCGTATAAAAGCCCTTGGGCATCATAGATTCTTAAATATCCCCAGCTGTTAATATCCTCTTTCTTGTAATTAAGAATGTGGTCATAAAAGAGCCTCTGGCCCGGTGCTTTCGGATCCAAGAGCGTCTCATCCTTCGCCTCCAAAGCCTTGGACACTCTTTCATACATCTCCAGATTTTGCGTCGGATTGGAGCCGGCTACAAGCGCATACAGCCATTTGGAAATATCACCGTCCTGGTTAATTGCAGTCAGCGGATATTTGCTCCGGTCCCAGTCGTTGCTGAAAGCATTCAGCATCTTCACTACAGCCTCAGGATGCTTCATTCCCTTTTTCACAACATAATATTTACCCACATTAAACACCAATTGCGGCTTAGCCTTGCTAGCATCAATCGATGGCAGAGGAAATGGCTTCCATTCCATCTCTGCATCCAGCTTTTTACCATCTGCAAAATAAGTCGGAGCATACATGAGACCATACAGCATCCCCAATTTCCCGGCATTTATATCTTGATATATTTTCTCCGCATCCTTCACTCCGAACTCACGGTCAATCTGCCCTGTTTGGTACATTTGGTTCAGCTTGACTAAAGCTTCTTTCATTTCGGGCTGAATGCTGCCGTACACGTAATTACCGGATTGATCTTCAACCCAAATTTGCGGGTAGGCATGGTAGCTGTTGAAAAATCCCTGCAAGCCTGGCACCAGGCCAAATACGCCTTTGTCTAAGGCTAGGCCATAAGTATCCTTTTTATGATTCCCATCAGGATCCTGATTGCTAAATGCTTCCGCTATCCTGAATACATCGTCCATCGTTTGCGGCTCGGGCAAATTCAGCTTTTGGAGCCAGTCTGTCCGCACCCAAAGAAGTGGCGCTTCATCAACCGCACTCGCGGTAACGGGTATCCCCAACAATTTCCCGTCGAATGTGGCGGATTCAAGACCCATGCCTCCGTCTTTGTTCAGCAACTGTTTCGTTATCGGCAGCCCATAGTTTTCCAACGCCTCGGTCAAGTCAGCCAGCATATCTGCCTCCACCAATTGTTTGAACTGGGTGCCGTCAACCGGCATAATATCCGGCAGCTTCCCGGAAGCCAGCAGTATATTAAACTTTTGATTATATTGGCTAGGGTCAGCAACCCACAAATATTTCAGCTTGATGCCAAACTCGTCTTCATAGAGCTGGTTCCAGGCATTTTTTTCGATCGACTCTCCTGCGGCAAACTTGGTTGATATCCCTAGCTGCCTTATGGCTGTCACTTCAATTGGAGGATCATACTTGCCTAGCGGGTCAGCAGCTTTCCCATGCAAATTGCTTTCTTCTGTAACCGTTGCCGGGGTCATGCCTGCTTCTTTACTCTCATCACTCAAGTCAGATCTGCAAGCGGAAACAAGAGCAATCAGAAGTACCCATACGGGTATAATAATCCATTTTGCGGCTTTGCTCTGCATGAATTGCCCCTCCCCTGTATCTATTGGTACCAGCATCTAAATAGCATTTATGTGTGCACGCTTCATCATTATAAGATAAAATGCCCAAATGAAAAAGCAGCTCCCATTCAGCAGAGCTGCTTTCTTCTTTCTTCCTATTTCATTGCTCAGGCTTCAAGGATATTCTGGGCTATATATTGGCCTTCACGCAAGCCCTTTGGACAAGCAAATAGCGCGCTGGCCACGTGAGAGGTGTACGGATTGAGCGCATCCTGGTTCTGCATCAGCTGAAGCATGGGTAAAAACTGCAGATCCGGATTTTTCTGAAAGCTAATAAATAGAAGGCCCGCGTCCACATTTCCCGTACGGGGATCTACGCTTCCTGTGTAAGAATAGGCCCGCCGATGGATCTGCTGTCCAGCTTGCTTAGCCAGCCGCACATGCGCATCAGCCGGCATCTGAGACACATCCACTGGATCGAATTCATTACTCTTACCGTAGGCTGCGCCCGATTCCTTAGACCGGCCAAAAGTATCCTCCTGGTCGGTCAAGGAAGAACGATCCCACATTTCAAGCAGCATACGCACCTTGCGATAAGCCAGGTAAGAACCACCCTTCATCCAGTCCGGCTCCCCATCTGCCGCCCATACGACCTCGTCATACCCGGCTGCGGTCTGATGGAGCGCATTGGCCGTGCCGTCCTTAAAGCCGAATAAATTCCGGGGTGTTTTCCCAGCTGTTCCGCTGATAAAGCCTTCCTCCATCCAATTTAACGCAGCCATTCCTGTGGACAGCCGGGTGAAGTTGCGGATAGCATGGAAGGCTACCTGTTGATCCTCCGCGCATACCTGAATACAGACATCCCCGCCAGACAATGCGGGATTCAGATTATCCCGTGCCATACGCGGAATGTCCTTGAGATAAAGCGGCGCCATCGCAGTTATGCCAAAGCGGTCCTTCCCTCCTTCATTAAAAAATGAAGGTCCAAAACCAAACGTAACGGTTAAACGAGCAGCGGGCAAATCCAGTGTCTCCCCGGTATCACTCGGAGGAAGCAGCGGATTATCCCCTGTCTGCATCGTTCCACCAGCTGTGCTCAAATCGCTGAAACGAGTCCAGTCGCGAAACAATCGTATCAGGGAAGCCCTGTCAGATACGGTTATGCGGAAGCTCGCCAAGTACATATATGTCTGCTGCGGAGTGATAATGCCCGCCTGGTGCTCGCCGTACATCGGTACAGCTTCCGCTTTGGCGTCAAGGGTGTGGGAGCTCACTCCCTGTGAGCTTCCCCTCCCCCCAAACAGGCCAATGCCTGCAGCTCCAATCGCAATTCCCGAGCCGGCGATGGCAGACAATTTAATAAATTCGCGCCGCGATATTGAGGCTTTATTTGAATCTTCTTTTGAATCCTTTTCCTTGTCCATTTGGAACCGGCCTCCCTGCCCTCTTATAAAATGCTGGCTGTCTGAGACATCAGGTTGGAGAGCTGGCTAAGCTGATCGCTGATTTGGCGAATTTGTTCTGTAGTTAATTGATCGTAGGTGACATATTCGCCATCCTTCTGATAGTTCATAAGGTTTTGTTCCATCGCCATAAACTGTTGATCCAGTTGTGTCCCCAAATCAGGATTTTTCTCATTCAAAGCAGGTATTATTGCCAGATAAACCGTTTTGGAGCCATACACATTGGCCGCAAGATCGACCAAATCCGTCCGGGAGTACAATTCCTCTTCTCCTGTAATCTTCGAGGTAGCCGCTTCGTTCAGCAGCTCCATGGCACCAGCCACCATCGCCTTTGGCTCCAATTGAAGTGATTTGATCTGCGCCTGCAGTTCTTCCGTATCCTTGATCAATTGATCCGCATACTTGTCCTGTCCCTCCAGCGATTTATCCAGCCAGAGCGCTTTTTCGATGCGGTGATATCCCGTCCATTCACTTTCGTTCTCTACGTCGGCCAGACGGGCGTCGATCTTGGGATCAAGCTCCCCGAAGCTTTCTGCGATCGGCTCAATCGTTTCAAAGTAGACACGCGCCTTCGTATATTCAAGCTTCGCTTTTTCCATATCTCCCGCCTTCACAGCAGCAGCAAAAACCTTCGTCTGAATGGCCAGATTATCTGCCTGTTCATCAACAAACACCTTGTAATTGGCTACTGCCTTATTCAAAATTTCTGAAGTGTTCGCTGTAGTCTCTTTGGCGCTCAGCAGCTTGGTCAATGCTTCCTGCAATTTCTCTGCAGTTCCTTTTAGAGCGGTAAAATCAACCTTATCATAAGCCGAAGCCGAGAAAATCGGCATTTCGTACTTTTCAACATCGGTATATTCGAGCGGGAACGTTTGGCGTACCGTATTTTCGTAGGAGATCCAGATATCGTTAACCGATTTACCAAGACGCTTCACTTCCGCAGCATCCTGCTTTTGAATGGCTTCCTGCAGCTTCGTCGTTTCTTCCTGGAGCTTCACAGTTCCCTGCTTGATAGCATCTTTACTTTTCGCTGATTCCGAAGATTCCGCTGCTGGCGTCTCCTGCGGATTGCTAGCTTGTCCAGGGTCCTTCGATTCATTACTGCAAGCGGATAGCAGCAGCATACCTACCAGTGAAGCTGCGGCAATTGTTTTAAATGATTTGAACATCGTGTTTCCTCCTAGTTTTTGGCGGTTTACGCCTGCGAAATATGACGAGCTTCCTTATGAGCAGCCATTACCTTCTGATAAACAACCATGGAAATCCCTGCACAAACGAACAATAATTGCGGCAGCGTGCTGTACCACGACGGATATAAACTGATGGATACATATTCAGGCAAATAATCCTTTACAGCGGCTGGCAGCACACCGGCCATTTGCAAGCTGTGGATGCCAGAGCCCATGAACTTGAAGCAAAGATAAAAGACGATCAGGCTTGAAGCCAAAAAGACCGGACGGACGGGAAGGCGCGCACCTGCTTTCATAATCGCAAACGCACATAGAATGAGAATGCCAAATCCCGCGGCTATGCCTCCCGCAAGCTCGCCTCCAGACATTTTACCCGCCATGCCGATAAGAAAAATAACCGTCTCCAGCCCTTCCCGTACAATTGCAAAAAAAGCAAGGACTCCAAGTGAGATCATTCTCCCTCCGGACAACGCCTGCGAGCTTTTCATTTCCAAAAAACGGTTCCATCGCTTCACATCTGAATTACGATGCAGCCAATAGCTCACATAGAGCAGCAGCACACTAGCCAGCACACCCGTCCATCCATTGATCAGGGAGCTATTGTGTCCAAATGCACTCGACGAGAACAAGAAAGCAACACAAAAACCCGCTACCACACAAATAAACAGCCCAGCTGCAGAACCCCCGATCACCCATCGTTTGGCGGGCCTGGAAGCAGCCTTCTTGGCATACATGAGCAGCGAGCCTACAACAAGCATGGCTTCGAGCCCTTCCCGCAAAGGGATCAGGGCGGCGTCCCACCACGAATATTGGGCATCGGATAACGGTGTTAAAGAAGCAATCAGCCGCTCCATCACAGGCATAGCCAGTAAGTGCTGATCCGTATTGGACAAATAGGCATCCAACAAAACCAGGTCCCTCTCGGCATGATTGTAGACTGTCTGTGATTTGCTGACGATATCACCTTCAACGGACAGCCACTGCTGCTGCAGCTGCTTCAATTCGCCCTGGGCCTCATTCCACTTCTGCTGCTGTATCAGATCGCCAGTTTGCCGCAGCTTCATAATGTAGGTCCCCAGTGTCATACGCTGGTTCCCTTCATTATCGATATAGGCGCCGTCCCTGTAGTTGTTCAGTGAAAACTGCAGCGTCCCCACCAGCTCCAGTGCCTGCTCATTTTCCTTGTTCAGCAGTGCTAAGGATATCCCGGCAATTTGGCTGTCAATCTCCAGTGACATTTGCAGCGATGTTTGTTTGACGAGCTTTTTATTCACGGTCCACCATTTCTTTACGGTTCCAAAAACCTGTTTCGCACGTTCTGGATCATCCTTCTCCAGTGCGGCTTTCAGTTCCTCCACATGCCCGATCACAATGGCCGCTTCATCCGATGACGTATTTCCCGAAGCGTAAGAAACAGGGCAGAATACAAAAAAACTTCCTGCGATATATAACAAACAAACTGTCGCAAAAAGTATACGATGGCGCTGCGCGCCTTTACCATTCATACTTGATATCCCCTTAGTTGGTATCCCCTTATCCTAACGAACAACCATAATGATTATCATTCTCATAGATGGATTATAGATCGCTTCGGTTCTGCTGTCAACGATTAAATAACTTTGGGAAAAACTCCTTGTAGAGTCCTTTGAGGTGCGTGTTCGTGACTTGGGTGAGTTGCGGAGGGAAGGGCTACGGGCTCCAGCCGCTGTTAAAGATTTGTTCCCTTGAATGGAATGGCTGCTGAGGTGAGAACAAGTCTTTAAATGTGGACGCTATCGCTCTTCCACCCACAGCCATTCCCTCACTCAGCTACAAAGTGCAGAACAGAGCAAACTCAAACGGGCTGCTAGCAAAGAGTTCTTCTCTTGGCTGAGGAAACTTCCTAGCGGGCAAACGCTCATGGGGTGATGAACCTGAGAGGAGCGAGTTGAACTGGCGCGCTGCTACTTTAGCGATGTTTTTCATCGTTAAAGTACCACCTGGTCTCCTCAAACTTACTTTAACAATGAAAAACATCGTTAAGTGAAAGCCCCCACTTACCTCTAGCGCATCAAATACCTGTTTGTTGACTGTGAGCCAAAAAAGCAAGGCACGGGTGAGGTGCCCAATGGACAACAAGCTTCTACTTCCTTCACTCGTATACGTTTGAAAATGCTAATCCTCGTCTCCATCATTTCATGGTTTATTTCATGGTTTATTCCATCGTTTACCTCAATACTTATTTCAATGTTCACCCGCTTCTGTGCCGACTATACCTGGCTTGAACAATTTATCTGCTTCAATCGGACTTTCCTTCGCTGTTACTTGAGATGGCTCGATTCGATATACCTGAACCGCGCTTCCATATACAGACGATCTGTATTTTTCAACATGTCTCTTAGGTAGTGGCCGATTGTAATATCCAGGTACATATTTGTCTATCATGACCTGCAGTACTTCTGTAGCCTCATCCAGATCTGAGACAAGCTCTGCTTTGCCAAAAATCATAACGCTCATATAGGCCGTATCCGTCTTGGCCGGAACTGGATCGGTTAGGGTACCGTATTCCTCACATACCGTAAAACATGCTTCAGGGTTCTCACTCATAATTTGATTGCGTCTGCCTCCGCCAGCACCGTGAAAATAAAGCTTCCCATTTGTCCATACATAGTTGAGCGGAACTACATAAGGCAGCTTGCCATCCACGAGTCCTAAATTTCCAATTCTAGCTGTACAAAGAAATTGTTCAATTTTCTCCTGATCCCTACATTCCCTAACTTGGTAACGAACTGAATTCATTTACAAATCACTCCCTCTGATTATTCAATTCACATAAACTCATTTAAATCTATCGTTTATAAAGAAAAGTCCTAACGGGCTGAATGCTCGTTCCAGTAATAATGATCAGGATACATTCGCTCGCCAAAGATAGATGAACCAACCCTGATCATAGTCGCTCCTTCCTCTATTGCCACTTCAAAATCTCCAGACATGCCCATTGAAAGAATATTCATTGTAACCCCAGGAAGTCCCCGTTCAATGACCTGCTTTTGGACCTTTTTAAGCAAACGAAAGCAATTTCTTGTTTCCTCCTGCTTGGCGTTCAATTTGCCAATGGTCATCAAGCCCTTAATGTTTAGTGTTTCAAAAATAGATAAGCTTTCAATTAATGCCAACGTATCTTCAGGAGAAACTCCAAACTTGCTCTCCTCATAGGATGTATTGACTTGTACGAGGATGTCCATTTTATTATTTTCTTTGGTTAGCTGGTTGTGTAAGGCCTGCCCCAATTTCAAACGGTCTACCGAATGAATCATCGTTGCATATTTCAGCACCTCCTTCACCTTATTCGTTTGAAGATGACCAATAAAATGCCATTCGATATGAGAATGCTGCCTAAGCCTCGGGTATTTGTGTTGAAGCTCCTGAACCTTATTTTCTCCAAGCAAGGTCTCTCCAGCTTGTATGGCCGCGCTAATTTTTGTGTCTGGCACTGTTTTGGTCGCGAGTAACAGCCTGATCTCTTTTGCCTTTCTCCCTGAAGCCTCGCAGGCCAATTGGATGCGATTTCTTACATCTTTAAGGTTATCTTGGACATCTTTGGTGTCCTTAGCTTCCTCGGTATGTGTATCCACATTTCATCCCCCTCTCCCTGGTCCGATTTCATAGGAATGTTACAAAGTATAGCAATGATTGGAGTGTCTTTAAACATCCATAAAATCAATATTTGAACAATCCATAATATATAAGTTTATATCCTTTTATCTCCCTAATAATTAATCTCACAAATTAATCTCGCAAACTAATCTAAATCATTGGATTGCTAATATACATCCAGAATGATTTAATAAATGTAATCCAAACGCAGTGAGGTACACACTTATGATGAAAGTAAATCGTAACGATACAAAGCCAATATGGCAGCAGCTCCTTGATCAGGCCATTCATAACATTACAAGCGGCAATTGGCGCCCGGGCGAGCTGCTTATTCCATCAAGGGAATTGGCACAACAAGTCGGAGTCTCCCGCTCCACGATACAGATCGTGTATGAGGAGCTCGTCAGCCGGGGCTATACAGTCACGTCTCGCCGCGGTGGAACACGAGTTAGTGACTGGAATCAAATCAGCAGAGCTGATTCAGATATGACGGTCGGGCCGCCCCCGCCTCAATTGCCTTTATTGGATACAGCGGTCAATCAGCTGCATGACTGGTTCAGAGGCAAGGAGCATATGGACGTCGAAATTGATTTTACTCCCCACGAACCCTATCTGGATTCGCATTTTCAAAAGACATGGCGTCAATCTTTTCTTCATGCATCGGCAGAGACCGATTTATCCAGTTGGGCGTATGGAAATCCCTACGGGTTTGAACCCTTACGCCATCAAATTCAGCGCTATCTGTCTCTAGAACGTGGCATCCATATTCAAACGAATCAAATTCTACTAACATCAGGCGCGCAGCATAGTATTGATTTAATCGCACAGGCACTTTTGCGCGAAGGAGATATCGTCTCCGTCGAAGATCCCGGCTTTCCTGCCTCCTGGATGGCTATGAATTTTCGCCGTATGAAGGTTGTGCCTGTTCCCGTTGACGAGCAAGGCCTTATGGTTGAACATATTCATCCAGATTCCAAGCTCATTTTTGTCACACCCTCGCACCAGTGCGCGGTTGGTGTTATTCTCTCTGCCCCACGCAGGCAGCAGCTGCTGCATAAAGCTGTTCAAGATCAGGCCTGGATCATTGAGGACGATTACGACAGTGAATTCAGATATCGTGGAGAACCGCTTCCCACGCTTTTTAGCCAGAAACCGAGCAACACGTTGTACCTGATTAGTTTCTCTAAAATGGTTGCACCAGGCATCCGCATTTCTGCTATCGTCGGCCCCGCCCAAGCGATTGCACAGCTAGCCGCTGTTCAAGAGCTAACCTATCGGCACCTTCCGATTATGGAGCAGTTGACGCTGGCGCATTTTATAGAACATGGGCATTTTATGCGGCATATGAGACGAGCAAGAAATGTGTACCGACGTAGACATGAGGCGATGGCAAAAGCAATTATGGCGAGCGGTTTAGGAAGGCGTTTTACACTAAGGGGTATAGAAACCGGATTGCATATGCTGCTTGAAGCAGAGGAATCGTTCGATGAAGTAGAAATGACACACCAAGCCCTTCAGAAAGGTGTACGTGTATATCCGCTTCAACCTTATTGTATGGAAAGCAAGCGTAAGGGATGGGTTTTGGGGTTTGCAAAAGTGGACGAAGCAACCATTGAGCGAGGCATTTATCGGCTTGCAGAGCTGATCTGAAGCAATCTTCCTGCAAGCCATCCTTTTTGTTTATTTGTTTATTCGTTTATTCGTTTATTCGTTACTCTTTTACTCGTTTATTTGCTTACTTGTTAGTCAATACTTCCTTATGCGGTACTTCCCCTTTGCGATCTAGTTTGCTACGTTTGCGTATGTGGCCGTGGATCAATATGTGTGCCACCAGACCGGCAACCAGTCCCCAGAATGCTCCGCCAACGCCAAGCAGCGTAATATTCGCAGCGGTCGCGAGAAAGGTGATAAGCGCAGTCTCACGTCCCTTCGGATCAGCCATGGCATTGGACAAACTGCCACCGATCGCGCCTAGCAAAGCCAGTCCGGCGAGTGTCGCAATAAAGGTTGACGGAAGCACCAGAAACAGAGCGGCAAGCGTCACACCAAAGACACCTACAACTATATAGAAAATGCCGCAGGCAATACCCGCTATGTAGCGTTTGCCCGGATCTTCATGCGCCTCTTTTCCGGTACAAATCGCCGCTGTAATGGCTGCAACGTTGAAGGCATGAGAACCAAATGGAGCCATAATAAGCGAACCTATTCCGGTAATTGTAACAATTGGATTCGCGCTCGTTTTGAAGCCGTCGTTACGCAGTACGAGCATCCCCGGCATGTATTGACCTGTCAAAGTAATGACAAATAGAGGCAATGCCACACCAAGCAAAGCTTTGATCGAAAATTCGGGAGCCACGAAGACGGGGGCGGCCAGACTGAGTTCGATATGCTGCAAATCAACTTTTCCAGTAATAAGCAGGAGCATGAGACCAAGCACCAAGATGCCAACCATAGCAAACCTTGAGGTGAACCGCCGCAGAAATGCGTAGGCGATAAACAGCACTGCGACAATGACAGGGTCTATTTGCACCCCTCCAAAAGCAGCAATACCGAATTGCAACAATATACCGGCGAGCAATCCTGCAGCAATACCGGGAGGAATCAGCCGAACCAGACGCTCGAACATTCCTGACAGACCCAGCAGGATGAAGGCCAACGCTGATACGATATAAGCACCGATGGCTTCAGGATAAGGTGTTACTGCCAATGCAGAGGCAAGAAAGGCTGCCCCGGGTGTTGACCATGCGGTAATGATCGGCTCCCGGTACCGGTAGCTCAGCCACGCTCCGGTGACGCCAACGCCGATGGATATGGACCAAATCCAGGATGCGGTCAATTCAGGGCTCAGTCCCGCCACTTTAGCTGCTTGAAACACCAGCACGAAAGTACCGCCATAGTTAACGATAACCGAAATCAGGCCAGCCAATGTTGGTGATATCAAGTCGCGGATGCTGAGCGGAGATGTTATAATTTTCATAGCCAATTTCCTCTTCTCTAAACTGTGATTTCGTGACTATATCATGAATTGGATTGCATTAAACGATCCAAAAACTTTTTTTTGATCAGTCCATAAATAAACCCCCTCACTCAACAGCGTTGAATCTGCTCTGAATTCTGATAGAATGTTTTGCAAATAAATGCTACTCTTATAAGAACAGATTCGATTATTTACGCAAACGGTGATATGATTTAAACTAATGATTGACGTTAATTGTGCGTATGGCGTATTTGCGTATATGGAGGAGATACAGATGGAATATATAAGTACAAGAGGAAATGTTGGCAAAATCGGATTTATTGACGCGTTCATGATGGGACTTGGCGATGACGGGGGCCTGCTGGTACCGCATGAAATCCCGGTTGTATCGGCGGAAACGCTGCAGAAGTGGCAGGAGCTGAGCTATCAGGAGCTGGTGCTGGCTATTTTCGGGCTCTACACAAATGGAGAAATTCCCGAGCAGGACTTGAAGGATCTGGTGAATGCAAGCTATTCAACTTTCCGTGATCCGGAAATAACGCCGGTGCGCAAGCTGAAGGATGATCTGTACCTGCTTGAGCTGTTCCACGGTCCAACCTTTGCTTTTAAAGACATCGCTCTGCAATTTATGGGCCAATTATATACGTATGTGGCGACGAAGCATAACAAGAAGATTCATATTCTTGGCGCAACCTCGGGCGATACTGGAGCATCGGCTATTGAAGGCGTGAAAGGCAAAGAAGGCATCAAAATTTGCATCCTGCACCCTCACGGCAAAGTGAGCAAGGTTCAGGAGCTGCAAATGACGACCGTTCAGGATGATAATGTCCTGAATTTGTCGGTAGACGGCAATTTCGACGATTGTCAGCGGATGATCAAGGAATTGTTTGCCGATCTGGACTTTAAGGCAAGCCATCACCTGGCCGCTATCAACTCGATTAATTTCGTGCGGATCATGGCCCAAACCGTCTATTACTTCTACGCTTATTTCCAGGTTGCGAAGCAGACAGGAGCCAAGCAGGTCAGCTTCAGTGTGCCGACTGGGAACTTCGGCGATATTTTTGCCGGCTATTTGGCGAAACGGATGGGGCTGCCTGTCGGCAAGCTGATTCTCGCTACGAACGAAAATAATATTTTGGAACGGTTTATTCTCGAGGGCGTGTATAAGCCGGGAGAATTCCGTGCGACATACAGCCCTTCGATGGATATTCAGGTAGCAAGTAACTTTGAGCGTTACCTGTACTATGTGCTCGGTGAGGATGCGGCACAAATTCGCACACTGATGGAGCAGTTCAAGAAAGACGGAGAAATTGTTATTTCCGGCGAAGCTCTTGCCAAGGTTCAGACTGAATTTGGAGCCCATGGCGTACAAGGCCAGGAATGTCTGAACACCATCAAGCAGTACGAAGCGTCAGCCGGCTATTTGCTTGATCCTCATTCTGCCTGCGGCGTTGCCGCCGCGGACAAATATAACAGCGGTCAGGACATTATTGTATCCCTGGCAACCGCACATCCGGCTAAGTTTAACGAAGCCATTGAGCTTATTGGTATTGAGCAGCAGTTCCCGGAGCAAATTTCAGCGCTTTTCGAGAAGCCTCAGCGTCAGACGCGTGTTGATGGCTCGCTGCAGTCGATAGTTCGTGAGCTTGAGGCCTTCTATAACGGTAAATAAAACAAATGTACACAGACAGACCTGAATAAGGGCTGCGGCAGGAGGTTCACCCTTCTGTCGCAGCCCTTACCTATTTTGCACATGCACATTTTACATATTTCACATATTTCACATCAAGATGCCAGCCTCAAAACAACGATACCAGCCAATGCCAACAGCATACCTAAAGCTTCTCTTCTACTGATCATTTCTTTTAAATAAAAACGGGCATAGAGCAGGACGATAACAAGATTCATCGCACTGATAACTGAAACAATCCCCGTGACGCCATCACGAAATGCGTGAACAATAAAGATCATTCCTGCGATATTGGTAATGCCAACGAACATCCCCCAAATAAAGGTCCGTTTCATTGTCCATGCTGCGGGTAACGCAATCGATGCTGAACCCACTGAAACCCCCGACACTTGCAGCTGCTGATCAGTTGCAGATTCATGGCCGGAGACCCGGGCTTGCCCGGAAGCGTTCCTCTGCGATACATTTCTCAAAGCCTTAAGCTTCGCTTGCACAAAAAGACTGGCAAATAACACCGCCCCTGTGCCATACATAACCGTCAAAAGCGGCAGCGTTGCCGCTTCAAAAAGCGTAGCCTGCTTGGATGAAATATCCGTCAAGCCGAAAAAGAACATCGTCAGCAAACCCCACTGCAAGCCCTGCAGTTGTCCCAGCTTCAAGTCGCGGGAGTACCGAATAACTAACACACCGGCGATAACGATCAAAAAGCCGGCTAATTGCGTTATCCCCAGAGCCTCTCCCCATAAGAAATAGGCCACTACGACGACAACAACCGGAGGCAAGCCTGTAAACATAGCGATCATCGAAGCCCTGCCTACTGAAAAGCCTTTATACATAGACGCATTGGCAATAAATGAGAAAATCCCCATAGGAATTCCCATCCACACGCCATAAGTCCATGCCTGATTTAGATTGAGATTAAGGGCAAACGCAATTAAGGAGCCTGACAAATAAACTCCAAAAAGCAGCATATTGCGATCGATAGGCCGTTGGGAGGTCCACTGATACAAAATACCTCTTATTCCAAAACACATAGCTGCTGCCGCAGCAAAAACAAACCACATGATTCCTTCCTCCGGTCTATACTTGGGTGTCAACTTACTATCTCATACTTTAAGGACGAAATCAGCCCCTAATACTGTGTGCATGTGCATTCTTTCAAGCTCTTCTCTTATCTTACTACTTTCTTTACTCTAGTTGTGAGAAAAACGCTTTGCGGCGTCCTTTGATGTGCGTGCTCATGGCTTGATGCGTTGCGGAGGGAAGGATGTGGGCTCCAGCCGCTGTTAAAGATTTGTTCCCTTGAGAGGAATGGTTGAGGAGGTAGGAACAAATCTTTAAAGGCCGACGCTACCGCTCTTCCTCCCGAATCACACGAGCACCAAGCTCAAACGCTAATTTCAAACGGACTGCCCGCAAGGGCCCTTCTCTTTTATGGAAAATAATCCCTATCGATCAAAGGCGCTGGGGAAGCAGAGCGCGCGCAGCTGAGAAGGATCTTCTACTTTAACGATGTTTTTCATCGTTAAATAGAGCATACGCACGTTCGCCCGAGGGCGGGCCCAAACCCAAGCAGCAGAATAAGCGCGAAAATCCGCACACATTGGACTTGCGCGTGGCCGGCCTACCCTGACAATATGGAGCCCACTGTATAATTTGTTATTTTGTTATTTCGTTATTTCGTTATCTTGCTGTTACATTCCAAAATCCGTACAAAGCTTCATCCTTGGGGGTATACTGTTCATGGGGAGTTTATGGAGGTGATCGAATATGACAAAGCAAATCAAGCAGGATTCGCAGCGGATTTTCCATAATTCGGACGTTAGAACGAGTACGCAATTCCTGGAAACACTGACGGACGAGATGTGGCAAGCCATCATCAGCAATGATGCTTCTTACGACGGTCAATTCTTTTATGCAGTAAAAACTACGGGCATTTTTTGCCGCCCCTCCTGCAAGTCCAGACCGCCTAAAAAAGAGAATGTCGGCTTCTTTCACACAGCTGAGCAAGCTTTGTCCGCGAAATTCCGCCCATGCAAACGATGCAAACCAACCGGCCAGCGGCTGCCTGATGATGAATGGGTTGCTTTAGTAACGGAATATATCAACAAGAACTATATGGAGTCGTTAACGCTGGACATTCTGGCAGATATTTGTCATGGCAGTCCCTATCATCTTCATCGCACCTTCAAGAAAATCAAAGGCGTGACTCCGGTTGAATACATTCAACAAATACGGATTGGCAAAGCCAAGGAGCAGCTATTATCTTCGGAGCAGTCCATTGCTGAGGTTGGCGTGAGCGTAGGCCTGTCAAACACACCTTATTTTATTACCTTGTTCAAAAAAAAGACCGGACATACACCGGCCAGCTACCGTCAATTGCAGCTTCAACATATAGAGGAGGTATCTACAAATGGAGAAGAAAACTAAATTACCGATCTACTGGACCCTCTTAACCTATGAGGCTTGGACCATGCACATCGCGGCTACTTCTGAAGGACTTTGCTATGTTGGCTCTCAGAATCAACCCTTTGAAGAATTGGCTGTTTGGGCCAATGCCCGCTTTCCCGGAAGCCCATTAACCCGGGACGACAAAAAGCTGCAGCCCTATGCTAACGAGCTCATCGAATATTTGCAAGGTACACGTAAAAGCTTCACAATGTCCTTTGATTTTCACGGAACACCGTTTCAATTAGCTGTGTGGAACGCGCTTTGCTGTATTCCCTATGGTGAAACCAAATCTTACTCGGATATTGCCGGGCAAATCCAGAAACCAGCAGCAGTTCGTGCCGTAGGAGCGGCCATTGGCGCTAACCCCGTTCTGATTACCGTTCCATGCCATCGCGTAATTGGCAAGAACGGATCTTTAACCGGCTATCGCGGCGGCATGGATATGAAAAAGAAGCTGCTGCAATTAGAGCGGGAAGGCGCACTTGTTGAAGGAGGCTTACAGCATGCTTGACCGCATAGCTAACCTGAACTGGAATAAGCTGCAGCAATTATTGGATGAACACGGTTATGCAAAAATACCACCTTTACTAGATGAATCTGCCTGCAAAGAAATCATAGAAACCTACGAGATTAATGATAACTTCCGAAACACTATTGATATGGCCAGATACCGGTTCGGAATCGGGGAGTACAAATATTATGGCGCTCCCCTCCCCGCTTTGCTGCAGCAGCTGCGCGAAGGATTGTATCCGGAGCTTGCAAAAACCGCTAATCGCTGGCTAGAGCAATTGGGCCGCACTGCTGATTATCCGGATTTGCTCGCTGATTTTCTGGAGCAATGTCATAAAGAGGGACAGACACGTCCTACTCCATTGATTTTAAAATACGAGGCAGGTGGATACAATTGTCTGCATCAGGATTTGTATGGGAATGTGTTCTTTCCTTTTCAGGTTGTATTCGCCCTCAATCAGCAAAAAGTAGATTACACTGGCGGAGAGTTTCTACTGGTAGAGCAGCGGCCGCGGGCACAAAGCCGGGGTCATGTGATCACACTGGAGCAAGGAGAAGGCCTTATTTTCCCAACCCATCATCGTCCGGTCTCGGGTACCCGCGGTTACTACAGAACCACACTCAGGCATGGCGTTAGTACGGTTACCTCCGGAACCAGATATAGTCTGGGTATTATTTTTCATGATGCAAAGTAGGCTTAAGCACAGCTTCGATTTATTTTCGTTTCATGCTGCGAATCATTTGTTTGGTTTGCTGATCCACGCGGAAGGACTCGGTTATTTTTTGCAAGGCTTTGTTGTAGGTGAAGCTGTCCAAGGAATTGCTTGCCAAGTATGCCAGGGTAGGCTCCGGCAGCTTCACGTAACAGATGGATACTGCCCAGGCAACCGCCATCTTGACATAGTAACCCTCGTGCTTGATGCTGTCCAAAAGCTCCAAAACTCTACTGATATAAGCTTCTTCCATATAAAAATTAAGCAGCATAACCACTCCGAAACGAATGTCGTATTCTTTGTCAGATGAAAGATAAGGCTGCAGGAATTCCCATACTTGCTGCTTATTCGTTTTAGTAAATTTTAGTCCAATACAAAAGCTGTCGCATACTGACCAATTATCAATTTTGGGGACGAAATCAGCTGTATAACGAAGGATTTCTGCGAGATCTGTTTGTACATAACCGATAACCATGCCCTGCAGCATAATTTCCTCAAAATACACCTCTTCGGCAACTTCAAGATAAGTACGCCAATCTTCCTTGGCCAATTTTTTGGCCAGCTTGCGCAGCTCAGGCAATCGAACGCCCAATACATTGTTGATATTCGGAATCAAAGCCGCTGCAAATTTTTGATATTCCTCTTCAGCCAGTTCCATTAACTGCTCCTTGATTGTTTTCTCCACTAGGTGCCTCCTTTTATGCTGCTTTTTAGCTGCTTTAGTTGCTTTTCTCCACTACTCAAATGAAAGTTCCCACAAATATATGGAAGCTACTGAACCATACGGTGAGTATCTAAGACGGTATTGTTCAAATTGTTCCTTTGTCAGGGCAGGAAGGCCATATAATTTCATCATTCCGCGGCGAATGGCAATATCCCCCCAGCTTACTACATCACGGCGTTCCATGGAATTGATAAGCATCATTTCTGCCGTCCACTTGCCCACTCCATTTAATGCCGTTAACGTTTTTATCACTTCTGCATCTGACAACTGGTATAGTTCATTCAGATTAAAAGCGTCTTGCGCAATGGATTGGGCAATATGTTGAATACAAACAGCTTTTTTCATAGTCATTCCACATCCCTGGATATCGTCAGCAGTTTGCATGGCTAAATTTGGCGCGGAGATTTCTCCGAATTGATCCTGCATCCTTTTCCAAATGGTGTGTACGGCCTTAACAGAAATAAGCTGTCCTACAATCGCATAAACAAGCGCAGCAAACAGATCCGGAATGATCGTACGTTCAACCCTGCCCAGCCGCGTTATCGCTGCCGCGAGAGTTTCATCAACGCTTTTCAAATAATCTATTTCTTCTCGCCCATAGTCAAAATATTTGGTTTGAACGGTTTGCAAGCAGCATTCCTCCTGTATATCACTAGTAACAATAATACCTCATCAGACGCCCCATGTGCAGGTATCCGAATGTAATAGCAATATAGCGAAACTGAATTTTCTATCTTACACCAAACTGGGTATTTGTACATATGCTGGTTCTACATCCAACGAATAAATGTATTAGGGAGGTTTCATATATGTATTGGTTCAACTATTGGAACCGATCTGTGTTTAAGCCAGTCTGGTCCGTTTCTCCCCAGCAAGCGCTAGGTTTAATGAAAGAAGCGGTCCAAGGGGAACGAGATGACGAGCTATTCTATGATGAACTAATCCGGCTTGCTCCCGACTCCAATCAAGCCTCCATTATTACTGCCATACGCAATGATGAACGTGGTCATAATCAGATGTTCAGGGGTATTTTCAGGGAGCTTACCGGTCAGGAAATCTCGGGTGTCAGCAACAAGCAGTATCAACAGGTAGAGTCCTACACCTCAGGATTACAGAAGGCTCTCCAAGGCGAACTGGCTGCAGTTGAAAAATACCGAGAAATCTGGTTCGGATTACCAGTAGGAGTATACAGGGATACCGTATTCGGGATTATTTTGGACGAATTGAAGCATGCGAGCCAATACAATTATTTGTTTACTTTAAACTGGGCTAGCGGAAAAAAATAAGGCAATTAGCAACGAGATAGGAATGGAGATAGCTGTGGCGATGGCTGTGGCGATGGCTGTGGCGATGGCTGTGGCGATGGCTGTGGCGATGGCTGTGGCGATGGCTGTGGCGATGGCTGTGGCGATGAGGAGGATGCACTGAAAGGAGCTGCTGCTTTACCGATGTTTTTCATCGCTAAAAGCAACGAGTCCTCTCCTCAACCTTGCTTTAACGATGAAAAACATCATTAAGTGAAAGCTCCAGCTCAGCTCCGAGGATGCTCTTCCCTATTATCCTTTAGGGGCATGGCAATAAACAGGATTTCTGTTTATTGCCATGCCCCTTTCACTTCAAGTGACAAATAATGATATTTGTCACTCGTCACTGATTATGTTATGATGCTAGCAAGGAGGTGACAAACGCGGCGAATATGTCGCATTTCTATGGAGAAATCTGCTGAGTTTTTAACGAGAGATCAAATACTTATAGCTACAGAAGAAACGCTTCGGCGATATGGTGTAGCCAAAACCTCTGTGACTGACGTTGCTAAAGCGTTAAACGTAAGTCACGGCACCCTGTACCGCCATTTCAAAAGCAAAGCCGAGCTTCTCGAAGGTGCCACAGCAAAGTGGCTGGATGAGAAGATCATCCGGCCATTGAAGGACGTTTGTCATGACCCTTCATTAGAGGGTGCCCTGCATTTGAAAACATACCTGCAAACTTTAATCGGATTAAAGCAGCACTATGCACGGGAAGATGAAGAGCTGTTTACTATGTATGCCAAAGTGACAGAGGAATCCGCTGAATTAATTGACCAACACGTTGGACATCTTATAGAGCAAATGAGTGAAATCCTAATCCGCGGCGCTATACAAGCAGACAACCCTGCCCGATTGGCGCGCACCATTTTCTACGCAACATCACGTTTCCACCACCCTGCCCATGCCTATGAATGGAAGCACGCCAATATGGAGCAGGAATTTGCAGATGTTTGGACTTTAATAGAAAAAGGATTTTTATGAAATAAAAATAGAAGTGAAGTGAAAAAGAACGAAAAAATACGGAAAGAAGGCGCACATGCATGCAACATTTAGAAGGAAAAGTAGCTATCGTAACCGGAGCTTCACGAGGTATTGGACGTGTCATTGCGGAACAACTGGCTGATCTGGGCGCCAAGGTAGTCATCAATTATTCCAGCAGTCCGGAAAAGGCAGCTGAAGTTGTAGACGGCATCCTCCAAAAGGGCGGCCAAGCTGTAGCGATTCAGGCTGATCTCGGTAAGCTGAGTGAGGTTGAATCCTTATTTACTGAAACACTTGCGGCATATGGCAAGATCCATATACTGATCAACAACGCAGGACTTATGATCAATAAACCTCTCTCAGAAGTAACCGAAGCTGATTTTGACAAACAATTTTCCGTGAACGTAAAAGGTACCTTCTTTGCTTGCCAGCAAGCGATGAAATATATGGAGAACAACGGAAGAATCGTCAACTTTTCCACGTCGGTCACTGGGCAAATGTTCCCTGCATACAGCGTATATGCCGGCACTAAGGGTGCGGTTGAGCAATTCACCCGGCAGCTTGCGAAGGAGTTCGGCTCCAAACAAATTACCATCAATGCTATTGCTCCAGGTCCTGTGAATACCGAGCTTTTCCTGACAGGCAAAACAGAGCAGCAAATCGAAGGCATCAAAAATATGAATGCTTTTGGCCGCTTGGGTGAGCCTGAAGATATCGCCAATATGGTTGAGCTGCTGGTGAGCGATAAGTCACAATGGATTACCGGACAAACACTGCGTGTTAACGGCGGATTTATTTAATCTGCTTACAAGCCTGGTTGAGCCTATTTTGCAGCGCATCAACAAATTGAGGCGCTGCAGCCCGTTTATTTAACAGGTCCCCCCGACCCGATCTCTACGCTCACCACCACTTTGATATCAGACTCGGCAATTGCTTCTCCCCAGTGATCCTCCGCTTTTTTGTAATGCTCATATTCATGAGCACGAGCATGAAGCCCGAGCCCGATCGGATCGATCCGGTGCTTTTTTAATCTACTAATGAGATTATCCATTTGCTTCTGTACTTGTCCGGTCAACATTTTCTCCAGCTGTTCCTCTTGATCCTGCAGTTTATGTGCAAATAAGACCTCCGTCAGCGTAACACGCATTTTAACATGAATATCGAACTGAAAATGGTCTTGAGGATAAGAGGTTTTTATTTGGGTTTGTACTTTTTGAGTATTGAAGCTCAGCCGGTCCGTATGGAAAGGGCCTATCTTCTTTTTGCCGGGAATAGGAATCGTTAAACTAACCGTCTTTTTCGCCTCTTTTTGAAGCATTTGCAGCAAAACAGTTTCCTGTGTGGTTAATGCCGTGGCAAATTTCCCCTTATGATCAAGAAGTGTCGTGCCTTGCAGCACGATTTCTTTTTTTTCCACTTTAACTTCCGGAATGTAAGGTGTCATCCCCTTCTCAAACATCTGCCGGTGCAGCTCTTGCAAAGTCGTTTTTACCGTTTCCGACCTGCTGCTCTTCGTATCGACCATTCCCGTTAGCAGCATCGGCATCATCGGCTGGTCTTTTGGATTCAGGTAAATAATTTCGGAAAGAGGACCGTTGTAAGCAACGACCCTTGGGGTTAACGAATTCCTCGCATCGCGAAAAAAAACATCCAGAATTCGGAACCAGTCAGCATGCTCCAGCATCCGTTTGCCGATCAGTATGATCTGAATTTTTCTGCCATGAACAACTCCTGGCGAACGGGCGTCCTCTTTATCCCTCGCGTCACGGGAAGTACTGGCCTCAACCCGGATTTCGTGTGTTTTCTTTCCTACATTTTTGCTGAACACAGGATCTGTTACATACACAATCATATTGTTATTCTCATCGAGATCATAACCCACTAGAAAGGGAGAGGATGCCTCTTCCAAATCCAACCGGTCATAGCATCCCGGAACGATAGCAACAACCATGACGATCAAGAGGAAGCCTGTAAGCCGTCTCCACTGCTTGTTCATGCATTCTTCCTCCTCTGGAATCGTTCATATATCCATATGTAGACAAGCAAGCACACAGGGAATAATCCTTCGAAACCAATAGCCAGCAGGGAAAGAAATTTCTCCATAAGATCGTTCTGGTTAAAAGTAGGCAGGTAAAAATAAGAGCAGACAGCGAGCAGCAGCCAAAGTATCCGTAAATGCCCGCGGTGGTCCTGCTTGCCAAACAACCAGCTCGTGCAAAATATGCACATATACATGGCAGGTATCCAGGCTAAGGAAAAGATAAACAGATAGAACGCAATAAACAGGATTTCGATCCGTTCGATAAATTTGAACTCGATTGTTTTCAAGACATTAACGACAGGTTCGTTGAACTCCCTGATTTCATCTGGACTGAAGTAGACAAAGCAGACAAGTGTAATGAATAAGAACGCAAGCATCGTAAGCGTATTGGATATGACGATCCCGGCAGAAGCCATACGTTTGTTGCGTAAAAATGGATAAAAAATAAACACAGCTCCAAGTCCGCTATAAGAAAGGATTACGGCATGAACCGCAGATAATATGGGCATCCACCCTCCTTTGAACACGGGAAACAGATGAATCCAATGCGCGTCCTTGAGTGGGATCAAATAAACGAACGGTATCCATAAGGAAATGAAGATGACTAGCTCCGCGTATCTGCCCAAAATGCGAAGCCCGCTGCGAGCAACGGCATAAGTGGGAATAAGCAGCAGCAGCAGCGTAATATATAGCGGTGTTTGCGGCAAAAGCCACACCTTCGTATACAGAATCGTCCTGACAAGACTGGTATATCCATAGTAAAAAATATAAAGAGCAAACAGGATCGCTCCCGCTTTACCTGCCCATTCGCCCACATATCGCTTCAGCAAATCCAGCAAGGTGCCGTCAGGGTGCTTTTTCATTACTTGAACAATGATCAAACCCGCAGCTATGGAAATTAACCAGCCTATTATAATCGCCAACCAGCCATCAGTATCTGCCCGTTCAGCCAATACTCGTGGCAGGGCCAACAAGCCGACGCTTACCTGCAAGCCGAAATTGAGGCAAATAAACTGCATCAAGGTGATTTCATTAAACGCATATTTTTTCACTTTCATCACCCTTCGAAGATTTGAAATCGTTTGTACAGTTACTTCACAGGCAGTTATTTCACTGGTCCCATGCTTCTTATCATTACCTTCACGTCAACTTGAATGTCAGCCTTAGCAAGCGCTTCCCCCCAATGCTCCTTGACCTTGCTATAAGGCTTGTATTGATAAGCACGTGCGTAAACCCCAAGCCCGATCGGATCGATTTTGTTCTTCTGTATGAGCCTGATGAGGCTCTCGAACTTTTCTTTCATTTGCTTGGCAATCATGCTCTCAAGCTGCTTCCCTCGTGTTTGTACATCGTGCGCAAACAATCGTTCTGTCAGCACAATGGGCATTTTGATTTCAATGCCGAAATGAAAACGATCCTGACTATACGAGGTGCTGATCTTCGTTTTGATCTTCTCGGCATTAAAGCTCAGTCTGTCTGTATCGAACGGGCCTGTCTTCGACTTGCCGGGAATGCGAAGGGTAATGCTGGCAGCACTTTTCACTTGCTTTTGCAAAATTTGCAGTACAACCGTTTCTGGCATGCTCAGCGTTGCTTTATATTTCCCTTTATGGTCGAGCAGGGTCGTGCCGTTCATCACAATTTCTTTTTCCTTGTCCAAAATAACCTCAGAGATATAGGGAGTCACTCCTTTCTCATATATTTGCCGGTCCAGCTCCTGAAAAGTCGTTTGTACCGTTTCCGAACGGGCACTCTTCGAATCCACCATTCCCCGCAGCAGTAAAGGCAGCATGGGCTGGTCTTTCATATTTAAGTCTATGATTTCGGAAAGAGCCCCGTTGAACGCAACAATTCTTGGGGTTAACGGATTTTTGGGATCTCGTAAAATAACATCCATCAGCTCATACCAATTTTCCTGCTGCAGGAGACGTTTGCCGATGAGAATGATCTGAACCTTTCTGTAGCTCAAAAAACCGAATGTCCGGGCCTCCAGCTTTGCTCTCGACTGACGAGGCGTGTCCGCTATCACGCCAATTTCCTGGCTTTTCTTCTCGGCCTGATTACTGAAAACCGGATTTGTCGCGTATGTGATCAGCTTGTTTTCATCATCTAAATCGAACCCCACCAGAAAGCTGGAGGTTTGTTCTTCCAGATCCACCCGGTCATAGCAGCCAGTCACGAGGGTTATGACAGCGGCAAGAAGCATAAATAAAAACGTCAGCTTGTTCATATGCTCTTCCCCCGTTTTAAACGGTCATATAACCATACGTAAAGCAATAACAGTACAGGAAAGACGTATTCCATATAAAAACCTGTCTTGCCAAGAAAAACAGTCATTTTCTCACTTTGGCTGGAAGTGGGTATGAAGAAAAAGCTGCCTACGGCAACTAACAGCCACAACATCAGCAAATGCCCACGATGATCCTTTTTGCCAAACAGCCAGCTAGTGCAGAATACACTGAAATACATGAAAGGTATCCATGCCAGAGAGAAAATAAATAAATAAAAAGCGATAAATAGCACTTCGATCCGCTCGATAAATTTGAACTCAATTGTTTTCAATACATTGATCGCAGGCTCGCTATAATCCGCAATCCGGTCTGGACTGAAATAGACGAAGCAGACGATAGTAATAAATAAAAATACGAGCAGCGTTAGCGTGTTAGAAAGGATAATTCCCAGGGATGCCTTCTGTTTATCCTGCAAAAACGGATAAAAAATAAACGTGCTTGCAAATCCAACGAAAAAATAAAAGGTAGTCGGCACCGCCAGGATAACAGGCTTCAAGCCTTCCTTGAGCACGGGAAGCAGATGGAGCCAATGGGCGTCCTTGAGCGGAAACAAATAGGCAAACGGAATCCACAGAGAAAGAAGAACAACGATTTCCGAATATCTGGCTATGATACGCAGCCCTTTACGTGCGATTAATCCCGCTGGTATAAGCAGTAGAAGCATAATAACAGGTGCAGGTGTTTGTGGTAAAAGCCATGACTTCGCAATGAGTACCGAATAAACGATAGTAGTATATGTGATATATAGAAAATAGAGAGCTAACAGGACAGCCCCCGCGATGCCTGCCCATTTACCTATGTATGTTGTCAATAATTCCAATATGGTGCCATCAGGGCACCTTTTCAACACTTGAACGATAATCAGGCCTGCAGTTACGGCAACGATCCAGCCGAGGATGAGGGATATCCATCCATCCGTCCCTGCTTCCTCGGCCAAAGCCCGAGGCAGCGCAAGGAAGCCCACACTAACTTGAATGCCGAAAATAAGCAAAACCGATTGCTTGAAAGTGATTTCATTAGATGCATATTTCTTCATTAACTATCACCTTCCGGATGATTCGAGCCTTGCCGTTTCAATTGAACCGCTCTTGCGCTTAACGGCCGATTCTTCATCTTCCACAGCGGCATCCGGATCAGCGCATCCTTCCAATCCGCTAATCGAATAGGGGCAAAAGGGGTTCCATATGGCGTACCAAGCGATTCAAGTGCAATAAGATGCCCAATCAACGTCATGACCGCGATAACAATGCCAACAATACCGAACATCGAAGCAGCCGCCATCATCGCAAATCGAAGGAGCCTGACGGCCGCGACCATGTCATAATTGGGTAGAATGAAAGAAGCGATCGCTGTAAAGGCAACCACGATGACCATAATATTACTGACTAATCCAGCCTGGACTATCGCCTGCCCGATCACTATGCCTCCAACTATGCCAACAGTTTGACCGACCGGAGCCGGGAGACGCACTCCGGCTTCACGCATCATTTCCAGAGTGATCTCCATCAGGATCGCTTCGACAAACGGTGGAAAAGGTACGCGTCCTCTTGATTCTCCAATGGTAACAAGCAGCTTGACGGGAATGGTCTCAAAATTATAGGAAGTGATGGCAATGTATAAGCCAGGCAGCAAAACAGCGATAAAAAAGGCGAAAAGCCGCAGTAGCCTAATAAAGGTAGCAATCGACCAACGTGTGCTGTAATCGTCGATATTCTGAAAAAAAGATGTAAATGTCACCGGGGCAACCAGGACGCTCGGGCTCCGGTCTACGACAACAACGAGCCTTCCTTGCAGAATTTGCGAAGCAGCTGCATCCGGCCGTTCCGTCAATATAAATTGCGGGAACGGGGAGTAAGGATTGTCCTCAATCAGCTCGGCAAGCTCACCGGTGTTGAGTATAACATCGACATCCAGCTGCCGAATCCGGTCTTCCATCTCCTTCAGTACATCCGGATGCGTGACATCTGCCAAGTACAGGATGGAGGTTTTCGTATGCCCTCTTTCCCCGACGGAAATTTCCAAAACTTTCAACTCGCGGTTCGGAATATAGCGGCGAAGCATGGCGATATTCTGGCTGCCTGTTTCCACAAAACCCTGATGGGCTCCTTTTAATGACGCCTCGATCTGCGGATCTTCAATTGCCCGCTGCGGCCAACCTGTTGTATCCAGCGAGTAAGCTTCCGTTCTTCCTGCAATTAACAAAACGCTGTTTCCCTGCAGGATGGAAGCTTCAACGTCCGGCCATGCAGACAACGTCTGCACCCGGCCAACCGTTACCGTAAATCCACCTATTGCATCGCTAGTCTCTGACTCGAATTGAAGCGGACGAAGCACATTGTTATTGATCGAATTTTTATCCGCCAGCCCGTCCAGATAAACAAGCGCAGCCTGTTCTCCGCTCTGTTTAATCGTAAATTGTCGCACATTTAAATCAGGGGTTTGAGTGAACATGCCTTGTATGTAAGCCACGTTTTGCGGCAGGTCCAGGTTTATTAAATCATTGTTTGGCTGCCTGTTTGGCTGGCTTGACTGCCCGCTGGGCTGCTTACTAGACTGCTGCGGCTGTGAGGTCCGATACTTCTTCCTGTTTAGCAATTCTAAAAACCGCATCATTCTTCACCCCGGTCCATTAAGGCATACAATCCTATTTCTGTTTATTAACGTATCCAACTATTCCCTGATTATGCAGTTGCACAAGCAAACCGCGCATAAACAAAAAGCCTGCCCAGACCAGCCGGGAGGCTCTTCATCTTCCATTTTGAAACGGCGAAAACAATCTTGTGGCATCCATTGAGGAACGTGTTCGTGACTTGGGCGCGTTACCGGGGGAAGGGCTGTGGGCTCAGGGCCGCTGTTAAAGATTTGATCCCTTGAATGGAATGGGTGTGGAGACTGGAACCAATCTTTAAATGCGGACGCTATCGCTTTTCCACCCACAGCCCTTCCCTCTCTCAGCTACAATCGCACGAACACCAAACTCAAACGGACAAGCTCAAACCCGCCCCAAGCTCAAACGGATAGCCAGCAAGGTTTTTTTCTCTTGATTGGAGGAGATTTCCTAGCGGGCAATGGCGCTGGAGATGAAGAACTGAGAATCGCTGCTACTTAGCGATGTTTTTCATCGTTAAAAGCACAGCTTCGCCTCCACAACTTACTTTAACGATGAAAAACATCGTCCCTTTTTTCCGACCAAAGAGGCCATCCGTCCTCCTTTAACGATGAAAATCATCGTTATCTTGACGGTTGACCTGGAAATACTTCCTTTAACGATGAAAAACATCGTTAAAGGAAGTTCAATGAGAAAGAAAAGAAGACAAGTGCGGGCCGCTACTCCTCAACTACGCCGAGCGCCCGGTTCTTTTCCTTGAATTTGTCATTATGTGAAGAAACATAAGCCATCCGTGCTGCCTCTGGGTCCATATACAATTTCGCACTGTTGACCGCCAATACAGCATCCGAGAACGCGCCGGCAATCAGGTTGACTTTGCTTGTATAGTTGACGAAGTCACCTGCTGCAAAAATGCCCGGGACGTTCGTCTCCAGCTTGCCGTTCGCGAACACATTCCAGTCGTCCATATCAAGTCCCCACCCGGAAATCCCGGTAAAATCGGACTTCAAACCATGGTTGACTATAACCGCATCGACTTCCAGCTGCTTAATTTCACCGCTATCTATATGGCTGATCGTTATCTTCTCAATCGTCCTGCCGTCGCCGCTGTGCAGCTGAGTGAGAGCGTAAGGGGTCAGCACTTCCACAGAAGATGTCTTCATCTGGATAATGTTCTTCTCATGTCCTCCGAACTGGTCGCGACGATGCACCACCACTACACTTTCCGCGATCGGCTCCAGCTCATTGGCCCAGTCTACTGCCGAATTGCCGCCGCCGGATATAAGCACCCTCTTGCCGCGGAACGGCTCCAGCTCCTGTACCGTATAGTGCAGGTTCGATATTTCATAGCGCTCGGCACCCTCGATATCCAGCTTCGCCATTTTCAGAATGCCCCGGCCCAGAGCAAGAATGATCGTTCGCGTCCAATGCTTTTCCCCTGACTCGGACACAAGCACGTAGGTTCCATCCTCCCTCCGCTCCAGCCCCGTAATCTGCTGTCCGAAGACGAGTGTCGGATCGAAAATTTGCGCCTGTTTGGCAAGCTGCCCGATAAGCTGCTCGCACACGATCGGAGCAAAGCCGCCCACGTCCCAAATCATTTTCTCCGGATAAATGAGCATACGGCCGCCCAACTCTTCCTTCGCTTCAATGAGCTTCGTCTTCAAATCACGCATTCCGCTGTAAAAGGCCGCGTACATCCCTGCAGGGCCCCCGCCTATAATCGTTACATCATACAATTCCAATGGCTCTGCCACCTTATATGCTCCAAGTTTTGCTTTTTAACCTCTGCTGCAGTTGATAGTAATTCTCAACAACTTACGAGCATTGTATACCGGCATCTGCATCCCGGCAATGGACAAACAAAACGGTTTCTTTATACAAACTCAATGGAACAGTTATGGTTGGGTTATGGTTGGGTTATGGTTGGGTTATGGTTGGGTTATGGTTGGGTTATGGATGGGCCATAGTTGGTCATGGATGGGCATGGTTGGGCATGGTTGAGCCATGGATCCGTCATAGATAGCTCATAATTCGCCATTAGATCACAAATAAAATCGCTAATAAATCACACGCTATCAGGCTAGAACTTGCAGCACTTTATCAATTTTTTTGCCGTTGGAAATAACACCGTTATTCATCCAGGTCAGAAAATCAACCTCATACACCCGCCCGTTCCGCACAGCCGGAAGCGATTGCCACACAGGATCATGCAGCAGCCACCTTTCCGCTCCCGGCTCCTGGCTGTGCCACTTATCGAAGGTAATGAACAGATGGTCAGCGCTCAGACACGATAGTCCTTCCAGAGTTAACCTCGCCATCCTGGACGTACAATCGGCCCCTCCCGGCAGCGGATAAGCGAGCAACCCCAGATCCTTGTGCAGCACTGGTCCAGAAAAGCCCTGATCCCCATACAAATACATATGGTCGGCCGATACACGCAGACACGCTACAGTCTGCTGCCCGGCCTTGCGGTGCAAGGCAACCCGCGCCATCCTCGCTTTGTGCTCATACGCCGAGATCACCTTCTCCGCCTGCTCGCTCCTGCCGAATAAATCGGCAACGATGCGCAGCATCGACCGCCAGTCGTCGCTAAGCCGGGAAATAACGCATGTGCTGGATATTTGCCTGCATTGTGTGTATAGACGGGGATCGTACCGATCTTTCAGCATAATAAAGTCCGGGCTATGTGCGGACAGCGACTCAAAGCTTCCGCTCATCTCATCGAACGTCGGGATATGATCCAAGCCCAAATAATCCTGTCTTCCCCATCGGGTATGTGAATACTGAGCTACAGGCACAATATCGAGCGCCACGAGAAAGTCTTCCATAAAAGGGGCGATGACCCGCATCGGCTCCCGATGATTACGCCGGTATTGCCCGGGTGAAATGCCGACCTTTTGCTTGAAGCGGCGGTTCAAATAGTATTCGTTGTTAAACCCGACATGCTGGGCAATGTCGAATAGCCGATCTTCCGTCATACGCAGCAGCGTCTTGGTCCGGTCAATACGGACGTCGTTCAAATATTGGAGCGGCACTTGACCAGTTACTTCCTTAAACAGCCGGGTATATTTCCAACGGTCAATATTCGCAATCGCGGCGAGCTCCTCCACAGTTAGCGGTGTATTATAATGCTCAACAATATGCTGGATGGAATGCTCTACCGCCTGGCGCCAGCCATTATCGTCTTTCTCCGGTGCACGGCCCCTATTTTGTTGAAAAAGGAACAGCAGCACGTTGTGAAAGCGTACGTGATTGCGAAACACCTCCAGTTCCTCCCGCGTGTTGCGATGCTCATAAATATCTTCAAGCCACGTCAAGCAAGTAGAAAACGGGCTGCAGACGACCTCACCGCGACAAGGTAATGTATCAGTTGTCCGCTTTTCCGCCATGCCTTCCGCCTCTACAGCCCGAGGCATCCCCAACGCCTCAAATGTGAGCAGGTAATAGGACAGCTCCGCTTTTCCCGACTCGATGCGAGACTTCATACCTGGAACAAGCAGGAAGCAGCTTCCTTGACCCAAACCGAATTCGCCTTCATCAAGAAGCAGCCTTCCCGTTCCACCCGTAACTGCAAGCAGCGCATGCCCATGCTCATACTCATACTCATACTCCTCCGCAGTTTCCCGTCTTACGGAAGGAGTGATCCATTGAATTGAAGTCAACGTATACATAAGCGCAGGGCTGGCCATTGGTGAAACGTCTTCTGTATGATCCATGATCCCACCTCCTAATTGATATTCATTATCATTTATTCCATTGTAAAGCTATGCGGCCATAACGTCCAGATCGATTTATCTACAAACAAAAACAACGCCTCGCGGCGTTATTTTTCTGTGTGTATTCTGAGTATTCACAATAGGGTAACACGACTTTAAGGAACAATTAATTTTAACAACTCATCCATTTTCTTATGATTTGCCATAATTGCTCCCGTCTGCCAGTACGAACGCTCTACCGGGTATACTTGCCCCTTCATCACGGCGGGGACACTTTTCCACAAAGGACTTTCAAACAACTCCTTCAATGCCTTATCATTGCCTTCGTCCTCCCACGTCCCATTCGAGGGCAAAATAATGATGCGATCAGCATCCAGCTCGGGAATGGCCTCATTAGACAGCACAATATTGGATTCCGTCATGTTCTTAACAAACACAGGTGCGGAGAATCCCAAATCCTGATACAAAATTTGACCGACGAACGAGTTGTTAATACCGAATATATTCAGTGATTTATCCGTAACATTCATCCGCAGCACGACGAGCTTATCATTGCCAGCCGCCGATTGCACCTTGGCTTTCACATCAGCAATACGCTCCTCATAATCCTTCAAAACTTGCTCGGCTTTCTCCGGAATCCCCAGCAAATCGGCGATTACAGTAAGCGTCTTACGTGAATCCGACAAAATGGAATCCGGCAGCCGGAACGTAGGAGCTACCTTGGAATACGCTTCATATTTGGCCGCATCGACTTCACCGGCAGCGATTATCAGGTCAGGAGCTGCGGCCAGCAGCGCTTCGATGCTTCCCGACACGTCGAATAGCGGGACATCCAGCTGCAAATAGTCCTGCTTGCCAAACATTGGATTATAGTATTGCACAATAGGTGTAACGCCAAGCATAACCAAATAATCTTCCCTGTACAGACCCGACACCCGTTTGGGATGAACAGGAATACTCACTTCTCCGAAATGATCCGTGACTACTCTCATATCATTTTTCTCATCGTTTTTCACATCACTAACGGGCTGCTCCTTCTTATCGTCTGCAGTCGATAATACGGCGTTATTTTGATCCCCACATCCGCTTACCGCGATCACCACTGCCAGCAAAAGCATAATCCACACCATTCTGCCTCGAAAAATTCCTGCCACGACTTATCCACTCCCATAAATTATATAATGATTCTCATTATCATTTAGTTCCATATGAATTGTAACCTATGCCTCCATTTCTTCCAATGCACATTCTCTACAGCCGTTCTTATACAAATTCGTCAAATTCGTTATTAGCACTCCAGCTGCAAACCGTAGGAAGGAACTGCCTAAATATTTGAATGACCTTCTCACCAAAAGGACACATTAATTGCTGCATAGATATCTCCATCTTCGGACTCTGCCCAGACTCGGCATGAGCCGCCGCTCTATCCATCAAGCACTTTTTCTATTACAGATCCGCGATTCAAAGACTATTTACCTTGACAGGATACGTAAATTATTTTATAGTTAATTACGAAAAGTAATTAGGTTATCATAAAAAATCAGGAGGAACTCCTATGACAAATTCCATACATCCGGCTACTGAGATCGGTGATGTCGTACTTAAAGTAAGAAATCTTGAAATCTCAGCTCAATTTTATAAAAATGTGGTTGGACTCAAAGTACTGAAAGAAGGACTTAATAGCATACATTTTACGGCGGACGGTTTGAACACACTCCTTATACTGGAGCATTATCCTCAAGCAATCGTAAATCTGCGAAAAAAAACAACCGGGCTCTACCACTTCGCCATCCTGGTGCCAACCCGTAAAGCTCTGGGGCTTTCTCTGCGCAACCTTATTGCTTCCGGCATTCATATCGGGCAAGCGGACCATCTGGTCAGTGAAGCGTTGTATATCTCAGACCCGGAAAACAACGGAATTGAAATTTACTGTGACCGCCCCAGCGAAAGCTGGAAGCGCGATGCTGCAGGCACCATCCTTATGGCGGCAGATCCAATTGACTGGGATGGCTTGCTGGCCGAAGCCGGTTCCGACCCTTGGGAAGGCTTACCTGCCGGCACGACAATTGGACATATCCACCTGCATGTTAGCAATTTGAAGAGCACTAGAGCCTTTTACGTCGACAAGCTCGGATTTGACGTCGTTCTGCAATACGGCCCATCCGCGTTGTTCATTTCCGCAGGCGGGTATCATCACCACATCGGCTTAAACACTTGGGCAGGAGAAGGCGCGCCTCAACCAGACGCAAATGCAACCGGACTAAATTACTACACGCTTCTAGTAGCCAATCAGGAGATATTGGATGCTCTCGTTCAGGGCCTGAAGGAATCCGGGGTAGCCGTTCAAGAACAAACTTCTGGCATTTTCTTGCATGACCCGTCTAACAATCGTATTAGATTGGCCGTGCGCAGTGGCGCTTAACAATTTGCCATAAGCAATGAGAAAACACCTTGTGGCATTCTTTGATAAGCGTGTTCGTGACGCCAGTGCTTGGGAGGTAGGGGGTATCGGCGGGGGGATGGGCTCCTGCCGCTGTTAAAGATTTGATCCCTTGAATGGAATGGGTGTGAGCGATGGAACAAATCTTTAAAGGCGGACGCTACCGCTCTTGCGCCCATAGCCCTTCCCTCTCTTTAGCTACAATCGCACGAATCGCACGATCACCAAGCTCAAACGGACAGCCAGCAAGGTTTTTTCTCTGGATTGGAGTGGATTTTCCCGCGCTCCAAGCCGCTGGGACTGAAGATCAGTCCCGCCAGCGCTCACAACCGAGAGGATTTGCTACTTTAGCGATGTTTTTCATCGTTAAAAGCAGCAGGCGTCTCCACATCCTTACTTTATCAATGAAAAACATCGTTAAATGAAGAAGCTTCTGCTTGCACATAAAAAAAGGCCACTTCCCAGAGTCCCAGAGAAGTGACCTTTTTTTATGGCCTCAGCTTTATTTTTTTATCGCTGATAGCAGTCCTGCAAATGTATCCAGCTGCTTTTCCGTCGACAGCGGGTCTGTAGTGAAATAAGTATTCCAGTCGAGCGCGTAAATATGGTTGTTTTTCGCTGCCGGTAGATTTTTCCACAATGCACTGTTCTTCACTTCTTCCGCACGCTCCTTGCCACCATCGGCTTCAAGAACTGACAGAAAAATATAGTCTGCAGACGACAAATAGTCAGGAAGTGCTTCTAGTGAGATTTCCAGAGCAGCTTTTTTCTGATCCAGAACGTCGCGTTGGATGCTTTCCGGAGCGTTCAAGTCCAGAGCCTGATAAATGACATAGCCCCCCATGGCGCTATCGCCATAAATGAACTGGTTTTTCGGGCGAACGTTGACGATAGCTACGGTTTCGCCACTTCCGATGATCCCCCCTGCTTGTTGCTTCGTCGCTTCTACTTTGGCATCAAAGCGCTCCAGCCAAGCTTCCGCTTCCGGCTGCTTGCCTAGAATATCACCAAATACGGTGATTTGCTCACGAACATCGTATTGCAGCCATGGAATAAAGAGGGTAGGGGCTATTTTAGATAGCTGTTCATAGGTTTGTTCAGCATGGGTCACAATCAGATCCGGCTCCAGCTCAATGATCTTCTCCAGATTTAAGCCTGTCCAAGGATCGCCGACATGCTCAATGCCCTCCCATTCTTTAGCCAACAGCGGATATACGGACCACTCGTTATCTCCTCCGACCGGCTTCACTCCCAGCGCCAGCATAGCGCCCGTATATTGAATGGCGATGATTCGTTCAGGATGGGTTGGAATTTCCGTTTTGCCTTTGGCATGTTCGAATATTCTTGTCTTTGCCGAACTGTCTTTCTCTTTATTTGGCTCGGCAGACGGTGAATTCACGGCACTTTTTTCCTCCGTATTCGTAACGGAACCTCCCGTATCAGGCGTGATTTCTTTGCTCCCGCAGGCCGCAGCCACCAACAACAATAGCAGCAGCATAAGAAGTGAAGTTACTTTCGTTTTTTTCTGCATAATTACCTCCTGATAATGATTATCATTTTCGTGGTAATTATATCAAGAACCCACCCTTTCAACCATGACATATCATACTATGTTGCTTGGACTATGGTAAGATAGCAGCCGTTCCACATCATCCAATTGCCAGGTCGCAGAGATAGGATCGTAACCGTGCCACCGATCCATGTCCACAATATGAAGGCGATGGCTGGGACCGGACAACCACTCTTGCCAGGCAGGACTGCCCAGCATGTCCCTTGCACGCCATTCAGCACGATCCGACTTTTCTATCGATAAAATAATACAGTCTGCTGCATACCGCGGTAAAAAGTCGGCAGGGGCAACCGATATAGATACTTGATCAGGGGCAAGGAGAATCGAGCTCGGAGGCTGCAGGCGCAGTTCATCATAAATGATCTGACTGCCCATGCCATGGTTCCTGTAAACAAATGAGCTTTCCGCTCTGATGTTGAAGAGAGCCACTGATTGCCAAGCTGCGCCTGTGGTCCCCATAAGAAAACGGACTTGCTCCACTCTCTCATCAAAATGCCTCAACCAGGTTTCCGCTACAGCCGACTTCCCGACTGCATGCGAAATCATCCTGAAGTGACTGCGCCAATCTTTTACATGCCAAGGTACAACAAGAGTCGGGGCCATTCTCCTGTAGGTGCCGAGCTTTTCAGGTGAAATATTATCGATGCATACCATCAGATCCGGCTTCATCCGCTGAAGCTCATCATCCTGGAAGCCGAGCATCCAGTCCCTGCATTCACATTGGCCTGCATTCAATCTCTCCTGATATTCCCCAAACATCCAACGAAACGATAGCGTCGCGGCCGGCATAACATCCAGTGCCAGCAAATGCCGGGTCAAATGTGGATTCATAGACACGATTTTCTTCGGTGTTTTGATATAGGCGCTTGGAGAAACGCCCACTTCCTTTTTGAATTTACGGCTCAAATAATACTCGTCCTTGTAGCCAACCGCTTTGGCTATATCACTTAGCCGTTCATCTGAAAACAGCAGCCTCTCCTTGGCCATTTGGATGCGTATTTGGGTGATGTAGTCCGTTAAATTTGTACCGCTGACCTGCTTGAAAACTACGGAGTAATATTCTGGACTGAGCTTAGCCATGTTAGCCAGCTTGTCCCGCGTCAAGTCTTTTTCATAATTTGTCTGTATATAATGAATGGTCCGTTTAACCGCTTCCTGCGTATTGGCAATCGAATGCACTGGTGCATTGGCCGATGCAAGCTCATGGAGAATTTCATAGAAAATCATTTGCTTCTTGTAACCCGCAGCCCTGTTCTCGTCATCTGCATCGTTATCGTACAAGGAAGCGGCCATATCAAGCACACGATCCGGGAAGGATGTAAAGAGTTCTCCCTGATTGGCAAAGCCATCTAAATTTTTATCAAATATCCTTCCATCTTCAGCATGCTCTGCTGGACTTAAACGGTCGAAAAAAATTCGATACAGCTTCAGCTCGTTGAAATGGGGAGTGATACTTATGCCCGAATCAGGCACCGCATAGAAGCATTTGCCAATCGAGACTGGATGCTTCTCTTCGTTAATTTGCAGAACTCCCATTCCTCCAGCAATCACCAATAGCGTATGAGCGGACTTATCGGGAAAAAGCGATTTCCGGGAGCAAACGATATGTTCAATTTTGACTATACGGCATAATTCTGCTTCGCCCATAGGTAAGCATCCACCTTTTATCGCAAGTATGATGCCATTGTATCACGATAATTTGATTTTCGCCGCATGTTAAACAGAGCATCAGAGCGGTTCAGTATGGTATAACGCGTGCTGGAAACCTGTTCCACGATGTTCAAAAAGAAGGCCACTTCGCAAAGAAGTGGCCTTCTAACTTAATATATTCATTTCACCAATATGCCGCTTCGTTTCCTCTGTACCAAGATCACTGATCATTGCATATGCTTCTTTTAAATAATAGTCATATCCATCGTTAGATTCATCGTTATGGTAAGCGATGGCTAGAGCAGAAGCCACTTGAACGCCTGAAGCCTGATCAAAATCATATATTTCTTCAAAAACCTCCCTGAGTTTTTCAACCTCGTCCAGTGTAGCATCAATTTCTAGCTCATAAGAAGCATCACCTTGATTTTCAAGTATAGTTCCTGCTTGAACAGAAACATAATATCTCTTTTTATCCATAGTTATCTCCCTTATTTAAGATAATAAAACATGAAGTATCCGATTAAAACCAGACCGATTACACTAAACGCTACATGGGCAATCAGTCCAGGATTTCCCAATATTCTATGCTTATAGGTAGTTGCACTCATGCTTTTATCTATCTCATGATTTTGCTGCCTTCTTGCAAAAAGAAATGATAAGATCAAGCTAATAATTAACATAACAGCTGCGATAATATATAGGTAGATCATATCCGATTCTCCTTAAATTAATTTTTCCTCTACATGCTTTCCTCTACATTATTATCTTCTGAGATCCTGTGGATTATTCAGCTCCTTTGAGGTACATGTTCAAGACTTGCGTGCATTCCATTTGTCAGAGTTGTACAAAAAAGTGCATACTCTTATCAGAAATAGATAAAAATATGCACAAGCTTTTATTATGAGACGATGAGAATATAGATTATTAAGCCGCTGTTAAAGTTGTTTTGCTAGACAGTTAATTCAAAATTCGAATGACCAGGGCAATGCGACTCTGCCGCCACCTCCGCGATCGACAGACGCTGTATGTCCCCTTCTGCTCCTTCGAGACAAAGCGTCATGTAGCTGAAGCCGCCAATATTTCCCGTGATCGCAATCGTCTGATCCTTAATCCCATTAATTGTCGTATGCAGCTCCCTTTTGTCCATATCCCAGGAGATTTCCCGCTCCTCCCATTCGTTAGAGACCCCATTAATGTCCAAAACCACGCAATCTTTTAATACGATTTCTTTTATGTTCTTTATAGCCTCATCCTTGCTGGTAAAATGAATCTCATCCACATAGGGCTCGCTTAAAATCAGAGCTGCCCCCCTCAATTCTTTCCCGGAGTCCGCCCTCAGCCTGATCTTCAAACTGCCTGCACGGCCGTAAGGAAAATTTAATCCGGCAACTGCAGTTTCACCTTCGCCCGCCGACAGGAGCAGCATATTCTCCTCCAAAGCTGAGGAATCTGGCTGATACTTTTCAAGCGTGGTATGAATGCCATCCGTATTCCAGGCTTGCATCCCATTCTGGAAGGTCTCGGCAAGCGTACGTTCCTTAAGAAATGCCGTGGGAAACCGCACCAGCTTGGCATTCGGATCATTGAAGTTCGAGCCTTCAATGCTATCGACACTAAAGTATTTCATCAGCAGCTCGTCGCCCTCCAAAACAATTGGAAACGCATAGCAGTTCAGCACCTTCGGATGATCGTCCTGTCTTCTCCGGATGATTTCGCGATAGCCGCTCCAGGTCATACCCCCATCCTCTGAAATGGCAGCATGCAGCGTCTGTCTTGCATAGCTAATGCCTTCAATGTACCTGTATCCGAGGCAGTGATTCCATATTTTTACAATATCTCCGTTAGCCAGCCTGACTAGAGAAGTGGGAGCGTTCGAGGAACGGAACGAGCTCGGCCGCGCTTTGCTCCAGGATGCACCACCATCAGCAGAAATGGCATAATAGAAACGACCTAGCGTGGTGCGCATCATCATAAGCATGTGAGTATCATCCAACTCCAGCACAATTGGCTCCATGGCCCCTGATTCCACATGTGCATTGTCGTCAGAAATTTCTACATCGTTAGAAGCATTCCAGGTGAGCCCTTCATCGTCGGAATAAATGGTGCTGCAGACGAAGCAGGATCCTTCCTTGGATTTCCCCCGGGGAATCGTTGAAAAAGGTACGACAATTCTGCCGTTTGCCAATTGCAGCAAGCTGTTAAGCCCACCCGTATAACGGTCCAGGCAGGTTACCTTTTGTGTAACGGCATTCGTACCGTGAATATCGTCCGCGCGGGTATGCAGAATATCGCCAATATACTCATTCGCTGCTTCGCTCAGCACTTGAATGCGATAGGAAAAAACATGCATCACACCGGCTTTACTTTGTAAATAATGCTGTCCGCTTATATACCCCGTTTGCTGCGGAAATGCGATGAACATATGCGGATGGCTCCACGTTGCGCCGTTGTCGAACGATTGCCTTCCGAGCACATAATGGGAGCAAATAGCCTGATCCAGATGCTCCATATTTTTTTTCGTCAAACACACTACAGTGAACAAGCTGCCGTCCTGCAAGCGAATAACCGGACCCAGATTAAGACCGCTATCCTCATACAAAAATTGCGCCACAGTGGAATTTATAGGTGAAATTAGTGGTATTGAGGACATTGGGGACATTGGGGTATTCGCCTCCGCATTAATTTTTGAATCGCTCATTGTGCGGCACCACCAATTCCGGGATTCCCAAATAGTCGTACACGGCTTGAACCATCAAAGCATGACCACGTTCATTCGGATGAATACTGTCGTTCATCAGCATAAGGTGCATATTGCTATTTCCGCCTACATATTCGCCCCACTTCTGATAAATATCGCACAAAGGAGCTTCTTCAGCAGCTGCCACCTCGCGCAAAGCATGGATATAGACCGGGTAGCTTGCCCTCATCACAACAGCGGCTTCGTTAATGTTGAAATCAAGCATGTTTTGTGTGAGCAGCAGTACGTCACTGCCTGATTCCTTGATGTTCCTGATGATGGACTCGAGGTTGCTTTTGAACTCAGGTATACGCTCCTCCCCCTGCATAGAATCGTTGATGCCGAGCATCACGATGACCAGGTCGGGCTGAAAGCGCAGCGCATCCCGCTCCAGCCGCTCTAACACACCCCACGTTGTATCGCTGCTTGTTCCGGCATTGATCACACGCGATTTGCGGTAGTAAACCTCCATCAGCCTTTCGGTAAGCTGTCCTACATAATTCAATCTTCCATGAAGATGATAGTTTTGCTCTGTAATCGAATCTCCGATACAGACGGTCAATGCATGTTCTCCATTTGCAAGCTTCTCCAAAGCTTTAAATGCTTTAATTGCTTTCGACATAGCAGGCACATTCTCCTCATCATTCTTATATTTGGCCTCAACCCTTCAGTGAACCTGTTAAAACTCCCTTAACGAAATGCTTCTGCAAGAACGGATAGACGCAAATAATGGGCAGCGTTGTCACGATAATCATGGCGCCCTTCAAGCTTTGCGCCGTCGGCTTTACCGACAAATCGGCCATCATGTTCGCATTCAAATCCTGATTGGTCATCGAAAACACAATATTCCTCATCAGTACCTGGACCGGAAATTTGTTCACGTCCGTTATATAAATAACGGCATCAAACCAGGCATTCCAGTGCGCCACTGCATAGAAAAGGCCAATCGTGGCAAAAGTCGGCAAGCTGAGCGGAAATACAAGCTTCGTTAAAATTCGTAGGGGAGATGCGCCGTCAATGGTAGCGGACTCCTCCAGGTTCTCTGGAAGCTGGGCAAAAAAGCTTTTCATAATAAGCATATTCCAGGCACTGATTAACCCCGGCAAAATCATAACCCAGAACGTATTCGTCAAATGCAAGTATTTCATTAATAAATAATTCGGAATTAACCCGCCGCTAAACAGCATCGTTAAGAATACGAACATAATCAGCGCATTTCTGCCGGGCAAATTTTTGCGGGATAAGCCGTAAGCCAGCATGGCCGTAAACACCAGGTTTAACAGCGTGCCCACAACGACCCTTGCGATCGTAATCCCGTACGCATGATACAGCGTCGAACCTTGCGAAAGCAGCACACGATAAGCCGTAAAATCGATAGCTTCCGGCACAAGAATAAAGCTGCCTCTTCGAATCAACTCTGCCTCACTGACCAGCGATGTGGAGAGAACCGCTAGAAAAGGCAAAATAAACAACAAGGCCAGCAGGATCAAAAGAACATAATTACATATTTGAAATATGGTTTCCCCTATTTTAGAATTCGTGCGAACCATGCTCATCACCTTCCTACCAAATCCCTTCCTGGTCGAATTTTTTGGCCACATAATTCGCACTCAGGATTAGCGCAAAAGCAATGACCGATTTGAACAGCCCGACCGCAGCGGCGAAGGAATATTGCACTTCAACAAGCCCTTTGCGATACACGTAAGTATCGATAATATCTGACACTTCATAAACCGGAGGCGAATACAGCAGAAAAATTTGCTCGAAGCCGGCATCCATGATGCCGCCGATCGACAAAATGAACATAATGACGATAATGTGCCTCATGCCTGGCAGTGTAATATGCCAAACCTGACGAAGCTTGCCAGCCCCATCCATGCGGGCGGCTTCATATTGCTGGGGATCAATGCCGGCAATGGCGGCCAGATAAATAATCATGCCCCAGCCGACCTCTTTCCAGATGCCGGAAATAACGAGCATCGGCCGGAAATAATCGGTGCTGGACAGGAACGGAACCGACTCCATGCCGAGCTTCAGCAGCATGCCGTTGATGAATCCGCCGTCCGTAGTAAGCAGCGTGGACGCTAGTCCGGCAACCACCACCATAGACAGAAAATGCGGTAAGTAAGAAATCGTTTGGATCGTCCGCTTAAACACGATGCTGCCAATTTCGTTCAGCAGCAAAGCTAGCAGGATCGGGGCGGGAAAGCCAAAAATAAGCCTGTAAAAACTAATAAGCAGCGTATTCCCGGTAATGTTCCAGAAATAATAGGAATCAATAAAGCTCTTGAAATGCTTCAGGCCGACCCATTCCGCAGTAAAAATGCCTTCTACTCCGTCGAACGGCGCAATATCTTTAAAAGCTATAATCAGCCCATACATCGGTGTGTAGTGAAAGATAAGGAAGTATATAATGCCCGGTGCAATTAAAGCATAGTACAGCTTGTTTTTCTTCATTAAACTTAAGGCAGGATGTGTTTTCACTGGTCGCTCCTTTCCATCTAGCCTCTCCTCATAAGGACATAATTGAAGCTGCCGGTCAGCTTCGCTGCGCGGACCCGGACTCCCATGAACCCGCAGCGAAGCAAAGGCAGCCTGTCATATGCTGGTCATATCCTACTTGGCAGATTTTATTTTGTTGTATTCCTCTGTATAAACCTCGACCCATCTGTCCATTCCAGCCTTATTCAGCTCCTGCAGAAAGCTGTCGTATTCGGACATCGGTCTGGCACCCATAATAAACTTAATCGTTTGTTCTTCGATCATCCGAGTGATATCACCCAGCATCGGAACCTTCTCCGCAATGACCTTGGCATCAAACTTATGCTCAACATCGAACAGCCCGATTTTTTTGGAATACTTCGGATTCGTCAAATAGTCTTTGTAAAAACTGAATAGCGGTGCGCCTGAGGGGGCGACATCCCTGAACTGGACCGTGTAGGCAAACGAACCGGCGGTCACTAATTCTCCGACATAATCCTTATTCAGCTTCTCATACACCTTGTTTTCCTTATCTACCCATTTCCAGTGCTTGCCTTCAATACCGAAGAATGCGAGCATATAATTCTCAAGATCGGACTGCAGCCAGTTCATATATTTCATAGCGCCTTCCGGGTTTTGCGCATTCTTGCTGATCATATAACCGCTGGTGAAATTGCCGTTCATTGTCATCGTATTTCCCTTAGGTCCTTGAAGCTGGTCAGCCACTATATAGTTAGCTTCAGGAACGGTTTCCTGCAGGACAGATTGATTGCCAAGCGGCGCTGAATTCCATAAGGCTGCACCCGCCACCCGATTTTGTTTAATCAGTTCTATCTGCTGCTCCCACTTCATCGAGAAGGATTCCTTATAGATGTAGCCCTTTTTAAACCAATCAGCCATTTTCGCTACAAACTCTTTATACCCCGGATGGACGACAGGAAGCTGCACTTTGCCGTCAGCATCGACCCATTTGCCATACCCGACATCCATAAAGCCCGCAGCAAGAGAGTTATTCAAATCTGCATAGGAGGTCATCAGTGCAATCGTCTGGCCGTTGCCAGCAGGATCCTTCTCTTTGAATGTCTTGAACACGTTCTCTAATTCATCCATTGTAGTCGGCATCGGCAAATTTAATTGTTTCATCCAATCCTCGCGGAGAAAAACAGCGGTACCCGACATGGGCGGAATTTCAGGCAAGCCCCATATTTTCCCATCGTTAGTCGATAGGGCTTCCCACCCGCCGGTCCAATCCGCAGGCCACAGCTTCTTGCTGTCGGCTCCGTATTGATCCAGCAAATCATTAAGCGGCATCACAGCTCCATTGGACTGATGAAGGGCCATGGAGCCCTTGAAGATGTCCAGCTTTTCATTGGATGCGAGCAGAATGTTTAATTTATCTTCCTCCGAGCCCTTTGGCGGAATAATTGCATTGACCTCTATGCCCGTTTTATCTATGATCGCCTGGCGCACTTCTTCAATTGCCTCCGGCTTGCTGACATCCGCAGTAACCCCAAGGTTGCCCAGGTTCGCGTACACATACACCTTCTCAATCTTTTTGGCAGCTTCGCCACCGGCCGGACTTTCAGCAGCCGCTGCAGCTGGGCTTTTTTCTGCGGCATCATTCGTTTTTTTGGAAGAACAGCCCCCTGCGGCAAGCGCGAATGTACATAATAAAGCTGTCATGATAAGCCATTTTTTCTTCCCCATGTTTCACCCTCCATAATTGATTTCCCTAATAATTGAAAATAATTGAAGCCTGATGGATAAAGCGCTTCCACCATCTGCATGCACGTCGGCCGACATTTTGTGTGGATGGATGACCGTATTATAGCCCCGCAATGGCTGCCATGGATACGCCAAAGTTATGTGCTTGCAGCTATTTTCTTGTCATCCGCATATTTTTCGCCTTAGCCTTATTTGGTCTATTCTGAAGGTGTTTGCTGAATCCCGTGCATTTTCCTATATTCCCCAGGCGTTAATCCTGTACTTTCCTTAAATACTTTACTGAAGTAATTTGTTTTGTGATAACCGATCCTTTCGCCGATGTCCATAATCCGCATGTCGGAATCGACAAGCAGCTTTTTGCCATGCTCAATCCTTAATGCTGTTACATATTCGGAGAACGATTGTCCGGTATATTCCTTAAAGATGCGGCTGAAATAAGACGGACTGAGCTGCAGCTGATCGGCAATCGACGTAAGTGAAATATTGCGGCTAAACTCCACTTCCAGCAGCCGGATCGCTTGCGTAACATACTTGTTGTTTTTCTCGGTATAGGCCCGGCCCACATAGGCGGTAAAATCGTCAATGATGCCCTCGAACCAGGCTTTGATGTCTCCCAGCTCATTTTTTTGCAGCAGCACTTCAAACAAATTTTCTTTGCGGTACCAGGTTTTTTCGATGTCCAGCTTCAGCGCACTCGATGTTTCCAGCAAGCTGCCAAGCAAACGAATAAAAGCCTGCTGCATCTGGCGAAAATCCACCTTCGTATTTTGCTTCTGCAGATGCTTCACAAATTCGCCGAACATGCCCTGCGCCAGCTCTGTTTCCCCATTAATCAAATAGTTGTTAAGGGCGATCTCCTTGTCCTTCGGATAATCCAGAAGCGCAATTTGGTCCAGTGTGACGTCCCGGATATAGATGATATCGCTGTTCCCGGAAAGCATGCGGTAGCGCTGGGCTTCCTTGGCTTCTTCATAAGCCCGCTGTAAATCTCCGATCGCCGTGCAGTGATTTCCGATGCCGATCGTACAATGTATCCCGGGAAGCTGCTGGGTATCAAGTACAATCCGGTCGGCCAGCTCGAATATTTCCGTCATATGCGTAGCCTCAATGTTCATAATGACGACAAACTGATCTTCGATCAGCTCCATCACAATACGGCTGCGCTCCTTCGGGATGATGCCCTCCAGCATATCCTCGATATGCAGCTTATTCATTTTCGACAGCTCAACATCGATCTCTCCGCTGCCGTCCGTTTGCACAGTTACGACCATAAGCGCCAGCTCTTCCTGGGCGATGGGGATTTCCAGATAACGAAGCCTCTCAACCATTTCCTCATGGGTAAAGTGATTGGGGCGAAGCAGCGAATGAATAAACATTTTCTGATTGGCAGGCAGACTTTCCTTAAGCCGGATCTGCAGCTTGGTCTGGTTCTCGTAGGCCTCCTCCAGGCTGTTGCGAATAATTTTAAATTCACCGATTGTTTTTTGACCCGGATTTGAATCCTTGATTGCTATCTCTTTATTTTTAATGAACGATAATAAATGCTGGATAGGATAGTAAATATGCCGGGATGTTAGAAAAACAAGCACTCCGGTTGCGGCAATGAGCAATAGAGAGGAAAGAAGAATCAAATTCTTGATATTGTTTACACTTTCATAAATCTGATCTACCGCTGTAGCGCTAATAAACGTCCATCCCAGCAGCTCAGAGGTCGCATTCGTAATCAGTCTTTGTTTGCCCAAAATCTCGGCTTCAAATGAGTTCTGCTGTAAGTCAGCAATGTGCACTTGAAATTCCGGATCATTAATCATCGCTTCATTGACGGGATACTGGCGATCATAGAACATCAGCTTTCCACTGTTCGATCGCACAAAGAAAGCATAGTTGTCGCCCCTGATATACTTGGCAAAAATCGTGCTGTATACCTTTTCCGCATCCAGATTAATAACAATGTAGTTCCCCAGAACCGGAGACATATAAACGACTGGAATGACCTGTTTGATCGTACCATCCCTCTGCCTGGCATCCCTGAGCTCATTGATCAGCGGGTAGGAATGAATACCGGACGTGGACAGGCTCCAGGTATCATCGAAAAAGTTATCCATGGAGTATTGGGTTTCATCAGTTAAATATATGTGTTTGGCCTTGTCGTAGAAATAAACCGAGTGTATGAACTCGTTTGACTTCTTTAAAATTTGCAAGTACCATTGAACATTCGATTTACTGAACATATACGTGTATAGATCACGAAGATCCGTATCGCTATACGGCCCTTCCAGCGTTTCGTAGTAGCTGCCGCGCGGAAATTGCTCAAAATCCTTAATCGCCCCATTTAAAACCGTCTGCTGAAAAACCGTCCCGATTTGGTTGATGATCATTTCCATATTTTCAATGGTCTGCGTGAGGTAAATTTCATTAGATTTGCGCAGCTCATCCTGCATGATCGAAGTCGTGTTCCGATACAGCAAGGTGCTGATGATCAGAATCGGCAGCAAAGCTACAAGCAGAGTATACGTGAACAGCTTAATATAGAAATGCCTTTTTCTTGCGGAAAGCAGCCATTTTAGAATAGTTATCCATCCCTTCTAAACAAAATCACCCGGCCGTGTAACCGCTGACATAATTGTGTTCCTATTATAGCCTACGACCGTATCCGAGGAAACAGCAATTTCTTGCTGTCAACGCCAATTTGATGTCTTTTGGGCGACAATAATGTGAAGGTAAAACTGAAGAGGCCCTCTGCAATCGGGCGCAGCAATGAAAATAGAGCAGTTTCCCTAAAGGAAGCTGCCCTATAATCTTGATTTTTTATTTTATTCCATTTTTTGGCTCAACACCATAATTAGTTCCTGACAAATGAATGGATAGCTAAAACTGGAAAAACATCTGCCAATCCTGTACGGTTGAAAGTCCTACCCAACAACAAAAGAGGAATAGACCGTTGCAGAATCCGTATATCACAACGACGGAAGATATCTTCCAGATACGGAAAGGACCTGTCTCTAACGGTCACCGCTGACCTTTAGAGGCTGATTTTTACATATTCACGATTGTAATGGACATCCGCGACCATTAGAAGGCGGTTTTCCCCACAATCGCCCCCTTTTCAGCCTGTAAGGGGCATCCGTGACCGTTACAATCTCATTTCGCTGCATTTCCGCTTCTAACGGACTGCGGTGACTGCGGTGACCATTAGCGAACATGTTACCCTCGCCGATATGAAAATAGTTATGACAAGTACCGGGCCGCTATGAACCTGGCATTTTCGTAGAATTTAACCGCCATCGAAGGTTAGCTTGACTGTCAAGTACTGTTTATAGGTTGAGCCCATTTTTTTATATTTTTATATAAGTTTTAATTTAATACCATTAATAATCTCTTAAGCACAACAGCAGCTTCCGCCCTGGTTGCTAGACCTTGAGGTACAAAACTGGCGTCTGCTCTACCGTTCATAATCCCTAAACGAACTGCCAGATCAACATCCTTCATCGCCCAATCGCTTATGGAGCCAATGTCATGGAATTCCAGCACAATTGTCGTCGGCAGCTTCTCTACAGATACAGATACAGAGGCAGAGGCAGAGGCAGAGGCAGAGGTAGCGCCCGAGGCGTGAAGTTTCGCTCTCATGAGCATTACTGCCATTTCTTCCCGTGTAATAGGAGCCGCCGGGGCGAAGCTGATATTTGTCTTCCCCTGAATAATTCCTGCGGAATAGGCGCTGTTTACTGCATCCTCATACCAGGAGCCTTGTGCCACATCCGTAAAAGGACTTCTGGCTGTGCCTCCTGCTTTCAGATCCAGCGCCCTCGCTATTAATGCAGCGAATTGAGCTCTGGTTATACGAGCTTCCGGCACAAAATGCTCCTCATCCATACCTTCAATAATGCCTTTCGATGCAAGCAGCTCGATATCATCCTTTGCCCAATGGCCTTCTAGATCCAGGAAGACTTTTCGGGGAAGAAGCTTGGCATCCACTGTGACGCTTTTTCCTATTGTGTACATTTGATTGGATAAATTGTGGTCAAGCGCCTTTATCGATTCCCATCTCACCGTGGAATTCCCCTGCTTTTTGAGCTTGAAGGTCAGGGTGCCGATGATCATATCTCCACTTTCACCATTCACATTGCCGATTTTGGTGTGAGCGAAGGTGATCTCATTTTGATTGACAATGGGTGATACAGAGAAGCCCTCCATACTCGCCTTGGCTTCCACCAGCTCCAGATAGCCAGGATCAAAGGTAAACCCTGCTTCAAAGGCGTATAAATCTTTGATACTCTTTCCCCTCATAGTAAGGATGACCTTGCCATCTGCCGGTTTACCTGCCGTCCATTCAAACGATGGAGCCACTTCCGCATTTGCACTGACATTCGTACTCACACTCGCATTAGTGCTTCCACTTATATTTGCATTCGCAGTTGCAGGGACAAGCAAAGGAACAGGCACACCCAACGCGAGCATAACTATAAAAAGAATTATTTTACGATGCATACGGCCATCCTTCCTTTACGAGTATCAGTTAGTCTTGATCTGCTTTTCTACTTCTCTACTTCCATTACTCTGCAATTCGCCTGGCAACGGCCGCCAGATCCTCAATATCAATTTTCCCATCCTTATTCAGATCGGCCTGCTTCACTTGCTCCCAATCCGGGCTGCTGCTATTTTTACCATAGTTAGCGGCTACGATCGACAGATCACCCACGCTCACTTTGCCATCATGGTTGATGTCTCCAGGAATATTTCCCGAGCCTCCTGTTGTAACAAGCACACTGAGGGAAGACGATGCCGCTTCGCTCTCATTGCCTCCGGCATCCCCCAGCGTGGCACTTGAAATCGAGATTACGCCTGAAGCTGGCTGGGTCGCTGCCTTGGCCTTAAAGGTAAGCTCGACTATTTCCTCAGTACCTGTTATACCATGACCAGCACCTTCACTAGCTATAAGCAAACGCAGCTTTCCAACGGGCTCCTTAATGGTACGAACTACTTTTATCCCTGGCTTGAGGGATTTGGCCGATACAAATTCCATCACAGCAGGATCATAATCCAGCTTGATATCTTGCGCATATACACTCCCGGTAACACCGCTGAGTCCAACTTTAACCGTGAATTTATTGCCTGCCTGGACAGGGCTAACGCCAGTTATCGTCGTCTTCAGCTCAGCTGACGCAGGAGCTTCCTCATCCAGCACATAGAGCCTGCCTTCTCCTGGTGCAAAATCAGCCGATAAAACCCCTGTCCCCGCATTATAAGCTGTAGTTGTTTCCAACCCTGTCGTTTTCGATACTTCCTTGACAGAATCCGGCAATGTTGAGAGGGCAAAGCTCTGGGAATGGGAATTCTGCATATCTTTATTGACAACCATCACGTATTCTCTGCCGTCTTCATTCTCGAAGCGAGAAACAATCATCGGCATTTCCGGACCAGAACCCGATGGCTGCCAGAAATAGGAGGAAGGCAGCTCTTTGGTATTAGACGGCAAATCTCCGGTGTGATACACATCCTTGGATGTAAGCGATAGAAGCGCTGATCCAAGATTCAATACTTCTGCATTTAGATTTTTCGCCCATGTATACGAAACGTTTTTCGCTCCTCCAGGTAAAATCAACCCGTTGTTGAACCCGGAAAAAGGAGGCGTCTCATAGGTGAAGTAAATGATCCCCTTCGCTCCATAAGCGAGATTCGTGTAAACCTGATACTTCATCTCGCTTTCCGTTGGCAGCCGCAGACTGTTAGTGATGCTGACCGACTGGATGTACGACCAGAAGTTGACATCGCCTAATAACGCTTGCCGGCGGATGATTTCCAGGTTTTCGAAGTAAGCCTGGTTGTTCTGGCCATTGTACTGGAACGGATAGTGATCGAAAGCAACCACGTCCGGATTCAGCGCTACGTACTGGTTGACATAGTCTTCATACGCTCTTCCAATAATGGACTGGTTAACGGCGTAGTAAAAGTCCGCATCGATTGCAGCACCGTTCATATAGCCAGTTCCATCAGAAAACCAATCGTGTCCGTTCGCCGAACGAATAACATTTTCCACCTTATTATCTCCGCCGCCATTGTGTGTCAGCTCCCAATAATATGTCGTATCAGGACTGACTGTGGCATTTAGCGGAATAGAAATCCAAGTCTCTCCGTCAGCACCACCAATCGTCGTATCGGCAAGCAGCGTTTGTTTAGCCGGAGAATCCCACAACGATAATGTCAAATTTTCATCCGTACTCCAGGTAGTGTGGTCCAAATACAGACTGATGTAGTCAATATACGTCTCACTCGGTCTTGTCTTGAAGGTTTGGCCTAATGTCATACTGGAGGATACATTCTCGCCAGTATGATACCACATCATCCCTAACTGATAATGGGGGTCCGCATAGTTCGGGAACAGGTTGACGAAGTTAATAGAATCGGGGTCGGTCAACTTCAACCGGTCCGATGTTTCTTTAATCTGGGCATACATGGTAGCCGACGGTTCATCAATAATATTGTAACCCAGAACAGCTGGGTTGTTTTTGTAATGATTGGCGATTTCATCGATTGTCGCATCTAAAGGCCGTTCCCCATCCCAATAAGCAGGGCTGGAAAACTCGGCGTCAAACATCAGGTCGAACGGCTGAGCGACGCTATTTACATAAGCCTGCCCCCTTGTATACGCATCCGCGTTACTCGCTAAAATCCCGATCGGTTCGGTGCTGTCGGTGGTGAGCTCGTAATAATATTGGTAGTTATACACACCCCCGGCATAAATATCAAACGTAAGGTCTTGCGAAGTGAACGGACCTGTCAACGTTCTTTTCAAAGCAATGGGACCTCGGGCTGGAGAAGGGTAAACGACAACCGAAATCGACGCAGTGGTCGACAAGCTCGACTCATCCAGGCGTATCGAGAACGTACTGTGCCCGTTCCAGTCCCCCGAATAGAATGTTTGGCCTACTGGGCTGGTACTGGTAAGCTGCACGACCCTCCCAGTCTCCAGCTGCGTCACATGCTCCCGGCTGTTAAAATTCATCCTTCCGTCGTCCACAATCATCTTTAATCCATTGGCAGCCGCGTAATTAAGCGCCTTGTCCGTTTCATCGAACGTATCGACAAAGTTCGTACCTAGGATAAAATTGGCATTCATATCAGCGATTTCCGCATACTTGGCATTAGTCGTCTCCCAAGACGAGGGATTAAAGTGTATTCCGATGGGAAACGCACCGTTAACTGCAGGATTGGCGGCATGGACGGGTACGGAAACTGCAAATAGCGCCATGAAAACCAAAAATAAACAGAGCTTAATTCGTGCATTATTCATTCCAAATTCCTCCCAATATTTTATATATTGCACCCGAATTACATATCAATGCCGGAAACGCCACCGCGATGCGACTCTGCCTCCACCATCGCAATCGATAGCTGCTCACGTTTCCCGTTCGCGGACTCGACACATAGTGTGGCATAGCTGTAGCCGCCGGCTTCTCCCCGGATCGCTACGGTCTTACTCCCAGCACCTCCAGCCGCCGCCACATGCACAACCTGCTGCGCCACATCCCATGTGACGAGCAGCTCCTCCCACCGATCGGCGCTGCCCGCCAAATCAATGACTACGCACGGCTGCAGCACCTTCTCCGCAATTTGCCGTACAGCCTCGTCTCTGCTCGTATAATGCACCGGATCGATATAGAGCTCGCTCAGGATCAGCTTGGCACCGGCCAAGTCCGCTGCCGCCTTCATAGCGATCCGCAGACTTCCTGCGCTGCCGTAAGGGAAGTTGAGACTGGCTACCGCCGTTTCACTGCCTGGTTCGCTGCCTGGTTCGCTACCCGGTTCGCTGCCCGGTTCCGCTGCCAGACACATGACCGGCTTGCCATCCTCCTCGCTAAGCGATACACCGCTGCCTCCTATCGTCCAGGCGGCAAGGCCATGGGCAAACCGCTCCGTCATCGCGCGCTCTTTCAGAAACGCTGCAGAGAACTGCACAATTTTGGCATGCGGCTCAATCCAAGCCTCGCCGTCCTTGCTCTGCACGGTAAAATATTTCACCAGCACATCATCGCCGCCAAGTGCTGTCGGGAACGGATACGTAATGTGTGTATCGGCAGGGTCGTCCGTCCGCCTATGAACAATTTCGCGATAACCGTTCCAAGTGGCGCCGCCATCTTCGGAAATGGCCGCATGCATCGCTTGACGGGCGTAGCTGATGCCATCGTGAGACGGATAACCTGCGCAATGGTTCCATATTTTCACAAGGTTCCCGTTATCCAGCCGCACGAGTGAGCTCGGTGAATTGGAGGAACGGAATCCCGTCCGTTTCACTTCCCCCCACGAAGCCCCGCCATCCGCGGAGAGTGCATAATAGAAGTGACCGAGCGTTGTGCGGATCAGCATGAGCATGCTCCCATTGTCAAGTTCGCAGATGATCGGCTCCATCGCGCCGGATTCCACAAGCGTCTCACCGTCGGACACACTTAAATCGTTGGAGACTTGCCACGTCATCCCTTCGTCGTCGGAAAAAATCGTGCTGCAGACGAAGCATAAGCTTCCGCCGTCTCCACTCTGTACGATCGTCGAGAACGGCACGACGATGCGCCCGCCGGACGTCTGCAACACACTGTTGATCGCGCCGGTATATCGATCCAGACACATCACCTTCTGCGTGACCGCATTCGTGCCGTGAATATCATCCATGCGCGTATGCAGAATGTCTCCTTGGAAATCGTTATTCTCCCAGCTGTAGGTCGTGATGCGAATAGAGAATACGTGTACAAAACCATCACGGCTTTGCAGCAGATGTACCCCGCTTATCCAACCCGGCTGGCGGGGAAAAGAGACAATCGTTTCCGGGTCCGTCCACGTCCGGCCTCGATCAAACGATTGCCTTCCGAACACATAATGCGAGCTGACAGTGCGGTCGAGCGAATGGAGCGACTTCTTGGTCGCCCCCATGATCGTGAACAAGCTGCCGTCCGGCAAGATGATGACGGGACCGACATTATAGTTGCTGTCTTCGTAGAGCAGTTCGGCGACTGTGGAATGAATCATGTGTGATTGCATAGAAAATATCCTCCTCGATTAGACCCGGCGTTACATCCGGGTCTTTCGTATTCAACGCATCTTATCAAAAAAAAGCTTCAGCTTCTCCATCTGATCGTCCGTCAAGTTATCATACGGCGGCCGGCGCCACCGTTCGGCCACGCCGAACAGCTCCATCGCCCCGTGGATAACCGCGTCGAAGTCGGAGCCCAGCTCCGCAACCGTATCCATAAATGAAATATCATACACATTCACGATACGCACCGCTTCGCGGATATCGTTCGCCTGCACCGCCGCCCAATACTGATGCGCGATATCCGGCTTGAAGCGCATGTACATGGACAAATAGGCCTTAGCGCCGTAAGGCAGCGCGTCCAAATGATTTTCTTTCCTCCCGCCAGACAGGAACGTCCAGCGCCCTTCCACCATATGCGCCAGCCTGCGGCCATACGCTCCTACGATGTCGTCTTTGACAGCGACGATGCCGTTATTGCCCTCCACCAGCGTCTTGATCGCCGCAAGCGGAACCCCGACGCCTGGAGCGAGCGCTGTCACAACCATCACCGGCATTACATCGCTTATCCGGGTGAAATGATCGACCAGTGTCTGCGCCGTACTGGAGCCGGCCCAATGGGGCGCAAGCGGCATGTACACATCGACACCGATGTCTTTGCAGTAGCCGGCAAAACGGATCGATTCGCCCGTCCACCAATTCCCTGTGGCGACCACCAGCTTGCGCCCGGCGTTCTGCTCCACAACGACGCGAGTCACTTCGGCGATTTCGGCGTCCGTCAAGATGCTGTACAGGCTATCTCCGTACGTGAGCAGAATCGTGCCGCTGTCCGCTGTCTCCACGATAAAGTCGACGACATTCCGCAGCGCCTTGTAGTCGATATTGCCTCCCCGGTCGAACGGGGTGCTGACCGATGCGATCGGCCCCTTCAAATAAGTTTCCACTTTGTCTCGTATGTCCATCATCCGTACTCATCCTCCTTATAGAACTAGCCTTTTATCGAACCCGTCAGCACGCCTTTGACAAAATGCTTCTGCAGAAACGGATACACGCAAACGATCGGCACCGTCGTTACAATGATCATCGCCCCCTTCAAGCTTTGCGGCGTTGGCTTCGCCGTCAAGGCGCCCATCAGCTCCGCATTCAAATCCTGACTCGTCATCGTCAGTACAATCTTGCGCATCAGCACCTGCACCGGAAACTTATTCACGTCATTGATGTAAATGACCGCGTCGAACCAGGCGTTCCAATGCGCCACCCCGTAGAACAGACCGATCGTGGCGAAAGTAGGCAGGCTTAGCGGGAATACGACACGGGTCAAAATGCGAAGCGGCGAAGCGCCATCGATTGTCGCCGACTCCTCAAGATTTTCCGGCAGCTGAGAGAAGAAACTTCTCATGACGATCATATTCCAGGCGCTGATCAGCCCGGGCAACACGAGCACCCAAAACGTATTCGTCAAATGCAAATATTTCATCAACAAATAGTTCGGTACAAGTCCGCCGTTAAACACCATCGTGACGAAGACAAACATCATGATCGCGCTGCGGCCCGGCAGCTGTCTGCGCGACAGCCCGTAAGCCATCATCGACGTGAAAATAAGATTGAGCGTTGTGCCGATCACCACTCTAGCGATCGTGACGCCATAAGCGTTATACAGAATTGAACCTTGCGAGAGCAAGACGCGGTACGCGCCGAAGTCCAGCTTTTCCGGGATCAAGATAAAGCTGCTTCTGCGCAACAGCTCCGCTTCACTGACAAGGGATGTCGACAGCACAACGAGAAAGGGCAGGACGAAAAGCAGCATCATTAAGGTCAGAAAGGAATAATTCCCTACCTGGAATGCGGTTTCTCCCATCGTTCGCTCCATTCGGGCTATCGTCTTCTTCATCTTCCTACCATATCCCTTCCTGACCAATTTTTTTGGCAAGCCAGTTCGTGCCCGTTATTAATACGACCGCAATAGCCGATTTGAACAGTCCGACCGCCACACCGAACGAATATTGCACTTCGACGAGCCCCTTCCGGTACACGTACGTATCGATAATATCGGCAACGTCATAGACCGGCGGAGAATAAAGCAGGAAAATTTGCTCGAATCCGGCTTCCATCACGCCCCCGATTTGTAAAATGAACAAGATGACGATAATATGACGCATGCCGGGCAAAGTAATATGCCATATTTGCCTCATGCGCCCCGCACCGTCGATGCGTGCAGCTTCGTATTGCTGCATATCTATACCGGCGATAGCGGCCAAATAAATGATCATCCCCCAGCCGACTTCCTTCCAGATGCCGGAGGCGACCATGATGGAGCGGAAATAACGCTGGTCAGTCAGAAACGAAACCGGTTCAAAACCGAACAGCTTGACGATCTCGTTGCCTAACCCGCCATCCGTCGTCAGCAGCGTCGTCAATAGACCGGCAACCACAACCATCGAGAGAAAGTGAGGCAAATATGAAATCGTTTGCACAGAACGTTTAAATGCCATGCTGCCGACTTCATTAAGCATCAACGCGAGCAAGATTGGTGCGGGAAACCCGAACAGCAGCCGATATAAGCTGATTAGCAGCGTATTTCCTATTACATCCCAAAAATAGTAAGAATTGAAAAAGTAGTGAAAATGCTTCAGTCCGACCCAATCGGCGGTCAGCATTTCCCGCAGCCCATCGAACGGCGCGACATCCTTGAAAGCGATAATCAGGCCGAACATCGGCGTATAATGAAAAACAAGAAAATAAATGACGCCGGGAACGATCAGGCTGTAATACAGTTTGTTCTTCCGCAGCAAGGTAAACGTTCGAGCGTTCATTGGCCGCTCCTTTCTGAACCTAAGGCGTGAATAGTTGACCTTCGGACATTTACACTTTACTTATCCCAAAAATGCCAGCTGATCTTGTGTTAATTTCAGATACTCAGCTTTCAAGCTAGCTTCCAACTGAGCATGTGTCCTGCATCCAATAATCGGAAAAGTATGAAAAGGCTGCGAGATTAAATAGCCAAGAACTATTTCTGTGATTGTAAGCGATAGCTCCGATGCCAGCTCCTGAGCCCTTTCAAATCTCGCTCGGTTGGCTGCCGTGCTATACATAGGGCTGATCCTTTTATCATCCAGGGAATATTCGCCTGAATCCCATTTAGTAAATAGGCCTTGCGCTTGGGATGAGTATGGAAATGCGGATACCCCGGAAGCGATATGGTATTGCTTCATATCATTATCCATAGCAATAAGTGTAGGATCGCTAAATTGCGTTTGATCGGCTTCAGCTAAGCTCCACATCATTTGATTACCAGAAAACCCTTGAATACCCTCAGCTTTTGCATAATCCTGCGCTTCGATAATCCGCTCTACAGTCCAATTTGAGCAGCCAAAATAGCGGATCCTTCCGGCCTTTACCTGCTCATTCAATGTTTCGAGAATGTCCTGGACGGGTCGATTTGTATCATCACGATGCAGGATATATAAATCAATAGTATCGACCTGCAGGTGGCGCAAGCTGCCTTCTATATCCTGAGCAATATCCTTCTGTGACATTCTCGACAACTGCATGCTTTCCAAAAGCGGATGCCCCCCTTTAGTGGACACCAGCATTTGATTGCGGTTTTTTCTGGCTTTCATCCATAAACCGATCGTTTTTTCACTGATGCTAGCTTCAATTGCTGGCAGCCAATTCGCATAAACCTGTGCTGTATCTATAAAATTACCACCACGTTCTGCATATGCATCCATGAGACGGAATGATTCTTCTAGATTCAAGCGACTCCCAAGACTCGCCCCTCCCAAACAAAAGGTTGAGCATAATAAATCCGTTCCCGTTACAGGTTTAAGCTGCATCTCGTTTTCCTCCCTATATAACGATACTCAGGAGGAATACCCCTTCCCTGGCTATTCCTCACCTATGTGCTGCTACTTTACCTCATTGTATGCCGCTGTATAAGCAGCAATCCATTTGTCCATACCTGCCTTGTTCAACTCTTGCAGGAAACTGTCCCACTCGCTGATCAGTCTTGCGCCCATGATGAACTTAATCGTCTCCTGTTCGATCATCCGGTTCAGGTCATTAAGTGTCGGAATGTTCTCCGCCAGCGCATTGCTGTCAAACTTGTACTCCTCATCAAACAGGACGATCTTTTTCGCCGTTTTCGGATTGGTCAGGAAGTTTTTGTAATACTCGAAAGAAGGTGCATTTTGCGGGCTCGCATCGCGGAACTGGATCGTCCAGGCGAACGACATGGCGGCGATAAGATCGCCGAGATAATCGCGATTCAGTCTTTCGTATACGTGATTGGTTTTATCCACCCACTTCCAGTTCTTCCCCTCGATGCCGAAGTATGCCAGCATGTAGTTGTCGAGATCCGTTTGCAGCCAGTTCATGTATTTCATCGCCGCTTCCGGATTTTTCGAATTTTTGCTGATCATCCAGCCGTTTCCGACTGGCCCGCCCATCGTCATCGTCAGCCCTTTCGGTCCCCGGAGCTGGTCGGCGACGATGTACTTCGCTTCCGGCACGTTCGCCTGCAGCGCAAATTGATTGCCAAGCTCGCGGGAATGCCAGTGCGCCCCGACCGCTACGCGGTTTTGCTTGATCAATTCGATCTGCTCGGCAGCGTCGATCGTGAATGCTTCTTTGTAGATATACCCTTTCTTGAACCAGTCGGCCATTTTCGTCACGAAATCTTTGTAGCCCGGGTTAAGCACCTCCGGCTTCACTTTGCCGTCCGCATCAATCCATTTGCCGTATCCAACATCCATAAATCCAGCGGCAAGCGAATAGTTCAGTTCCTCTAAATTCGTGAGCAGCGGGATCGTTTTGCCGCCGCCTGCCGGGTCTTTTTCCTTGAATTCCTTCAATATCGCTTCCAGTTCGTCCATCGTCGCCGGCATTTTCAAATTCAGCTTCTTCATCCAATCTTCCCGGATCAGTACCGTGTTGCCAGCTGACGGTGCGTTGATCGGCAGACCCCATATTTGGCCGTCCTTCGTAGAAAGCGCTTCCCATCCGCCTATCCATTCAGCCGGCCACAGCTTTTTGCTATTTTGCCCGTATTTGTCCAGCAGGTCGTTCAGCGGCATAGCCGCTCCTTTGGCCTGATGAAGTACCATACTGCCGTTGAAAACGTCCAGCGGCTCGTTGGAAGCGAGCATAATGTTCAACTTGTCATCCTCAGAGCCTTTCGGCGGGATAATTGGAATGACCTCAATACCGATTTTGTCCATGATCGCCTTGCGCACTTCCTCGACTGCTTCCGGCTTGCTGCTGTCAGTTACCGACGATAAATTGCCGCCGTTTGCGTACACATACACCTTCTCAATCTTTTGCTCTCCCGGCGTTGCGCCCGGCTTTGCCGATACTGCTGCGGAAGTCGAGGCCGGCTCGACGGTTTTGCCTGATGAACAGCCTGCCCCTACCATAATGACGAGACATAGAACGATGCTCGCGGACACCCATTTTTTCATCGTGTGTTAACCTCCCTTTGATTTTTGATATTTGTCGGATTTGTCAGCATCGCGTTGGCCAATAGCAATTGCCGATGCCCGCATTGTATCACCGTGCTGCGTCATTCGAAAATAGAAAAGTTATGCTATCGATGCCACTTTATTGCCAACTGCATCATTATGGCACTTTATTCGGTCAACAGCTCCTCCAATCCCTGCATTTTCCGGTATTCGCCGGGGGCGAGTCACGAAGCTGTTCGAAAACAATGTGCCTTCAAGTGTCATAGCCAACACCGGCATGCCGCCTGTTCCGGATTTGTTGAGGCTTTCTTTTTTTAAATAAAGCATTTTAAAATTTCAAGGATAACAACCCGTAAAATCAATAAAATCAATAATTTTATTAAGATAATTAATTTTGTTCATTTACAAATTGAATATATTGAATTATAATTTAAAAAAAGAAAGGAGTAGAGTATGAAATATCCTATCATCACACAGTGTCCTGTATGCGACCATACGCTGCACGCCGTCAAGCTGGAATGCGGACATTGCCGGACGACGATTGAGAACAAGTTTGAATTATCAAAGCTGGCTCTACTCTCGCCCGAACAGCTCCATTTTGTGATCACCTTTCTAGTGAACAGGGGTAACATAAAGGAAGTGGAGAAAGAGCTCGGCATATCTTACCCGACGGTGCGCGGCAAGCTCAATGATATCATTACTGCCCTCGGATACGATACAAGAAAGAAGCCGGAAGTGGATGAGAAGAAAATCATTTCCATGCTGGAGAATGGCGAAATCACTGCGGATGAAGCGGTCAAAATGTTGAAGGATGAATAAGGAGGAAGAAACGATGAAAGAAGAAATTAGCAAAGTGCTGTCCATGATGCAGGAAGGCAAAATTGATTCAGACAAGGCTTCGGAGTTGATTGACGCGCTAAAGGAGAAGCAAACGGCTCATACGTCGCAAGCCGTGCAGACGCTGAGGAAACCGGACTATTCGAAGAAACTGTCATCGGCATCCGGCGGCTATTTAGACAAAACGTTGAAAATACGGATAACGTCCCAAGAAAACGATAATGTCAACATCAATTTGCCGATTAAACTGGTGAAGGCAGTTCTCGGAACGGGGCTCAGCATCGCGTCCAATATTCCGCAGGCTGCGAAATATGTGAAGGATATCGATATCGACTTGCTGATCGATGCAATCGAGAGCGAGCTTGACGGGCAAATCGTTGACATCCGCTCCGGTGAAGAGACCGTCATCGTAGTGATTGAGTGACGGGTCATGATAATTGTGAAGGTTAAGAGCAAGGAGCACGCTTTTACGATTCCGGTCCCTTATGCCCTATTGCGCATGGGGAGCGTCATCCTGACTTCCAATCTAGTCCAGCGCATAATGAAGGATTGGCTGATCAAGCACAGCGGACATGCGGGTGGGCACTCAAGCCGGAAGCATGATTTCGATTCAGACAGCAGCCGGTTCGGGATTGAACTGGTGCTGTCGATTCTCGAAAACCAAAGCACGAAGCAAGCGATCAGGCAGCTCATCAAGGAGCTGCAACGCTGCAAAGGGACGGTTCTGGTCGATGTCCAGGCTCAGGACGGCACGGAAGTGTTGATTAAATTGTAGGCGAAGCTGTGACAAATCTTTCCACAATGCTGTCCTCAAAGTGATGTGGCAAATTCACCTTGCCCCCGTATTTAGCGGTATGATAGATTGCCATAATAACTTGGTACGACAGCATCGAATGCTCAAGGTCACAAATATGCCCTGATTCTTTATTTAACACATAATCATGAATCGAATCCAAATAAGCAATTAATGCCACCATATAGCTTTCTTCCCAACTCGATTTCTCAATTGTATGCAAGTGTGTGTTGTAATTTACTACTTCCAAGAACTGATTTAAGGCAATTTTCAGATGTCCCTCCGACCCATAAACATCAAGACCGATATGTAAGTATAGATTCGTTTCTCCTGGAAGAGACCTTGCGAATGCCCCACATTCGATAGTTGCACGAACACCATTTTCAAATAATATACTAGCCATCGACTCATCTGGCGCGACGACTGAGGAGCTATCCGTTCCTTCACACAGTCCAGTCTGTCCCATCACCCAGCTTACAGGACTGAAATCATTAAAGAACATTACCATATCAATGAGATGTGAGCCTTGCTCCATAATGTTCACTTTCGTAGAAGCGCGAATAAACTCAATTTGACCAATGGCACCCGCTTGCAGCAAATTGCGGGCCTTACTCCAGGCCGGCAAATATTTATGTTGGTGATTAACCAGCACCAATTTATGATGTTCTTTACAAATACGCTCAATTTCGTAGGCTTCGGATGGTGTTAGTGCCAACGGTTTTTCAATGTTGATCAGCTTAACACTAGGAAACTGCACAACCACCTTCACCAATACAAGTCTCAGATCCGCGCCGGTAACAATATCGACAACGTCCGGGTTCGTTACGCGCAACAATTCTGCTAAATCCAAGGAACGATTGGGGATCTGGTATTTATCTGCAAGAGCATTCAGTCTATCTAAATTGGAATGACCACAAACACCTACTACTTCAATGGTATTGCATGCCCGGTAAGCATTGGCATGAGCATCCGCCCAGCCCTTTGTTCCAACAAGTACGGCTTTCAATTTCATATAATTTATGCCTCCAAGGTTACAAAATGAAAAATAAATAACTAATTGATATTTGTCGGAGTTGCGTGTATCGCGTTGGCCAATAGCGAGTGCCGATGACCGCATTGTAACACCTTACCGGTGCATTCGAAAATAGCAAAGTTATGCTTTCCATGCCACTTTATTGCGGGCTGCTTCATTATATCATTATGGCACTTCATTCGGTGGCAAACTCCTCCAATCCATGCATTTTCCGATATTCGCCTGGGGTAAGTCCCGTATGCTCCTTGAATACTTTGATGAAATAATTCGTTTTGGGATAGCCGATCCGCTCGCCGATATCCTTGATCAACAGGTTCGATTCGAGCAGCAACCGCTTGCCGGATTCGACTCTTGCTGTCATTACGTATTCGGAGAACGATTGGCCGGTATGTTCCTTGAAAAGGCGGCTGAAATACGATGGGCTAAGCTGCAGCCGCTCGGAGATCTGCGCGAGCGATATGTTATCGCAGTACGTTTGTTCGAGCAGCCGAATTGCCTGCTTCACGTATTTGTTGTTTTTCTCTTCGTAAGCTTGGCCGATATAAGTTGTGAAATCACCGATGATGTCCGCGAACCATTCTTCAATTTCTTTCAGCTCTTTTTTCTTGAGCAGCACCTCGTACAGATTCGTCTTGCGCCGCAGCACGCTTTCGATGTCAAGTCTGAGGCTTGCAGCCGTCTCCACCAAGCTGCCGAGCAGCCGGATGAACGCTTGCTGCAACTGGCGAAAATCAACTTTGCGCTGCTGCTCCTTCAAATCTTTGGCAAACTCAGTGAACATCCCGAGTGCCTCTTTCATCTCTCCGTTGAGTATAAAATTGTTTAACGCGGCCTCCTTCTCCTTCGGATAAACAAGCAAAGGAATATTCTCCAGCCTGACATCCCCGATGTAGATAACATCGCTGTTGCCCGAGATGACGCGGTGCCGCTGCGCTTCTTTCGCTTCCGCATATGCCCTCTGCAGTTCGCAAACCGTCCGCGAATGGTTGCCGATTCCGATCGTACAACCGATTCCGATCATTTGCCGAATATCATGGGCGACCCGCTCGGCGAGCGCGAATATGTCCGTCATTTGCGCCTGGTGACAGTTGATCATGACGATAAAGCGGTCTTCGATCAGCTCCATCACGATGCGGTTCCTGCCGGCCGGAATCATCGCTTCGATCATGTCTTCGATTCTCAGCTTGTTCATCTTGATTCGCTCAACGTCCGCTTCGGGATCAGTGATTTCTGTAAGCGTTATCACAAACAGCCCAATATGGTCCAAATTGAATCCCAGCCCGAGGAAGCGCAGCCGTTCGTCGATTTCCTCAAGTGTAAAGCGGTTGGGGCGCAGCAGTGAGTGGACGTACATCTTTTTGTAGGCGGGCATACTCTCCTTCAGTCTCGTCTGTAAGCTCACCTGCAGCTCGTAAGCTTCCATCAGACTGCTGCGAATAACTTTCAATTCACCGAACACTTTATGATTGGTGGCGGTACCTTCGCCTTCATAGCTCTTGTTTTTGACGAACGAAAGCAGATGACGGATCGGATTATAAATGTTGCGCGACGTAATGAAGACGAGCACGCCACTCGCCGCCACAAGCAGCAACGCCGTGAACAGGATCAAATTTTTCGTATTATTAACGCTTTTATAAATGTTGTTCACCAGTATCCCATTGATAAACGTCCAGCCGAGCAATTCAGAAGACATATTCGTCACGAGCCACTGTTTGCCCAGCATTTCCGCTTCGAAAGAGCTTTGCCCCTGCTCTGCAATGAGACGCAGCACGTTCGGGTCGCCGCTCATCTGCTCGCTGATCGCATATTGGCGATCGTAGAACATCAGCTTCCCTCCAGCGGACAGCACGAAAAACGCGTGGTTGCCGTCGCGGATCAGCTTGCGGAAGACGGTGCTGTAGATCATTTCCGCATCCAGGTTGATCACCACATAACTGTCCGACAAGGAGGCAGACATGTAGACAATCGGCAGCACCAGCTTGCGCGTACCGTCCAGTTGTTTCGCTTCGCGCAGCTCGCTGATCGTCGGATACGCGCGTATGCCGTCCGTCGACAAGCTCCACGTGTCATCGTAGAAATCGTCAAACGTATAATTGGTGCTGCCGGTCAGCACGATATGTTTGTTATGGTCAAAAAAATAGACGGAATGGATGAATTCATTCGATTCTTTTAAATTGTTCAAATACCACTGCGCATTCGACTTGCTGTTCACGTACAAGTACAGCTCGCGCAAATCTTCGTCCCGATAACCTCCGTCCAGCGTCTCGTAGTAGCTGCCCAGCGGGAACGCCTCGAACTCCCTGATCGCGCCGCTGAGTACCGTTTGCTTGAAGCTCGTGCCGATCTGCTTGACGATCATCTCCATCGAATCGACCGTCTGCTTCAAATACATTTCGTTGGACGTGCGCAGCTCGCTCTGCATCACCGACGTTGTGTTGCGATACAACACGAGGCTAATAATCAGAATAGGCAATAAAACGATTACCAATGTGTATGTAAACAATTTAATGTAGAAATACCTCTTTTTTGCCGAAATGAGCCATCTACTTAGCAGAACCACCACTCCTTTCTCCCTGTCCCCCATATCGCCGACAAACTGCCATGTAACCGCTGACATTATTGTGTTCCTATTATAGCCTACGACCGTATTCGGGGAAATAGAAATTTCTTGCTGTCAATGCCAATTTGATGCCAATTGGGCGATAATAAGGGGATAAAATCAGTTTTAAATCCTTTTATACTTGTTTGTCGTCTTTATTAGATGAAGTGAGGTGAGACCGTTGCAAAGCGATGAGGAGCTCATAAAAGAGCTGCAGCAAAACATCCAAAGCTCGATGGAAGTACTCATTAAACGTCATTACAAAATGGTCTTTGCGTATATTTACCGCTATTCGGGCGATTATCATACGTCTTATGATCTGACCCAGGAAACGTTTATCAAGATGGTCCGCAGCATCGATTCCCTTACACAATATGAGAGCTTTAAGCACTGGCTGTTAAAAATTGCTCTGAATACATGCCGGGACTATGTCAAAAGCAGGGGTTATAGAAATGGACAGGCTTCCAGTGAGTGGAATGAAGCGATTGCGGATTCGAGTGCCCAGCTTGTAGATATGTTCGAAAAAAAAGTGGAAACCGCCGCGGTCAAAGCAGCCCTTCTGGAGCTGCCCCCGTATCAGCGGGAAACGATTATTTTGCGGTTTTATCAAGATCTGAAAATCAAAGAGATTGCCGATTTGAGCGCTGTTGGAGAGCCTACGGTGAAGTCCAGAATTAAACAAGGCTTATCCAAGCTCAAAGCCATTATGGAAAGGAGCGTTACCGATGACCGGAAAAAGCACAGAAAATGAGCTGCCTGAGGATATGACAGAAGACGAATTCAAAAACATTCATGATTTTCTGCTCCAATACGATGTTAAATATCCTGACCCCGATGCCATTAACCGTACTGTTGAAGCGGCCAGGTTTCAAATGCGCTTAAAGGCCCGTCCAAAACTGCGCCTGTGGATGCGCATGCAGCGGGTGCTGCGGCTCGCGGCCTCTGAGCTATCTATGATGAGTCCTTTATATTGGATCGTAAGCGCTGCTCTCTATGTTTCCGGCTTCATGATGATTGGGTTCAAGTTCCATGCCACTCCTGCCTTCTCCTTGTTTGCTCTTGCGCCGCTGCCATTTATTCTGGGCTTGATGGAGGTGTTCCGCAGCCGCGACGAACGCATGCTGGAGTTGGAAATGTCCTGCGTCTTTAATGCGGCCAGTGTAATGCTGTCGAAGCTAAGTATGATCGGCGTTTATAATATTTTGTTAAATTCGCTCTGCTCCCTATGGTTAATCCGTATAACTGAGCAAACTCATTTATGGGATATCACCTTGCTTTGGATGACCCCCTTTACACTCATAAGCGGACTGTCTTTAGTGGCTGCGATTCATTTGCGCGGCAGCACCGCTGTCCTGTTCGTAATGACATTATGGCTTTCTTTTTGCCTGATTCTTATCTTCAATCCTATTCTGATGCGCAATCTGCTAACCATGCATACGGCTTCCTACCTCCTGTTGATTGGCTTCGGAATCATGCTGACTGTCATGCAGGTATCTCGTTTACTGAAAAGAACTATGGAAATGGAAGGAATGGTTGAATTTGAAACTGATCATTAAAAACGTTACCCGAGCCTATAAAAGTAAAATAGCGATCGATGACGTAACCTGTGAGTTGACCCCTGGCGTCTATGGCCTGATCGGGCCCAACGGAGCAGGCAAAACGACACTGATGCGCATGCTGGCCGACGTCTTGAAGCCAACCCGCGGGGAAATTACGGTAAACGGTGAAAGCATCCGCGTTTTGGATGAGCGCTATCGGGATTTGCTGGGCTACCTGCCTCAGGATTGCGGGTTCTATAGCTACTTTACAGCTTGCCGATTCCTGCAGTATATGTCTTCTCTCAAAGGGATCAACAAGCGCGAAGCAGATAAGAAAATAGATGAGCTTCTGCAATTGGTCAACTTGAGTGAACAGAAGCATCAAAAAATAAGTAAATTTTCCGGCGGTATGAAAAGAAGGCTCGGCATCGCACAAGCTTTGCTTAATGACCCGAAAATATTAATTCTGGACGAGCCTACGGCCGGCCTTGATCCGAAAGAGCGTGTGCGCTTCCGCAATTTGTTGTCCGACATATCCGAAGATCGCATCGTGATCCTCTCTACCCATATCATCTCTGACATTGAGTATATGGCCAAGGAAGTGCTCATACTCAAGCATGGCAGGCTGGTCAAGCAGGAAGCTCCGGAAACCATTTTGCAGGAATTGGATGGTAAGGTTTGGCATATTACGGCTCCGGCAAGCGAGCTGGCGAGGCTGACCCAAAGCTATATCATTGGCAATTTGCAGCGGAGGGGGTATGAGATTGAGGCCAGAGTGATTGCGGATCATAAGCCGCAAGATTTAGCTTCGCTGCAGCCTCCCCGCTTGGAGGACATTTATTTGTACTATTTTGGGGATTCCCCGGATGTGGAGGGTTGAGCGTGCGACTGATCAAGTTGGAGCTGTACAAAATCTTTTCGCAAAAAGTCATTTATATAGCCTTTATTGTCTTCGCTTCACTTTATGGCATGCACTTTTTTGGCGATATCAAGCAAGAACGAGATATTAAGGCGATGCGCGCAGCCTATGAGCAATATGGCGGGGATTTGACCGAAGAAAAAATGGTATGGGCGAACCAGGTATGGGAGGTCTATTTACAAGAAGTGGAACGTGCAAAAAAGGAGGAGAAAAAAGGTCCCCTCTCCGACTCACAACTCATCGCCCAATCCCAAGTCGCTATGGATATAAGAAACGCGCTTGAGCAAAAAGCAAACTATTTGCAGCAAATGCAGTGGCTCGAAGAGCAATCGCAAGGGAAAAGCGGCCAAGGAATGCACGAGCAGGAGACGCACGGGCAAAGCGACAATTCCGAATACAGCCGTAAAGCGGCATTGACTGAACTTCATGCTAAAGCAGCAGTTGGGTACCCCAACTACATCCTGTATCAACCGGGTTGGAATCATATCCTGCGATTTATGAATGAGATTGGGTACTTTTTTGCGGCAGCACTTACGATAGTCGGTTTGTCGGGCACCTTCAGCAGGGAATACGCCTCCCACATGGACCATTTGTTATTCAGCAGCCGGCACGGACGAAGGAAAATGGTGCTTTCCAAAATCGCTGCGGCTGCCATCTATTGTGTGGTGATCGTACTAGCATACAGCTGTATTGCCTTTGTGCTGAATGCTTACTACTATGGACTGGGCGGCTGGAACGCTAACGTAGTGAATTTATACAACTTATTTGCTGGTACTTCTTTCAATGGGCCAATATGGCTCTTCTATCTCAGACAGCTGTCCTATGCGATCCTTGGCTGCACGGCGCTTGGCCTGTTTGTGATGCTGGTGTCCTCCTGGACCCGATCTTCCATAATTCCAGCTTTCATTAGCGGTATTGTTTTTATGCTGCCTATTGTCGTTATATTTGTTCAAATCCCGTCAGAGCTGCTTACTATATTGATTCTTCAAGTGTTCCGTTACATGGAATTCATCCAGTTGGAGAGTCTGAATACCTTTATGACCTATAATTTTTTCGGAATTCCTCTGTTGTATGAGCATGCCTTGCTCTATATAATGCTTGTTTTACTGTGCCTGTCTGCATGGCTTATCTTATTTAGTATAAGAAGACGGCAGGTGACCTGATGTGTGGATGTTGATTCGTATGGAACTGTATAAGATCACGCACACGAAATGGCTGCCTCTCTTATACGTTTCTTTGGCTATCATTTATATCTTTTTGAGCTGCTCCTACTATAGGTGGAATGATACGATGGCTTGGGAACGAATCACGTACTTTCCATATTCGATAGGAACGATTTTTGAAGGTATGCTTCTGCTGCTTGCGCTTCCTGCCTGCTTTACTCAAGAGTACGTGCTGCGTACAGATGCTCTGCTCCTCAGCTCCAAGCATGGTAGAGGCAGAGTCATCCGCGCGAAGCTCGCAGCCTCCTTCTTGTTCATCACGGCAATCGTGATTGGATGCTGGATCATCAACGTCGCCGTAAACGTAGGGTTGGCTGGTTGGGATGGGTCTGCTGGGTCTGCTGGGTCTGTTGGTGCCGCTGGGCCTGCCGGAGCCGCTGGAGCCGCTGGGGCCGCTGGGGCCGCTGGGGCCGCTGGGGCCGCTGGGGCCGCTGGGGCCGTCGAGGCCGTCGAGGCCACCGGCTGGGCTGGCTGGGCTGGCTGGGACTGGCCGATTCAGCAACTGACCCGGTATGCGTCTTCCCCTTATGCGATGAGCATCTGGCAGTATACCTTGGTGCAAGCTTTGACCAATTGGCTCGGTTGTATCGTCTTTGGTTTGTTCATCCTGTTCCTATCCGCCAGAAGCCGAACCTATCTGATCGTATTTTTTATCGCTGGCCTTGTTTTCGCTCTGCCTTTTTTTATCCGCAGCACTTCGGACCTCTCTATGCCTTGGCTGATGAAAAACATAACATTTTCAGATTTCATGAGAGTCGAAAATATATTTAACCGCCCTAGATTTGTAAATGCTGGCAAATGGACTCTGCAACTACCCTATGCTTTATTTTATGCGTATATGCTCTTGCTTGCCGCTATATTTACGAATGCCGCTTACCGGAGCTTTAAAAATCGGGAAGTGATATAACTTATAAGCAAACTCAATATGCGGTCCAAAGTTCAGTCATACCCCAAAAAACAAAAATCTGTTTTATATGGTGGAATGCACAGGGGGTGAACCCTGGGGTTCAGTCCGCGCGGACGTAATGAAGTGAAATGTCTTCGAAAGTATTCTCCTAATGAAGGAGCACGGCGTCTGAATCTACCGCTAAAAGTCCTCGTCGAGTCAGCTTCGTCAGCCATTGGATCAGGAGTCGGATATCGGACATCCCCTTAACTCCATAAAAGCAAAAAGTCGTTCTTTAGAGCGGCTTTTTTCGAATCTTGGGAATCAGTTCCGTTCACATCGTGATTATTGTATCTAATCATTCGGACATTAGCGACCGTTAGCGTCGTTTATTCGAAATTCCGGCTTTATTATGGACATTAGTGTCCATAAGCGAGAGAATTATCAAAGAAAAGCGTAAAGTTTTCTTCTAATGGTCATTAGTGTCCATAAATAAAGTGAATTTACTTTATTTTTGCTCTAACGGTCATGATTGACCACTTGATAGGTGCGATAACGCTGCTGTCCATTGTGAACTATTAAAACACTCATTTCTACAAGCTTGTCTAAAATACGTCTCGCCTGTCTAGTGGATCGATTCAAGTGCAAGGCAAGTTCATCGGAGCGAAAAGGTCTAATGACGCCACGCGCAAACCGCAAAGTCTCTGCTTCAATCCAACTGAGCGAATGATTTGTTGACATGGACACCAACTTACCGATAAAGGACAAAGCCAACTGCTTGATAACCTCTGGTTCTTCCTCGATCGACAAGTATGCAACAGGCAGGAACAGCCAATCGTCCAATACTAGGTACGCTTGTTTTTTGCATAAATCCCTGAACCGCCATGATTCAATATCTCTGGCGTGAGATCGGTAACCGTGGATTTCGATGCAGCCTTTGGCTCCGCCGGGCATATAGGTAAGATCTAGATAACGAAATCGGTTGCCATAATCCCGAACTTCCCATTCCGCATACAAATGATTAAAGTTACCTACAGCAGGGTACCATATCGTTCTCAAAAACTCTTTTGTACCGTGTCCAATTTCCTTCTGAAGTATTTCGCGTCTTCTCGGATTTTTTTCTACAGCAAGTTGATCGTGAATCCATTGGTTCATCTTCGTCTCAAAACTACTAATTAGTACTCCCTCCTTTCGATTTGGAAAATTAAAAATGCCACCTTGATCCGGAATCGCAAGAGATTCCTCATAATCAAAGCGGCATGTGCTTCACACCGTTACATAATTTTACATTAGTATATTTCATGAGTTCGGATTTGGCAATAATTTTTTAAAGTCCTGGCGTATAGCGAAAGAAGTACGTGCTTTCTAATGCTTTCTAATGCTTTCTAATGCTTTCTAATGCTCCTCTTGCTTCACCACGTTTACGTCTGTCACACATACCAACTATTTACTTCCATTATACTAGGATACTACGGGACTAAATAGGTGTCTCCCTTGTCTGTTTTGTCTGTTTGTGTGATTTCCGTACGCCGCCGGCGAGCTACACCAGAGTCATAAGCGGCAGCGATGACTGCTTCCTTAACCCGGTCGACAACGTGGGGATTGAACACGCTCGGTATAATGTACTGCTCGTTCAATTCTTCGTCACCGACTATGGACGCGATTGCACGGGCCGCAGCCAGCTTCATCTTCTCTGTCACGCGCGATGCGCGGCAATCCAAGACGCCCCGGAACATACCGGGAAAACAAAGCACGTTATTGATTTGGTTGGGATAATCGGAGCGACCTGTCGCCATGACTCGGACATAATCCTCCGCCTCCTCCGGATCGATCTCCGGACTCGGGTTTGCCATTGCGAATACGATAGCATCTTTGGCCATTCGCTGCACGTCATGCTTCTTCAATACTCCGGGTCCGGAGACACCGATGAACACATCCGCCCCCGCGATAACATTGGTTAATCCGCCTGTTTCGTCATTCGGATTGGTGTTGCTGGCATACCAATTCCATGACTCCTGCCCGTAATCCGTCCCGCGTGTTAGCACCCCGAACCGGTCGACGCCAATTATGTTGACGGCACCGGCCGCCAGCAATATTTTCGTACAGGCGATGCCCGCGGCGCCAATTCCGCTAAAGACGATTTTGCACTCTTCCAGCCGCTTGCCCACCAGTTTAAGCGCATTAAGCAGGCCGGCCAGCATCACGACGGCGGTTCCGTGCTGATCGTCGTGGAATACGGGAATATCGAGTTCCTCCGTCAATCGCCGTTCGATCTCAAAGCACCTCGGAGAGGAGATATCCTCCAGATTAATGGCGCCGAAAGTAGGCGCTATAGCTTTAATTGTACGGATGATCTCTTCCGTATCCTGCGTATCCAAACAAATCGGGACAGCGTCTACGCCCGCAAACTGTTTGAATAGCATTGCCTTTCCTTCCATGACAGGCATGGCCGCTAGCGGGCCGATATTGCCGAGGCCAAGTACGGCAGAGCCATCCGTCACGACGGCGGCCATATTCCGTTTGACGGTCAACGTATGCGCGCGTGACGGATCTTCGTGAATGGCCATGCAAACCCGGGCAACGCCCGGCGTATATACTCGGGAGAGGTCATCCCGATTTCTGATCGGTATCTTCGATGCCATTTCGATTTTCCCGCCGAGATGGAGCAGGAATGTCTGGTCAGAGATGTTGACTACCCGTACGCCCGGCAAGCTCCCTGCCGCCTTGGCGATCAGATCCGATTGCAAAGGATCTATCACATTAACAGTCATGTCCCGCACCGTCATTTGCCTGTTAGCCCGAGTGACGTCAATGGCGACAATGTCTCCTCCCGCATCGCCGATCGCCGTAGCGATCTGACCTAACGTTACTTTCTTCGTATCGATCTCTAGCCGAATAATAATCGTCGTACCGGCTCCGCCTGACAAAGACATCTTTCCTTACCTCCCAATTATGCAATTCAACCGTAGCGACACGCTGGTTCCTCCTACTGGTGATGCCCGCTACCGGTGGCTCCCTCTACCAGTGATGCCTGCTAACGATGGTTCCCTCTACCGGTGATTTCCCCTACCAGTGTTTCCCTCTACCAGTGATTCCCCCCACCCGAGGTTCCCGCTACCAGTGGTTCTTCCCACCCGTGGTTTCCGCTACCAGTGATTTCCCCTACCGGTTGTTCCCGCTATCTTTAGTAAGCATGCTTTGGTCGATGTTTGAACCCGCATAGAAAGTTCAATAGCAGATAAGCGCCGGTTTTCACCGTGATCAAGCTTCGATCATCCCGGTGCGGATCAAGACAAACGATATCCATAGCCGCAACTTTGGGGTGTTTTCCAATTTGATACACGGCTTCAAGCAGTTCCCAAGAGTACATGCCTCCGGGCGTCGATGCCGGAGCGGCTGGAGCGAATGCCGCGTCCAGCACATCGATGTCCACCGTCAAGTAGATCAAATCTACTTTATCGTCCAAATAGGCCAGTGCTTCAGACAATACCTTTTCCATACCAAGCTTCCGTACGGTTCTGAAAGTGTAGTACTTGAGTTCCAGTTCATCGGCATATTGCTTGTAAGCAAGGGAATTGAAGTAGCCGTGCAAGCCAATGTTGACGATATGCTGCGCTTTTACCGTTCCCGACTCGATCAAACCGCGCATGGGAGTACCGTTGCTCGGTCCGCCGTCTTGAAGATTCCGCAAATCGAAATGCGTGTCGAACTGGAGGATTCCGATTTTTTTACCCTGATGATAACGCTGCAAACCTTTGACGAGCGGACAAGTGATCGAGTGATCCCCCCCGATGGATAAAGGCGTGATCGAGTTGTTTTTCTCTAATACTTCCAGCATGGCCTGTTCGATGTTGTGATGACACTTCGGTATATCGGTCACGTGCATCTTCACATCACCCATATCGGCAATGCGCAAATCGGATAAATCGACATCGTAGTCGATGTTGTAGGCTGCGAATGACTGCCAGACTGAACGAATCGCATTCGGATTTTCGCTGGCTGCGGAAGCGCTGATCGAAGATCTGGAAAGCGGCACGCCAAGCAAGCAGACTTCGTATCGTTGGTCAGCCGTGTATTCGGCAATCAGCTGGTTCATTTTCAGATCGAGCCTATCAGCTGATTTCCCTCTATAAATCAATCCCGGAGGATTAATATAATCATAGACATCAGACAAGAAGCGTCCCTCCCTGCACGACGATGTCGCCGTTTTTGATAACCATATCAACGAGATTAACGCCAAAGTTATATTGCAAAAATTGATAGTTAGGAGCGTCAAACAGAACAAGATCTGCTTTTTTCCCCGTTTCGATGCTGCCGATTTCTTCAGCTCTCCCGATAGCATAAGCCGCATTGATCGTGCTGGCTGTAATGACCTCTGCTGGCGTCATCTTCATCGTAAAACAAGCTAAATTCATAATGAGCGGCAGTGACTCCGTAGGAGAAGAACCTGGATTGCGATCGGTCGAAAGCGCCACCGCAACCCCATTTTCAATCATCTCGCGGGCTCTTGCCGGAGACTCCATCAAGTACAGCGCAGTTCCCGGCAGCAATACAGCCACCACTCCCGCCTGTGCCATCATCCGAATCCCTTCATCTGAAGCTTTCAGCAGGTGATCCGCTGAAATAGCGCCGAGCTTGGCAGCCAATTCCGCTCCGCCGAATGAAACGATCTCATCGGCGTGTATTTTGGGAATGAGGCCCCATCTTTTCCCCGCCTCCAGAATCCGTTCCGACTGTTCGACGGTAAAGACGCCTTGCTCGCAGAAAACATCGCAAAACTCAGCCAATTGTTCATCCGCGACCTTTGGAAGCATGTCTTCGATAACGTACCGGACATAGTCATCCGGATTCGCTTTATATTCGGACGGAACAGCATGCGCACCCATGAAAGTCGACACGATATCGACAGGATGGGAATCATTTAATTTTCGGGCGGCACGAAGCTGTTTCAACTCATCTTCAACCGTTAAGCCGTATCCGCTTTTGGCTTCGATGGTTGTCACTCCGTACTGTATAAAACGGTCCAGCCGGCGCCGGGACTGCTCGATAAGCTGTTGTTCCGAAGCAGCCCTCGTCTGGGTAGTAGAATACAAGATTCCACCACCCTGCTGCAAAATTTCGATATAAGTAGCACCATTCAGGCGCATTTCAAGCTCATGCTCCCTGCTGCCGGCAAATACTAAGTGGGTGTGCGGATCGACCAATCCCGGCAGCACTATTTTTCCCTCCGCTTCGATTCTTTGAACCTGCGCATCCGTCTCCCGGTCTTCGAATGATCGAACCCATGCCTCGGCATCGCCGTGAGCTCCGACAAACACGATCCGATCGTTCTCCAGAACGACCCCACCATGCTCAATAACGCGGATATCGCTCATTTCCGAGCCTGTTTTCGGCTTGTTACCCGATCCGGCAACGGTGACTACCTGAGACGCTCGTCGTATATATAACAATCGTTTCATGACCGGTCTCCTCGCTTTCTATTTCAGCATCGGCATGCGAATATCGTGCTTCTTCGCTGTTTCAATCGCCAGGTCGTAACCAGCATCCGCGTGCCGGACTACGCCCATACCCGGATCAGATGTCAAAACTCGTTCCAGCCGGACTGCTGCTTCCTCTGTCCCATCTGCGACGACAACCATACCCGCATGCAGCGAATAACCCATGCCTACGCCGCCTCCATGATGCACAGATACCCAACTGGCTCCTGCGGACGTATTGATCAAAGCATTCAGAATCGGCCAATCTGCTATCGCATCACTACCGTCCTTCATCGCTTCCGTCTCTCTGTTAGGAGAAGCGACAGAACCCGCATCCAAATGGTCTCTGCCGATAACGATCGGAGCAGATAACTCACCCGAAGCTACCATGTCGTTAATGATTTTACCGAATCTAGCCCGTTCACCATACCCTAACCAGCAAATTCTAGCAGGAAGTCCTTGAAAAGCAATTCGTTCACGAGCCATGGAGATCCACTTACTAAGAGCTTTGTTTTCCGGGAACTCTTTCAGCAGCGCCTCGTCCAGCTTACATATATCCTGCGGATCTCCTGACAGCGCAGCCCAACGAAAAGGGCCTTTCCCCTCGCAAAATAGAGGTCTAATATACGCCGGAACGAAGCCCGGAAAATCATAGGCGTTCTCTACGCCTTCCTTCTGTGCGATCTCACGGATATTGTTGCCATAGTCAAAAGCAATGGCGCCAAGCTCCTGCATCTTCAATATGGCTTGAACATGAACCGCCATGCTTGCTTTGGATAGAATGACGTATTTTTTCGGCTCCGTTTCTCTCAATGCTTTTCCATCCTCAAGGCTTAACCCCGCTGGCAAATATCCGTTCAAAGGATCATGGGCCGATGTCTGATCGGTGATGATGTCCGGAATGAAATTTCTTTTGACCATTTCTGGCAAGATTTCCGCAGCATTGCCGAGGAGTCCGATGGATAACGCTTGTCCTGCTTGCTTGGCATCGGAAGCGATACTAATCGCTTCGTCGAGGGATTCAACGAGAATGTCGCAATACCGGGTTTCAATACGTTTCTCGATTCTCGTCCGATCCACTTCAATGGCAATACATACGCCATCATTCAACGTAACGGCAAGCGGCTGCGCGCCTCCCATACCGCCAAGCCCTGCTGTTACGGTTATCGTTCCTCTTAAACTTCCATTGAAATGCTGTCTGGCGCATTCCCCGAAAGTTTCGTAAGTGCCTTGTACGATTCCTTGGCTGCCGATGTATATCCAGCTTCCTGCCGTCATTTGCCCATACATGATCAGACCTTTCTGATCTAACTCATGGAATTTTTCCCAGTTTGCCCAGGCAGGTACGAGATTGGAATTGGCCAGTAAAACTCTGGGAGCATCTTTATGAGTGCGAAAAACAGCAACAGGTTTCCCTGATTGAACAAGCAGCGTCTCATTTTCTTCCAAATTTTTCAAACTCTCTACAATGCCGTCAAAGCTTTCCCAGTTACGCGCCGCTTTTCCTATACCACCATATACGATCAATTGCTCCGGGTGCTCCGCGACTTCAGGGTCCAGGTTGTTCATCAGCATCCGAAGTGCGGCTTCCTGAACCCAGCCTTTGGTATTTAGTGTTCGGCCCCGGGGAGCTCTTATGACTCTATTAGCATGTTGTTGCATCTTCGTTCTTCCTCCTATAACTTCAACGTCTACTGTCCATGACTTCAACGTCTACCGTTCTTCTTATAGCTCTCCCACTCGCTCTTCCAACCGATTCACCCAACTTGGGTCCTCCACGATCGAAATCATCTGATGAAGATCCTGATAGAACACTCTATCTTCAACCCAAGCCGGGATGACGGAACGAATCCATTCATGCATCAACCTGGTTCCTTTTCCAAATTGTAAAGGCTTGTGGAATTCCAGCGCTTGAGCTGCCGCAAGCAGTTCAATAGCCAGAACCTTCTGCGAATTGCGTACGACTTGGGCTGCTTTGAGAGCTGCCGGTGTCCCCATGCTCACATGGTCTTCTTGAAACGCGGAGGTCGGGATCGAATCTACGGAAATCGGATGCGAGAGAACTTTATTCTCCGCAACCAAAGAAGCCGCCACATACTGCGGTATCATAAAGCCAGAATTCACGCCGCTTCGGGCCACCAGAAAAGCAGGCAGCTCGCTGACGTGCGGATTCACAAGGCGGTCGATTCTACGCTCGGAAACGCTGGCGAGCTCCGATACCGCTATTGCGAGCATATCCATCGTCAAAGCCAGCGGTTCGCCGTGCGCATTGCAAGCAGATATGGCTGTGCCTCCGTCTCCATCATGATCAGCGAATATTAGCGGGTTGTCCGTTGCCGAATTGATTTCGATCGATAAGATCTCTAGCGCATGATCCAGCTTGTCCCTGCAAGCGCCGTGAATCTGCGGCATCGATCGTATGCTAAGGGCGTCTTGCACCCGGTAATCCTTATATGTCTCCGCGATTTCGCTTCCTTCCATCAGCCGAAGGAGATTATTCGCAACTTTCATCTGGCCTTTATAAGGTCTTGCTTGATGTACCCTCTTATCGAAAGCATAGTAAGTTCCTTTTAAAGCTTCAAAGCTCATCGTTCCTGCAATGTCCGCCCATTTCGCTAATTGAATCGCATCATAAAGGACTAGTGCACTAATACCGGTCATGCAGACCGTACCGTTGACGAGGGACAAACCTTCCTTGGCCTTCAAATTCAGCAAAGGAATACTTGCCAGCTTCATCGCTTCATCACCGGGCATTAACCGGCCCTGATAATAGGCTTGTCCCAGTCCGATTGTCACCAAGGCTATATGCGCCATATGCGTCAAATAACCGACGGATCCCTGCGATGGAACCCATGGGGTAACCTGCTTGTTTAACATTTCAACCAATACCTGAACCGTTTCCAGGCTGACGCCCGAATGCCCTTGGCAGAAGTTCAGTACGGCTGCGAATTGGATGCTCCGAACTTGATCGCGGGCTAGAGGCTCACCTACTCCGCAAGCATGACTCATGATGATGTTTCGCGATAATGTGGCCGCTTGTTCCGGTGAAATACGGCTTTTGCATAGGTCGCCGATTCCCGTATTAATTCCATAGACAACCGTGTCTTCATCCAGATTGTCTACCCATTGGCGGCTTTCGTTAATTTTGAAAGCCGCGCGTTCCGATATTTCAACGGTCTCTCCGTTTCTGGCTACCGCAACAAGATCTGCTATCGTCATTTGTCTTTCGTCGATTATCACTTTTCCTCACCCCTTACTCATGGAGTTCGGCTTTACGCTTACCCGCACTTAGCAGCGCTTGAACATGGGATAAGCTAAGGCGGCCGAGAACGGCGCCAATGCCGCTTACGATATAAAGAGCTTCCGCATTCTGTTTAAGCATAGCTGCAAGTGCTGACTTCAGATCCGTATCGGAAGAAATCGTCACTGTACCTGGCGGAATGCTCGTTACCGGACTGAGCTTCTCCATGGCCACCGTCACAGGGATCAAACTTAATTGCCTTATAATGTCGTCTCCACCCAATAAATTCGCAACAAATTCGTTCACGGGATTGGTGATCAAAGCGAGCGGCTCGTCATATTGAACGACTTCCCCGTCTTTCATCACGATGATCTTATCCGCAAGCCGCAATGCTTCGTCCACATCGTGCGTAACAAACAGAATCGTCTTGCGCAATTTCTTCTGAATATGAATCAATTCATCCTGCAGCTTCGTTCTGGTAATCGCATCTATCGCTCCGAAAGGTTCATCCATCAGCATAAAATGCGGGTCCGCCGCCAATGCGCGGGCAAGCCCTACGCGCTGCTGCTGTCCCCCCGACAACTGTCTCGGGTATCTGCCGCGGAACTCCTTCGGGTCCATATGAACCAATTCCAGCAATTCCGTTACTCTGCTGCTCATTCTTGGCTTGTCCCAGCCCAACATCTCTGGAACAACTGTAATGTTCTTCTCCACGGTCATATGTGGAAAAAGACCGTTCTGCTGGATGACGTATCCGATTTGCCGGCGCAGTTCGCCTACCGGAACCTCACGCGTATCTTTTCCGTTAACCAGAATGGCTCCCTCTGTTTGCTCGTAAAGCCGGTTTACCATTTTCAACAACGTCGTCTTTCCGCATCCGGAGCTTCCCACGATGGCCGTAAACTGGCCCTCTGCCACTTCCAGGCTTACATTGTTTACCGCTGGCCGAGACGCCCCGGGAAACGTCTTGTGAACATTTTTAAGGATGATTCCGTTCAATGGATAGCCCCCTTTATTGAAGGGACACAATGTTCATGTGTCCCTTCAATCACGATGGATTTATTTGATTAATCCGTTTTCTTTCAAAAATTCCTTGGCAATGTCTTTCGGCTCTTCTTTAGCATCCCCGTCCGCTTTCCAGTTCAAATTCGTCATGACTTCAGAGGTCAGCAGGGCATTGATCTTGTTGATGATTTCACCGACTTCCGGATTGTTCTTCAGCGTTTCGCCGCGAATTTGCGTCGCCACTTGGTAAGGCGGCCAGAATTTTTTGTCATCTTCCAAAGAAACCAAATCCAGTCCGGCAATTTGTCCGTCTGTACCGAAGCCGATCGTAACGTCTGCTTCTTTACTTTGCAAAGCTTTGTATTTCAAACCGCCATCGAATAAAGGCGTTGCTTTGAACTTGAAGCCACCGTACAGTTTCTGCAAGCCTGGCAGTCCGTCAGGACGCTCGCCCACCTCCGGAATAATCGCGAACGTAAGATCCTTGGCAGCTGCGGCCAGATCCGACAATGTTTTGAGATTGTACTTTTCGGCTACTTCCTTGGTTGTAACCATTACATACGTGTTATTAAATGAAGTGCGGTCCAATAGTTCGATGTCCCATTGCTTGTACTGCTTCTTAACTTCATCATAAACCGTTTGAGTGTCGGTCATCACTTCGCCTTTGAGGACGTCCATCAATGCCGTTCCGGTATATTCCGGGTACAGGTCGATATCGCCCTTTTTCAGCGCTTCAAAAGCAATTTGCGTTCCCGCTAGATTCAGTGATCTTTTCACTTTGTACCCGGCCTCTTCCAACGCCTGAGAATAAAGCTCGCCGATAATATATTGTTCCGTGAATGCTTTAGCCCCGACTTTAATTGTCGGCTTGTCTCCGGATGAGGTATTTGAATTATTTCCACAAGCTGCAGCTACTACGACGAACATACATACCATACTAATAATTAGCATTTTTCTGATTGATTTCATTTTAACTACCCCCTTGAATGGTATTGGGCTTGGTCTAGCTTAATGGCGGCGTGACCGCTTTTTCGATTCTTGCGGCGATAAGTTCAACCGAGAATGCAAGGAGTGCGATTGGAATTGCTCCGACGAGCAGCAGGGATGGTTTAATTAAAGCAACCCCATTCAACACGAATACTCCCAATCCTCCTCCGCCTATGAAAGCGGCAAGAGAGGCGCCGGCGATCACTTCAACGGATGCAGTGCGGATACCGGTAATGATGACGGGCAAGGCAAGAGGGAACTCGATGATTCGGAGCACTCTCGACTTTTCCATACCCATTCCGTACGCGGCTTCAATTACATTCGGATCTACTTCCTTAAAAGCAGTTACTGTATTAATCAAAATAGGCGGGCAAACGAGCAGCGTCAAAGCAATTAATGCCGGTTTGAAGCCGATTCCCACATAAGGCATGGCCAAAGCGAGTACGGCAAGACTCGGTATAATCCTTCCTATGTTGACTGCGTTGAGAACGACCATAGAAATTCGATTAGACTTTGCCAGAAAGATGCCTAGCGGAATGCAAATGACTAACCCTATCGCAAGAGCGGAAATACTGAGCAGCAGATGAACTTTAACCGCTTCCGCGAAAGTCGCCTGGTTATTCATGATATACTGCCACGCTTCTCTAAACGTCCCCATCACCGCTTCACCCCCTTCTCCATGCTGCCCTGTTCATTGTTCTTTCGATCATACGAAAGACGAAATCGGCCAATATGGACACAAATGCGACGGCAATCGTTCCGGCCAATATTTTGCCTTTATGATCCTGGGCAAGTCCCTCGAATATCAGTTCGCCCAAGCCGCCTGCATTAATATAAGCAGCAATCACGGTAATCCCGATCATCATAACGGTTGCGATGCGCACCCCCGCAATGATTACTGGCATGGCCAGCGGGAGTATAATTTGGCGGAAGATTTTCCCGCTGCTCATCCCCATCCCTCTTGCCGCTTCAATAATGGCAGGATCGACGGCTCGAACGGCGGAAACCATATTGCGTACCAGCGTCATTTGAGAATACATAACAAGAGCAATGAGCGCCGGCTTCACACCTAAACCGAAAATCGGAATCATAAGCGCAAACAAGGCAAGACTTGGAATCGTATATAACAGTCCCAATATGACAATAACTGGCGTGTAGATCTTGCTAATCTTGTTCACGACGACCGTCAGAATGGTTGCCACGACAAGAGAAATGATCAGCGAGACGAATACAAGAATGAAATGCTCCCTTAACAGCTCCCAAATCCGGTCAAAATGTTGAATAAGATAGTCCATTCGATCCCCCCCTCGGTCCGGATAGAAAACGTTTAGATGTTAGGAGGATACGCGTCCCGGGCCGTTGGCCATTAGCTCAAGCATCCATTCCCAGAAACCCTCGACGTCCACTTCCACCGCCGCATCTATATTGGGTTCCCTGTTCATTACATTGTTGAAATCAGCCACGGTCATGCCGCGCGTGTTTTCACCGTCCAGCTCCACTGCAATGTTGTATTTCTTGGTCGTAATCAAATCCGGGCGCACCAGCGCAGCCATGGCAAGCGCATCATGCATGTATGCCGGATCAAGCTCAACGCTTCCGTATAGTGATACGGCTGATAATTGATTTCTATTGATCATGAAATCAATGATCCGGGTCGATAGCTCTGCGAAAGGGTTATCTGTAACCGCTATCTTTTCGAAAACGGACTTCGGCATTTCAGTTTTTAACGTGACATCCAGACCTACCATGGTCAATGGAATGCCAGCGTCGAATACGATCTTAGCCGCATCCGGATCGACCCAAATGTTGAATTCAGACGCTTGCGTCATATTTCCGCCTACCAGTGCTCCGCCCATGATCGTGATTCGTTTAATCAAGGTGTTCATGTCCGGATATCGAAGCAGCGCCAACGCTAAGTTGGTCAACGGGCCGCAAGCCAAAAGATGTAAGTCGCCTGCGCATTCCTTGGCAAAATGATAGATGGTATCCGCAGCATCTTTGTCGTAAAAGCCGCGCTTTGCCGGAGGCACAATGACGTTGCCTAAGCCCGATGGTCCGTGACTGATTGCGACGAAGAGTTCTTTCTTGAGTGGCCCTTCTGCGCCAAGTGCAACGGGGATATCAAAGCCCAAATAATCGACGATGTTCAGGGTATTTGTGCTCGTCTTATCCAGCTCTACGCATCCTGCCACCGTCGTAATCGCTTTAATATCCAGCGTGTCTTGATTGAGCAGCGCGCAGATCAGGGCAATGGCATCGTCTGTACCTGTATCGAAGTCCATAATATAAGGAATTTTTTTCATGCCTGACACTCCTCGTTATCTTTTGTAAGGGAAAGCCCTCTCATACCTTTATGATAGCGAAAAGCTAAACCATTGCCTCTAGCTAAAATTGCTGAGTACTAGCACAATTTTGCTGCACGATATTCTGAAGCGCTGCAGTTCATCAAACTCTTGAACTTTCTTGCAAAATAATTAGAATCATGAAATCCAACCCGGCTGGCGATCTCTTGCACCGATAAATCCGTCGTTTCCAAGTAGTGAACCGCTTTTTCGATCCGCATTTTATTTAAATAATCTATAAAGCTGAGACCGACTTCCTTCTTGAATAAGTGGGCAAAATGGTAGGTGCTTATAAAACAATATTGTGCTACCTGGTCCAAAGATATTTTATTACTCATATTCTGTTTTAAATATTCCAGGGCGGAACGAATGGCCGGTGACACATCCGCAGCATTGGCCAACGCTACTTGCCCGGCTAATTCCCGCCAATAATCACACACTTTGTGAACGAACTTGTCGTAGCGGATCGTATTATAAAGTTCTTGAATGACCCGTGCATTATCCGACAAAATCTCCGAAGCGTCGGCTCCCGTGTCGAGAACCAGGCGGGATAACGACATAACCAGATCGAAGGCTTCCGATTTGTACATATCCACATTGTGCATATAAGAATGAGCCATCTGCTCTAGCAGGATTTTCAGAAATGAGATGGAGCCTTCAATATCCCCGATCCGGACCCGGGCAAGCAATTCCGCTTTTTCTGCTGGCGAAACGGCCTTCTTCCACACCTTGTCAGACAGTTTACGCTTTTCGTAATGAAAAATGAGCCGGTTGCCCTGAAAAAAACGATCCATCAACGATTCTTTAGCTTCCTCATAGGAGTAATGAAGCATATAAGGGTTATCGTAATAGTCGGAACCGATGCCGATAGACACCGGAAACCCTCTATCATCCGCATAGTTCTGCAATCTTTTACCCAAACGAAGCGCCTTCTCTTTAATGGAGAGCCCGGACGGTTCTTCCGAAGGCAGATCCACAAGCAGTGCTAGTACTCCTTCACCCACCCAAACCCAGAGAAACGGTACGAGAATAGCCTCGTGAAGAGCTTCAACCAGCTGCTGCCCAATTTCCTCCCGCCAGGCAAATGGTTTGCTTATCGATAAATCCGGGTACCGGTCGATCGAAACGACCATCACCAATCGCGGGTGAATATGAATGCCAAGACGCTTCTGCATGTCTACAAAACTGCCTTCATGGACCAAAGTCCCCGATATGAGAAGATGGGAAAATGCGGCTTGCGCGACATCGAAATTCATTCGGCAACCCCCTTGAAAGTAGTTATCTCATGTATTATCACCATTTGAAAGACCCCCCTATTCGTCAAGTCGTAATTTTAACTTGGCTACGAGGATTTCGCAACTTGGAACCGTGCACACAGGATTTTTTTGAACGATTGGGAATGCTAGACGAAAGTAGAACACTGGCACCAAGAATGGGCCAAACGAATTGTTGGATTATCGGAGGTAAATATTTTTATGTATTCAGATAATATTTTTAATGCTAGTATATTAATCGAAAATAGGAATTATATAAAACTGCGATTGAAGAGGAGAAATGATGCGTAAAATAGTTGTTGTTGGTAGCATGAATATGGATATTGTGAACAGAGTAGAAAGACACCCTATGCCTGGTGAAACCATAAGTGGTAAGGGAGTGTCGTATTACACCGGAGGCAAAGGAGCCAATCAAGCAGTGGCTGCCGCACAGTCCCAAGTTCATGTCTCTATGGTTGGAGCTATTGGTAAGGACGCGTTTGGCGCAGAGCTGAAGTCTGCTTTGGCTTTAAAAGATGTGCATACAGATTGGATCAAAGAGATGGAAGGCACGAGCGGAATCGCCTTCATCACTGTAGATGATTTGGCAGAAAATATTATTATTTTAGCTGAGGGGGCTAATGGTGCTTTTTCGCCTGAAGAGTTGACCCTAATGCCTGTTGTTTTCGATAAAGATACCACTGTGCTTCTTCAGAATGAGATTCCTTGGGAAACCAACCTCTTGGCCATGAATTTAGCCAGACAGGCAGGGAGCCGGGTTATTTTCAATCCTGCACCAGCCCTTAAAATACCAACTGATATCCTACCTTTGATTGACCTCCTGATATTAAATGAAAAAGAAGCTGAAGCCATAAGTGGTGTTCAAATATCGAATCAAGCGGATGCACAAACAGCTGTAGAGAAGCTGCTGGACGCTGGCGGAAACTCCGTTATTATTACATTAGGGGACAAGGGATCTTTATATGCCGATAGGGTTGAAGGCATGTTCTTCAGTCCAGCCTATAAGGTAAAACCGGTTGATACTACGGCTGCAGGGGATACATTTATCGGGGCTTACGCTGCTGCAAGCGGGACTGGAATGACGGTTTCGCAAAGCTTACAATATGCTTCAGCAGCAGCTGCAATTGTCGTAACTAGAGAAGGAGCGCAAAGCTCAATCCCGACAAAAGCGGAAATCCTGACATTTATTGATAATAATTGATGATATTAAGAAAAAGATAAGAGAAAAAGATAAGAGAAAAAAGGGCTTAGCCTAATAATCAGTGCTTGACAGTCAAGCTAACATTCGATGGCGGTTAAATGCTACGAAAATGCCAGCTTTATAGCAGCACGGTATTTGTCATAGCTATTTTCATATCGGCGAGGGTAACACGTGCGCTAATGGTCAACGCAGTCCGTTATAAGCGGAAATGCAGCGAAATGAGATTGTAACGGTCACGGATGTCTAAACTTGCCCCACTATGCTTCCAATTTTATGGAAACATCAAATATTGGAA
>NZ_JAGGLB010000032.1 GCF_017874215.1 Paenibacillus eucommiae
TGCTGTGGAGGGGGCTCCAAGTGTTTCGCAACGTCTTGGATACGTATCGATTCTTACTGTAAATTTCCGGAAACGTTGTGGGGCAAGCTTAGACTGCGGTGACCATTAGCGCACATGTTACCCTCGCCGATATGAAAAAAGCTATGACAAGTACCGGGCCGCTATCAAGCTGGCATTTTCGTAGCATTTAACCGCCATCGAATGTTAGCTTGACTGTCAAGCACTGATTATTAGGTTGAGCCTGATTTATGGTCACATTTTAACCGTGAAAAGGTTGCTTTCATTCAAGCTCGTTTAGTTCAGATAATGAGCTAAAGCGCATATATATGGGAATAAAGAAATTTGTGGGTTTGGGTACATCCATTTAATCAACATTTGCCTATGTCCTGCATACACTTGTAATGAATGATTGTATGGAGGAGGTTGAAAGGATGTCAATAGATAAGGATTTGCAATGCAGAGAGATTATTACCAAGGCTGTCTGCGGCAAAGGGCGTAAATTTTCGCATGTGAGCCATAATGTCACTCCACCCTTTTCTCCGACCAGTATTTTGGGCGCTTGGATTATTAACAATCAATACGAAGCAGTCCAATCCGGAGATGGCGTGGAGGTAATGGGTACTTACGATATCAACATTTGGTATTCACATGACCGCAACACGAAGACAGAGGTCGCAAAAGAAACAGTATCCTATGTAGAACTCATTCCACTAACGTACCTGGACAAAAAACATAAGACCGCTACCGCCGAGGTATCTGCCGCTGCTACTCAGGAGCCAAACTGTGTAGAAGCAAGTATTTCTTCTAGCGGCGATAGCGTGTTGATCCGGGTGGAACGTGAGTTTCAGGTAGAAATGATTGCAGAAACCAAGGTCTGCATTCTTATCTGTAATCACGGTTGTGACGATTTCGGCGATAAGCACGTCGATTTCGACGAAAGTGTGGATAATGATTTTGAAGATTTGGATGCTGAGCTGCTTGATGATGAAATCATTTAATCGAATCTTTACACCACTATATGCAGCATTGTAGATTCGGTAGAGGGCTATTGCCCTCTTTTTTGTTTCTTTTTGAGAAAATAGGCAGACGTCTAACATAATTTGAACTCGTATTCCGGAAGGGGGAGCCTTGTGCAAACTTTTTTGCTGCATTCGCAGGAGGAGGATGCCATCAAACTAACAGAGGGGCTTGCAGTCCCGAGCGGTTCTCAGCTTCCAACTGACTGGAAGGGGACGGCAGTCGTGAACTGGGGGGCCTATCTACAGGAGCAAACTCGTCAAGACTTGTTAACCCTACAGCCAGTAAAGGCAATCATAAGGGCTCAGCAGGTTAAAAAAAGAGAAGAGATATTAGAGCTGCATGGGATTAAGACAGCCGGGTCACATGTGCTCCAAAAGCAGAATCCCTATTTTCCTTTTAAATATAAGGTTGCTGTTTTTCACCTGCAAGCGCTTGCCATCTATGAGAAAAAAGAAAGCATGTGGGTTTCTGCCACTGGACCTGGGACAAAGAACTCTCAAGGTGCCGTTTCCACTGGCACTGGCATTGGCAGGGATTCGAGCTATAAGGAAGTTACTTACTCGCAGGCGACTTTTCATATGCGCAGAGCAGCGCGTGAGGCGATCAAAGCCATTTACGCCTTAGGCCTCGATTATGGGATTGTTACGATAGGCATTCTCTCCAGCGGTCATACGCTTGTGTTGAATGCTGATCCGGTTCCGAAGCTGAATCGCCGCCTGACGGAGCTGTTCGCGCGAGCTATCGAGCGCTATGATGCGGAGCTGACAAGTGAGCTTGCGCGCAGCGAGAGAGCGATGCTTGGAAGCGACCCCGAGTTCCTTCTGCTCAGCAAGCAGGGGAAGGTCGTTTCCGCTTCCCGCTTCCTGGAGCGGGAAGGGCCTGTCGGCTGCGATGCCATCGTGCTCAGCGGGCATCGCGTGATCCTGCCGCTGGCCGAGCTGCGCCCGCAGCCCAGCGTGGACCCGCGCCAGCTGGCGAGGAATCTGCATCGGACGATGCAGCTCGCCGCGCGCGCAATCCCAGACGAGAGCCTGGCGTGGCTCTCGGGCGGCATGCCGCTGAGGGGCTTTGCCCTCGGCGGACATATCCATTTCAGCCGCATATGGCTGAATGCGCATCTGCTGCGCGCGCTCGATAATTATCTCGCGCTGCCGCTGATGCAGATCGAAGGCGCGACGACGGCGCAGCGGCGCCCCCGCTATGGCTTCCTCGGCGACTTCCGGAGGCAGTCGCACGGCGGCTTTGAATACCGGACGCTGCCAAGCTGGCTGGTATCTCCGGCTGTGGCCCGCGGCGTATTTGCGCTTGCAGCCATAATTGCCGAGCATTATTTGTCGCTGCCGCGCCGCCCGCTTATGGAGCCGGATGTGCAGTCTTTTTATTACAGCGGGAAAAAAGAGAGCGTGCAGGAAGTCATTCAGCAGCTGTGGAATGACCTGGAGCAGCTGGAGAACTATGCTGAATATGCCGATTGCCTGGACCCGTTAAAAGCGATGATCATAAAAAGGGCACCATGGAACGAGCTGGCTGATTTTCGCAAGACTTGGAAAATCGCTGCCTATCGCTCTGAAAGAAGCTACCCTCTATGAATTCATGCTATAATAGACAAGTATGGGGTTTCCTGATAATAGAACATATACAGAATAATTTGTGATTTGGTTGGAGGAGAATATGGCTCAGTATACGCCGATGATTCAGCAGTACCTGGCCGTAAAGGCACAGGCACCGGATGCTTTTTTGTTTTTTCGTTTAGGAGATTTTTATGAGCTGTTTTTCGAGGATGCTGTAAATGCCTCAAGAGAATTGGAAATTACGCTTACGGGCCGCGGCGGCGGGATGGAGGAGCGCATTCCCATGTGCGGGGTTCCTTATCATGCAGCTGAGGGTTACGTGGCTAAGCTTATTGAAAAGGGCTTTAAAGTGGCTATCTGCGAGCAGGTGGAAGACCCGGCTGAGGCCAAAGGCGTGGTGCGGCGGGAGATTGTAAGAATTGTCACTCCAGGAACCGTGATGGAGAATAAGCTGCTCGGCGAAAAGAGTAACAACTACATAGTTTCTATTGTGTTCAAGGATGATTTATACGGGTTTACTGCTTGCGATATTTCAACGGGAGAGCTGTACACGACTTGGCTCGATAATTCTCTGGAGCTTGTGATCGATGAGCTGAATGTATATAATCCGGCAGAAATTATATCATCCGCTGCGCTTTTGGGAGACATTGGGAAGTTCACTTTAAGCTGGAGTAAGACGACCGTTTTGACAGAGTGGACAGATGTGGATGAGCAGCTGCTCGATGAACATTTCATAGCGGATGCTGCACTTTCCTCGCTGCTCCCAGTGAATCGTCACGGAATCGCCCTGCTGCTCACTTATCTTAGAGAAACTCAAAAAAGAGCGCTCACGCACGTCAAGCATATCCGCGTCTATGAGCATGATCAATATATGACGATGGATCCATTTACACGAAGAAATCTGGAGCTTGTCGAAACCGTCAGAGAGCGGACAAAGAAGGGCTCCTTGCTGTGGCTGCTGGACAAAACGGTAACCGCCATGGGAGCGCGGATGCTGCGCAGATGGATTGAGAAGCCGTTAATGAGCGTTTCACGTATTGAGGAACGGCTGGAGGCTGTTGATACTTTGTATCATCAGCTGATGATCCGCGAGGATTTAAAGCTTGCCCTGAAGGAAGTTTATGATTTGGAGCGTTTGGTGGCGCGTATATCCTACGGTAATGCCAATGCCCGTGATATGAATGCCCTCAAGCATTCATTGAAGCAGGTGCCTGCACTTAAGGAAGTGTGCGCATCCTCTGGATCTGAGACATTGCGCAAACTTGTTGACAATATGGATATGTGCGAAGACGTAATGTTGTGGATTACAGATGCGATTGAGGATGAGCCGCCAGTGTCGGTTCGTGATGGAGGGATCATCCGCGAGGGGTATCACTGCCATCTGGACCAGTTGAAAGAAGCGAGCAAAAATGGCAAGCAGTGGATTGCCGAGCTGGAGCGTAAAGAACGGGAAGCAACAGGCATCAAATCGCTGAAAATCGGCTACAACAAAATTTTTGGCTATTTTATCGAGATTACAAAAGCAAATATGGCTTCACTGCCTGAAGGCCGCTATGAGCGCAAGCAAACGCTGGCTAATGCTGAACGCTATGTAACCCCAGAGCTTAAGGAGAAGGAAGCGCTCATTCTGGAAGCACAGGATAAGATGGTAGACCTTGAATACGGGCTCTTCACAGAGCTGCGTGACCGCATTTCGGGTCATGTATCCCGCTTGCAGCTGCTGGCTGAACGAATCGCGGCCGCGGATGTGTATCAATCTCTTGCCGCCGTTAGTGCGGCGCAGCATTACTGCCGGCCGGAAATTGCCGAAGGCTATGACCTCCTGATTACTGAAGGCCGCCATCCTGTAGTGGAAGCTGTTCTGCAGGAAGGCTCTTTTATCGCCAATGAAACAAAGCTCAAGCAGGAAGAGGGACGCATTCTACTTATTACAGGCCCCAATATGGCAGGTAAAAGCACGTACATGCGGCAGGTGGCTGTTATTAGTGTAATGGCCCAGATCGGCTGCTTCGTACCCGCTGCATCGGCTAAAGTCGCGCTTACGGACCGGATCTTCACAAGAATTGGCGCTGCCGACGATCTGATCGGTGGACAGAGTACGTTCATGGTCGAGATGATGGACATTCAGGTTATGACGGAGAAAGCTACAGAGCGGAGCCTCGTTGTCATTGATGAATTAGGACGCGGCACCTCAACAGGTGAGGGAATGGCCATTGCGCAGGCTGTCATAGAGTTTCTGCATGATAAAGTCGGCTGCAAAACGCTGGTTTCGACACATTTCCACGAGCTGGCGCATCTGGAGGAAAGTCTGGTCTATCTGACGAATCACTGTATGGCTGTGAAGGAAAGCGGAGACCAGGTCACTTTCCTGCGCAAGCTGATTAAGGGAGCAGCGAGCACGAGCTATGGTATTTATTGTGCTGAAATTGCCGGTCTGCCGCAGACCATCATTGAGCGCTCTTATGAGCTGCTTAACGTTTTTACAGCGAGGGCGGAGCTGTTTGAGGCTGAAGCCGCTGCAGCTTTATCGACAGAACAGATCGCTGATGGACAAGCTGTGTACGCTGCGGCATCCAAGAAGGTCTCCGTAGAGGTTGAATCACCAAATACTTTGGCAAAAGGGCCCATAGTGCAGCTCTCTCTCTTTGAAGCGGACAGCGCTGCGCTGGACAAGCAGAAAAAGAAGCTGACACCCAAATATCAGCAGGTTATTGACCAGCTCAAGAGTTTGGATCTTATCAATATGACCCCGCTCCAGGCGCTCAACATGATTCACGACATGAGAAGCAGGCTGCAGGATACAGGCAGCACTGCTCTCAACGAAGAAGGAAGAGGGTAGACTATCATGATCAAGCAGTGGACGCAGTGGACGCAGTGGACGAAATTGAAATGGATGGTAGCGGTGACCGCCGCTATAGTCATGGCATTCCCTTTACTTGCGACAGCGAAGGGAAGCGATTCGGACACCCAGCAGGTGAGGGATATATTGTCACAAGTGCATGTCAGCGGCGTTAGCGAAAGTGCCCTGGCGGGTAAAAGTATTGATGAAATGCTCAAGCTCCTGGATGATCCGTACACGGATTATTTCAGCCCTGAGGAATTAGAGCAGTTCTCTAATATTCTGGAAAATAATTATGTGGGGATGGGCGCACGTGTCGGGTTTGATGAGAACGGCGTGTTTATCGTAGAGGTTTTCGCAGGCTCTCCAGCGGAAAAAGCAGGTATTCAGCGCGATGATTATATCAAGGCTGTTGATGGTGCTCCGACAGATGGCTTGGCCTTAGACGTTGTTGTTAATAAGATTAAAGGGGAAGCTGGAACTTCCGTTGAAGTAACGGTTGAGCGTGATGGAAAATTTATCAAATTTCCGCTTATCCGAGATGCTGTCAATATTCCAGAAGTGTACAGCAAACATTTTGAAGGCAATGTAGGGTATATGCAAATCACCGATTTCTCAAGCGACGCAGAGTTAGAATTTGACCAGCAGCTTAAAGAATTGCAAGTCAAGGGGCTTGATGCACTTATTATTGATCTTCGTAATGATCCCGGTGGACTTTTATCGACGGCATTAAATATCTCAAAACATTTTATTCAAGAAGGTACTCTTATTTATATGAAAGACCGCAATGACAACAGCACACCGTTGAAGATAACAGGCGGCTCCAAGCTGGGTGTTCCTGTTCATATCCTGCTCAACGAATATAGCGCAAGTGCTTCCGAGGTTTTGGCCGGTGCGCTTCAGGACTATGGCATTGCCAAGGTTATCGGTATGCAAAGCTATGGGAAAGGCAGTGTTCAGCGGCTTTATGGGCTGGAAGAAGGCGGAGCTCTCAAAGTTACGGTTGAAGAATATTTGACGCCTAACAAGCATGAAGTGAACCATGTAGGTATTACTCCTGATCTGAAGGTCGACGGGAGTGCTGCTCAAATGATAACCGCTCTGCGTAAATCGGGGATAACCGATATTAAGGTTCAAGTAAGCAAGCACAAAGTTCTTTTTAATGGTGTTGAGGTGATCGACTCCTTTAATCTTGTTCGTGAAAATGGCAAGCTTTTCGCACCAACCCGAGCACTAGCTGCTCTCATTAATGCTGAAATTTCCTGGAACGATAAGCTAAGAACGATTGATATTGCTTTTCAAGGTGGGAATCATTCTTTTTCCGCTGCTTCCAGCGATATCTTGATTGAGAATGGCACCAGCTATGTGAATGTAGAGCATTTCAGGAAGTTCTTTCCTCAGCTTGTAGTTGAAGACCAGGGGGAACAGCTAACTACTCTGACAGCAAGGGGGAATTAGCATATGGGCAAAATTCAACTGCTGAGCGAGCAAATCGCCAACCAAATAGCAGCTGGTGAAGTGGTGGAACGTCCATCGTCTGTGGTGAAGGAGCTTGTGGAAAATGCTATTGATGCAGGCAGCACACGGATTGATATTTCCATCGAAGAAGGAGGGCTTCAGCTCATTCGGGTAACTGACAACGGCTCAGGCATGGAAGCTGAGGACTCTGAAGTGGCCTTCCAGCGGCATGCAACTAGTAAAATCTCAACAAACAAGGATTTATTCTCGATCCGTACCTTGGGGTTCCGCGGTGAGGCGCTTCCGAGTATTGCCTCGGTTTCACGTCTGGAATGTGTTACAAGTGCAGAGAGCACAGGCTTAGGCCGCAAAATGGTGATGGAGGGCGGTACGATCCGCCTTGTGGAAGAAACAGCTGCGCCGCGGGGGACGGAAGTTACGGTCAGAGATTTATTCTTTAATACACCCGCACGCCTGAAGTATATGAAAACGATCCAAACTGAGCTTGGACATGTCTCAGATTTCATTTATCGCCTTGCCCTGGCTCATCCCAATGTTGCTTTTTCGCTCAAGCATAATGGCAATCTCCTGCTCCAAACGCTGGGAAAAGGGGATTTGCTGCAGGTGATCGCTGCTATTTATGGTTCTGCTGTCGGGAAGCAGATGCTGCCGCTGGAAGCGGAAAGCCTGGATTATCAAATATCCGGCTACATCGCGAAGCCAGAAATGACCCGGGCGAACCGCGGTGGCATCTCGACTATTGTGAACGGCCGCTATGTGCGCAATTTCGCACTCAATCAGGCGCTGCTGCAGGGCTATCACACCTTGCTGCCGATTCATCGTTATCCGATAGTTGTTTTGCAGATCAATATGGATCCGGAGCTTGTTGATGTCAACGTTCATCCTGCGAAGCTGGAAGTAAGATTCAGTAAGGAAGCAGAGCTCACAGCCTTGATTACTGCGGAAGTGAGGCGTGTCTTGGGTAAGCAGGTCTTAATCCCTCAGGGGAACAAGCAAAGTGCTCCGAAGGGCGTTTACATTCAAGAGCAGTTTGAATTGATTCGCAGGGCTGATCCTGAAGAGGCAGGCACTAACGAAGCAGCAGATGCAGAAGCGACTGCTGACAAACAATCGGCTTTAGAACCGCAATCGCAACCGCAATCGCAACCGCTGCCTGGAGATAAATTGCCTGAGGAGAATTTGCCGGAAGAAGGATTGCCTAAAAAAGAATGGACTAAACAAGAAATAGTTAAAGAAGAAGCTCCAATAGATGTGCCACACTCCAATACACTTCAGGCAAAACCATTACAAGTGGATCAGTTGCAAACGAATCAGTCACAGCAGCGGCAGCAGTCGCAATCGAATCAGTCACAGCAGCGGCAGCAGTCGCAATCGAATCAGTCGCAGCAGGTGAAGGAGTCATTGTCAGCCTACCCGGATGGGACATTTGCTTCTAGTACAGTTAGCTCAAATCGGCAGCAGACGACGCGCCAGCAATCAACACAAACATCATCACAATCATACGATTCAGGCAGGCCTAAGCCAACCTTCCAACAGCAGCGGCAGATAGCCGGGAACTTTATGGAGACGCTGCCTCATTCTACAAGTGCTGAGACTCAGGGCCTTCCTTCTTTTCCGAGTCTAACGCCGATTGGCCAAATGCATGGCACCTATTTGATTGCACAGAACAATGAGGGTCTGTTTTTGATTGATCAGCATGCAGCGCATGAGCGGATTCATTATGAATATTACTATGAGCGTTTCGGCAATCCGGTTGAAGCGAGTCAAGAGCTGCTAGTTCCCATCACTTTGGAATTTACGCCTTCCGAGGCTTTGGCCATTCGTGAGAGGTTTGCCCTGTTTGAGCAAGCTGGCGTTTATTTGGAGGCGTTTGGCGGCAATACCTTTTTGGTAAGAGCTCATCCGCATTGGTTTCCTGATGGTGAAGAAAAACAAATTATTGAAGAAATGTGTGATTGGATTCTTAGTGAGAGGAAGGCAGTGGATATTGCCAAGCTCCGCGAGAAATCCGCAATTCTATGTTCCTGTAAAGCTTCTATAAAAGCGAATCAAAGTCTGGGCATTCAGGAGATGGAGACGCTGCTTGACCGGCTTGCTGCCTGCCGGAATCCGTATACCTGTCCGCATGGAAGACCTATTGTCATTAGTTTTTCCACATATGAGCTCGAAAAAATGTTTAAGCGGGTGATGTAACCTAGTGTTAGTAACGACATCTTACGATCCAACCCAGGAGCTTCTTGATAAAGCGTGTAAGCTATCTGAAGCTTGGGGAGGATTTTATGTACCAAGACATAAGCTTTCGATTGAACAGCTAAGGCTGCGAAACGGGGATCAGGCGGTCCTGCTTGTTACCAAAGAAGAGATCAGGTACTATGGAGAAGGAAGGCCAGCGTTTTTTTTTCATCCAAGTATGGCCGCTATTCGAGTGAAACGTCTGTTACGCGGGGAGAAAGACCCGCTTCTGGAGGCTTCCGGCGTAGTGGAGCGGGATCATGTACTCGATTGTACAGCCGGCCTGGCGTCCGATTCGATCCTTTTTTCATTTGCAGCCGGAGAACATGGGGTAGTGACTGCGATCGAGAGTGAGAGGGTTCCGGCGTTATTGATTATGGAAGGGCTGCAAGGCTATCATTCGGATATCCCCGGGCTGAATGAAGCGATGAGGAGAATTCAGGTTAAGCATACGGATCACCTGGCCTATTTACGAACGCTGGAGCCTCAAAGCGTGGATACGATTTATTTTGACCCGATGTTTCGCAGTCCACTTGAGCAGTCTAACTCGATCTCTCCGCTTAGGGATGTTGCCAATGGAGAGGCGATAACGCTGGAAACGATCCTTCAGGCGAGAAGAGTGGCGAGGAAAAGCATCGTGCTTAAGGAAAGTAAGGACAGCCTGGAATTTGCGCGTCTTGGCTTTGACAGTGTGGCGCGATCAAGCACCAAAACAACGTATGGAGTGATTCGACTGTGATTGAAGGAGCAGCAAAGCCGCGTCTTTTAGTATTGATTGGCCCGACAGCGGTCGGGAAGACAAAGCTTAGTATGGAGATTAGCAAGCAATATCACTGTGAGATAATTTCCGGTGATTCTATGCAGGTGTACCGGGGTATGGATATAGGGACGGCAAAAGCGAGTGATGAAGAGCGCCGCCTGTTTCCTCATCACCTGATCGATATTCATGATCCGCAGGATCCCTTTTCCGCGGCTGAGTTCCAGGAACTTGTGCGGGATTTGATTCCGCAAATTAATGAGCGGGGTAAGCTGCCTTTTATAGTAGGAGGGACAGGGCTTTACATTGAATCAGTCTGTTATGATTTTCGGTTTACAAAGGTCGGATCAGACGAGGAATTTCGTAAAGAACAGGACGCTTTTGCGGATCTGCATGGTGAAGAAGCACTTCATCACAAGCTGCAACTGGTTGATCCAGAGTCTGCAGAGAGGCTTCATTATAATGACAGAAGGCGGGTTATTCGCGCCCTGGAAATTGCTCACTTGTCGGGGACCCCGCTATCCAAGCATCTGGAGGATCAAACGAAGGAATCTCCCTACGAGCTTTGCATCATTGGTCTGACTATGGACAGGGCTATGCTCTACAAAAGAATAGAAGCCCGGGTTGATGAGATGCTGGAAGCGGGTCTTGTGGAAGAGGTAAGAAGCTTGCTTGCTTCCGGCTGTCCGAAAGATGCGATTTCCATGCAGGGTCTTGGATACAAGGAAATAGCTGCTTATCTGGAGGGCGAGCTTACTCTGGAAGATGCGACAGTGCTGTTGAAAAGGAACACAAGACGCTATGCAAAGCGTCAATTGTCCTGGTTTCGTCATATGAAACAAATAAATTGGGTGGATTTAACGGATCAAACAAATTTTTCTGTCCATTTGAAAAAAATTAATGATATAATAACAGGAAAGTTCGTACAAGAAATTGAATATAATCAACAACCATTACTATAGAAATAGTGCCATAGGCAAATTAGTGCCGAGGGAGAACGTTTCGATTCCATTGAGGGGGACTTTACTGATGAACAAATCCATTAACATCCAAGACAATTTTCTTAATCAGCTGCGCAAAGAAAGCATTCCCGTAACCGTGTATTTGACTAATGGGTTTCAAATCAGAGGGGTTATCCGCGCTTTTGATAATTTCACAATTGTCATTGACAGCGAAGGTCGCCAGCAAATGGTTTACAAGCATGCCATCTCTACCTTCACTCCGCAAAGAGCTGTCTCTTTAATGACACCTGAAGCGTCTGAGTGATACGCAACTTTTTATTTTAGTCGTACGTCTAATCAAATAGGAACCAAATGGAGCAACCTTACATTCTGGGTTGTTCTTTTATTGAAAGAGAGAGAAACAGGAGAGGGAGTCGGTGGAATGGCATCTGCAAAAGATCCGAAAAAAGTTTCGAAGCCGCCGCAAAAAAAGCGTATCAAGAAAAAGTTCAGCTATAAAAAATTGCTTGTAGGCATGATTATTGCTGTTATTCTTGCTATCATTTGCGCACTTGGCGTGTACATCCTGATTATGTTGAATGGGTCTAAAATCATGAAGGAGAACATCGATAAGCTAGACCCGCCGGAAGCGACGATCATCTTTGATGTCGATGATAATGAGGTAGCCAGATTATCCCGTGAGAACCGCGAAAGTGTCAAAATTAAGGACGTGCCCAAGCTGCTGCAGGATGCCTTTATTGCCACTGAGGACCGCCGCTTTGAGTCACATTCGGGAATCGACTTGTGGGCGATTGGCAGAGCTCTTGTCACTGACGTTATGCATCTCAGCGCAGTAGAAGGCGGAAGCACCATTACTCAGCAATTGGCCAAAAATCTGTACCTGAGCTCGGAAAAAACTGCATTCCGTAAAGCTTCCGAGGTATCAATTGCGATAGAATTGGAAAGAAGATATGAGAAGGAAGAAATATTAGAGAGATATTTAAACCGTATTTTTTTCGGCAGCCGTGCTTATGGCATTAAAGCGGCGGCGCAAGTGTATTTTAATGAACCAAATTTGAATAACCTTGATCTTTGGGAAATGGCTACCTTGGCTGCATTGCCGAAGGCGCCGTCACGCTATTCGCCAATCGCGAATCCAGATAAGTCCAAGGAGCGCAGGGCAGTTGTGCTTAGACTTATGGCAGATCAAGGCTATATCACAGAAGCGCAAAGAGCAGAAGCGGCAGCTGTGGATTACGTAGCGCCAGTAACTACTAAGGGCAATACGGATTATGAAAGCTTTCTTGATTACGTAGTTAAAGAAGCAGAGGATGTCTATGGTATTGAGGAAGATGAACTGCTTACCAAGGGCTACCGTATCTACACAACGATGGTTGCCAAAACGCAACAAATTATCGAGCAAACCTATGCGGATCCGAAGTTTTTTCAAAAGGATGCTGTAGATGGAGAAAAAATTCAGAGTTCTATGGTCATTATTAATCATCAGGATGGTGGTATCGTCGGGATGATCGGCGGCCGGGATTACCAGCGCAAGGGATTGAATCGTGCCCTTAGCTTAAGGCAGCCTGGATCTTCTTTCAAGCCAATCACTGTCTACGCTCCCGCATTGGAAAGCGGCGATTACAATCCGTACTCCATTCTTCAAGATAAGACTCAAACGTATGGAAAGGGCAGCAGTGCATATACACCGCGCAACTATGATCGTCAGCAGCATGGAGAAGTCACGATGATGGAGGCTGTCAGGAAATCTTACAATTTATCGGCTGTATGGCTGCTGAATGAAATGGGTGCCAGCAAAGGTTATAAATTTGCCGAGAAATTGGGTTTGAAGCTGGATAGCGCCAAGGATACTAATCTTGCGATAGCTCTTGGGGGATTGACCCACGGTGTATCGACGCTGAATATGGCTTCGGCCTATAGCGCTTTTGCCAATGAAGGTATCCAGCATACATCGCATGCTATTAAATCTATCAAAAAAAGCAGCGGTCAGGAAATAGCCGTATTTAAATCAGACCCTCAAAAGGTCATGTCACAAAAGACCGCTTATTATATGACCCTCATGCTGCGTGGGGCAGTTGAAAGCGGAACGGGTGTAAAAGCGAAGTTTGACCGGCCAGTTGCTGGTAAGACGGGATCAACGGGACTTGATATCAAGGGCATTGAGAAATATGACCGGGATGTCTGGTTCGTTGGCTATACACCTGAGTGGACAGCGGCTGTGTGGGAAGGCTTTGATAAAACGGATTCGAAGCATTATGTGACTGTCGGCAGCGGGAACACCGCAGCTATTTTCAAGGAGGTTATGTCGAAGGCGTTAGATGGAAAACCGATTGCTGACTTTAAAAAGCCAAGTGGCGTTGATGAGCCGGTTAAGACTGAGCCTCCGAAGGGAATTGCCGATTTATCCGCTGTATATGTAACGGAGAACAGGTCAGTCAAGCTTAGCTGGACCCCATTGGATGAGAGTGCCATCTATCAAGTGTTCCGTATGGATTCTTCACAGCAAGAAGCACAGATGCTGGTTCAATCCTCGAATCCAGTAGTTAACGACACAACAGTGGAGCCAGGTAAGGTTTATCAGTATTATATTGTTCCTTTAAATGCGGAAACTTCAGATGCCGGCGAAAAATCAAATATAGCAAGCGTCGAGATTCCTGAGGATGAATCGAGTGTAGATCCATTGGATCCTTCCACTTCTCCGTCACCTTCCCCGGATGGTGAAAATGGAGAAGGGAATGAAGGGGAGAATGGGAACGGTAATGGTAATGGTAATGGTAATGGTAATGGTAATGGTAATGGCAACGGCAATGGAAACGGAAACGGAAACGGTAATGGCAATGGCAATGGCAACGGAAATGGCAATGGAAGCCCATCCCCAGAACCGAGTAACTCACCAGATCCATCTCCAGGTGATGGAGGTGGTGAGACCTTGGGAGGGACAGCAAGCCCGTCTCCCACTCCTTCTCCCAGCCCGAGCCCTAGTCCCACCCCTGCCGAATAAGGCAGGGTGGGGTTATCACACATATTCAGGAGGAAAGTTAACCAATGAAAATCAGAAGATCCAGATTAGTTCTATTAACCATGCTTGCTCTACTCGTTATGATCGTATCGGCTTGCGCCAATTCTAATGGCGATAAAGAAGGTTCCGGCTCAAGTGCATCTCCTAATCCGTCTGCTTCTCCTTCACCGGAGGTAAAAGAGCCTAAGCAGTGGAGTAAAGCTCCTGATATGGCTATCGATCCAGACAAATCATATGAGGCGGAGTTTGACACATCCAAGGGCAAGTTTACAGTTCAGCTTTTTGCCAAAGAAGCTCCGAAGACGGTCAATAACTTTGTTTTTCTTTCGAAAGAAGGCTTTTATGATGATGTGATTTTCCACCGCATTGTGAAAACATTTATGATTCAAACAGGAGATCCATTAGGAAACGGAATGGGTGGTCCAGGGTACAAAATTGAGGATGAGCTTAATTCTCCATACAAATATGACCCAGGAATTGTAGCAATGGCTAAAACGAGAGAGCCTAATTCTGGTGGAAGTCAATTCTTTATTTGTACGGGTGACGATTGTGGACGTAACTTGAATTCGAACCCAAATTACACCATTTTCGGAAAAATAATTGAAGGCATGGATAATGTTCAGAAAATTGCTGAAATTCCAGTGACTATGAACCCAAACAGTGGGGAGTCTAGTCTTCCTACAGAAGAAGTGAAAATTAATACGATTACGATTAAGGAAAAATAACTCACACATCAAGCAGGCAACGAAGGAGGCTGACTCTTTTGTCTATTGAACCATCTCAGAAGCTGCCGTGTTTATTGCTTCACGGTTTTACGGGAGGACCGTTCGAGCTGCAGCCGCTGGCCGATTATTTGCGAAGCTCAGGGAGGTCTTGTGAAGTGCCCAGACTGCCTTGGCACGGAGAAGATCTAGCTCAGCTAAAAACGGGGCACTGGACGAAATGGATTCAATCTGCAGAGTGGTATGCGGAGCGCATGAGTGCAGCCTATGGAAGCTTTGATATCATTGGATTTTCCATGGGCGGCTTGCTCGCAGCTTACATAGCAGCTCGCTACCCGGTGAGGAAGCTGATCCTTCTTAATGCCTCTGTTGTATACATAAGCCCCTCAAGGCTGCTTAAAGTGATCCATGAGAGATGGAAGCATCGTGACGTACAGGACCTGGACAAGGTGAAATCGACGCCGATTCGCGCTACTTGGCAATTTACCCGTATTGTCAGGCATCTACGGCCTGAGCTAACGAAAGTAAGAGTACCTACCTTTATTGCGCAAAGTGAACAGGATCATGTGATCCATCCGCTGAGTGCGCGTTACATTTATAACAAACTTGGCGGCTATCGCGAACTTAGCTGGTTTCCTAAATCAAGGCATTTAATATGTCTTAGTGATGAGTCTGTGCGATTATTCCATGAGGTTGATGTTTTTTTGGAGAAAGAATGCGGGGGTGAGAATGATGAGAAGGACAAAGCCCCATTCTGAGATTACACGTGGAGCGGGAGTCGTATCAATACATAAAGCATCATCTGTGCGAACCCTTCGCTTTTGGTTGAGAGGCCTGTTGATTCTCCTGCTAGCAGGTATCATATGGGTCGTTTTTATACAATGGAAAATACAAAGTGTTCCACACTATAAGCTTCCCGCGGCTGCAGATGTTGGCATTGTGCTTGGCGCATCTCTCTGGAATGATACTCCAAGCCCGGGACTTAGAGAACGCTTGGATCTGGCAGTAAAGCTTTATCATGAGGGAAAGTTTAAGCAAATTATCGTTTCAGGCGGGCTTGATCATAACGGATCGCGGTTAACTGAAGCTGAGGGCATGAGGAATTATTTAGTTATGCAGGACATTCCGGAGGCAGATATTTGGTTGGAGCCTGAAGCTACCAGCACTTATGAGAATCTGTTATTCAGTAAGCGGATTATGGATGCGGAAGGTTTTGTTACAACGATTATTATGACACATGAGTATCACGGAGCACGTTCCTTGGATATTGCGCAAACGATCGGGTTAAAGCAACCTGCTGTTGCTACAACGGCCTCCAAAGTCATGTACATGCCTTATCATGAAGCGCGCGAAACATTAGCATTCAGCAAGTGGTATTGGACGAAGCTAATGCTTAAAAGCGGTCTGATGGCAAACTAGCAAAAAAAATGACTGTCTAGAAGAAAACGCCTAAATTCCTCTGTAATTACTCGGAAATGAGTTAGAACTGTGCTTTTGTGGGACATAACTCTATTTGCATAATTATTTAGTATGATGTATGATTCGTTGTGTAGATTGAAACTTGACAATTGAAAATGTGGAAATAGGTGCTTTAGCTTTTTGTATGCTAGAGCTTAAAAGGGAAGTCCGGTGTAAAACCGGCGCGGTCCCGCCACTGTAACAGAGGAGTCGTTTGCGCATAAGCCACTGGTCTTAGGACTGGGAAGGTTGCAAACAAGACGGAGATTCTGGAGCCAGGAGACCTGCCTATTTTGACAGCACTGATTTACCTACGGGAGATAGGAGGGTGTTAAAGATGGTCACAGCCGCACATATATTGGGCATCTTTACCCTTTTTTAGAAACAGGGTAAGGATGTCTTTTTTGCGTTGTTAGGTTCTATTGAAATCAGAAGTTAACAAAAATAGAAGCTGGGAGGCACAATATGAGCTTGTTGAAGAGCAGTAACTTAGGATATCCGCGAATTGGTGTTAATAGGGAATGGAAAAAAACACTTGAGGCTTTTTGGGCTGGCAAGCTGAGTGATTCAGATCTGATTCTGCAGCTGGAAGCTATTAGATTGGGACATTTAAAGGTTCAAAAAGAGAAGGGAATCGATATCATTCCCGTGAACGATTTCTCTTTATATGACCATATGCTGGATACAGCAACGATGTTTGGGCTTGTACCGAAACGCTTCGCCTATGAAGGCGGTAAAGTCCCTGTTTCTACTTATTATGCGATGGCAAGAGGAGACAAGGGTGCAACGGCTTGTGAAATGACCAAATGGTTTAATACAAATTATCACTATATTGTGCCTGAGTTCAATGAAACTGAACCCGTGTTAACCGAAAACCGGCCGCTGCAAGCTTACCAGGAAGCTAAAGATAAGCTGGGCATAGAAGGTAAACCGGTACTGATCGGACTCTATACATTCTTGAAGCTTTCCAAAGGATACAAACAGGACCAAATTGAAGAGCTTGTTCAGAAGCTGATTCCTTTATACAGTCAAATCCTGGTCGAGCTGGAGCAAGCAGGTGCGAAATGGGTGCAAATTGATGAGCCTATTCTAGTAACTTCACTAACAGAAGTGGAAATCAAGCTGGTTCAGGCTATTTATGCCGAGCTGAATGAAGCTGCTCCCGGACTGAAAATTATGCTACAAACTTACTTTGAGAGTGTCGAGCATTATCAGGAAATTGTTTCATTGCCAGTTCAAGGAATTGGACTTGATTTCGTGCATGGCTTTACCTCCAATCTACAAGCTATTGAAGCTCATGGTTTCCCGGAAGATAAAGTGCTGGGAGTAGGCCTTATTGACGGTCGTGGCATTTGGCGTGCGGATTTCCCGTCTAAACTGGGTCTGCTGGAGAAAGTGTCAGCAATTGTTCCATACGAAAGGCTAATTGTTCAGCCTTCCTGCAGCTTGCTTCATGTTCCGGTTACAACAAAGCCAGAAACTAAGTTGGAAGCTGTTCTAAAGAATGCATTGGCGTTCGCAGATGAAAAGCTTGATGAAATCGTACTGTTGGCACAAGCTGTCTCCACAGGGCTTGATTCAGTTTCTGCTAAACTGGAAGAGAACCAGCGTGCACTGAAAGCATTGGATGAAGATCCATCCAGAAACAAGAAGAGTGTGCAGGCTGCTGTAAAAGAAATCTATGAAAAGCAATCAACAAGAAACAATGGCTTTGCAGAGCGGAGAGTGGTTCAGCAAGAGAAATGGCAGCTTCCATTTCTGCCGACTACTACGATCGGGAGCTTTCCACAATCTGCCGAAATCAGACAAGCGAGACAAAAATGGAGAAAGTCCGAATGGACAAACGAGCAGTATGAGAAGTTTGTACAAGAGCAAATCAAAGCTTGGATAGAGCTTCAAGAGCAAATTGGCTTGGATGTACTGGTTCATGGTGAGTTTGAACGTACCGATATGGTAGAGTTTTTCGGTGAAAAACTGGATGGTTTTGCTTTCACACTGAATGGCTGGGTCCAATCTTACGGCTCCCGCTGCGTGAAGCCGCCTATTATTTTCGGCGATGTTCAATTTACAGATACTATGACCGTTGCGGAAAGTGTATATGCGCAATCCTTGACTAGCAAACCGGTTAAGGGCATGTTAACAGGACCTATTACTATTCTTAACTGGTCTTTCGTCCGTGATGATATGACTAGAGAGCAAGTTTCCTATCAAATCGCTCTAGCATTGCGTGAAGAAGTAGAATCGCTTGAGCGTGCTGGAATTGAAATGATCCAAGTAGATGAGCCTGCACTGCGTGAAGGTCTTCCACTCAAGAGAGCTGATTGGGAGCATTACCTGAATTGGGCAGTTCTTGCCTTCCGGGTTGCTACTTCTACTGTTAAAGATACTACTCAAATTCATACCCATATGTGCTATTGCGAGTTTCATGACATTATCGATTCCATACGTGCCCTGGATGCTGATGTTATTTCCATTGAGACTTCGCGCAGCCATGGTGAGCTCATTCATAGCTTTGAAGAATACACCTATGACAAAGGAATTGGACTTGGAGTTTACGATATTCATAGCCCGAGGGTTCCTTCAGAAGAAGAAATGGTAAGCATGATTGATCGTGCTCTGAAGGTGCTTGATCCTGCATTATTCTGGATCAACCCGGATTGTGGCTTAAAGACACGGGGGATGGAAGAAACAGTCGCTTCACTGCGCGTAATGGTTCAAGCTACTGAAGCAGTCAGAGAGCGGAGACTTGCAGCGAAATAGGAAGTGGATGATTGAAATAAGCTTGAATTTCCTTGATATTAAAGGGATTCAAGCTTATTTTATTTGGGGGTAATAAACTGACAGCTTATCCCTCTTTTGGCTTCACATAAAGATGTTTTCATAAAATGTCTGGACGGATAATAACTATGAAGGAAGAGTAATGGATTGTGGAAAGCTGCAGAATGGGAATAGTGTGAACTATTTGAATTATGTGAACTATTTGAACTATGGGGAGTATAAGAGAGAACTAAAAATTGGGCTCCTGCGAGCAAAATAAACACTAAACACCTAGACAAAGAGGTGATATCGATGAGTGGCCGTGTTATTACCAAAGAGCAGAAAACGAATACCATCCCGTCGCGGCAAATCAACATAGTACTGCGAAATGCAGAAGTGCAGCCGGCTATGGAAGCAGAAGCTCAGATCAACAGCAGCAAAAGAACCCCGATGGAAGGGCCATTATCCGATATTTTTAAAGAATTGAACCAAATGGTTGGCCTTGATCATGTCAAAGAGCTAGTTCACGAAATCTATGCGCTTATTCAGGTTAGCCAATTTCGAATAGAAGCTGGTCTGCTTAGCAACTCACATGTTTATCATATGATTTTTAGAGGGAATCCGGGTACTGGAAAAACTACGGTAGCCCGTTTGTTAGGTCGAATGTTTCATGCTATGGGCGTGCTGAGCAAAGGTCATTTTATCGAAGTGGAGCGGGCTGATCTGGTTGGTGAATACATTGGCCACACAGCTCTGAAGACGCGTGATTTGATGAAGAAAGCTATGGGAGGCATCCTGTTTATTGATGAAGCCTATAGTCTGGCCCGCGGCGGCGATAAAGATTTTGGAAAAGAAGCGATCGACTGTCTGGTGAAAGGAATGGAAGATAAGAAAAATGATTTTATTCTTATTCTCGCTGGATATCCGGAAGAGATGGAGCTGTTTCTGTCGACAAATCCCGGACTCCCTTCGCGTTTTCCGATCCAGGTTGATTTTGAAGATTACCATATCGATCATTTAATTCAGATTTCCGAGCTGATGGTGAAGGAACGGGAATATGTGCTGCTGCCGCAAGCTATTGTTAAGCTTAGACAGCATTTGAATGAAGAGAAGTCAGCGAGCTGGAGAACCTTCAGTAATGCCAGGTATGTGAGGAATTTGCTGGAGAAGTCGATTCGCCATCAAGCGGTAAGGCTGCTAAATCAATATACGACTGTTCCGTCCAAACAAGAGTTAATGTCCATACGCCCAGAGGATTTAAAGATCAAAACCAAATAACTGTGTGCTTGTTCAAATCACTTCGTTTCAGCACCCTTTAAGAGCTAAGTCGTTTGACTTTCCGGTCATATTGATTCAGAATATTGATGATACGTACCGGACACGGATGTTAGCCATCCGAATAAAAGGAGACTTGGCATGAAACCTACCTCACATACAGTAACAGGCGAATTATTGGACCGCGCCGTTCTTGTCAGCTTGATTACCCAAAAGCAAAAGAAAAATGAAGATTTAGCAGAGCAATCTCTCCAAGAGCTTGTGCAGCTTGCGGAGACGGCTGGCGTAGAAGTTCTGGAGACAATGACGCAAAATAAGGAATCCGCTGATTCCAAATGGTTTATTGGTAAGGGAAAGGTAGAGGAGCTCAGATTACGTCTAGAGGCATTGGATGCCAATACAGCGATCTTCGATCAGGAGCTGTCCGGGGCCCAGGTACGCAACCTGGAAGCGAGTCTGGACGTGAAAATTATCGATCGGACGCAGCTGATCCTGGATATTTTTGCTCAACGCGCCAAGACGCGGGAAGGTATTATTCAAGTTGAGCTCGCTCAGCTTAGTTATTTGCTGCCAAGACTGTCCGGCCAGGGGAAGAACTTGTCTAGGCTGGGAGGCGGGATAGGAACGAGGGGTCCCGGTGAGTCGAAGCTGGAAACAGACCGCAGACACATACGTGGAAGAATCGACGAGCTGAAGGCGCAGCTGCATGAGGTGGTGAAGCACCGGACGCTGCATCGTGAGCGCAGAAAGAAGGCCGGGGTTTATCAAGTTGCCTTGGTAGGTTACACGAATGCAGGAAAGTCCACACTACTTAAGCAGCTTACAGATGCGGATGTATTTATTGAGAACCAGTTATTCGCCACGCTGGATCCGACATCAAGGTCGATGGAGCTGCCAAGTGGTAAAGAAATTGTTATCACAGATACAGTTGGTTTTATCCAAAACTTGCCGCATGATCTGGTTGCTTCATTTCGCGCAACTTTGGAAGAAGCGAATGAGGCTGATCTGATTCTCCATGTGGTTGACAGCTCATCCGAAATGCGGGAAGAGCAAATGAGGGTAGTCGCTCAGGTGCTGCAGGAGCTGGGCGCACACAAGCAGGAGCAGCTTACTGTTTTCAATAAAATTGATCTTTGTTCCCAGCAGGAGCTTGAATTGCTTTCGACAGAAGGGGCTTTTCTGAAAATTTCCGCTTATTCGGAGGAAGACCTGGGCCGGCTTCGTGATGCTATTCAAGACAAGCTGATGGGTGAGACGAAAAGATTCCGTATTCCTGCGGAAAAAGGGGATTTAATCTCACTTGTTTACAGGATAGGGGATGTACTGGATAATGAGATGGATGGCGAAGAAATGCTTTTTCAGGTACTTGTCAACAAAGATGACTATGAAAAGTCAGGCTATTTACTAGCTGCTTATGATCAGGATGCTGCTTTACAGGAACAAAGTGGGGAAGAGGGAGAGAATCAATAATTATGCAGTTCGATGATAAGCTCTTACATCAAATGGAACGTGCGGAACAGCAGGTTGAGGGAGTCTTTAAGCAAATTGAGAAAACCATCGATGCGAATCAATGGAAGGTGATCCAGGCTTTTCAGAAACATCGGGTCAGTGACTATCACTTTGCTTCCTCCACTGGCTACGGGTATAATGACCGCGGAAGAGAAGTGCTTGATTTAGTGTATGCTGATGCATTTGGTGCGGAGTCAGCTTTGGTCCGGCCGCATTTTGTTTCGGGTACCCATACAATTGGTACTGCGTTATTTGGAGTTTTAAGGCAAGGCGACCATCTGCTCTACATAACAGGCAAGCCTTATGATACGCTGCACAAAATTATCGGCAAGCCGGGAGACGGTTTGGGATCCCTGCAGGACTGGGGGGTCGAATATGGCGAAGTAGCACTGCTGGAACAGGGGACACCGGATTGGCAGGGAATTGAGAGAGCTATGCAGACAAATACGAAAGTAATTGGCATCCAGCGCTCTCGCGGCTATGATTGGCGACCTTCCTTTACCGTGCAGCAAATCGCGGAAATGGTCCGCTTTGTCAAAGAAATCAATCCGGAAGTTATTGTATTTGTCGATAATTGCTATGGTGAGTTCACTGAGGTGCTGGAGCCGACTGAGGTTGGTGTAGACTTGATGGCGGGCTCGCTGATCAAGAATCCTGGCGGCGGAATTGCTCCGACCGGAGGTTACATTGCTGGGCGCAGCTCGCTTGTAGAGCTTGCCGCCTACAGGCTTACAGCGCCAGGTATTGGTGGTGAGGTCGGAGCGATGCTTGGGGCGACGAGAGCTATGTTTCAGGGGCTCTTCCTTGCTCCTCATCTTGTTGGACAAGCGATCAAGGGCTCGACCTTGGCAGCTGCTGTATTTGAAGATTTGGGCTATCAAACGTCTCCGAGCTGGAAAGAGCAGCGAACGGATCTGATCCAGGCGATACGTTTCACCTCTGCGGAGCATCTTATTACTTTCGTCCAAGGAATTCAGAAAGCATCCGCTGTAGACGCTCATGTCGTACCTGAACCTTGGGAAATGCCGGGCTATCAACACCCCGTGATTATGGCAGCTGGAACCTTTATTCAAGGCGGGAGCCTTGAGCTGTCGGCTGACGCGCCTATTAGAGAACCCTATATCGCCTACATGCAGGGGGGGCTTACCTATTCCCACTGCAAATTAGGGATATTAACCGTGTTAGATTATATGACGAAAAAAAATCTCCTGTAGTCTTGTGAATAAAGCTAACACAACTTGACAGATTATTGTTAGCCAGTTACAATTAGTTGTAGGTAGAACCTGCACAGGAGTGATGTTAACATGACCGATGATATTCGCAGAAACATGGCATTGTTCCCCATTGGGATTGTCATGAAGCTGACCGATTTGACGGCAAGGCAAATCCGTTATTATGAGCAGCATGAGCTTATTATTCCCGCCAGAACTTCGGGCAACCAAAGATTGTATTCTTTCAATGACGTCGAGAGACTATTGGAAATTAAAGACCTCATCGAAAAAGGCGTTAACATCGCAGGTATCAAGCAGGTGCTTCTCCCTGTCTCCAAAGATTCAGAAGAGGCAACGGTTCTTAATGAGCATTCCGAAGTAAAGCGCAAGGAGATGACGGAGTCCCAACTTCACAAAATGCTCAAGCAGCAATTATTCGGCGGCGGGAATCGTCCTGGACAGGTATCACTCATACAAGGTGAGCTTTCCCGATTTTATCAATAATTCATAGCTTTTTACTTTGAAAGGAGAAACTGACATGGGCTACAAAAATTACACTAAAGAGGACATCCTGGCAATCGCCAAGGACCAAAATGTGAGGTTTATCCGTTTGCAATTTACGGATTTGTTAGGTTCTATCAAAAACGTGGAAATTCCACTCAGCCAGCTGGAAAAAGCGCTTGATAACAAAATGATGTTTGACGGTTCATCCATTGAAGGTTATGTGAGAATCGAAGAATCCGATATGTATTTATATCCTGATCTTAGCACTTGGGTTATTTTCCCTTGGGTAACTGAAAATAAAGTAGCTCGTCTTATTTGTGACATTTACCTTCCGGATGGCAGCCCCTTTTCTGGAGATCCGCGCGGCATCTTGAAGAATGCGTTGAAAGAAGCGGAGGAAATGGGTTATACAGCGATGAATGTTGGACCAGAGCCGGAATTCTTCCTTTTCAAAACGGATGAGAAAGGCAACCCAACCCTGGAGCTTAATGACCAAGGCGGATATTTTGACCTTGCTCCTACCGATCTTGGGGAGAACTGCCGCCGCGAGATCGTGCTTACACTTGAAGAGATGGGCTTTGAAATCGAAGCTTCTCACCATGAAGTAGCACCTGGACAGCATGAAATTGATTTTAAATATGCCGATGCCATTAAAGCTGCCGATCAAATTCAAACGTTTAAGCTTGTAGTTAAAACGATTGCCAGACAGCATGGCTTGCACGCGACATTTATGCCTAAGCCTTTATTCGGTGTTAATGGCTCAGGGATGCACTGTCATCAATCGCTATTTAAAGGCAACGAGAACGTATTCTATGATGAGAGCGATAAGCTTGGACTAAGCGTTGTTGCCCGTCAGTATATGGCTGGAGTTCTCAAGCATGCTCGTTCTTTCGCAGCTATTACGAATCCAACCGTAAATTCTTACAAACGTCTGGTTCCAGGCTACGAAGCTCCTTGTTACGTAGCATGGTCTGCAAGCAACCGCAGCCCGATGATTCGTATCCCGGCTTCCCGCGGATTAAGCACCCGTGTTGAAGTGAGAAATCCGGATCCGGCTGCTAACCCATACCTGGCACTGGCTGTGATGCTCGCTGCAGGCCTTGACGGTATTAAGAACAAGATGCAGCTTCCTCCTCCAACCGATCGTAACATTTATGTGATGACCGAAGAAGAGAGAATCGAAGAGGGCATTCCAAGTTTGCCGGTTAACCTGAAATCGGCACTGGATGAACTTATCCGCGATGAAATTATGTGTAACGCCCTCGGCGAACATGCCCTGGCTCATTTCTATGAGCTAAAGGAAATTGAATGGGATATGTATCGCACTCAAGTTCACGCTTGGGAACGGGATCAGTATTTGACTCTTTACTAAAATGTGGAACCCTTGGCGCTCTAGGCGTCGGGGGTTTTTCTTTGTGGGGGCAGTTCGAAATATTTGAGAGGTGAGATAGGGTTGCCCCCATAATGCCCCCAAATTTTTTGACTATTTGAGGATGTTCCTATTTGTCGAATAATGACGAAGAATTGGTTTAATGATTTGATTTTTAGCTGCTGGAGAAAGACTAACAAAAATTATTCACAACAAAAAGCCCTCTGTCCATTGAGGATTGAGGTTTTTTTGTTTTGGGTCTATTTAATTTTGCCTAAAGATTTCTTCGTTAGATCTTCGTTCGACTAGAGTAACGCCCGGCTGAGTTTATGTGAGCTTGATATAGCTGCTTTAGTGGTATAAGCAAAAGTCCTCTTCAAAATGGATTACTAGGCTACTAGGGGCCGATTGCCTGCTATCGGTAGCTTGGGAATCCTTGTATCTTAATCTACGTACTTCTTGAAGCCTAATAAAGCAGCTTGTGCTTTCTCTTCTTGGCTGAATATTTTATCCGTATCAATAAAGGATTTAGCTTCTGATTCTATTCCTAAACTTTCATCCTTTTTCGCCACAGCATGCAAAGCCTTTGCTTGAACGGTACCAACAACATAAACACTATGATCAAATAACAAGTCGCCTATACTGTAACAAACTTCACAAGCTTCTGCATCTCTGAAATATCTTGTTATTTCTCCAGACCACGTACTAAGTTCCTTCTCTAAATCGGTTATTTCAACCGAGTCAAAAGCAGTTTTCTGGAACTGCACAGCTGCCTCTAAGTAACTCATCAACTCCATAGCTTGGTCTCTATTTAGAACACTTGAGTAGTCGGCTTTCATTTTATACTTAAAACTAATATCGTCATTAGAGCATGCTGACATAAAAATACAAACCAAAGAAATTACAATAAACTTGCTGATGTATCGTTTAATGATAAACTCCCCTTTGAATTAATAGCACTTTTCCATTGTGGAATAAAGGCAACTTTGTTTAATGCATGGATGGTAAGCGTATAAAGTAATTTCTCTGGACAATAATTTAAAAATCTATCAAAATCCAGAGGTGGCCATTTCAAGATAAATCTTATCAGCTTCTGATATAGAAATATTAAAATGTTCACTGGCTCTTTTTAAAACTTGCAAGTCATGGATTTCAGGATCGTAATTATCTCCATAATTTGTGATTTGATCAAATTCATCCATCATATATTTATATATGGTGGAAATGCTAGCTGAGGTACTGCTACTGGTACTGGTTGTATTATCGGCCCTTACCTCAGATTGAGGCGTAGACTTCAGTAATTCTGAATGATTTTCTTCTATTTTTGTTACAGTTTTTCTAGCATTTTTTCCGTTGTAATCATCATCGAAAATTACGAAAGCTATCACTACAGTCACGGACACGAACAACAATATTAAGGGAACTCTACTGCGAGTTTTAATGCAATCAACCCCTTTTCTTTATTTATCCTAAATGGGAGTATTTTCAACAAAATCTAGTGTAACAAATATAGGTATATTTTACCACAAAAAAGAAAAAATATTATGAATTGAATGAGTATACATTGAAGTATTAATGCAGTATGGATCCTCTTTCTGTCATCACAGAGAGAAAAGGAACTGGCGAAATTAAGATTCTATAATTAGGTATTAAGAACTGCTAAAAGTAATGAAATTATAATATGATGTAAAAATATGCTATAAATGAACTATGAAAGGAAGCAATCAATGGCTAGAAGAAAGAGTAAGGCTAAGCAAGAAGAAGAATTTTTAAAAGCTTTATTTGGTTTTGTGATGTTCATATCGTTTTTTGGTACATACTATTTCACTAAGTCAATGTCCATATCTATCGGTGTATCCGTTGTTGCTTTTGCTGTATTAATATCAGTTATGATTATTCAATATATGAACCGAATGGAAAGGCTAAGGAAATCCGGAATCGCTGATATCGATAAAATGGATGGAAGACAGTTTGAAATATACCTGGGAGGGCTTTTTAAGAATAGAGGTTATGATGTTAGGGTAACTCGTTCGGCTGGTGATTACGGAGCAGACCTTGTTATTTCAAAGCAAGGAAAGAAGATAGTAGTCCAAGCAAAGCGATATAGCAAGAATGTAAGAATAGAAGCAGTACAGCAGGTTCAAGGATCTATTCGGCATTACGGAGCAAATGAAGGTTGGGTGGTCTCTAATCAGAATTATACGGAAGCTGCCAATGATATTACGTAAAAGCACTAAAGGTGAGTTTTTAGGTTGCAGTACATATCCAAAATGCAGGCATATGCAAATGATTTAGAGATCTGTGAATAACTACGGGATTGCCAAATATCAAAACCCTCTTTCCATTGCGGACTGAGGTTTTTTTATTATAAATTTCGAGAAATAATGATGCTTATGGGAATATCGTTGATCCCAGTTATTGTCTTATGATGTTTGATTAACAATAAAAAGATTCATACAAAAGTAGGTCCTATATAAATTAGAACTACCCAAGTAGAATTAGCTGGAATAGAATGGTGTTATCGGCAGCTATATACTTAAAATCGAAATTTGTTTCATTAAGGTGGTTCTGCATTTGAAGATAATAATCGGAGTGAGTCTAATCATTTTAGGTCTCATGATTTCTCTAGCTACATTTGACCCTCTGTATGTAATGTACAAAGAGAAGCAAATATCTAAAACATTACAAAAAAAATACTTCATTAATGAACCAGATTATAATACAAACCACTTTGAGATAAATGGAAATAGTATTGAAATTAACGAGATCCCTAAAGGAGAAAATGTAGCAAATATCCAAGTTTTATTAAACGGAAAAGTACTTTTCGAACCTATGGATGTACCTGTCTTAGAAGACGAAAAAAGACGATTATGGGTAAACATTTATAGTATTCACAACAGAAAAGAGACAAGTCACCAGAACGATCTAACAGCTATTGTACAATCAATGCCACCGAACGCAAAGAGCTGGAATCTTTATTTAATTAATAATCAAAAGAAATTGGAGACTAAACATATAACCAATGAAGACCGTTTTAACAATGAGAATATTTCAGATGATTACCTAGATATACATTTAATAAAAATAACCACTTCTGCAATGATTGGGTATAAGTCTGATATTAATTATGCTTCGATTAATCCTCTCGCTTATGTTATTCCCAGGGTTATTTTTATTTTCGGAATTGTCCTCATTGTAGTAGGAATCTTGTTTTTCTTGAGCGCACGTAAATTGAAAAAGGAAATTAAATGAATAGCTGATAAAAGTGAATTTTATTCTTTTTGAGTTGAAGTACCGAAAGTGCTTGCTGAACTAACGAGAGATTTAAGTTAACAAGAAACGCGGGACAGAACGGAAATTTTATGGTAATGTATTGACTGCTTGGTGAAATAATCGATGGCTAAGTACAGAAAAATGTCAGGAGGTATATAGTGTCCAGAAGATTGTTTATTTTTACATTGTTTTTATCCCTATTGATTACTCTGTCAGCATGTGGAACGAATAAATCAGATATTTTGAAAGAACTAACAAGTAATGAGAATGGTAAGTTGTCGATGCCCCTCTTTTCTAGTTCAGCGGATTATGAATATCAAGTTCTCGAAGTCATAAATTCGGAACCTAAATTACTTGAGCAAGTTGAAAAAAGCCAAATATATAGAACAAAGGATGAGCATAAGTGGTTAAAAAGGTTAGGAGTAGAATCTAAGTATCCAGATAATCTCGTTCTTATCTTTGATGATAAAGAACTTCTATTCCAAACCCACAATCCAGAAGAATTACGAGAATTTGCAAAAAAACTTAAATGAAACGAAAAGTGAATAATTTATTGCCTCATTTCTGAAAATGGAATGAGGTTTTTTATTATGAAAGGACAAAAATAATATCAATCTCTGCAATCGTTACAGCCTATGTTGGTGTGTTTAAGAGACTAGGGATTTTACCAAGTAAGTATCTTCCTTTTGTTGCTGTGGACATAGCTTTTCTTTTTGTAATAACACCTGTATTATTACAGGATAAATTTATTAAGATCGTCCATCGGACTAGGAGCTACAGGTGTTTATACTCTCTCAAAAAGTAAGCAGATGACATTGAAGGTAATAAATAAATTATATTTTTTTCATCTGACTATTTATAAAATTAGTTTACTTAAATACATGAACAAGTACGAGTACACCGTACTACTTACGGAACTAACTGGGAGTTATACCTAATAAGATTATTATTTACATGCGAACAAATGTACGGTATAATTACTGGGTAAATATGGTATTAAGGAGGAAGAAAATCAAATGAGTGAGTCAGTAGAAGAGGTAACCACAGAACAGCGGAGAGGGAAATTCGGAGGAACATTTCCAGTCCGTTTAGTGTCAGACTTTAAGAAATCTCAAGAATATTATCGTGATGTACTTGGTTTTCAAGAAATTAGTGTTTGGGGACACGTAACACGTGACGAGATGACAGTTATTTTGCAACAGGCGGTTTCATCTGCTGATGTGCGACCTAACGCTGTATCAAAAAAGCGTCAAATTGGTGAATTCGAAGGTCCTGATCAATCATGGGACTCGTTTGTACATGTTGAATGGGACGATTTAGATCTCATAGTGGAAGAAGTACGTAGTAAAGGTGGAATAATTGCAGTAGAACCATTTTTTAAAGCACACAATGGATGGGAGTTTAGGAACGCAATCCTACAAGATCTTGACGGATATAACATTGTACTAGGCGGGATGCGTAAGCCTGCTCAGGGTTGAGATCTGACAAAAATAGGAAACGATCCACTGCGACCTGCTATCTTATATGGGAAAACAATACTATATAGTGGGAGAGGATTATTATTGTTAATGAGGTAAAGAAGGTACTACTGAATTGGGATGAGCTACAGTCTAAACCGCTTTCTACACCAATATTGAAACGTATATCATGCCTTTATGTGCCAGCAACAGACCCAGTAAAGACGGAAGCTTGGTTCGCACAGCATTTTGGTTTGGTCAAGGGAGGATGGCCGTGGATTACACTTCAAAATGGGATGGAAATCATGTTTGTAAAGGCGGAAAAGGGTCAGTTAATGAATTTTCAAACCGATGAATGGGGAGCAGGTCCTGGACATCAAATGAATATGCTGGCCTTTGAAGTAATCGATATTAACGAGGTGTATCACTCCTTGAAAGATGGTGGTGTGGAGGTAGGTAATTTAGTTGATAATGGGGGCTGTGGAATAGGCTTCGATTTCTTTGATCCGGATGGTAACAAATTTGTCGCTTGGGAGCTGCAGACGATAGTAAGGCGAAATCCTGCAGGAGCGAATAGCCTGTCATGGAAAGAACGATTAAAGGTAGACAATTGTTATTTTGATTCAAACGTAGATTCATTTTTAACGATGGTTACCAGTGGCTCTCTTGGAGCTTCGCGACGCATACTTATCCCAGAGTACAACAGTCTGCTTGAATCCGAAGGAATATATCTGAAAGAGCTCCTAGATGCATTAGTTCAGTTTAGCAAACAGAATCCTGAACATGCGTTTCGGATTTTTTTTCGGGAAGAATTTGTTTAAGAAATATTAATTCCGAAGGGGGACGAGAACTTTGTCCTTCCTTTTCATATCAGCAACTAAAATTTAAGAGAGATTGAAACATCGTTAAAGTTAATAAAGGTAGCATCAAATCCTCTCAGGTCTTCATTTGCAAGATAGGAAATCTCCTCCAACCAAGAGAAAAACCCTTGCAGGCTATCCATATTAGATTGTTGTTCGTACGATTGAAATTGAGAAGAGGGAAGGGGGTGGAAGAGCGTTAGCGCCCCGCCTTTAAAGATTGGTTCAAACCTCCACATCCATGCCACTCAAGGGAACAATTCTTTAACAGCGGATGGAACCCACAGCCACTCCCTGCATGCACCATACGTCACGAACATGCACATCAAAGGCCACAGCAAGGCGTTTTGCTTATGTGGGGCAGATTTGTTCTATCAAAATCCAGGGTCTCGATATTATTCTTATTGGGATTGAGGGCTCTATATTTCTTCTCTGATCATATCTCTATCTGCCAGGAGGTAGTAAACTTCACCAGTAACCCCATAAACGACTATACGGCCAGTGTCGTCGTAGTCCATGTCATTGATATCCTCATGGGTGATAGTTAGCAGCTTGTTAGTCTCTTTATGAATCACTTGGTATTCCATAATCAACCTCCTCATTTCATATCACAAAATCGTCAACCGCGGCGTGACTACCAGTTCTATTACCCAACAAGATTGCATGCTTCCATTATCTGAAGACACTGAAGTGAACCATCCGCAGTCATTCTTCCGCTAGCCTTTAATATTATCATCAGCATAAGTCCGGTTGATAATCTTTTGCCAGGCATTCGATTTGCCGCTTACATACACGCTATTTTTTCGTTTGGCAATAATACCCTCCATGTTTTTATCACAAATTGTTTTGTATAGATCGTTTCCATGCTCCTCAACGTATGTTACATCTGAATACCTAGGGCTTGATGTAAATACCGACTCTAAAATGGATTTTCGTTTGATAAGCGGAAGGCCTCTCAGATCTCGGTTGTTATATCGCAAAATATCAAAACAAAAGAATGTTACAGGCTGATGCACCATAGCGGCTTTGATACGTGCTTTTTTGGTTATCTTTGATCTCTCCTGCATGTGCTCAGAATTAATGTCACCTGTCTCCGGATCTATAACGGTACCTTCTCCATCAAGGATTACATCCCCATCAATCGGAACATTCCATAGTTCTGGATATAACCTTGTAACTTCATTGCCATGACGTGTGAAAATGCGGGTTTCTCTATTGTTCTTGAATATTAAGAGCCTTCGTCCATCTATCTTTGGTTCGTATATGTATTCGACGGAATCGAAAGGTTCTTTCGTTGTTTCAAGCAACATTGGTGAAATAAGTAACATAGTTATACACCTCTATGCCAATTATAACGTGAGAAGCTGCATTTAGAATCCGGAAAGTATTACCGCTTGACAGGACGATGTTGACAGAAAATGTGATGGTACATGATAGATTGTTCGATATTTTGCCGCTTTGGAACAAAGTTTGCCCCACTAGCAAGAGCTAGTGGGGTGCTGTGAATTTACGGCTTGGGTATAACCTACAGTGCAGGATAACCTACAGTATTACCAGCAAAGCGTGCAAGCGATGATAACTAGGAGGATGAAGAGGACCAGAATTTCTGCGGTGTTTGTGCGACGGTGAAGAATCTCCTCTGACATATTCGCCACCCCTTTCAAGGAAAATGTGATTACTCCATCAATATACGCAGATTCTACAATATTGATTGGACATGTAAACAGGAAAGGGATAATTTTATTAATTAATTAGCATGGGTGACCGAATGTACCTCATTACAAGTATGAATAAATTTTTTGGGTGAAAATTACCAGGATCTTTCATATTGCATGTTCGTGTTTTGTTCGTATATAATGAGGTATGCAAACAAATGTTTGGGGGTTGGCCAAAATGCAGAAATATATAGGTCAAGTAATGGAAATCATATATCTGGACCATTATGGCAAGTTATCACAACGAAAAATAGAAATCCGGACTGTTCGTGGTAGTATGGTGTTCGCGTTTTGTTTGGAGAAGCGAAAAATGCGCACGTTCCGTGTAGAAATATATTAGCAATACAGAAGTTAAAGCAATCTGTTGGATGATGTCTCCCCGGTAATCGATGCTGTGGTTAAGTTTTTACTAATAAAATAAAACAATTTAAGCCCGTCGGCATGGAGGTGATAGTCCTCAGCCGACGGGCTCTATTTGTCATGAATGTGGATTGCTTGATTTCAATAAATATCACGGAAAAGACCGATTACTCTCCCTAGAATGGAAACTTGTTTTAGTAAAATAGGTTCCAGGGCGGCATTCTCAGGCTGAAGCCTGATATGATCCTTTTCTTTAAAGAAGCGTTTGACGGTTGCCTCATCTTCTTCAGTCATGGCTACAACGATATCTCCATTGTCAGCTGTCTGTTGTTGTCGGACGATTACATAGTCTCCGTTATGAATGCCTGCATCTATCATGCTGTCGCCTACAACGCTTAACATAAATACGTTGTAATCCCCGACATAGTGGGAGGGAAGTGGGAAATAATCCTCTATATTCTCGGCAGCCGTAATCGGCACACCTGCAGTGACTTTACCGATAAGAGGAACTTTGGCTACAGTATTTGCAAAATTAGAGGAACCGTCTTCCAAGCCTAAAATTTCGATTGCTCTCGGTTTGGTAGGATCCCGGCGGATCATGCCTTTCTTTTCGAGCCGCTCCAGATGGCCGTGTACGGTAGAACTGGAAGCCAGCCCAACTGCTTCGCCAATTTCTCTAACGGAGGGCGGATACCCCTTATCCTTAACCTCTGTTTTAATAAATTGTAATATAGCTTGTTGACGTTGTGAGATTTTGTTCAAAGGTTATCACTCCAATCTATGGGAATCTTTACAGAGAGTATAACATAGAACCGGAGTTCGTACAAACGTTAGTTCTAACTTTTTGTTGACACAAACGTTTGTTCTTGTTATTCTGTGATTAGAACAAAATAGAACAAACGTTTGGGAGATGAATTATATGTATATTGCTTATTCCAATGGCATTAATAATGAAGTGCCTTGCAAATCTTCGTCAGATCGCACAACAACCTCTTATGTTTCCAAGAAGGTGCTTCGTTTTGTAACTACCGTTGTTCTCTTATCGATTTTCTTTTCATTTATAGCTTTTGTTCATGTTTTTGCGGGAAATAATGTTTCGGCTCACGATAACTCTTCATATGGTTCTGCTGCCAATGCTAATACTGCATCAACCACTAGCCCGGTGGTTCAACCGAAAACCCAAGTTGTGGTTAGTCCAGGGGAAACTTTATGGAGCATTGCATCGGAACGAATTTCCAAGAAGCAGAGCATACGTTCATATATTGCTAAGATAAAGAGCTTGAACGGACTTGCTTCCAGCGAGATTCATGAAGGTGATGTTCTGATTCTTCCTTAATAGTAAGGAGTGCTTGAAGCTATTTCTCATCATCGATTTTTAACAACTACTTTATAATGAGTTGAGCTATCAGAAGGTCCCTGTGTGCATGTCTGGGATCTTTTTTCTTTTTTCTATCCCTTCCAGCATCACAACTACCCTTGACAATCGTTGACGGGGATGGCAAAGTAAATAATCATAGGCAATAAGGCAAGGGGGAACGAGCATGAGCGAATCGATGGATCAAAGGATTGCACGCATAAATGAGCTTGCGCACAAGGCGAAGACCGTTGGTCTTTCCGATGAAGAAATTGACGAACGCAATTTGCTTAGAAAAGAATATATTGAAGCATTTCGGAGTTCGCTGAAGGTACAATTGGATTCCATTAAATTTACGGATGAAGAGAAATAGCATGACGTTGTTTAAGAGCTGAGAATGAAGAAGGAGATATGCAGAGTGACGATTAAAGCGATCTTGTTTGATTTGGATGATACTTTATTATGGGATGAAAGAAGTGTACAAGAGGCCTTTAAGGCTACCTGTGAGGAAGCTGCTAAGCATGTTTCAGTGGATCCTGAAGCCTTGGAAGCAGCTGTTCGTAAGGAAGCTAGGCAGCTCTACGAGTCTTATGAAACATTTCCCTTTACGAAGAGAATAGGCATTAATCCTTTTGAGGGCTTGTGGGCTAATTTCAGTAATGGTAATAATGAACATTTCCAAAAGTTGGAGCTGCTGGCACCAGAATACAGAACGGCTTCCTGGACAAAAGGTTTACAAGCGCTAGGTATAGAGGATAAGGAACTGGGTCGTAAGCTGGGAGAGCAATTTCCAGCCGAACGCCGTGCGAGACCTTTGATTTATGAGGAAACCTTTGAAGTTTTGGATCAGCTTAAACATAAATACAAATTGCTGCTGCTAACGAACGGAGCTGTCGATCTGCAAAGTGAGAAGCTTGCAGGTGTTCCTGAACTTGCCGGATACTTCGAGCATATTATTATTTCAGGTGAATTTGGGGAAGGGAAACCTTCATTAGCGATTTTTGAGCATGCCCTACGCTTGTTGAATATAGAACCTGCTGAAGGAATCATGATAGGGGATAAGCTTACGACAGATATTCTTGGTTCAGGTGGAGCAGGCCTTTCCAACATTTGGATCAATTATCATAATGTAAAGCGCAATGATGACATTATTCCTAAACATGAGGTTTCCCGTTTACGCGATATATTGCCCATTATAGAGGGATTGTAATCAGACAAAAAGCCCGATCATTTTATCAGGAGATGACCTGATGGAAGGATCGGGCTTTTATAACACTGCTTGTTTATTAAGCTTTTGTGAAATTAGGATCATCTACATTATAAGCTACCCAGCCGTCTTTCTCGATGAAAAGGCGAACGGCGACAATTTGGCGATTTTCCATCAGCGTAAAGAAATGATTAACATTCTCAGGTACCGAGATGACATCACCAGCTTCGAGTTCCACATCGAAATAGCCAATTTCACCTTCCGCTTTAATAATGAAGATGCCTTGACCGGAAACGATTGCCCGTATTTCATCCTCAGTATGAGTGTGAACCTGTTCGAATTTTTTCAGTAGTTCCTCAATATTAGGTGTAGAGTCGGACAAAGAGATTACATCCCAGATTTCATAACCGCGTCTGCCTGCAAGGTCGCGTATTTCTGCATCATAGGTTTCAAGAATTTGTGCTTTCTCCTCATCGCTAAGAATGTATTTCTCGCGCAGAGGGTCTGCCAGTTTATTGATGTCCCAGTGCTCATAGACAACATTTTGTTTATCCAAGAAGGCCTTTACTTCAGCCTCATCTGAAATGCGCTCATTTGTATTACGAATGCGAATTTGTGCCATGTTTATCCCTCTTTCTTATCATTCGATACTTTGAATTCCTGATATACTTTGTATTATAGTGCATATCATTCCGGATGTCGATGGATTCTGATAAGAAAAACCAAGAGAACCTATAGGAAATATTGATATTTTAAATTCTTCCCTTACTGACGTGATTCTGATAGACTAAATGGTATCAAATTGATCGTTCTTCATTATGATACAGTTAGAAGCAGCTAGGATAATTTGAAAGGAAGAAGAACATGAATAAAGCAACAATAGAAGAGCAGTTAAAGAAGAAAATATTAATTCTGGACGGTGCAATGGGCACGATGATCCAGCAGGAGAATTTGACTGCGGATGACTTTGGCAGTGACGATTTGGACGGCTGCAATGAAATTCTTGTTCTTACACGACCTGACGTTATATTGAAAATACATGAAGATTATTTTGCCGCTGGGGCAGATATTATTGAAACGAATACATTCGGCGCAACAAGCGTTGTACTGGCAGAGTATGATCTTCAAGACAAAGCCCGGGAGATTAATATAGCTGCAGCTCAATTGGCTGTTCAGGCGGCAAATAAATATTCTACACCGGAATGGCCGCGGTATGTAGCTGGCGCACTGGGACCCACAACAAAAACCTTATCAGTCACTGGTGGAGTGACCTTTGACGAGCTTGAGGAAAGCTACTATGAGCAGACATATGCTTTGGTAGAATGTGGTGTGGATGCTATATTAATTGAGACTTCTCAAGATACACTTAATGTGAAGGCGGCAAGCATCGGCGTTCGAAGAGCTTTCGAAGAGCTGGGTGTGAAGCTTCCTATTATGATATCGGGAACCATTGAGCCAATGGGGACCACCCTGGCGGGGCAAAATATTGAATCCTTCTATATATCACTTGAACATCTGAAGCCTATTTCCATTGGGCTGAACTGTGCCACGGGTCCTGAATTTATGCGTGATCATATTCGGACACTTTCGCAAATTGCGGAGTCGGCAATCAGTTGTTATCCGAATGCTGGTTTGCCTGATGAGAACGGGCATTATCATGAATCTCCAGAATCGCTTGCCAAGAAAATGGCGGGCTTTGCTGAGCAGGGCTGGTTGAACATCGCTGGTGGCTGCTGCGGTACTACACCTGAGCATATCCGGGCCATGGCCGAAACACTGGCTAATTACAAGCCAAGGGCTGAATTAGGGATTCATCCTCCCGCTGTATCAGGGATCGAGACTGTATATATAGAACCAGAAAACCGGCCTATTATGATTGGAGAGCGCACGAACATTTCTGGCTCCAGAAAGTTTAAAAGGCTGATCAAAGAAGAGAAATTCGATGAGGCTTCAGAAATAGCACGTGCCCAAGTTAAGAATGGAGCTCACGTCATCGATGTTAACTTGCAGGATACCGATATTGATGAAGCTTTTGCTATTCATCATTTTCTTCCGGAGGTAGTTAAGAAGATCAAGGCTCCTTTGATGCTGGATTCTACTTATGATCATATTATTGAGCTGGGCTTGAAATATTCCCAAGGTAAAGCCATTATTAACTCGATAAATCTCGAAGACGGTGAGGTCAAATTCCAAGGGATCGTCCCGCTGATTCATCGTTACGGCGCTTCTGTCGTTGTAATCTTAATTGATGAAAGAGGGCAGGCCGTTACCCGGCAAGCGAAAATGGAAGTAGCGAAACGTTCCTACGATCTGCTCGTCCAAAAATATAAGATAAACCCAGAGGATATCATTTTTGACCCTAATATGTTTCCGGTCGGTTCAGGAGATCCTCAATATATCGGCTCGGCAGTGGAAACAATTGAAGGCATTCGCTTAATTAAAGAAGCATATCCAGAAACCAAGACGATTCTTGGACTCAGCAACATCTCCTTTGGATTACCCGATGCGGGAAGAGAGGTTCTGAACTCAGTTTATTTGTACCACTGCACCAAAGCCGGCCTGGATTATGCCATAGTCAACACGGAAAAGCTCGAAAGATATGCCTCAATACCAGAAGAAGAACGCCGCCTGGCGGAAAATTTAATTTATAACACAAATGATGACACATTAGCAGAGTTTGTCGCCCATTTTCGGGTGAAGAAGGTAGAGAAAAAAGAAAAACTTTCGACTTTATCTCTTGAGGAACGCTTAGGCTCTTACGTAGTTGAAGGAACTAAAGAGGGATTGATTCCTGATCTGCAGGAAGCCTTGAATAAATACTCTCCTTTACAGGTAATCAACGGACCTCTTATGCGTGGTATGGAACAGGTAGGGAAGCTGTTTAATAATAATGAGCTGATTGTAGCAGAGGTGCTGCAAAGTGCAGAAGTTATGAAGGCGTCTGTCAATTATCTGGAGCCTTTTATGGAGAAATCGGAAACTTCTGTGAAAGGTAAAATCATCCTTGCCACGGTCAAGGGCGATGTTCATGATATTGGAAAAAATTTGGTGGAAATCATTCTTTCGAACAATGGCTACAAGATTGTAAATTTGGGGATCAAGGTACCACCTGAGCAACTAATTGAAGCCTTCAAAAGAGAACAGCCTGATGCCATTGGGCTATCCGGTCTTCTGGTGAAATCGGCCCAGCAAATGGTTATTACTGCACAGGATTTACGGAGCGCAGGGGTTGATGTACCGATTCTGGTCGGCGGCGCGGCGCTTACCCGTAAATTTACCAAAACAAGAATTGCTCCCGAATACGATGGCGTGGTTCTGTACGCGAAGGATGCTATGGATGGCCTCGATATCGCTAACAAGCTAAGTGATCCGGAGCAGCGTAAAAAATTGATCCAGGAGCTTAGAGAGAGCAAGGATTCCGATGTGATGGATGCTGGCAAAAAAGAAGATCTTATGCCAAAGCTTACCCGGGTTACCAGTTCGGCCATTTCCAAAGACGTACCTGTTCATGTGCCACCAGATTTGGAACGTCATATTCTTCGTGACTATCCCATCGGGCATATTATGCCATATGTAAACATGCAGATGCTGCTTGGCCATCACCTGGGCTTGAAAGGCAAAGTGGAGCGATTGCTTGGTGACAAGGATGCCAAAGCGCTGCAGTTGAAGGAAACGGTCGATTCGATCTTTCAGGACGCGCAGAGAAAAGGTATCATTCAAGCGCATGGCATGTATCGATTCTTTCCTGCACAATCCAGCGGGGACGATGTTCTTGTCTATGATCCAGAAGATCACACAAAGCTGCTGCAAAAGTTTACTTTCCCGAGACAGGATAAAGCGCCCCATTTCTGTTTAGCCGATTATCTGAGATCAGTGGACAGCAATGAAATGGATTATGTTGGATTCTTGTTGGTTACCGCGGGGCATGGAATTAATGAACTCGCTAAAATATGGAGGGATAACGGAGAGTACCTGAAGTCTCATGCTTTGCAAGCTTCGGCGTTGGAAGTCGCAGAGGGCTTTGCTGAGAGAATCCACCATATTATGCGTGATGTATGGGGCATTCAGGATCCGCCGCAAATGACTATGCAGGAGCGTTTCGGTGCGAAATATACGGGACAGCGGTTCTCCTTTGGTTACCCTGCTTGTCCAAACCTGGAAGATCAGGCGCAGCTTTTCGCTTTGCTTAAGCCTGAGGACATGGGCGTTGAGCTTACTGAATCCTTTATGATGGAGCCGGAAGCTTCCGTTTCCGCCATTGTCTTCGCACATCCGGAAGCACGCTACTTTAACGTTGATAAGGCTTGATTAAAAAAAAAGGCGAATGGCACTACCAAACCTCATAAGGAATGGAGGCCTTCGCCTTTATGTATTTCATGCATCATAACGGTGTCCACTTAAACGCATGTAGATCATGCTCTTATGGGAATGATAGGGAAAATTGCGTAATCGATATTAATTAAGAATGGGGTAGGCTTCAGTGGAATTATATTTTCTGGGGACAGGAGCAGGCATGCCTTCCAGGCAGCGTAATGTCACTTCAATTGCGCTTAATCTGCTTTCAGAACGAGGCGTTTATTGGCTGTTTGACTGTGGTGAGGGTACGCAGCAGCAAATTCTGCGTTCACATGTTAAGCTGGGGCGGACGGAGAAGCTGTTTATTACCCATTTACATGGCGATCACATTTATGGATTACCGGGTCTTTTGACCAGTCGTGCTTATTTAGGTGGGGAAACCCCATTGACTTTATATGGCCCAAAAGGGCTCAAAAGCTTTGTGGAGCATTCTCTGGCGATTAGTCAAGCTCATTTAAGTTATTCCTTGAAGATCGTTGAAATTGAAAACGAGGGCTTATTGTTTGAGGATGCAGGCTTTATAGTCGAAACTTCAAGACTAGAGCACCGGATAGAGAGCATAGGCTATAGAATAGTTGAAAAGGATCAGCCAGGAAAGCTGCAGCACGAAAAGCTGGCAGCCATGGGCGTAGCATCGGGTCCCATATATGGGCAGTTAAAGCAGGGTAAATCCGTAGTGCTGGAGGATGGCCGTATCTTAAACGGCGCTGACTTTGTCGGGCCTCCATTGAAAGGCCGGAAGGTTGTTATATTGGGGGATACGAAATACTGCCGCGGCGCTGTGCATTTGGCTAGAGGAGCAGATATATTGGTTCATGAGGCGACTTTTGCTAAAGACCGTCAAGAACTGGCAGAAGCATATGCACATGCTACAACTACGGATGCGGCTCGAACAGCTAAAGAAGCGGGTGCAGCCGTTCTAATCATGACACATATCAGTTCCCGCTATCAGATCGATGATGAGGAGCAGCTTCTGGAAGAGGCAAGAAGTGTACATCTGCAAAGCTATGTGGCTAAAGATTTTTGGAGTATGGAGATCGAGAGGGCATAAGATAGAAGGATAAACAGCCTCTCCCGAAAAGGAGGGGCTGAATAGAAATTTTACATTTGAATCTACTGCTGTGATTCGTCTTTTTTTTCCTCAATAAAAGCTTGTATACTTTTTTCGCGACGCTCATTTTTAGCTTGAATGGACTGCTTTTCACCTTCACTGATTTCATCAGCATGTTCATCCAGATAGTCTTCTGCTTCTTGCAGGTTTGCTTCGGTATGATCAATATGCTCTTGCAGATGAACTTCGTTGTCTTCTCGGTTATCAGGCTTTGCCATTTAAAAACCTCCACATATTTCTTAGTAATCAGACAAACCTTACGATTTACTAAAAGTGGGGAATTTATTCAAAATAGCACCTTAACTTTACATTCATTTCAGGTTTAAAGGAGAAATCATGCTGGGATTTGCAATATTGCTAGGCTTTAATCTCGTAGGTAATTGGATTCAATGGAGTCTACATGTACCTTTGCCTGGAAATGTTATTGGCCTTATTTTATTTACCGCGGCACTTTTTCTTAAGATCATCAAACTTAAATGGGTAGATGTAACAGCATCCTGGCTAACGGGTCATATGCTGCTTTTCTTTATTCCCTATGTGGTAGGAACAATCGTATTTTTTCCGCTTATCGGAGCGAACTGGATTTCAATAGGTGTTGGGCTTGTGGGGAGCACGATAGGTGTATTGGTGGTAACGGGGTTCATTACTTCAAAAATACAAGTGAAAGTGCGTGAAGGCGATGCATAAATGACGGGGCCAGAATGGATGTATCATCCGTTGTTTGGTGTTTCTCTTAGTGTGATCACGTATGCTGCAGCGCAATTGCTGCATGCCAGGTGGAGATGGCTTCATCCTTTATTTGTTTGCTCAGGCTTCATTATTGTTATTTTACTAGGCTTTCAAATTCCATATGAGGCTTTTAAGGTAGGTGGTGACATTCTCACCCTGCTGCTTGGGCCGGCAACAGTTGCGCTCGGTGTGCCGCTCTATAAAAACTTCAGCTTGATCAAAAAGCATATGGCCGGAATTCTGACTGCTGTAACTGTCGGGTCCATGGCGGGTATCGCAGGAGTGGCTGTGCTTGTTGGATTATTAGGAGGCAGCCGCGAGATTCTGCTCAGTATGCTGCCCAAAACGGTGAGCTCGCCTATAGCAATTGAAATATCGCGTCATCTGGCCGGGATCCCTGAGCTAACTGCTGTACTTACCGTATTGACAGGGCTTTTCGGAAGTATGTTTGGCACGAGCATCTTAAAATGGTTAGGTATTAAAAGTGACCTTTCCATTGGAATAGCCATAGGTACTGCGGCTCACGGCATTGGTACGGCAAGACTGATTAAGGATAATGAGGTTCAGGGAGGCGTCGCAGGTTTCGCGATGGGTGCAGCCGGGATCATAACTTCCTTATTGTTTGTCCCGATTTATCTTTGGCTGATCTAAAACAAACAGGACTTCTGCTGAGAAGTCCTGTTTGTTTATTATAGCTAAAGTTGTTTGCCAAATCCACCTTCGAAACAGGATTCTTCGACTGAACGGCGGTTGGAAGGAATTTCGCGTTCTTGGAGCTTTTCAGGAAGATCCAATTTGGAGCCCCTGTAACCAATTGCAATAACAGCGTAAATTTCATAATCCTCAGGCACTTCCAGAGCGGTACGGGCGGCATCAGGATTGAAACCAGCCATGGCGTGGGTGATCAGACCTTGATTAGAAGCTTCTAGAGCAAGATAACCCCAGGATGTCCCGGCATCAAAAGCATGTGTGCGAATGGTATCCCCTTGTGCATTTTTTGATTGCGAAGCAACCACAACGAGTACAGGCGCTTTGTCACACCAAACTAAATTAGACGGGTTGATGAAGGAGTGGAATTTCGCCCGGTCCTCTGCATTTCTGGCGATGATGAAGCGCCATGGTTGGGAGTTACCGCTCGAAGGAGCCCATCTTGCCGCTTCAAATAGGCTAAGCAGGACATCGTTAGGTACCTCCTGATTAGAAAAAGCACGTGGTGACCAGCGCGTTAGAAATTGTGGGTGAATTTCATGGTCAGGCTGTCTGTGTTCTTCTATTTCAGGTGTTATTTCAGAACTCATGATCATACCTCCTTTGATGCTTTTATAAGCCATTGTAACTGATGTCCGTGCCATAGACAAGTTGACTATAACTCATATGGTAATACTATTGTCATCCCTGGTTAATTGATTTGTATGCAACACTGTTCTATGGGATATAATAGCTTCTAGCAAGTATACATAGGAAAAAAGAGATGAGGTGTGAAGAGAATGAAATTTACTAGCCATGATATTACAATTATTGAGAGAGCTTTGAGAATTGCTATGAAAAGTGAGAAGATCGGGCACCGGAAAGATGATTACCACGAAGTGCTGCTGAAGCTTCAGGAAAGTGCAAAGCAGGTTATCGAACGGGAACGCGATGCTGAAAGTAATGAAGGAAAAGTACAGGATGGCATTCGCTATGACTATGATGACTCATCGGATCTTATTTAGCAGCTGAATTCAATTTTTACGATCTTCTAGAGCGTTCTGGAAGTTTTTTTTGCGTTCTTCAGTTCATGGTCAGTGTATTATTTTACTTAGTTGTGGAAGAAAGTTAAAAAACATTTGCCATACGAACGTATATTCTGTAAAATAAAAGAAACAAACACGGAAGGAGATTCACCTAATGAATCCTTTAACCGGCAAAGCTTCTTCCATTACCGAAATGATAGATTGGATTCGTCAGTCACCGGAAATTATGTCTCAGGTTACTTACTGGCATACGATACCGCCGCGTGAACCTCAGCTGGTTGATTTTCCAGAGGGGTTGCACGAGGGTATTCGCGCTGCTCTTCATCATAAGATGATACATAACATATATACGCATCAGGCTGAGTCTTTCCGCCAGGTTGTGGGCGGTAATCATGTAGTGACGGTAACGCCAACAGCATCCGGAAAGACGTTGTGCTACAACCTTCCTGTCCTGCAGAAGATTTTGGAGAACGATAGTGCCCGGGCGCTCTATTTATTCCCTACTAAGGCGCTGGCACAAGATCAGGTTGCTGAGCTTCAGGAAATGGTTAATTTCATGGAAGTTGATATTAAGACGCATACATACGACGGGGATACTCCGCCCACTGTCCGTCAATCCATTCGTAATGCCGGTCATATTGTCGTAACAAATCCGGACATGCTTCACTCCGCGATTTTGCCGCATCATACGAAATGGGTGAAGCTGTTTGAGAATTTAAGCTATATTGTCATTGATGAGGTGCATTCCTACCGTGGTGTATTCGGAAGCCATGTAGCTAATGTGATTCGCAGACTCAAACGAATTTGCCGGTTTTACGGCTCGAATCCGCTTTTCATCTGCGCTTCGGCTACGATCGATAATCCTAAAGAGCATACGGAACGCTTGATCGGCGAACAGGTAGCACTTGTTAACAATAATGGAGCTCCCGCGGGAGAGAAACATTTTGTTTTCTATAACCCGCCAGTTGTCAATCAACAATTGGGTATTCGTAAGAGTTCCGTGCTGGAAACCCGCAAGCTGGCAGGAACGCTGCTTCGCAGCGGCATCCAGACGATTGTGTTTGCGCGAAGCCGTGTGCGAGTTGAAATTCTGCTGACCTACCTGCAGGATCTTGTCCAGAATGAGCTGGGGAGCAAATCAATCCGCGGCTACCGCGGGGGTTATCTTCCCAAGCTGCGTCGGGAGATTGAGTCCGGGCTGCGCAGCGGACAAATCCGTGGCGTTGTAAGCACAAATGCATTGGAGCTTGGCATAGATATAGGCCAGCTCCAGGCATGTGTGCTAAATGGTTATCCAGGCACGATAGCCAGTACTTGGCAGCAGTCTGGGCGTGCAGGCAGGCGGCAGGAGAGCTCTCTGACAATTCTTGTGGCAAGCAGTAATCCGCTCGATCAATATTTGATCCAGAATCCGCGTTATTTCTTTGAGCGTCCACCGGAGCAGGCGCGCATTCATCCCGACAATCTGATTATTCTTGTAGATCATGTGAAATGTGCTGCTTATGAGCTTCCTTTTGAAGCGGGAGAACAATTCGGCGGGGAATCCTTAAAGGATATTCTTGAGTTTCTGACAGAGGAGCAGGTGCTCCATAGGGTCAAGGAGCGGTGGTATTGGATGGAGCAGTCATTTCCTGCCCATACGATATCTTTGCGTTCCGCAGCTCAGGAGAATTTTGTGATTATTGATATTACGAATGCCCTCAACCGTGTAATTGGGGAAGTCGACCGCTTCAGCGCGCCGACAATAATTCACGAGGAAGCTATTTATATCCACGAAGGCATTCAATTCCAGGTCGAGAAGCTGGATTATGAAGAGAAGAAGGCTTTCGTCCGCCAGGTAGATGTCGATTATTTCACGGATGCGAGCATGGCGGTGCAGCTAAAGGTGCTTCATGTGAACCGCACGGCCAGGAGTGGGGGGCTTTTGCGAGAACTGGGAGAAGTAACAGTAAATGCTAAACCAACCATTTTTAAGAAAATTCGTTTGAGGACACACGAGAACGTAGGTTCTGGTCCCATACATTTACCTGAGGAAGAGCTGCATACGAGCTCGTATTGGTTCACCCTCGACGAAACGCTGACAGCTGGGAGAACAACGAATGATATGCAGTACGCATTGCTGGGCATTGCTAATGTGCTCGTTCATATCGCCCCCTTATACCTGATGTGTGACCCCATGGATATTCGTGTCGTGGCGCAGGTTAAAGCTGTGCATAGCAAGCTGCCCACCGTCTTCATCTACGACCGTTATCCTGGCGGCGTTGGCTTGAGTGAACGACTTTATGAAGTTCATGGGCAGTTGATGGCTCAAGCAGGGAGTCTTATCGCGGCTTGTGGATGTCTTGGTGGTTGTCCGGCTTGCGTGGGACCTATCGAAGAGGTTGGTCTGCTTGGCAAGCAATTGGCTATGGAACTGCTTGAACAGCTCGAAGGCGGCAGCTTATGAGCAGCATGCGGGATAGATTGAATCGGCTTAAGAAACCTGAAGCCGCAAAGGCCCCTGTGTTGGCAGCATTCAATGATGATGACTGGACGATGCTCGATGCACATCTGGAGTCGAATGAGCATGGTTCCTTCATCCTGAGACGCCGCTCATACAGCTTGGATAGCTGTCACGGCAAATATCGGCTTGGAGAGCTCGCAGATCATGTGTATGAGCTTTCATGCTTCCATAATTCTGCTGCGGTTCAGCTTGATGAATTATTATTTTTTGATACGGAGACGACTGGACTTGGTGTAGGCGCTGGCAATGTGCCGTTTATGGTTGGTATCGGTTATTACTGCGTAGGGCAATTCATTATAGAGCAATTGTTTATGCGAAACCCAAGTGAAGAGCTGGCCATGCTTCTATACTTGCAAGAAAAGCTAGAGAGGTATACGCATATCGTTTCGTACAATGGCCGCACATTTGACTGGCCTATTCTAAAGAATCGTTATGTGCTGAACCGCCTTGCGTTAGACGACTCATCTTTGCGGCATTTGGACTTACTGTACCCATCTAGAAGCCTTTGGCGAAATTCTTTGCCTTCTTGCCGACTAAGCATGGTGGAAGAAGAAAGGCTTGGTTTTACGAGGCATAATGATGTTCCAGGATCTCTGGCACCCACACTTTATTTTCAGTATTTGGCTGAGAAGAATGCGAGTGTGCTTAGTGGCTTATTTGTGCACAATGAACACGATATTGTTAGTTTAGCTGCACTTTCAATCCATTTTGCCAAGCTGCTAAGTGGAGAGTGTTCGCAATGCAACCTTTCGGATACTCTTAGTGACACAGAATGGACGTCAAGTGAAGAAGAATATCGTACGGCAGTATGGCTGGAGAAGATGGGTCGCTTAGAACTTTCTTCTACAGTTTTTGATCGTTTAAGGACCGCATTACTGGAAAACCAATTGCTTAATGAACGTAACGCGGAAGTATTGCTTTTGCTTGCCGCTTATTATAAAAAGAAGGGGATGTACCAGCATTCCGTTAAACTATGGTCGCGTCATATCGAACTAAAAAGCAACGGTATAGCTCTTAATATTGAGCCCTTGATTGAGCTGGCTATGTATTATGAACACCATGAGAAAAATATACATCAAGCGCTTGTTTATACGGAAGAGGCCTGGGAGAAGCTGCGATTAAGAAGAACTTTATCCAGGGTTGAAAGAAAGCAATCTGACATTGAGCATGCGATCACCCGGCGTATGGATCGGCTAAAGCTGAAAATGCTCTTGAAGGAGCAAAAGTTAATGTACGCGGCGGAAGCTGAGGCTGCGACGGTTTCCCATACTAGCGCTCATTATAGAGAAACGCCTGTCAAAGTCCGCGGTCATCATACATCACCTAAGCGTTCAGGCAAGCCTCGGCGCAGCAAGCCGGTTTATGTGATGGAAAGTCTGATATAAACGATAAATTGTTAGCCCTTTAATGCACAGGTGCGTTTAACTTACTTGGCGAATGGAAATACCAAGAAGAAAAACGATCGGAGTGAAATCCTATGCCTGAACTTCCGGAAATGGAAAACTACCGGAGGCTGCTGATTCCGTTAATCTGTCAAAAACAAATCTCGGACGTAGAAATCACAAGGACTAAATCGATAAACGTTGACCCGGAAGTCTTTCGTGAGCAGCTTGTGGGTACTTATATTGTCAGCATAGAGAGAAGAGCGAAGCATTTGCTTTTTCACTTGTCTACAGACCATGTGCTGGTGCTTCATTTGATGCTGGGAGGCTGGATATTTTTTGGGAATGAAGAGCAAAAGCCAGATCGGACAACACAAGTAGTCATTCATTTCGGAACGATGAAACTATATTTTATCGGTCTGCGACTAGGTTATTTACATCTATTCACACGCAGTCAAGTGCCAAAGTTGCTTGCAAAACTGGGCCCGGAGCCCTCGGAACCTTCGTTGACTCCCACAGATTTTCAAAGGCTCATCAAGTCTAGAAAATCAAATCTTAAAGTCACTTTGGTAGATCAGAGCTTTTTATCCGGTATTGGTAATTGTTACTCTGATGAAATCTGCTTTTATGCAGGTATATTGCCTGCCAGAAAAGCTAACGCTCTCAGCCTAGAGGAAGAAAGGCGCCTATACGAAGCTATTCATAGTGTTCTGAATGAAGCCACGCGATATGGCGGATATATGGAATCACCTTTATTTGTGGGTGATCAGCTAACAGGACAATTTGATTCTATGTGCCGGGTCTATGATCGCGAAGGTGAGCCATGCTTTCGCTGCGGCAGCAAAATAATTAAGGATGAGATATCCTCGAAAAAATGCTTTTACTGCAGTAACTGCCAATCTTAAACACAAGAAGAAATAAAGGAGGCATGAATGATGTATATCGGCTCCCATGTGAGCATTTCCAAAGGCGGTTATGCAGCCGCGGCTAAAACGGCATATGGGATCGGTGGTACTGCCTTCCAATATTTCCCCAAAAATCCTAGAAGCCTAGTGACTAAACCTTTATGGAACCATCAGGATACTGAAGCATGTGCTCGTTTCAGCAAAGAGAATGGTCTTTTATCGATCGCGCATGCACCTTATCCATTAAATCTTGCTGCCGATCAGCCTCAGCAAAGGATCATGCTGGATGCCTTAATTAATGCGCTTGAAATCACTGAAGCTTGCGGCTCTGTAGGTCTTGTGGTACATTTCGGTAAGTATCGTGGAAAAGACTCGTTACAAGGCTACAAAAATATTATACAATTAATAAATGAAGCACTGCGGCACTGGAAGGGTAAATCACTGCTTCTTTTGGAGAACCAGGCGGGAGAAGGTTCTGTAATGGGAACGACGATGGAAGAGCTCGTGCAGGTACGTTCATTATGCGAAACCCCTGACAAGATTGGATTTTGCCTCGATACTTGTCATGCTTTTGCCAGTGGAATTTGGAAAGGGGCCGATTGGCAGCGTTTTGAGGAAACCGGAGTGAAGCTGGGTTATTTTCAACAGCTCAAAGCTGTTCATCTGAATGACTCGCTTTATCCGTCAGGCTCCAGGCGTGATCGTCATGCTAATATTGGCCAAGGGCAAATCGGAACGGATGCGATCAAGCAGTTGCTCGCTTCCTACTATTTGAAGGAAATACCCGTTGTGTTGGAAACGGGAGCTGCTAGAGATGGAACTCATAGAATTGAAATTGCCCTTGTCCGTAAACTTGCGGAGAATCCTTAGGAAGGTGGCATCGAATGTGATTCACGTTTATTTGGACGATATGCGACCTTGCCCAAAAGGCTTTATTCCTGCTCACAATGCCGATGAATGTATGATATTATTAGAGGATTGTGATGTGAACATTTTATCGCTCGATCATGATTTGGGCTGGAATCAGAAAAATGGCTCCGATGTAGTCAATTGGATGATTGAAAAGAAGCGTTTCCCCAAAGAGATATATTTACATTCTTCAAGCCTTCCAGCAAGAAAACAGATGTATGAAAGACTATATATGGCTAAGCCTGAAGAGGTCCTTCTTTATCAGATTCCAATTCCCGAAGCAAAACTTTATCAAATTGCAACAGAAATACGTACATAGCGCAAAGCATAAAGGCGCTTAAGAGAGGAATATCGTACATCATGATTCAATTAAAAGATATTGCATACATCCGCGACAACAGAAACATTTTGCAAGATGTAAACCTTCATATCAAGGAAGGCGAACATTGGGTCATTCTTGGAAAGAACGGTTCTGGAAAAACTACGTTGCTAGAGCTGATGAACGGCTATGAATTTCCAACTGCAGGAAAAGTGCAAGTGCTTGGGAATTTATATGGACAATGTGACGTGAGAGAGGTGCGTAAAAGCATCGGCTATATTAGCCAATCCTTGTTTGAAAAGATGAATCTCGCTGATCCGGTGTGGGAGATTGTTGCCACTGGTGAATATGCCTTCCTCCGTTTTTATCAGGATATACCTGAGGAAGTCATTGAAAAAGCGGTTCGCATGCTGGAGAGCGTCAGGCTTGGGCATCTCAAGGACCAACTGCTAGGGACACTTTCGCAGGGAGAACGTAAGAAAGTGATGCTGGCACGAGCGCTGATGATGAATCCGACTATTTTAATAATGGATGAACCTGCGTCAGGCCTGGATTTATATGAGAGAGAGCGCTTGCTTCTTGACATCAATGAACTTAGTAAGCAGCAAATCACTGTCGTCTATGTTACCCATCATATTGAAGAAATTATTCCACTCTTTACCCATGTTGCATTAATCGATGAAGGCAAGCTTATCGCAGCGGGTCCTAAGCATGAGGTGCTCCATGCGGAAAATCTTTATAAAGCTTTCGATGTCCGGGTTGAACTGGAATGGTTTCAGGAACGGCCTTGGATCAAGGTACTTCCAGAATGACCAGTACAACCACACCCAGTACTGGTTCCAGATTTATTGGAACTTCTAATCATGGCTATTGTCAGCATGCGCAGGAAGAACTAAAACGTCTGTTTCCGGAAATCCGGTATACACTATTAATTCCGACTGAGGTTTTTTTGTTTGAGGTTCCGGTTTCTGCTCAAGAGGCTGTTGAGTTGATAAAGCAGAAGGAGCCTATGTTTCTAAGGCATATACAACCTGTAGATTTTGCGTGGGAAGGTTCCCGTTCTGATACAGACCTAGATAATTTGGTCCAATGGTTACAACAAAATGTTAATTTCAGCGCGGGTGAGAAAATCGCTGTTCAAGTACGTAAAGAAGAGCGATCTCAGGCAGCATACACACCTTTTTCAGTAAAACAAGCTATTGATGGATTGTTGACCTCTGTGTATGGGGCAGAGCCTGTTGTTAAAGAAGCAGAGCGAATCATTTCTGTATATGTTACTGCTACAAAATTTTATGCGGGCATATCACGTCCTAAGGACAATCTTTCCGATTGGGCTGGCGGAGCGATCCGCTTTCATAAGAATGAAGAGCAAATATCACGTGCGCAGTTTAAACTGCTGGAAGCAGAGCAGCGTTTTGAACTCGATTTCAGCTCCTACCATTTGGCTCTAGACATTGGCGCAGCACCTGGTGGTTGGACGTCTTTACTGCTCGAAAGAGGGCTCAGGGTAACAGCGATTGATCCTGCCAATATGCACCCAACGTTGATCCAGCACCCGCGGCTTACATTTCTAAAGAAAAATGCGGGCGACGTTAAGTTAAAGAAGGATGAATTTGACCTGCTAGTCTGTGATATGAGCTGGGATCCTAAACAGATGGCCAGGCTAGTGAGCGACCTGCTCTATGCGGTAAAAAGCGGTGGAACGTTAATCATAACGGTTAAACTGATGCATAAAAAGCCATTTCAAACAGTCAGGGAGCTTCTGCATATGTTTGGATCTGAACTTCTTTTGGTCAAAGCGAAACAATTGTTTCACAATCGCGAGGAATTAACACTTTACATGCTTAAACAAACAGATTTATAAATAAGATTGCAGAAACATATGGATTTTTATAGTTCGCCCCCTTATAATCAAGGTAATTCTTACCTATTAAGGGGGCGATTGGTTTATTGTGAAAAACAAAAAGTTAAAAGTTGGAGATACGTTAGGAGGAAGATATCGGATTGAAGGGTTGTTAGGCGAAGGTGGAATGAGCCATGTATATCTCGCCGAGGATTTAAAGTTAAAAGGGAAAAAATGGGCTGTCAAGGAATGTTACTCAATCGGCACAGACGCCCAGACCTTTCTAGACGAAGCGGAAATGCTGGCTCAACTGCAGCACCCTCAGCTTCCGCAATTAATTGATTATTTCATAACTGAAACGGATGAAATTGCTTATTTGGTTATGGATTACATTCAAGGTCCTACGCTGCATGATGTATTTGAGCGTAATGGTAGAGTGCTATCCGTAGAGTCTATCATTCGCTATGCGCTTCAGTTATGCGATTTGTTCCATTATCTGCATTCGTTTCGCCCAAGGGCAATTATTTTTCGTGACTTGAAGCCTGGTAACGTGATGATTAATGAGCATGATCAAGTAAGATTGATCGATTTTGGTGTAGCCAGGCATTTTACTGCAGGTAAACATGCGGATACGCTTCAACTGGGAACAATAGGCTTCGCCTCGCCCGAGCAATTGAATGCCACGCAGACTGATCCGCGATCTGATCTGTACACATTAGGTGCCATGATGTTCTACTTGCTATCTGGAGGGAAGTATCCTTATTTGACTCAGACTCCTCTTGCTGAGTTATTTCCTGATCTACCCAAAGGTCTCACGGATACGGTACAAATGCTGCTTCAAGAAAATCCCCAGAATCGCTGTCAGTCTGCTGCAGAAGTTAAACAGAGATTGAATGGGCTGCAGCCTCCTACTACAAACTCAAAACATAAATGGGCCCTTAACAAACAGCGGAATGAAAGTGCATTAGTTACAAATAAATTGATCGTAGTTGGAGGCTTGTATGCTGGTGTAGGAGCAACTTTTACAGCTGTTTCATTAGCTCGAGTGCTAAATGCTAGTGGTATTCCTCAAGCGTTGGTGGAACAACCAACCAATGAACCGGATTTATATATGCTTCTTTTTGGAGATAGCAAGGCCCCTGAGGCATATAAGTTTGCTTCCGATATGACTGATTCTATAATAAAGCCTGCTCATGGGCTGCAATGGGAGAACGGTCTGACTACATGGGTCCCCACAAATCCACTAGGTTTATCGAATCAAGCTGGCTGGACAGGCTCTGATTCTTTGAAGCTGCTGTATGCCATTAAAAAGCCGGTTGTCATTTGGGACATTTCAGCGAACTGGGAAGAGGCATCCGTGCAAGAGCTGTGTCGCAGTGCAGATGAAATACTGGTGGTTGTTGATGCCTCTCCTGGAAAGCTTAACCGTTCCAGCTCACGTGCCCATATGGATAGGCTCATGGGGTACCGCACACATGGCAAATCAGTGAGATTCATCGCTAACCGCAAAATACCTGCGGGCATTCGCCGTGAATGGCTTGATTCCCTGTCCCACGATTTATTGTGTATGCTGCCAGAGATCCCCTATGACCAGGTGATGAAGGCCATATGGAGAGGGGATTGCATACAAGATCAGCCGCTGATTATGGATAAATTAAAGTCTGCTTTCCAACCTCTAATAAGCGAAATGTTTTCAGTGGGAATGCGGACTGCTTCAACCTCAAAGTCAAAATCGTTGTTCTCTGTACTGAAGATGTTTTCTGAGAAAAAACTATAAATGTAAAATTGCAACGGTCGATTTCTTGTATGGTCTACTTTCTCAGCTCTAACTTGTTTGGCTGGAGAAGGTTTCTTAGCTCTGATTTTATGTTACAATCTATATCATATTGTTGAGAGTGTTGCTATAAATTAAAAAGACTCGGAGGCTTACCAATGAAACATGAAATCTTATACCAGGGTGCATTTCCTCTTGTTAAGGTGCTGCTGGATTCCGGAGAAACTGTAAAAGCTGAAGCAGGTGCTATGGTTTCAATGTCACCTAATATTGAGCTTAAAGGAACAGTAGATGGTGGATTAATGAGAGGTCTTGGGAGAATGCTTAGCGGCGAGAAATTCTTTTTTCAAGAACTTACTGCCAGCAAAGGACAAGGGGAGGTGCTTCTGGCACCATCCGCAATAGGGGATATTCAGTCTATTGAATTAGATGGTTCCTATAAGCTATATGTGCAAAAGGATGGGTTTCTTGCTGGAACTAGCGGAATTGAAGTCAACACAAAGATGCAAAATCTGATGAAGGGATTTTTGTCGGGTGAAGGTTTCTTTATCGTTGAAATCAGCGGCAGAGGTACTGTGTTCTTGTCCTCGTACGGAGCTATTCACGCGATTAATCTCGGACCCGGAGAAGAGGTTGTCATTGACAATGGGCATTTGGTTGCTTGGCCTGATTATATGCAGTACAAAATTGAAAAAGCTGCCAAGGGCTGGTTATCGAGTGTGACGAGTGGTGAAGGTGTTGTCTGCAGATTCCGCGGAGAAGGTGTCGTGCTTATCCAAACTAGAAATCCCGCCAGCTTTGGCGGATGGATTAAGCAGTTTATTCCGGGGGGCAGATAATTAAAAAAAGATTGTAATTTAACCGTAATATGGTATAATTTGTTCTATATCAAATTTGTGAAGCAGAAGCACTGCTGATCTCAGAGAATCTCTGGATCAGTGAGTGCTTTTTTTGTGTTTCGAGGAGGGTGATCATGGAAAGAAAACAAAAAGTTCGTTTGGCCATTATGCTTGCCATTATGGGGGTTTTTCTGGTGCTATGCGGGCTTTACCAGCTTACTTTACATTAGAACAGGAGGCTTGTATGGGAAAACTTCAACTGTTACTTCTTGACGAAGACTCGCATTATGCGGAAAGATTTGCCGCTTTTGTACGGACATCAGAATACGGCGATAAGCTGCAAATCAAGCTGTTTACGAAATGTGAGTATGTGTACAACCAACTTGAAACAGCAGTTACTCCGAGTATTCTTCTTGTTTCAGACCATTTTAAAAATGATTTTTTGTCAGTAAAAGATAACGTTTTTGTGATTTCGCTCAGCAGTTCTCTCTCAGGGGGGCAGGGACTAGTTACAACTGATGTTCCCAGAGTGTACCGGTATCAACCTTTGCAGCAACTGCTATCTTTAATGCTTGCTTTTTACAAAGAAAGGAATGACGCATTTCAAGCTTACTCCAATAAAGGGACAAAGGTTCTTTCCTTGTATTCTGCTCTGGGCAATAGTGGAAAGACGGTATCTGCCATCCATTTGGCGAAGGAGTTGGCGTTTCGTGGTAAGAGGGTGTTTTATCTGAGTCTGGAATCACCGAGCTCGGTATCACAGGTGTTAAGAGGGACTGATCCCCAGCATTTTTCTCAAATTTTATATTATACGAAAAGTGCGCCTGCTCTCCTTGAAGCTAAGCTGGAGCTGATAAAGAAAAATGACCCGCGGCTGGGTTTCGATTTTCTATCGCCCTGCCATCATCCACGTGAAGCACTGGAAATGAAGGCCGATCATATACAGCTTCTTATTGAAGCTTTGATAGAGCTGAACAGCTATGATTATATTGTGCTGGATTTGGAAGCTTCTCTGCATGCTCGAATATTGAGAGCTTTAGCTTTATGTGATCATATATTTTGGATTGTTCTTGATGATTTGAACTGTCTGTACAAGACAACAGAAATAAGGAAAGCACTTGGATTGTCAAATAAAGTGCATTATATCCTGAATAAATATACAGGCAGTGCTTACAATGATTTTCAGTCAGCGGACATTATATTCAAAGGATTCCTCCCTTATATCCCAGTATGGAAAACTGTACATTCCGCAGAGCAGATTTTATCAGCTTCCATTTTTTCCGAGCAAGTGTATGGGATATTTGAATCTGCTGTGTTATCCAGTCAGGAAGGAACTATTGCTTGATGAGTCAAGATCTCATGCTTAAATTGAAAGAGAAAATAAAAGAGCAGGTCGATTTATCGAGCTTCACATCCGATACCCAATTAAAGGAACTAATTGAAGAGGTCGTGTTCAATTGCTCAAGTGAGCAAGATTGGACTTCTGCTGATATGTTAGTGTGGGTGCAACGTCTCTTTCACTCATTTCGAGGATTGGATGTTTTGCAGCCGCTTATGGACGATCCGACTGTTACTGAAGTTATGGTAAATGGACCTGATCATATTTTTGTAGAACGGCAGGGTGGAGTTTACAGGCATCAGGCCTGCTTCGAAAGTGAAGAGAAGCTGGAGGATATTATCCAGACAATCGTTGCGAAGGTTAATCGGATCGTTAACCAAGGTACGCCTATTGTTGATGCTAGACTACCAGATGGCTCAAGAGTCCATATTGTACTGCCTCCAGTATCGCTCAATGGTCCGACGGTCACCATTCGTAAGTTTCCAGAACGACCGATGTCTATGCAGGATTTGATTGGAATGGGGAGTTTGACATCAGAGACAGCTGAGTTATTACAAAGCTTAGTTTCATGTGGCTACAATTTGTTTATAGGAGGAGGAACTGGCTCAGGGAAAACGACATTTCTGAATGCCTTAGCGGCTTCGATTCCTGCTGATGAGCGCATCATTACAATTGAAGACTCAGCAGAATTGCAAATCTGCAATGTGCCAAATCTGGTGCGAATGGAAACCCGGAATGCGAACACGGAAGGAAAAGGCGAAATCACGATTCGTGACTTAATACGAGCCTCACTGCGAATGAGACCCAATCGGATTATAGTCGGTGAAGTGCGCGGCGCGGAAGCTTTAGATATGCTGCAAGCAATGAATACTGGCCACGATGGATCTTTATCTACGGGTCACGCTAACTCTTCGGCCGATATGTTGAATCGACTGGAGACTATGGTTTTGAGCGGAGCTTCTCTTCCTATCGAGGTTATCCGCAAGCAGATTAGCTCTGCTATTGATATTATTGTTCATCTGAGCCGTATACGTGATCGGACTCGTAAGGTAACAGAAATTCATGAAGTGATGGAAGTGAGTGGAGGTAAAATTATATTGAATCCATTGTTTATTTTTAAAGAGACGGGAGAGACAGAGGAGCGCAAAGTTATCGGACAATTGGCATATACCGGAAATCATTTGCACAATGCATACAAGCTGCAAATGGCTGGTAAAGAGCTTCCAGATTGGTTTAATCGGGGAGGAGAGGAGAAGCTGTGTACTTAATGCTAGCTGCGTTGCTAACTGGGGCTGTTAGCTGGGTTATTCTACTTTGGAATGATCGGAGAAAGAGGCTGGTTAAGGAAGGTTCGACCTCTATGAGGTCTGTAAAGCTTCCTGCAGAAGAAAGCAGTTCAACTTCTTTGATTGATTATGAGTTCTATGAACTTTCGATTAAGGAAAAGTGGATATCCGTTTTCATGATTGCAATGCCCGCATTTATGATTGGTTATGTATTTTACAAAAATGTAGCACTAGCACTACTTTTTTCGGCAGTTGGTCTTATGTATCCAAAAGTTCGTAAAAAACAGTTGATCCAGAGCCGAAAAGGCAAACTAAATGTTCAATTCAAGCAGGCATTAAGCTGCCTTTCCTCTTCCTTATCTGCAGGGAAATCGATTGAAACAGCGTTTCGTGAAGCCTTGGAGGATCTTCGTATACTTTACCCCGGCCCCACATGCTTAATCGTGAATGAGTTCGGGATCATATGTAGAAGACTTGAAAATGGGGAACCAATTGAAGCTGCAGTACTGGACTTTGCAAAAAGATCCAACATTGAAGACGCCACCAGCTTTGCTGATGTATTCGTCACATGCAAACGGACAGGAGGGAACTTAGTAGAAGTTATGAAGCATACGTCGGAAATGATTGGAGAGAAGCTAGAAATTAAACAGGATATCTCTGTTATGATCGCGCAAAAAAAGTTTGAATCAAGGGTTCTCTTATTCGCTCCAATTCTGATTGTAGCAGTACTAAGCTTCAGTTCGCCTGAATATATGGAGCCTTTATACAAGGGGATTGGATTTGTAATTATGACTTTTTGTCTCATTGTATTAGGGGCTTGCTTTTGGCTAACTCAAAAAATTATGAATATTAAAGTATGAAAATGTTCACATGGATAGTGCTGTGTATAGAAATAATACCGCTTCTTATGTACTTATGGATAGGGAAAAAGAGATACAAGCATTTTATGGCAGAAAATGTGTATCCATTTAAGCTTACTTTCCTGCATCCCGCTGGATTACTGCTGCTGGATCAAACAAATCTGATGGAAAAATTGCCTGATTTTACACTACGTGTCCACCACAAGCTGATTGTATTATATGGAAGAACCAACATGTTGAATCGCTGCAAATTGTTTGTTGCCGAACAAATAACTGCAGGCTACCTTTGCTTGTTATTATTTAGCCTTTTTGGGGTTTTGGCCGATGGTGATGTAACGTTTATCGGTCTAGGTCTGCTTGGAGCTCTGGCTACACCCTTTCTGTTAATTAAAGAGCTTGAAGCTCAAATTCGCAGAAAGCAGCGGTTAATGATTATGGAGCTTCCTGAGGTATTAAATACGATTATTTTACTTGTTAATGCTGGTGAAACTGTCAATAGATCATGGATTCGTTGTATGGACGCCAAGCGGGGTGAGGAGCTTTCACCTCTATTCAAGGAACTGGATATCGCGGTGCATGAACTGGAAATGAACATTTCATTTGCCAAGGTGATGGAGGATTTCAATAAGCGCTGTGCGCTGCATGAGGTTTCTCTTTTCACATCCTCGCTCATGCTAAATTACAAGAGAGGCGGCAAGGATTTCGTACTTGCTTTGCAAAACTTATCCCAAGAACTTTGGCAGCGGCGCAAATCGGTTTCCAGAACGTTGGGGGAAGAGGCATCCTCCAAGCTGGTTTTTCCGATGGTACTTATATTTGCAGTGGTCATGATCATTGTGGGTGCACCCGCTTTATTAATGATGAATCAATAAGCATATGAGGGAGCGATAAGGATGAACAAATTGAAATCATGGTTACAAACGTTTTGGCGCGAGGAAGATGGACTTGGAACTTTAGAAATTTTACTTATTGTTGCTGTGCTTGTAGCAATTGCAATCATTTTTCGAAAGTGGATCGTCCATTGGTTTAACCAGCTCATAGGAAATGCCAATACAGATTTGAAAGACAGTTCAGTGATTCCCTGCAATCCTGCAAGTGGAGCAAATTGTGCGCAATAAGCTGCTTTTACAAATATTCAAAAAGGAAGAGGGGAACTTCACTATGGAGGCCTCTCTTGTGTTTCCCCTTATCCTCCTATTAACGATTGTATTATTGTTTCTTGGGTTGTACATGTATCAATATGTGTACGTTCAGCAAACAGCTCGAGTAGCCGCCGAAAGAACAGCGTACAATTGGGATAACAGCCATAAAAACCTGTATACAGGAAATTACTATTTGAATGAGCATGACGGCTTATATTGGAGACTTTCCAGCGATAGTATTTCGGATGTGTTCGGCTTCATTGTAACCAATGCACCTACCTCAGTTTCTTTACCACAAACAGTAGGACAGCGGATGAATACGACTGAACGAAAGCTTGCTCAAGCATCTGTAACGCTCCCTGCAGGAATTTCAGGCATTGCAACCTACACAAACCATTTGGTAGATCGCAAAGTGACTTTTAAGCTGCAATCATTTTTCAAAGCGCCATTTAGGTACTTTAAGGTATTTGGCTCTGAAATGGTGCATGGGCAAGCGTCCTCACGTGTAGTAGAACCTGTAGAGATGATCCGATTAACAGACATGACACGCACCTATATAAAGACGATAAAAGAGAGGATCTCACCAAAGGCAGCGAAAGCACTATTAGTTGAACCACAAAATTCCTCCGGGGCAAAAGTTGCAATCACCTCTGAAAAAGAAGCGGCAGCCTATTTGCGATCATTGGTAAACGGTACTTTAATTAATATGCAAACTCCAACAGGAAAAAATAGAACGATTGATGCGTTGGATGCAAATGGTGTAGCACATATTGCGTTTTATACGTTTACGGAAAATCAGTTAAGAACTGTACAACTGCCTAAAGATATTGAACTATTAAAGCAAGGGACGCAATTAAAGGGAGTTGTGTGGCATTTTTTCAAAAAAAATGCTTCAGGTATTCAGGGGCCTTCTGAAAAACTGCGAAAGGAGCTGGAGGATCAAGGAATTGTAGTTGTAATTCATAATTAAAGGGGGAAGCTATTGAAATATTTGTGGAATTCGGAGGATGGTGCTGTATCGATTTATTTGATTTTGATAATTGTTCCGATTTTTTTCTTCCAAGCGGTACTGATTGATTTTGCCAGAATAAAGCTTGCTGAGAAGGAAACAGAGTCAGCCGTGAGAGCGGCGGTGAGGTCCTCATTATCTGCTTTTGATCAGAAATTGCAAGCGACGGGCCTGTACGGACTTGGTATTTCTGGAGAAGAAGGGTTAAACATTTTTCGTGAGGTATTCCGCCAAAATTTATCGGGCAGTCTGATTTCAGACCGGTTTCAATTTGTGGATACGTCTCCTGTTGAGGATCACTCACGGTTAACTCCTATTTACACGTTAGCGAGTCATGAAGTGCTTCAACGGCAAATTTTAGAAGATATGAAGCTAAAGGCGCCTATAGAGTTTGCTTTGGAAATTACCGATAAGTTCAAAAAAAGCGGTGCTTCTGCTCCATTCAAAATAGGAGCCCAGTATGCCAAGGAAGCCGAAGCATTGGAAAAGCTGCTAGAGAAAAGAGAGGAAGCGTTGAATCAAGCTTGGGATCGAGCGAAAGCTTTACAAAAGAAAACGAACGACGCCCATTCTTACTACGGAAAGAAAATTGAGGAGTTAGCATCAATGGCTGAACAAATAGGCGTTCATTCTGTGGAGGATATACAAAGTTCTTTGCAAAATATTAAAAATCAGATCCAATCGATCCAGACGTCTATTCAAGCTCTTGATGGTACTTTAGCTTCATTACTGGCCGCTGTTGAAAAAGATGTAGAAAGCATTGCATCGATTAAAGCGTCTCAACAGTCGCTGCGGGAAGAATCTCAGGTACTCTTATCTAAGCAAAGTGAGCTTGAGAAGGTGCTTGCCATACTTTTGAAATATGCTGACTTGTTAATGGCTGTAAAATTACGGGCTGAAGCAGATAGCAGCATGATTGCTGCTTACAAGAGCGATATCGAGCCTTTGCTGCTTGTTGCCAAACAAATGAACAATGAAATAAGGATCGAGCTGCAGCGAATTGTAGGCGGGGAGCAAGGAAATGAGGAAATCTTTGCCTCCTTCAAAGGTATTCATGTATGGGAAGACAGTTTTTTTGACCAGTATTCAGCTTCTATTGGCGCTATTATAGCTTTATTCAATGGATTTCATGGAGCGGTTTCGACGATCAACTTATATACAATGGCCAATATATCGCGAGTGAACTCAGCAAATAATGCTTATTTTAATTCGGCTAATGATTTTTTTACTAAACAAGGCCAAAAAGAAACCGACCGGGTGGCAAAAAGCAATCAGTCAGAAGCCGGAAAAAGAGAACAGAAAAATAAAATTCAAACTATCCTAGATGAAGCCCGAAAAGCTATAAACAGCTGCAGCGCTAATTCGGAAACCTATTATCAAAAGCTGCAAAATTCACAGAAATCAGGAGAAAAGGGACTCTATCAAAAATACAGAGATATAAATAGCCAAAGCGCCGAAATAGGAAGCGGTGTTACGTATGATCTGGAGAAAGCGGAGAAAGTAAGCATAAAAGCAATGGATATTCTTGGTGCCTTTAGTGGAATCGCAGAGGGTATTAGAAATGAGCTTTTTGTCAATGAATTCGCTTTAACAAAGTTTAATTACCGGACTTATGGTTTGGAAAAAGATATCCAAGGCCAGCCGAAAACAGCAAACGAGCTTTCAGATCCCAAGACACATATGCTCAGCAATCAGGAGGTTGAATACATACTTTATGGTTTTTCATCCTGCTTAGCAAATATCAGCTCTGCGTATGCGGAGATGTTTTCCTTTAGGCTAGCCATCAGAACTTTGGAGGCATTAATGGATACAAAAAAAGGAGTTTTAAATGTCGGTTCTCCTTTACTTGTTTTGTTAACGGCAGCTGCAGAGGGAGCGGTAAAAGCTTTATATGATATGAATGAGTTAATCAAAGGAAATCAAGTGCAATTGACTGCGAAGCTAGCTTCACCTGCTATATCGCTTACTTACAAAGATTATTTGCGTATATTCTTATTGTTGCACAGTAATGATACGAAACAAATGGCAAGAATGCAGGCGTTGATTGAGTTAAATACACATGTAAACTTGCTTGATGCAAGTACTTATGTTCAGGGATATGCGACAAGTGATATTCGTTTGTGGTTTATACCAGGAATTATGAAGCTATTGAATGGAACTGAACTGCTTGGATGTAAAGTCAAGGGGAAACGTTGTGAAATTACAAGAACGACAGCCATATCTTATTAAAGATTTCGAGGTGAACCCCATAATGCCGCTGCAGCTGATGAAACGAGAAGAAGGCGGTATAGCTCTGGAGGCAGCATTGCTGTTACCACTCTTTTTAGCATTTGTCGTTTCGCTTATTATGTTTATTCAAATTTCAATGGCTGAAATGGCCTTGCAATCAGCGGTATCTGAAACGACCAAGTCGATTTCAACGCAGATCTATCCTGTCAAACTGCTAGTTCAGGAAGCCAAATCGAAATATGATCAAAGTGATATAGCGAAAACCATTCAGTCCGTATTGAACCATATTCAAACAGCTCGCAGCAAAGTTATAGGTGCAGAGGAATTTGTGGATGATTATGCCTTTTTTATCCCTGATGCGTTCAAAGAGATGCTTACTTTCGAAAAGAAAAAGCGTGAGCTGTTTGAAGCAGCGGCCCAATCTGAATATGAGGGTCTGATCGAAAGGGAGATCATGCCGCAAGTTTATGCCGCTTTTACTACTATCGTTTACGCCTATTCGGACAGCCCATTTATTCACCGTGATAAACTGAAAGTAACTTCAGTGATACTGCCGAATTTGCTTGCGAATGGATCCTCATATTTCGGTGTGGAAGCTCAGCTAGAATTCAAGCTTATAGCACCATTTTTTAGCCGGACTCTGATCTTGAAAAAGAAAGCATATGAGCGTACTTGGCTTGGGGCATGAATAAAAGATTTCAGGCATGAAGGAGGACTTTGTAATTGGTGTTGTTACTATTCATTTTTATTTTGCTAGCCTTTATTTCTGATGTCAAACGTTCGTTAATTCCAAACGTACTTACGGGAAGCGCGGCAGCGGCGGGGGTGGTATATCACTCCGTCTTTGACAGATGGGACGGCTTTCTCTATTCCATGATTGGACTGATTGCTGGCTTTCTCCTGCTCTTGATATTATATCTTTTTAGAGCAATAGGAGCTGGCGATGTTAAGCTTTTTGCTGCCGTTGGCGCAATGATGGGGGCTGGCTTCGTTTGGCAAAGCATGATGTATTCTTTGGTATACGCAGGTCTGATAGGCTTCTTACTCCTAATCTTTCGAAAGAAGGTGTCAGAAACGGTAGGAAAAATGGCCGGTTGGCTGTTTTCAATTATAGCTTTGAAGAGCTTTTCAATGATAAAGAACGCAAAGGAACAGGAGCTGATGCAATTCCCCTTCATGTATGCTGTTGCTCCCGGCATTATGACGGCATGGTACTATTCTCTACTGTAGGAGGAACGGAGGAGGGCAAATGGATGTGACCCAGGAAATTTATGGTATGCGTTATGAGTTTGTTCATCGTCGCGGAATCACTATGAAGCTTTACCGGGAAGCGGGAATTACTGCAAATGAGCTGTCAAGTCATCAATTGCGGATGTTGGAATCGAACGCCATACCGAAGCTTTTGCCGCTAGAGATTGAAGAGGCCGATCTTCGTATTACTTTTCTGTACAATCTTCAAGCTGCCAGGATGCTGTCACACGTAATTAAAACCGAAGGCTTAAGCAGGGTGCAGGCTCTAAAGCTACTATATACGATTATATGTGCGGTACATAGCAGTGATAATTATATGTTAAATGAAACCCAATATTTACTTGATAGTAACTTTATTTTTGTAGGCAGTGAATGGACTGACATCTATTTAACTTATTTGCCATTCCAGCTACTAGTTGGAGAAATTCCTTTGCATAATCAAATCGCTAAACTGATAGAAGAGCTTGTTGAAAAGGTGGATATGGATGAGCGAGGAGGGCTGGAGAATCTGTTGAGCGCTTGTGACGAAGTTTTTAGCTTATCTGGCTTTAAACAGCAGCTCCTGGAGTTAATGGGGGACTATGTAGGAAAGTCTGCAAAGAGTCCAGAACCTGTAGTCTCTTCGGAGATCGCTGGAGTATTGACGCCTAACTCGAAAAATTTGAATCAAACTGACAGGATCACATTTCCTTCAATGCCCAGACCTCTGTTCGAGGGGAACGATGGGCACAAGGAACCGTTGAACAGTAGCACTGGATCCCAGCCCCAGTCTCCAACACAGATACAACCTCAACCCCAGGCTCCAACCCAAGTACAGCCACAGCCAAAATCAAAATTAAAATTAAAATCCCAATCCGAGGCTCAGCTTCGCACCCAAACACTAATAATACCACAGAGATTCAAAACTTATATTCTATTAGGCCTGGTTATTTTATTAGCATTTGTGTGGAACAGTTACTTCGAACAGCAGCAAGATGCATATTTTTACACAATTAGCGGAGTTTCCATACTACTAATCGATGCTTGGTTTGTTTTTAGTTTTATTGGCGTATCTTTGCCGTGGCTTAACCGGGAAGCAGATTCTGATAGCTTGCCCAAGCTTATGGGAGACTGGTCTACACAAACACAACAACGCAAAGAAAAAGAAGAGAGTCTGAGCGAACAAGCAGATATACAGAGCTACTATCGGGATTTGCACCAACATACCACCTTATTAACCAGCGAGCCGTCCAATGCTACAGTTTTTTTAGGAGCTCAGGGAGGAGACATAAAACCTAATGAAGCTACCTGTGTTATTGTTGAGGTATGCAAGCAAGGAAGCAAGCAGCAGTTTCCCTTAAAAGGAGACAGCTTTCTTATCGGAAGAGGGGAAGCTGCGGTAGATTATGCAGAAGATGAAGTAGGCGTTTCCAGGCAGCATGCAGAGATCTTCAATTCTATCGAAGGTTATGGTGTGAAGGATCTTGGCTCCAAAAACGGAACTTTTCTAAATGAAGAACAATTGGTCCCCTATCAGTCTTATTGCTTGAACGAAGGCGATACTATTCGTATTGTACGAACGGAATTCAGGTTAAGAAAAGCGCCTTGTGGTGTCCTTTGAGGAGCGTTAGTGACAATGGTGCATGGAGGGGAGGGAATGGCTGTGGGCTCCAGCCGCTGTTAAAGATTTGTTCCCTGAATGGAATCGATGAGGAGGTAGGAACAAATCTTTAAAGGCGGACGCTATCGCTCTTCCACCCACAGCCATTCCCTCTCCTTAGCTACAATCGCACTAATCACACGAACACCAAGCTCAAACGGACTGCCAACAAGGGTTTTTCTTTGGATCGGAGGGGATTTCCCAGCGGCCCGCTGGCCAAGCCGCTGGGACTGAAGAACGGTCCCGCCAGCGCTCACAACCGAGAGGATCTGCTGCTTTAACGATGTTTTTCATGTTTTTCATCGTTAAAAGCACCAGGTCGTCTCCTCATCCTTACTTTAACGATGAAAAACATCGCTGAGTGAAACTCACACACAAACCCCATGCCCGGACTGCCAATAGAGGATGATTTTCTGAGGTTGCGGGAAACGGGTGATAAGGAAAACTGCGCGTCCTTTCTGATTTCCTTAGCATATTAATTGTCTCAACTATTTGAGGAGCATGTTTGAAACTTGAGTGCTTTACGGAAGGGAATGGATGGACTCCTGACGCTGTTTAGTATAGGTTACCTTGATGCCGGTGACATCTCAAGCATCCTTCCCAGTAAGTTCATAAAAAAGCCGAGCGCTAACCAGCGCCGGCTTTTCAATAATATTATGTACGATAAGTTTAATTCAAATAGGTATAATTTATCTTAAGGAAGGAATTACCTTAATTTGCTTGTTCATATTTAAAAGCATAATAAAATTGCTATTAAAAGTGAAAATACGCGTTGTATGATAAGTAGCCATGACGATCGCTGTTAATGCTTCACTGAGCGAAAACTCCAGCTCCGGCCGTTCCATAAGCAGACGCCGCGCGTCTTTTTCAAATTCAGTATCTCCGGCAATTACTGCAAGTTTTCCTTTGCTGACTGCTTTATCCATAACATTCAAGAAAAACTCTGCCTTCGTATAACCATACTCATTACGGAGCCAATCGTGAACATCAAAAATGATAGAATTAGTTGTCATAAAGTTTCGCTCAAGATCATGAAGGTCCAGAAATAAGGAGCGGGCTTTTGTGTAACGGGGGTCCTCAGGATTCATAAAAGCTATTAAAGCCGTCTCATCTACAAACACAGCGTGCTGATAGTCCCAGTCTTGGTGGTTTATCATAATTACAGAAACTCTCCTTAATCTTCAAATTTACAAATAGCGTCTAGATATAGAAGTGGATTTTCTTCCTTTTGATCTACCGTAATAGGCACGGATTGAACCGAAGCAGTTACCATATGATCGTCAATAATCCGGTTTACTAACACTTGAACAGAAATACCTTGCTGGTCTGCTATTTCGCTCAGCTCGTTGAAAGTATGAGGCTCTAGCTCAACTAGCTCTTTCTCTTCACTGCGTGAGGAGATTAAATCGGAGGCAGTTGATTTGACCTTGTCGAATTGGTTTTGGATGAAGCGTCTATATTCTCCCACTTAATGATCACCACTTTCACAAAGATTATTATAGCTTTCGTACGACGTCCGGATTTTGAGGGTGTCCAAATGAAATTCTTTTTTTATTCGCTTTGAACTTTGCAGCCAGCTCATTATCCAACGTAATCCGACATAATCCATTATATTTCATTTTTTTTCATTTGCCTATTTCCTGTATCTGCTTGGAAGTGGTATAATAAGAAGTCGCCGCCATATGGCGGGTATCTTTAAATAGATGGGAGTTTGTGTCAGGGTTATGAGTCTTTTGACTGTTGAGGATCTAAGCCACAGCTTTGGGGATCGATTGTTGTTTAAAAATGTATCGTTTCGCTTGCTGGCTGGAGACAGAGTAGGATTAGTTGGAGCTAATGGGGTGGGGAAATCCACCATGATGAATATATTGACAGGACAACTGCTGAAAGATTCGGGTAAGGTTGAATGGACACCTAAGGTTAATTATGGGTATTTGGATCAACATACGAAGCTGACGCCTGGGAAGACAATGCGCGATATTTTAAGAGATGCTTTCCTTCCTCTTTATGAGCAAGAGAAAGAAATGATGGCGATCACGGAAAAGATGGCAGATGCCACGCCTGAGGAGCTTGAAACTCTTCTTGAGGAAATGGGCGAGATTCAGGATCGTCTCGAATCAAGCGGATTTTACTTGTTGGACGTTAAGGTTGAGGAGATGGCTAATGGACTCGGTCTCAGTGCGATTGGGCTGGATCGTGATGTTGCTTCTTTAAGCGGCGGACAGCGGACGAAAGTTTTGCTGGCTAAGCTGCTGCTCGAGAAACCTACCGTTCTACTGCTCGATGAGCCTACGAACTATTTGGACGTTGAGCACATCGATTGGCTAAAAACATATTTAAAGGAATACCCTTATGCTTTCTTATTGATTTCACATGATACGGATTTCATGAACGAGGTCGTTAATGTTATTTACCATTTGGAATTCACGAAGCTGACTCGTTATACAGCAAACTATGAGAAGTTCCTCTCCATGGCGGAGATGAACAAGAATCAGCACATAGATGCGTATGAGAAACAGAAGGAATATATCAAGCAGCAGGAAGATTTCATTCAGCGTAACAAAGCGCGGTATTCCACTTCAGGACGGGCAAAAAGCCGGGAGAAGCAGCTAGAGCGGATTGAACGGATTGATCGGCCTGAGACTGCTATGAAGCCAACATTTACCTTCAAGGAGTCGAGAGCGAGCGGGAGAATCGTTTTTGAAGCGCAAAATATGGAGATAGGCTACAGCTCTGCATTGCTGCCTACCATGAACGTTATGATTGAGCGCGGAGAAAAAATTGCCATTGTTGGCTGCAACGGTGTGGGTAAGTCCACTTTGCTCAAAACCATTCTTGGCAAGATTGACCCTTACAGCGGGAAAGCTTATCGTGGGGACTTCCTATTCCCAGCTTACTTTGAGCAGGAAGCTAAGGCTGCGAACATCACTCCAATTGATGACGTATGGAATGAATACTCGCATATGACACAAAACGAAGTCAGGGGGGCTCTTGCCCGCTGTGGACTGAAAAATGATCACATCACTCGGCCGTTAAACAAGCTGAGCGGAGGTGAGCAGGCGAAAGTGCGTCTATGCAAGCTGCTTATGAGAGAAAGCAATTGGATTCTCTTTGATGAGCCTACGAACCATTTGGATGTGGCCGCCAAGGAAGAACTGCAGCGAGCGCTTCAGGAGTATAAGGGTACAATCCTGCTTGTGTGTCATGAGCCAGAATTCTATGAAGGCTGGGTCACAAAGGTTTGGAACGTGGAAGAATGGTCCAACCAAGCTATAAAACAATAATAAAGAGGAGATTATGCCATGATTACACACGTAGTATTTTTTAAGTTGAAGGATCGCAGCCCAGAATCTATACAAGTGACTAAACAGGTATTAACGAATCTTGAGGGCAAAATTGATGAATTGCGCCATATTGAAGTTGGAACAGATATTTTGCATCAGGATCGTTCCTATGACATTGCTTTAATTACTAAATTTGATTCACTGGATGACTTGAAGGCATACGATGTACATCCCCTGCATGAAGAAGTTAAAAAGCATATGAAGACAGTGCTTGACGGAACTTCGGTCTGTGTCGATTTTGAAAGCTAATTCAATTTGAAAACGATCTTGAAACAGTGTAGTATCCTTTGCAGAGGCTGCACTGTTTTTTGCATGTAAAGGTTCATAGGTCCATTTGCTGAAATTGAAGCTGTTGTCACGCTCTGTTTATCTGATTTTGATATGTTAAATAATTGGCCGCTAGCCTGGGCATATGCTGCAAGCGGCGGATTGTGGATAAGAAGCACAAAGCTTCATCACTCAGGCAAGGAGAGAAAAGAAGCATGAACATTCTTAGTGCAGTTGGAATAGTAAAGAGCTATGGGGAGAAAACACTCTTCGATGAGATTTCATTCACGCTGAACGAGAAGCAGCGCATTGGCCTTATCGGCGTGAACGGAACGGGCAAGTCAACACTGCTCAAGGTGCTGGCGGGCCTGGAAACCGCAGATCACGGGAAGCTGCTGCATGCGAATCATTTTCGTGTGGAATATTTGCCGCAGAATCCTGAATTTGAAGATAACTCAACGGTATTGGAGCAGGTATTTTATGGTGAATCGGCGCTTATGCAGGCGCTTCGTGATCATGAGCGCTCCCTTGCCGAGCTGGAGCTTGATCCTACCAATGAGCAAAAGCAGTCACGGCTGTTCAGTGCGCAGCAGCGAATGAATGAGCTGGATGCGTGGGATGCTGCGACAATCGCGAAAACGGTGTTAACAAGACTTGGTATTACGGACTTCGACAAGCCCGTAGGGCAGCTTTCAGGCGGGCAGCGCAAGCGTGTCGCTATGGCCCGCGTGCTGATCCAGCCAGCCGATTTGCTCATTCTTGATGAGCCCACGAACCATATTGACAACGAGACAGCAATGTGGCTGGAGGAGTTTCTCAGCAAATGGAAGGGAGCTCTCCTGCTTGTAACTCATGACCGGTACTTTCTGGAGCGTGTAACGAATCGAATTCTTGAATTGGACCGCGGCAAGATTTACAGCTATGAGGGCAACTACGAAGCTTATCTGGAACAAAGGGCAGATCGGATGGAATCCGAGGCTTCCAGTGAAGATAAGCGCCAAAACCTGCTGCGCCGCGAGCTCGCTTGGCTGCGCCGCGGCGCAAAAGCGAGAACGACGAAGCAGAAGGCTCGTGTTGAGCGTGCCGAGGAGCTGCGCGATCGAAAGGTCGATGGCCCGGCTGATAAGCTGGACATTGCCCTGGCTGGAAGCCGTTTGGGTCGAAAGGTGCTTGAGCTGGAGCATGTAAGCAAGGCATACGATGACGAGAAGCCGCTGATCCGTGACTTTAGCTATATTGTAATGCCAGGCGACAGGCTTGGCATCATTGGACCTAATGGCAGCGGCAAATCGACGCTGCTGAATATGCTGGCAGGCCGAATACAGCCTAGCAGCGGTAACATTGAGACGGGCCAGACTGTAAAGCTGGCTTACTATACCCAGGAAAACTTAGAGATGAATGAGAAGCAGCGGGTCATTGAATACATCAAAGAAGCTGCCGAGGTTATCCGCACAGCTGATGGCGAGAGCATTTCTGCGGGACAGATGCTGGAGCGTTTTCTCTTTTCTCCGAATTTGCAATGGTCGCCTATTGGCAAGCTGTCCGGTGGAGAGCGGCGCAGACTTTATTTGCTTCGTACTTTAATGGGAGAGCCGAACGTACTGCTGTTAGATGAGCCTACGAATGATTTGGATATCCAGACCCTTTCGATTCTTGAGGATTATCTGGAGTATTTCTCAGGTGCGGTTATCACAGTATCCCATGATCGTTACTTTTTGGACCGGACGTCTACCCAGATGCTGGCTTTTGAAGGGGACGGGAAAATTGAGCCTTTTGTAGGCAATTATTCGGAATACCTGGACTCGCTGAAACAACGGGCTGAACAACGGACTGAATTGGAACAAAGCGAGAAAGGAACTTCCAGGGCTTCATCGGTCTTGAAGAAAAATGTTTCAGACCAAGGAGATGCAGCGACTGCTAAAGGGCAACAAGATGTGATTTCTAAGGACCTGCAGCAAGACAGCTCATCCGGTAATACTACTGTCACAAACGTAATTCCCAAGAAGCTCAGCTTTAAGGATCAGAAGGATTGGAATGAAATAGAAGCACGTATTGAGGGGCTCGAGGAAAGAGGAGAGCAGCTGAAACGTGAGATTGAGGCAGCTGGCAGCGATTTTGATAGGGTACGCGAGCTTTATGAAGAAGAGCAGAAAAACTCGGCTCAATTGAATGAAGCGTTGGAAAGATGGACATATTTATCGGAATTAGTGGAAGCGATAGCAAGTAATAAGGTATGATAGGATAAGAGAGCAGAAAACTAATACGAAGGCAGGGTTTAAAACTCATGATTACAGTGAACAATGTGACACTTCGATACGGCAAAAGAGCTTTATTCGAGGACGTCAATATCAAATTTACTCCAGGCAATTGCTACGGGCTTATCGGCGCCAACGGTGCCGGGAAATCAACTTTTTTGAAAATATTATCCGGTGAGATTGAACCCCATAAGGGAGATGTCCACATTACTCCAGGAGAGCGGCTTGCGGTCCTGAAACAGAATCACTTTGAATTTGATGAATTTGAAGTAATCAAGACCGTAGTCATGGGTCATTCCCGCTTATTTAAAATTATGGAAGAGAAGGATGCGCTTTATGCCAAAGCGGATTTTTCCGAAGAAGACGGAATGAAAGCCGCAGAGCTGGAAGGCGAATTCCAGGATCTTGACGGCTGGCAGGCAGAATCAGATGCAGCAGAGCTGCTTATCGGACTTGGTATTCCTACAAGCTTGCATGATCTGAAAATGAAAGAACTCGAAGGAAACGATAAAGTACGGGTGCTGCTCGCCCAAGCGTTATTCGGAAACCCGCAGATCTTGCTGTTGGATGAGCCGACCAACCATTTGAATTTGGAATCGATCCGCTGGCTGGAATACTTCCTTGCCCGCTATGAAGGTACTGTCATTGTAGTTTCTCATGATAGGCATTTTTTGAATCAGGTATGTACGCACATTGCCGATATTGATTTTGGTAAAATTCAAATGTATGTGGGCAACTACGACTTCTGGTATGAATCCAGTCAATTGGCACTTAGACTTTCGCGGGATGCCAATAAGAAAACAGATGAGAAGCGCAAGGAGCTTGAAGCATTTATCGCCCGATTTAGTGCAAATGCGTCCAAGTCCAAGCAAGCAACCTCTCGTAAAAAGCAGCTGGAAAAGCTTACTCTTGAAGATATTCGTCCTTCTAACCGCAAATATCCGTTTATTCATTTCAAAGGTGAGCGCGAAGCTGGTAAACAACTGCTCGCTGTTGAGAATCTGAGCAAAACGATTGACGGTGTAAAGGTTCTGGATAATCTGACTTTTACGCTCAACAAAGGGGATAAGGTTGCTTTTGTAGGTCCTGAGGGTCTTCCCAAAACAACGCTGTTCCAAATTCTTATGGGAGAGCTGGAAGCGGATGAGGGCACGTTCTCATGGGGTGTAACGACTTCACAGGCTTATTTCCCCAAAGATAGTCAGGACTACTTTGATGTTGATTTGAATCTGGTAGATTGGCTGCGTCAATATTCTAAGGATCAGGATGAATCTTTCCTGCGTGGTTTCCTGGGACGGATGCTGTTCTCGGGAGAAGAGGCTTTGAAGAAAGCCAACGTGCTCTCTGGAGGCGAGAAGGTACGCTGTATGTTTTCAAGAATGATGCTCGGCGGAGCCAATGTACTGCTGCTTGATGAGCCGACGAACCATCTGGATTTGGAGTCGATTACGGCGCTAAATAACGGACTCGTTGATTTTGATGGAACGATCTTGTTCGTATCTCATGACCATCAATTTATTAATACCATTGCTACACGGGTAATGGAAATTACACCAAATGGCTTGATCGATAAAATGATGTCTTATGATGAATACCTCGATAACGATGATGTGAAAAAACAGCGCGAGCTTCTATACGTGTAAAACCGATGCTTGTCGGACAATTGGAAAGCCGCCCGGTGTGAGTTCACCCGGGCGGCTTTTGTTGGTTGTGATTTAGCTAGCTTCCGCCTGTGCGGCGGCGTTGATTATTTACTTTCTTCGTCATTTGGCTTTTAACGGTTTGGCCGCTGCCGCTTGCGTGCTGTGGATTGGCTTTTTGTGCGGCTTGATCCGCTTTTTTCTGAGCCAGCTTTTGTTTCATTGCTTCAGCGAGACTAATTTTCTTCGGGCCTTCGCTTGCAGCTTGATCTTCGTGCTGATCTGGCATAGGAAACACCTTCTTTACTTGATATACTTGTAGTGTACCACATTTATCAGCATGAAAGAAGGGACGTCTATTGTTTGATCCTACTATCTATGAGAACTTAAAGGTAGTGCTTGAAGGTGCAGTTTACGATATGGACCTCGAGGGAGCAATTCTCGTAACTAAACGTACAGATCGTATTGAGCTGTCCTCGATGTCACGTTATTATGCGATCGAGTTCACCCAGCCCTCTTGTGCTGCGAATAAAGCACAAATCAGTCTGGAGGTTCATTTGCGGGATTTAGCTGCGGAAATTTTGGAGAACGCGAACGAGAAGCCAGGCTGCACGATGGAAGTGATTTTGTCCACGGTAGTCGACGATCCTATCCTGGAATGCGCTCTGATCGAAAAGGAAATTGAGGTTATTTGGCAGAAGCGGCCGATCATTACACAAACCTTATCCTTTGATTTTAACGAACAGCCCGTACGTTATTTCAACCAGATCAAGCTTCATTTTGGACGCAAGGTTGATGAGGGGCAAATCGACGACTTTCCCGAACTAATCCGCTATGCGATGAAAAGCTTAATTTGGCTGAATCAACGAAAACGTTGAAAGGAGGGGAGCTTATGCAGGAATGGTCACAAGCCGAGCTGCTTTTGCAGGCAGAAGCAGCCGCTTCCCCTTTTGCCGTATTTCTCTATACACCTTTCTGCGGTACATGCAAGCTGACAGAACGCATGCTCACAATTATTACAACAATGGAGCCGCAGCTGCCTATATATAAGAGTAATATCAATTTTCTTCCACAAATAAGCCGTGATTGGCAAATCACAAGCGTTCCATGTATAGTTATCGTAGGAGAGAATCAGAACATGGAGTTTGTTTACAGAATGAAAGCGGTTGACGATTTATATAAATTATTGAGAACTAGGCTTTTATCTTGTTAAGTAGAATAAGGAGGACGAACTAGTGACAGCTGGAAAATTGGCTATCGGAGATAAAGTTACTGCCGTTTATAAGACTGGGAGCTATATTGGAGAGGTTGTAGATGTATCAGGTGTGGCTAAAGCAGCCGTGCGTATTCTTGCGGTTATAGAGCACCCTACCCAAGGGAATTTACATCAGCCTATGGACCCTAATGTATCCTTCTTTCACCAGCGTAGAGCGCTTGCATTTCAAGAAATTGCTTTAATGCCGCTGTCTACCATTGAACCTTATGGAGGAAACGTACCGGATTATCAAGAATCCTTGAAGAGAGCGCTCAAGTCAGAAATGCTCAAGATGTCGGATTTGGAAGCTTGGGCTAAACGCTCTCTACAGGAATTGGAGCAGCTGCAGCTGGAGTATTTTCCAAATTAGGAGACTTCCAGGTACAATTTTGTGCCGTCATGGTACTTGAAAATGGCAACATCGCCTATGATCTCAATGATGGAAATCATTTTCAGTTTTTTGCGAAATTCAAAATTCATTTCATTTTCTTTAAGCTTGTTAGACAGGAATTCCATATGGGAAACTTTATGTGTGTAGTTGAGTACCGGGATGACTTTATTTTTATAACGGATTGATATAGCTTGCATATAAGTCCCTCCTTCTTCTTACTCTTATATCATACAACTGAAATGTTAGATTATTATGGGTCAAATATTAGGAAAGTATAAGTTATTCATTCTTAGTATCACAGTTCGACTGGAGGTTATTCATTTATGTTAATTAAACCAATCAACCTTGGCGTCATTGGAGCCGGAAATATTGGAAATGTGCACCTTTCTGCTTTTAAGCAGGTGCCGGATGTGCATATTGCTGCCATTACTGATGTATATTTACCTATAGCGGCAGAACGGGCTGCCCAGTACCAGATAGAGAAAGTATACCCTGATGCACAGAAGCTTCTCGAAGACGACGAGATTGATGCTGTAGTGATTGCCGTCTCTAATGAATGGCATGCACCTATTGCGGTACAAGCGCTTGAAGCCGGTAAACATGTTTTATTAGAGAAACCTATGGCTTTAAACGTACAATCTGCTAAGCAAATTGTTGAGGCAGAACGCAAGTCAGGGAAAGTTGTGATGATTGCCCATCAGCGGCGCTGGGAATCGGTCGCTTTGCAGGTGAAGGATCAGATAGATAAAGGCGCCTTGGGCCACATTTATCACGCTAAGGCTGCATGGATGAGACGTAAAGGCATTCCAGGCTGGGGGACCTGGTTTACCCAGATGGAGAGGTCTGGAGGAGGCCCACTGATTGACATCGGTGTTCATATGCTGGACCTTACTTTGTATTTAATGGGAAATTCGCGGCCGGTTTCTGTTTTCGGTGCGACGTATGCCGAGTTTGGCCCGCATAAACGGGGGATTGGCACTTGGGGCAAGCCGGATTGGAACGGTCATTACGATGTAGAGGATTTGGCAACGGCGCTTATCAAGCTTGAGAATGGCGCAACATTATCCTTGGACGTAAGCTGGGCAGCATTGACGGATACAGATAATCGGCCTAGCATCCAGCTTTTGGGCTCACAGGGAGGGGCATCGCTGCGCGGACAAGAAGGCAAGCTATTGGCTGAGCTGTTTGACTCCGAAGTGGATATTCCCCTAAATGATTTAGATGAACCGGAAGCTTCCAGGTTAAGAATGAACCAACATTTTATAGCGTGTGTCCGCGATGGCAAAGAACCGATTACCTCAGTGATGAGTGGCTATACGAACAACTTGATATTGGATGCTATTTATAGATCTTCCCAAAGCGGACATGAAGTTATTATTGACTGGAACATTTAAATGGGGAGATGCGGGAAGTGAATTGGGAGTTATTAAGCATCATTGGCACGATTGCATTTGCTGTAAGTGGAGCTATTGTGGCCATGGAAGAAGAGTATGATATTCTTGGCGTTTATGTTCTTGGATTGATCACTGCTTTTGGCGGTGGTGTTGTGCGAAATATTTTGATTGGCAAGCCGGTTACTTTAATCTGGGAGCAAGGTCTCTTATTTCAAGTTGCCTTGTTTGCTATGACCATTGTGTTTTTGATGCCTGTTGGTTGGATTCGTGTTTGGAAAAACTGGTATGCTTTTTTTGATGCAATCGGGCTAGCTTCGTTCTCAATACAGGGCGCATTATACGCAACGAACATGGGTCATCCTCTAAGCGCAATCATTGTTGCAGCTGTCCTGACAGGAATTGGGGGAGGCATGATTCGAGATGTGCTGGCAGGCAGAAAGCCGCTCGTTCTTAAGGATGAAATCTACGCTGTTTGGGGCATCCTGGCCGGGGCTTGCATCGGCTTGGGGTGGTCTCAGGAGATGCTGCCCTTAAGTCTTTTATTCATCATTATTGTAGGTCTAAGAATGCTCTCTGTTTTTTATAAATGGAAGCTGCCCAAACGTTCGTTAAACAGCTCAACAAGCGGCTTTAATAATCAAGTCTAATTATAGACTTATTACCTAATTACTGTCTAATTACTTTAATCAGCGTATGCTTGCTAAGTAAGTTTTGCTAATGCAAAACTCATAGGAGGAATCATTTATGCATGAGGCATCGTTTCACCTCATGAAAAAAGTGCCCATAGAGTGGCTTCAGGAACGAATTAGTTCGGTTAAGGAGCTGCGGCAAAATGAACTGGAAATGTATGAGGTTGCAAAAGATAACGTAACTGGGGAGCATTACCTTCATTATTCATATTTGCATCGTAATGTGGCGGGTACATTGGAGCCTGAAGTGTATCATCAGCTTTTGCCTTTGAAAAGCGATGATGTGCTAGGCCTTATTTTCGGAGAACAAGCTTATCTGTATCCAGAAAGCTGGAACGAACCTTTTCTTCGCGATGGTCCTGAGGGCTTTTTCATATGGTTCGATCCTGATAATGATGAGGAGAGACTGCAGAACGAAGCGTTTGGAGCTAGTCTCACTGAAAAATTGTTGAAATTCAAGGCGGCAGGTTCTCTGGATGAAGCCGCAGTCAGAAAGCTGTTAGAGGAACTTGATCATAACGATAACTAAAAAACAACCTGCGTTCGAATAGAATCTTGATTCGGCTGCAGGTTGTTTTTTGCATACCCCTGTAATGCATGGATCACGATTTCAGAGTTCAGCTATATGGTTTAAAAGTCAATATACAAGGCATACTAAGTTGCGGTAATTAATCAATTTTCAGGAGGAGTTACTAAGAAATGATTAAACAATATTTTGCTGAGGTAAAGCTTCAAGAAAATGATTCTTTGAGTGAAGTACTTGAAGATCTGGTAGATGAAGCAGAAAATCAATACAGCACACCTTTTGTCGAGGTTTCCCAAGTGATCCAGCGAAGCGCTGATTTATACACTGTTATATTAAATTTAGACTTTTCCGGGGAATAGTAAAGAAAGTAGGAAAAATTCGATATCCGTAAGGCTGATCGTATAGTATCGGTCAGTCCTTTTGAGCGTGACAGCTGGTTCTCTTAACGATGATTTTCATCGTTAAAGTAAGGAGGTGGGGAGGACCCGGTGCTTTTAACGATGAAAAACATCGTTAAAGTAGCAGGTCCTTCTCAGCTGCGTGCTCTTCATTCCTAGCGCTGCGCCCGCTAGGAAATCTCCTCTAACCAAGAGAAAAACCCTTGCGGGCAGTCCGTTTGAGCCTGTTGTTCGTATTCGTGCGATTGAAGCTAAAGGGAATGGCTGTGGGAGGAAGAGCGGAAGCGTCCGCCTTTAAAGATTTGTTCCTACCTCTTCATCGATACCATTCAAGGGAACAAATCTTTAACAGCGGCTGGAGCCCACAGCCATTACCTCCGCAACGCACCCAAGTCCCGAACACGCAAAAATCAATGGACGCCGCAAGGCGTTTTTCGTATGATCAGTTGTAATCTATCTTTTAAACGGGAAATCATTTAAAATAGTACAAGTAAAATATTGCTTATCTTAGCTTTACTTTGATGTTCGACTTTTAAGGAGGAACTTTAAACATGTACGGACCACCCCTCTCACCAAATGCAAAAAAAATAATGCTGCTTGGTTCTGGTGAATTAGGCAAAGAGGTTATACTGGAGGCTCAGAGACTGGGAATCGAAACGATTGCAGTTGATCGCTATGATAATGCGCCAGCGATGCAGGTCGCCCATCATTCCTATTTTATCGATATGCTTGATGCGGAGCAGCTGAAAAGCTTGATTTTGCAGGTGAAACCGGATCTGATTGTTCCGGAAATCGAAGCGATTGCCACGCAGGCTTTAGTCGAGCTGGAAGAAGAAGGGTTCAGGGTCATTCCTACTGCCAGGGCTTCCAGGCTGACTATGGATAGAGAAGGGATAAGGCGGCTGGCTTCGGAGACATTAAAGCTAAGAACAGCTGCCTACGCTTTTGCGGATAGCTTGGAAGAGTTGAAGCAAGCTGTGGCGGGCATTGGCACTCCTTGTGTAATCAAACCAATTATGAGCTCCTCTGGTAAGGGACAGAGCGTTTGCCGAACTCCGGATGATGTCGAGCAATGCTGGACCACCGCTATGGAAGGTGGCCGCGCCAAACGTGCACGTGTGATCGTAGAAGAGTTTATCCGCTTTGAATCAGAGATTACGCTACTTACTATTCGTTCCGTATCCGGCACGAGCTATTGTGAACCGATAGGGCATATTCAAAAGGATGGCGATTACATAGAGTCCTGGCAGCCGCATGGAATGAGCGAAGGACAAATAGAAGAAGCACAGCATATTGCAAGGACGATTACAGAGGCGTTAGGTGGCTATGGCATTTATGGTGTCGAGCTGTTTCTTACGCAGGAAGGCGTATATTTCAGTGAAGTTTCACCACGCCCTCATGATACGGGAATGGTAACGATGGTTACCCAGGATTTATCTGAATTTGCCCTGCATGCAAGGGCTATACTAGGATTGCCAATTCCTGCGATACGTTTGCTGACTCCTGGTGCAAGCTATACGTTAAAAGCGACGGAAGACCGGGACAATTATACAATTGGGGGACTTGAAGAAGCCTTGGCTGTGCCATTTACTCAAGTACGTGTTTTCGGTAAACCTGTAACGAAGAAAGGCCGCAGAATGGCCGTAGCCCTCAGCAGCGCAGATACGGTTGAAGAAGCCAGACAGCGGGCTAAACAAGCGGCAGAGGCATTAACATTAAGTTATGACAACGAACAGTGAGGGAAGAAACATTGGACGCCAAACCAGCACGACTTTCCAGAACCATTTTAACGGAAATTATATTTCCATCGGATACTAATTATCACGGTACTTTGTTCGGCGGCAGAGTGATGCAATTCATTGATAAGGTTGCGACTATTGCCAGTATGCGTCATTCCCGTAAAGCCGTAGTAACGGCTTCTAGCGATAGCTTGGATTTCCTGGCACCGGTGAAGCTCGGCGAGGCGATTCAGCTTGAGGCCTTTGTCACGTGGACGCATCGAAGCTCCATGGAGGTATTCGTCAAAGTAGAATCAGAAAATTTATTTACGGGTGAAAAGAAAATGACAGCTACATCCTATTTAACCTTCGTTGCTCTTGATGAGCACGGGCAGCCGTCGCCAGTACCGCTGGTTATTCCGGAGACGGAAGAGGAACGGAGATTATTTGAAACGGCTGAGGCAAGGTACGAAGCCAGAAAACAGCGGAAGGCGGATCGCAAGCTTTAGCGGTCCGAGTATTCTGCTCATAAAAGAAAGAAAGCCGCTTTTCCTTTAAGGAATCAGCGGTTTTTCTTTGTGAAAATGATGTTTAACAAAATTTTGAAATTCTCATTGACACTAAGTAAGAGCGGTGCTAATATAATGTTTATAAATAATTCTTAGTAATCTTATCGGAATTATTTATACATTCTCCACCGGACCACCGGCGATGAATAAAGAATCCATTAATATACTGTATGCGTAAAAGATGAGAGGGGTTATTTTTATGTTGAAAAGAACTAGTCTATTAGTATTGATCGTCATTACTTCATTAACTATTTTAACAGCCTGCGGATCGAAAAAGGAAGCAGCACAAAACATCGAATTTCTAAACGTATCCTATGATCCAACTCGCGAACTTTATGATAATTATAATAAAGCATTCGCTAAATATTGGCTAGACAAAACCAAAGAAAATGTGACTTTCAAGCAATCCCACGGGGGTTCAGGCAAACAAGCAAGATCCGTTATTGACGGAATAGAAGCAGACGTTGTAACCTTGGCGCTGGCTTATGATATCGACTCCATTTCGGAGAAAGGGTTCTTAGGTGCTGATTGGCAGAAACAATTTAAAGATAACAGCACGCCTTATACGTCTACAATCGTCTTTCTGGTTCGCAAAGGTAATGAAAAGGGCATCAAGGATTGGGATGACTTGGTTAAACCAGGCGTGCAAGTAATTACCCCTAATCCTAAAACCTCAGGAGGAGCACGTTGGAACTATGTTGCAGCTTGGGGATATGCACTTAAGAAAAACAATAACGATGAGGCCAAAGCTCAGGAATTTGTAGAAAAGCTTTTCAAGAACGTACCTGTTCTAGATTCTGGTGCTCGTGATGCAACTAATACTTTTGTACAGCGCGGCATTGGTGATGTGCTATTGGCTTGGGAGAATGAAGCTTACCTGTCAATTAAGGAATTTGGTGAAGACAAATACGAGATCGTATCTCCTTCCATAAGTGTCCTTGCAGAGCCTCCTGTTGCTGTAGTTGATAAAATAGTGGATAAGAAAGGCACAAGAAAAATAGCTGAAGCGTATCTTGAATATCTCTACTCTGAAGAAGGTCAGACCATTGCAGCAGAAAACTTCTACCGGCCGCGTCTGGAGTCAGTAGCGGAGAAATTTAAAGATAGATTCCAAAAAATTGAATTGTTTACGATCGATGATCCTGCCTTTGGCGGTTGGAAAAAAACACAGGAAACTCATTTTGCGGATAAAGGCATTTTTGATCAAATCTACAAGCCATCCAAATAATAAGCAAGTGGTTCATCTCGTAGCAAAGATGCTGAGGCGTCAAAAGTCCGGCATCTTTGGTGCAACAACTTTATAAATCAAGGAGTCGTGTCCCTATGGCAAAAGTTTGGAAAGAGCGCAGCATACTACCCGGCTTCGGGATCTCGCTTGGCTTTACGCTCTTATATCTGAGTATCCTGGTGTTGATTCCGATTATCGCCTTATTTGCCAAGACACTCGATTTGACATGGGCTCAGTTTTGGGAAATTGCAACAGACGAACGTGTTGTAGCATCCTTGAAATTAAGCTTTGGTGCTTCCTTCATGGCTGCACTTGTCAATGCAGTATTTGGTTTTATTGTTGCTTGGGTGTTGGTGCGGTACAGGTTCCCAGGTAAAAAAATTCTGGACGCCTTAGTGGATATGCCATTTGCATTACCTACGGCTGTAGCAGGTATTGCTCTAACGACACTTTATTCGGAAAATGGCTGGATGGGAAAAATATTGACTTCATGGGGCATCAAAGCAGCTTACTCGCCGCTAGGCATTGTTATCGCGCTGACTTTTATCGGAATCCCTTTTGTAGTGAGGACCATTCAACCTGTTCTCGAGGAACTGGACAAAGAATATGAAGAAGCTGCCGTAAGTCTTGGAGCACACCGTTTCAAAACATTCATAAAAATTATTTTTCCTGAAGTGCTGCCAGCATTAATAACCGGTGCTACGCTGGCATTTGCCAGGGCTGTTGGTGAATATGGATCCGTTGTTTTTATATCCGGAAATATGCCTATGAAGACAGAAATTGCTCCGCTCTTGATTATGACTAAACTGGAACAATTCGATTACGCTGGCGCCACAGCGATCGCTGTAATTATGCTCGTTATATCCTTTGTTTTGCTTCTGCTTACCAATTATCTGCAATGGCGGATGAACCGCCGTCTGCAAGCAGAGTAGGGGGGAATATAAATGGCTGGTTATGTATCGACTAAGTTTGGCGCAAAGACAACTGAAAGACCTCAGCATATTTCGGAACCAAAAGCGGTGAAATGGGTGTTAATCACTGCTGCTGTATTATTTATGACACTTATTCTTATATTACCTATAATTCTTGTATTTGTTGAAGCGTTCCGTAAAGGAGCAGAGCTTTATTTGGCTTCCTTGAGAGAACCAGATGCCGTTTCGGCAATATGGCTGACTCTCAAAACTGCTGCTATTGCCGTTCCGCTCAATGTAATTTTTGGTCTTACAGCTGCTTGGGCCATTACAAAATTCAAGTTTCGCGGCAAAAATTTTCTAATTACACTGGTGGATCTGCCTTTTGCGATTTCTCCTGTAATTGCCGGATTGGTGTTCGTGCTCTTGTTTGGCGCTCAGGGCTGGTTCCCTTGGCTGCAAGAGAATGGCATAAAAATTATTTTTTCTCTGCCTGGCATTGTACTGGCAACGATATTTGTTACATTCCCCTTTGTAGCCAGAGAGCTCATTCCTCTCATGCAGGCTCAGGGTACACAAGAAGAAGAAGCCGCGGCGACTTTAGGTGCCAGGGGTTGGCGTATATTTTGGAAGGTAACCCTGCCTAACATTAAATGGGGCTTGCTCTATGGTGTTATTCTCTGTAATGCGCGAGCGATGGGGGAGTTCGGTGCTGTATCCGTCGTATCCGGACATATTCGTGGATCTACGAATACCATTCCGCTGCATATCCAGATCTTGTATAACGAATATCAATTTTCAGCGGCGTTTGCGGTTGCTTCCTTACTGGTTCTACTTGCCGTGGTGACATTGATTGTCAAAACACTTGTCGAATGGAAGTTTAAACAGCATGGAAATCCAGCTCAAGTCGAAAGCGGGGAATAAGAATATGCATATTTCAGTAGAAAAATTAAGAAAAAGCTTTGGCTCATTTGAAGCGGCGAAGGATGTTAGCTTTGAGATCGAGAAGGGAAAACTGATTGGGTTTCTTGGACCGAGCGGCGGAGGTAAAACAACCATTTTGCGCATGTTGGCGGGATTGGAACAGCCGGATTCCGGAGATATATTTTTTCATGGAAAAAAAGTAAACGACCTAACACCTCAAGATCGGCATATCGGCTTTGTATTTCAGAATTATGCACTTTTTAGGCATATGACCGTATATGAGAATATTGCTTTCGGTCTTAAAGTGAAAAAAAAGAGCAAGCAGGAAATTAAAAACCGTGTATCGGAGCTGTTGGAGCTGACAGGCTTGAAAGGGCTGGACAACCGCCTTCCCAATCAATTGTCAGGAGGACAACGCCAGCGTGTTGCTTTCGCCAGAGCTTTGGCACCAGAGCCCCAGCTGCTGCTGCTCGATGAGCCGTTTGCCGCTATCGATGCCAAGGTTCGCAAGGAATTGCGCAGCTGGCTTCGGGAGATGATTAATCGCGTTGGTATTACGACGATCTTTGTTACCCACGATCAGGAGGAAGCCGTAGAAGTAGCCGATGAAATTATGATCATCAATCAAGGACGCTTGGAGCAGAAAGGCTCCCCGTTTAATATTTATAAAAACCCGGAAACCCCTTTTGTTGCAGGATTTATTGGTGAATCCAACCGTCTTGACGATATCAAAGGCTTAAAGGGCTTTACCGACGGCTTGCAGAATGCCAAGGCTATTATTCGTCCAGAGTTTATCGATATTGGGCTTGAGAAAGAAATTTCTTATCGTTCTGCTGCTGAAGAGGGCACGGTTCGCAACGTCTTCTTCAGGGGAACCAACTGGCAAATTGAAGTTCAGGTGGGACCTTACAAATTATTCGGATACCGCTCCTTGGAACAAGAGACGCTCAAGCCGGGAGACCGTGTATGTATATTGATTCATCGAATTTATGAATATAATGGGGAGAATGCGCTAATATTGGAGAATAAACTCAAATATGATCCCTTGCCTGTGCATATTTAATTAAGAAAGGAAGACTGTCCTATGGAGCATCACATCACGATTCCAAGCGAGGAAGCTGAATTGGCGGCAACCCTCCACTATCCTACTAACAATAAAGCGGGTGCTCCTGGATGTGAGCGCTGGCCGCTAATTCTCATCTGTCATGGCTTTATCGGCTCCAGAGTTGGAGTAGATCGCCTGTTTGTCAAAGCCGCCAGGGAATTCAGCGCTCAGGGCTTCCTGGTCCTTAGATTCGATTATGGCGGCTGCGGCGAGAGCACGGGGGATTATGGTGCTGGCGGAATAGATATTATGATCGAACAGACCAGAAGGGTTATCGATTATGCATTAAGTATGGACTGTGTAGACCTGAGTAGGGTGATATTGCTGGGGCACAGCCTGGGAGGCGCAACGGCCCTCCTGACTGCTGCGAAGGACCATCGTGTAAAGACACTTGTTCTATGGTCTGCGGTAGCCTATCCGCATAATGATATCGTAAGAATAGTGGGAAAAAGCGAATATGAGAAGCTTGAGCCTGGTGGAGCAATCGACCACTTTGGCTACTCACTTACTACCCGCTTCTTCGAATCTATGTCTTTGAATCAGCCTTATGAACAGCTCCGCAAATTTAAAGGCGATGTATTCATTGCACACGGAACAGCGGATGAGATCGTTCCCGTCGACTATGCACCCTTGTATCAGAAGTTGTTTTGGCTGCGCCAAGAGGGACAATGTGACCTGGAGCTTATATTTAAGGCGGATCATACCTTTTCTTCTCAATCAACACAAGAGGAGCTATTTACTAAAACACACGAATGGTTATCGTTTATCCATAAACGCAAAAAAGACTGGAATGACTGGACCATATAAATGTAAGTTAAAACAGGATCATATGGAGGGATGACAATGGCTAAGCCGCTAGAGCTTGATGATGTGTGGGTGGAACGAATTAAATACATTTTAAACGGGCTGGAATATGGGACCGTACAAATCGTCGTCCATGATGGGAAAATAGCCCAAATCGACCGTACGGAAAGAAAAAGGTTTGACAGCACGGCACAGCCGGTTAAAGCAGCGCAAAAAACACCAAAGCATGATCCAAATGCTTTACTGACTTTGCCCAAAAAAAATCAAGGATAGACGTAATTTTGAGTTAGAGGCCAAAAAGTTAAAAACTGTTTTTCCATGCTGAATTTGCGGTTTGGGGAAACGGTTTTTTTTCTTGAACTTACTGGAGAGCATAAGCTTTTTGGTGGAAACCAGGAGTGAGTAGGCTCATTGATGTGGTGCAGTTTAACAGAGGTAAAGGGTGGAGAAAATCCAGATTTTCATTGGCATCACGATCCCTCCATTCAGGAACCAAACCCTCATTGTCTGTTGGTGCTGAACGTTATACAATTAAGGCAAAGGAGGCGCGAATGAAAACCAAACACTTTACTTTGAAAGTTGACGACGGCACCGAAATATTCGTCTATGTTTGGCTGCCGGAGGTTGAAGGCGGTGTCAAGGCCGTTGTGCAGATTGCGCATGGGATGGCAGAAACAGCAGCACGTTATGAGAGGCTGGCCAGGAGACTGACCGAAGCAGGCTATGCTGTGTATGCCAATGATCATAGAGGGCATGGGAAGACAGCAGGGACGCCTGAGAAGGTTGGTATTCTGGGGCCCGATGGTTTTAACCTTATGACAGAAGAGATGGCCAAACTCACTGATCGGATTCACTCCTTTCATAAAGAGGTTCCGGTAATCCTGTTTGGGCACAGCATGGGTTCATTTTTGACTCAGCAATATATGTACCGCTTCCCGGACAAGGTCAATGGAATCATACTGTCTGGTTCTAATGGTCCCCAAGCTTCTACACTTACTGCTGCTGTTTGGATAGCTAAGCTGGAAGCGAGACTTAGAGGTGAGCAGCATCGCAGCAAGCTGTTGGACCGTCTTTCGTTTGGTGCTTATAATCAAAATTTCCGACCAAACCGCAGTGCATTTGACTGGCTCAGCAGAGATACCTCCGAGGTAGATGCTTACATGCAGGACCCATTCTGCGGGGTTGTTTTTACATCCAGCTTCTTTCGTGATTTCTTTAAAGGACTCCTTGAAATTCATCTTCCTGAAAATATGAAGCTTATTCCTAAAGAGCTCCCTGTTTATGTGTTCTCTGGCGATGAAGATCCAGTTGGTGGTAGGGGGAAAGGGATTAGAAAGCTGCTAGCGATTTATACCCAGCTAGGACTACAGCATGTAAGTAGTAAGTTATATTCTGGCGGCCGGCATGAAATGTTGAATGAGCTGAATCGTGATGAGGTTACGGAAGATATTATAGAATGGCTTGGAAGCATTGTCCGTTTATAGTCTAGTCTATTGTCTTGTCAATAATCGGGTAGGGCGGAGGATCCTCCATCATACGGGTGTATGAATAGGGGAGTCCGCAAGCTCTTCCGCAAACACTAATAGAAAGCTTCATGAAAGGCTGCTGTTCAGTGTTAGCACGGTAATTTCCGGCCGGCAGAGAAAGCGCAGAGGAAAGATTGTGGTGCCAATGCCCCGGGTCGTATAAATTTGCAGCTTGGAATTATCTGCTTGATAATGACCCATCGCATATTTGTTGCCATGAGGGGGAAGCACTAAAGCTCCTATCAGCGGCAAGCGGATTTGTCCACCATGACTGTGGCCTGATAATTGCAGATCTAAAGAATAGGGAGCAGCGGCATCGGCATAATTGGATGAATGAGAGAGTAATAAGGAAAATGCGTCAGGATCGGTATCCTTCATCGCTCGTTTGATATCCGGCCTGCCGACAGACATATCATCGACGCCAACTATTTGTATGGCCTGATCGCCTTTGCTGATATACTGATGCTCATTCAGTAGTGTAGTGAAGCCACCGGCCTGCAAGACAGAGATCGTTTCTTGATATCCGCTATAATAATCATGATTGCCTAAACATGCCCATTTGCCAAGAGGTGCTTTCAATTGTGCAAGCAGCTCACTGACCTTCGAAGGATTCTCGCCTACCTCCTGATCGAATAAATCGCCAGTAAAGCAAATAAGGTCAGGCTTCTCTTTCATAATTCTATCAATGAGTGTGCGTAAATTAGAGTTATCGAAGTGATATCCAAGATGAACATCGCTGAAATGAACGATACGGACACCACGGAAAGCTGCGGGCAAACGATCAAAAACAAGGCGTGTGTATGTAGTCTCATACCATCTAGGTTCTATTAAAGTCGAGTAGCCTCCAGTAAGTCCTCCTGCGATAAGAAGTCCTGCCGCGGCATATATGCTTTTTTGAAGAAAAGATCGTCTCGTCGTAAGATTTTTTTGTTTCATTAAAATGGGCACCTTCTGTTCGTTTTTCTTATTTAAGCTCCAATTTATTTGCAACCTGACTCTGCTAGACTTATAATAATGTTTATCTGTTCAGAAAGGGAGTTGTAGACATGGCAAAATGGAAGGAACTAACGTCCTTAGAAGAATGGCAGCAAATATACAATGAATCCACAGCTAAACCAGCTGTTGTATTAAAGCATAGCACGACATGCCCGGTCAGTGCGAGCGCTCTTGAAGAGTTCGATGAATATTTGGCGGCAACGCCAAATGAGGGTGTGGATTATTACATGGTGAAGGTCATTGAAACCAGACCGGTATCCAATCAAATCGCTGAAGATTTGGGAATCAAGCACGCTTCTCCGCAAATTCTTTATTTCAAGAACAAAGAGTCCGTCTGGAATACCTCACATTGGTCAGTAACGGCAAAGCATATCGCCGCGGTGCTGGATTGAGATGATGGAACTTCTTTAATGCCAAGGCCCCGGGGATATTCTCTGGGGCCTTGAGCGTGTGCTTCACTTAACGATGTTTTTGATCGTTAAAATAAGTTCTCCAAGTCAACCAGTCACGTTAATGATGATTTTCATCGTTAAAAGAGGACGGATGGCGACACTGAGTGGTAAAAAGGGATTTTAACGATGTTTTTCATTGTTAAAGTATAGTTGTGGAGGCGACTGGTGCTTTTTAACGATGAAAAACATCGTTAAAGCAGCAGAACCCCTTGGTTGTGCCCGCTGGCGGGGTCGAACTTCAGTCGCAGCGGCTTGGCCCGCGGGGAAATCTCGTTCCATCCAGAGAAAAAACCTTGCTGGTAGTCCGTTTGAGCTTGGTGTTCGTGCGATCGTAGCTAAAGAGAGGGAATGGCTGTGGGCGGAAGAGCGGAAGCGTCCGCCTTTAAAGATTTGTTCCTACCTCCTCATGTATACCATTCAAGGGAACAAATCTTTAACAGCGGCTGGAGCCCACAGCCATTCCCTCCGTCATGCACCAACGCCATGAACACGCTCATCAAAGGACGCAGCAAGACGTTTTTCTCACCTAACTGTTGTTCTTAAACTCGTTTTTAATTTCAAGAAGTAACTCAGGATTTGCTATAACCGTATATGCGGTCAGTGCAAGTGCTTTGGCTGTAAAAACCATTGCATCCAGTGCACTATCCAGCATAGCTAGATCTCTGAACTCTTTGGTATGCAGCGAAAACCTTTGATCCACAACCTTTACAAAGGGGTGAATTGTTGGGCAATGAGTCGAGACATTCCCTAAATCCAAAGAACCATGGTCTTTACCAGTTTCAATATCATCCTTATTAATTCCTAGAGCAGCTAAATTATCAGTAAATATACGCGACAAAGCAGCATTAGTCCTTAGCTCATCATATGAATACTCATAATTGGAGGTTTGCAGGGAACAGCCGGTTTGCAGCGCGGCGCCTTCAGCGCAGCGGAGAACTTTCCTGACAAGCTCATCAGTGTAAGTACGGGAAGCAGAGCGGACATAGAACTTGGCAGCTGCATAGTCAGGAATAATGTTAGGAGCTTTCCCTCCATCGCTAATAATCCCATGTATTCTGGCATCGCTTGAAAGCTGCTGACGCATAGCGTTAATCGAATTAAACAATTGCAGAACAGCGTCTAGGGCATTTATTCCCTCGTAAGGATTAGCAGCAGCATGCGCTGCTTTGCCGAAATATTTGAACTGAATGGCGTCCATTGCAAGGGATTCTCCGGAATGTTCATAGGCATAATAAGGATGAGCCATCAGCGCGAAATCGACATCATCGAATAAGCCCGCTGCAGACATAGGAACCTTTGCCCCTTTGGTTTCTTCGGCTGGTGTGCCGTATACGCGGATCGTACCTCCGAGTTCATCTATAACGGATTTCAGACCGATAGCTGCACCGATACTCATCATGCAGATCAGGTGATGCCCACATGCATGCCCAAGGTCTGGGAGTGCATCATACTCTGCCAGAAAAGCCACAATAGGTCCTGGTTTACCCGTATCGTAAGTCGCCAGAAATGATGTGGGAATATCGAGCACTGCCTTTTCCACCATAAAGCCATGCTCTTCCAAAACTTCAATCAGCCGGGAGGATGCCATAAATTCCTGATGTCCAAGCTCCGGATTGGCGCCAATAAAAGCGGATATTTCTTTAAATTGTGCTGCATGTAAATCAATGGTTTCCCGGATGGTTTGCTCCATAGCTGAGATCTCCTTATGTTCAACTTCTTGTTATTAGTTATATCATAGTATATACAGCGTTTAACTACCACTTTGCTGACAGATGCGTTACAATATTTTCATACATATTATTAAAAAGAAGCATGGAGGTGAGCCAGCAATGATGAAATATGGCGCGGACCCGATCGAGCATAAGTTTATTCTTCATTGTACAGAAATTGAACATAGAGGGCAGTGGGTGGATGTTTTTTTATCGCTGCAGCTCGCAGCAGATGAGAAGCTACCTGAAGGCTTATTGTCGCCAAGTGTACTGGTAATATGCAGCCAAGATGGCAATATCGTTCAAACGGTGCTGCATGATGAAGGCTGCGATAGTGAGTTTCAATTCACGTACACGGAGAAAGAAAAAGTGGAGCGTTTTATTCAAGATCAGATAGTCGGTCTCCTTATTAATAAAAGATGAAAAAACAAAGATGCTGCTGCAGTTCCTTTACATAGGGTAGGGGGCTATGGTTAAATGGAAGTATACAAGAATAAAGGGGTGAGTACTTTGGAAAATATAACGAATGAGCCTTCAACACATGAGTCCTGTGGTGCTTCGGATGAAAGAAAAAGTCACCATTCAGATAAAATTAAGTCGAATTTGATTAGCCGTTTAAATCGGATTGAGGGGCAAATACGGGGTGTCAAGGGACTTATTGAAAAGGATACTTATTGCGATGATGTGCTAAACCAGATTTCCTCTATCCAATCAGCGCTAAACGGGGTAGGAAAGCTGCTTCTGGAGAATCATATGAAGAGCTGTGTCATTGAACGTATTCAAGATGGTGATAGTGAAGTTATAGATGAGCTGCTTACAACGATTCACAAGTTAATGAAATAAATGAAAAATCTAGATAAAAAAATAGCAAATAACCATCGTGGGGGTTCTGCGGAACCCTTGGTTGCAATACGAATTGCAAGAAAAGTTGGAATTTCGCTTGACTAAATATACTATAGGGGGGTATACTAAAAACAGATTCACAAACCATTTTATAAAAGGAGAAATAAACTATGAAAAATGTAACTTTGCAAGTTGAAGGCATGTCCTGCAATCACTGTGTCAATTCTGTTGAAAGTGCCTTGAAAGCATTAGGCGCAGTTGGAAAAGTCGATTTATCAAGCAAGACGGTTGCCATTCAATATGAGGAAGCCAAGTTAGAGCTGGACACTATTAAGGAAGCAATTGAAGAGCAAGGCTATGAGGTTGTGAAGTAATAAAGCTTGAAAAATGGAAGAGTCAAATCAATTGAGTCAAATCAATAGCTATAAGAACTGAGGTGACCGTGCGTGGCAGAAGCAAACAGTAAACCAGCAGAGCACACTTCTCTGCAAATAACAGGCATGACGTGTGCAGCGTGCGCGAATCGGATTGAAAAAGGTTTAAATAAACTTGACGGGATCAAGGAAGCAAATGTGAACTTCGCCATGGAAAAGGCAACGGTCACCTTTGATCCCTTAGTTACAAATGTTGTGAAAATGGAACAAAGCATTCAGAAGCTTGGGTATGGAACGGTTAAAGAACAGGTCGATCTACAGCTTATCGGTATGTATTGTGCAGCATGTGCGGCAAAAATTGAGAAATCATTGAACAAATTACCCGGGGTAACAACCGCTACTGTTAATTATGCAATGGAATCTGCCCGAGTAGCTTACAATCCAGCTGTTATATCGGTAATTGACATTCAGCAAAGAGTGGAAAAGCTGGGCTATAAGGCGGTTCTGAAGGAAGAGCAAAGCGACCCGGCGGAGCATCGCAAACAAGCAATCTCGAAGCAAAAGCAGAAGCTATTGCTTTCCATCATATTATCTTTTCCTTTACTGTGGTCGATGGTCAGTCACTTTTCATTCTTGTCCTGGATCTGGATGCCGGAACTGTTCATGAATCCATGGTTTCAATTGGCGCTGGCTACCCCCGTGCAGTTTTATATCGGCAGGCAATTTTATGTGGGTGCTTACAAGGCACTTCGCAATAAAAGCGCCAATATGGACGTATTAATATCGCTGGGCACTTCAGCAGCTTACTTTTACAGCTTATATTTAACGCTTGATTGGGCCGCTGGAGCAGCTGAAGCTCATCACGGTCCGGAAATGTATTATGAAACGAGTGCGGTTCTAATTACACTTGTTATCCTTGGCAAGCTATTCGAGTCTTTAGCCAAAGGGCGGACGTCTGAAGCTATCAAAACATTGATGGGCCTGCAGGCCAAAACAGCGCTCGTAATCCGGGACGGACAGGAGCTAACAATCCCTACTGAAGAAGTACAGACAGGTGACGTGGTGCTTGTGAAGCCAGGGGAAAAGATTCCTGTCGATGGAGAAGTGATCGAAGGCAGCTCCGTTGTGGATGAATCGATGCTGACAGGTGAAAGCATTCCCGTAGAGAAGAAGGCAGGAGATCAGGTTAGCGGAGCAACTTTGAATAAGAACGGCCGGCTGATGGTGAAGGCGACTAAGGTTGGCAGAGAAACAGCACTTGCGCAAATTATTAAAATTGTGGAAGAAGCTCAGGGATCAAAAGCACCTATTCAACGGGTGGCGGATGTGATTTCAGGTATTTTTGTACCTATTGTTGTTGGTATTGCTGTCTTGGGCTTTGTTATATGGTATTTATGGATCACTCCTGGCGATTTCGCCCATGCGCTGGAAATAGCCATAGCCATACTTGTTATAGCTTGTCCATGTGCGCTGGGGCTTGCCACCCCAACCTCGATTATGGCTGGCTCAGGACGCGCCGCGGAGCTGGGTGTATTGTTCAAGGGCGGAGAGCATCTGGAATCCACACACAAAATCGATACAATTATTCTGGATAAAACGGGTACTGTAACAAAAGGAAAGCCGGAGCTGACCGATATTATCGTCGATTCCCTGGACGAAGCTTTATTCCTGCAATGGATCGGAGCCGCGGAAAAAAATTCAGAGCATCCTCTGGCAGAAGCGATTGTGTCCGGCATTGTGGCAAAAGGAATCAAGCTTCCGCAGACGGATGAGTTTGAAGCGATACCCGGATTTGGAATCCGCGCGATTATTGAAGGTAAAGAAATTCTTGCTGGAACCCGGAAGCTGATGGGCCGTTATGAGGTTTCGGCAGAGCATGCTTATGACACCATGTCCAAGCTTGAGTCAGAAGGAAAAACAGCGATGTTGATCGCGGTGGATCGGCAATATGCCGGATTGATAGCAGTAGCTGATACGATCAAGGAAACTTCCAAAGAAGCGATCGCAAGGCTTAAGCAAATGGGTATTCAGGTCATTATGATTACCGGGGATAATGAACGTACAGCTCAGGCGATAGCCAAGCAAGTCGGGATTGAGCAGGTAAGAGCAGAGGTACTTCCTGAAGGCAAGGCAGAGGAAGTTAAGAAGCTGCAAAATCAGGGCAAGAAAGTAGCAATGGTGGGTGACGGGATCAACGATGCGCCAGCATTAGCCATGGCTGATATCGGAATGGCAATCGGTACGGGTACCGATGTGGCGATGGAGGCAGCAGATGTAACACTGATGCGCGGCGATCTGAACAGCATCCCGGATGCGATTTATATGAGCCGCAAAACGATGAGTAATATTCGCCAGAACCTCTTCTGGGCTCTCGGTTATAATACGCTCGGCATTCCAATAGCGGCTTTGGGCTTACTGGCACCATGGGTAGCTGGAGCAGCAATGGCATTAAGCTCCGTTTCAGTTGTCCTGAACGCACTTCGTTTACAGCGAATGAAATTATAAAAAGGACAGAGAGCTTCACTGATGATGAGAAGCTCTCTGCTGCCGCGTAGTGGCAGCATCATGCTTTTAGATCACATAGAGAATTACGCAAATAAAGTGGCAGAAGCTTCCGGCTAAAACAAAAATATGCCAAATGGCATGATGGTAGGGCACGCGCCTCCAAACATAGAAGATACTACCGAATGTATACAGCAGACCACCGGTGACCAGCCAAACGATGCCTGGAAAAGGTATATTCTCATAGAGCGGTTTGATGGCAAAAACAATTAACCAGCCCATCAGGATATAACATAGCGTAGAAGCCAGTATGAATCTTTTCACATAAAATATTTTGAGAATAATTCCTAGGATTGCAAGCCCCCATACGATTCCGAACATAGACCAGCCGAGAGTGCCGCGCAGGGTCACAAGCAGAAAAGGTGTGTACGATCCAGCTATTAACAGGTAAATCGCAGCGTGATCGAGAATTTCAAAAATATCCTTCGCTTTGCGTTGTTGAATACTATGCAGTAAAGTTGAGCAGGTGTAAAGGACGATGAGAGATACGCCGTAGATGCTAAAGCTTACAATATGCCAAGAATCTCCATAATGTGCCGCCTGAATAATCAACAATACAAGAGCTGCAATACTAAGCAGCACACCTATGCCATGACTGATAGCATTGGCAATTTCCTCACGAATAGAATAACTCATCTAGCTCCACCTCATTTGTCCGCAGTTTTTGTGTTGTATATAGGACGTTGCATCTGCAATTTTCCCTTCATTATTGTGGTCGAGTGAAAGTGCTAAGATGGGAAAAACCCCAAAGTATACTTCAATGGTGAAGTCACTTGGGGTTTTTTGGCCTGAAGCTACCTTTATGAAAGCGGAAACTGAGTAGTTACAATTTCGGGATCTTGTGTATCGATCAGTGGAGAAAGCTCGTTTTGGTAAATCAGCCAAAGCTCATGGAGAGAGCGTGTGCAGCCCACATACAGCAGCTTGGCATCCAACATGTCCCTTGAATAATGATCTGTGTCCACATCCATCAAAATGACAGCGTCAAATTCCAGGCCTTTGGCCAAATATACGGGCAGAACGGAAATACCGCCTTTATATTCCCTTTGCTTAGCCGTAATTAGATTGCAAGCAAAGCCGGCTTGCTGGAGAGCCTGGTCAAGTTCTTCGGCATGCTTTTCGGTGCGTCCAATAATAGCAATTGTCGAGGAAGAACCTTCACGAATGCGGTTCAACGTCTTCACCAGTAAAGGAAGTCTGTCTGTCTCTGTTGTTTGAAGGACTCTGACTTTATCCCCGCTGCGGAATACGGGAACAGCCAGGAGGTCAGTTGAAACTCCTCGTGATAATACACCGTTGGCAAACTGGATAATCTCAAATGTGGATCGATAGCTTCGTTCAAGCTCGAAATATCCCGTTTGTTCATCTGGAAAAAGGGTGAGAAGCTCATCCCAGCTCCAGATTCCCTGATATGCATGAATACCTTGCGATAAATCTCCAAGTATAGTAAAAGAGTTGTTGCGTGTGTATTGATTCAGAATAGCCACTTGAAAAGGGGAAAAGTCCTGTGCTTCGTCAATAACAACATGGTCAAATATTGCAGCGGATCGAATCCCATGAAGCCTGATATGAATGAATAAAAGCGGAGCAAGGTCCTCTAGTTGAACTTCTTTCCGCTTAAACAGCTTAATAGTAGCTTCTACAATGGGTTCTGGTATTGGACGAAGCAGTTGTAAGGACAAGGTTCCAGGCTTGGCAGCTGTCTGGTAGAGCATTTGATACAAGCTGAAGGAAGTATACTCAGGCCATGATTTTAAGAAGGTTCGAAGACGCTGTGCAGAGCTTTTCTTCAATTCCTTCCTGCGGCTCGTTTCCCAAACTCGCTCCAGCTCCATTTCCAGCCAGCGCTTGATTCTAGCGACTACACGCTCTCGGCGTTTAGCTAAAGAATAATGCTTGTTTTCTACAAAAAACCAAGCTCGAATGGTTTGTAGGGGCAGCAGAAGGCCTTCCCATGGCTGAAAATCGGAAGTGGGGATATAAGAAGCTTCGAAGCGCACGAGCCACTCATCCAAATCCTGCATAAAAGCGATAGACCCTTTGTAGCGGCCAGGGGTAAATTCGTCGATTACTGGACGCTTCGGACCTGTTGCGAACCAGGTGGTCAAAGACTTGCTGGCATCAACGAGCTTCACATCCTGCTCCAATAAATCCAAAGCCCAGTCCGTAAAGGTGCTTTGCTGAATATTTCCTACGCCGAGTTCTGGCAGAACACCTGAGATATAATCCAAAAACATCCGGTTGGGTGCTAAAATAACCATCTTTTCCGCGTGAATTTGATCCCGGTACTGATAGAGCAGGAAGGCAAGCCGATGCAGAGCTACGGTTGTTTTACCGCTTCCTGCTACACCTTGAATCATTAATGCAGTATTTCTCGCTGAGCGAATAATACGATCTTGCTCCGCTTGAATCGTAGAAACGATATCCCGCAGCTTATTATCTTTGTTCTCACCTAGCCGGTAGAGCAGAAATTCATCGTGGGCTGCCAAAGTGCTATTTTCCCGGTCGTACGTATCGACAACTCTTTGCAAAATCTTTTCCCGTATGACCAGGTTGCGCTTGAGATAAACCAGTCCTTCAATAAGTCCGTCAGGTGAATCATAGGAAGCGCCGGAGAGTCCACCTGTAAAAGAATAAAAAAGGCTGGCCACAGGAGCACGCCAATCAATGACCAGGAGATCGCCTGTATTCTCTTCATGCACTCCGGTTTTCCCGATGTACAGGGGTATCGGCTGCTGTATGCCAGATTCTTGAAAATCCAGTCTCCCAAAATAAGGTTCGATGACAGCCTTGCTCAAATTTCGCCTCATATGCTCGCGTTGACTCTCAAGCACTTGCTCGTTAGCATCCGTACCGAAGTACACCGGAATTGAACGCAAACGCGCGAGCTGCTCGTCAATTCCCTTATTCGTTTGTTCAAGCCTATTCAGCTCTTCTTGATAGGCACTTTGAGTCTTTTCTTCCAAGATCAGTTACCTCCTAAGTGGATATTCTCATAAAATGGAAGATCAACTATACCATAGTGCAAGGACGCAGGCAAGGTCAGGTCAGCAGAGATAGGGGAATAAAACCAATTATGATATACTACAGAAGTATTCCAAAAAAGGAGGCGTGGAAATTGAGTTCTATTTATGATATCAAGGTGACAACAGCTCAGGATGAATCAAAGGCATTGGATGCTTACAAAGGCTCTGCGCTGCTCATCGTCAATTTAGCTTCTAAATGCGGTTTTACTCCACAGTACAAAGGGCTGCAAGAGCTCTATGAAGCCTATACAGATAAGGGGCTGACGGTTCTCGGATTTCCTTGTAATGATTTTGGAGGACAAGAACCTGGATCTATAGAAGAAATTCAGCAGTTTTGCTCCTTGAACTTTGGGGTTACCTTCCCGTTATTCGAGAAAGTAAAGATTGTCGGTGAGGACAAGCATCCACTTTATCAGTGGCTCACTGAACATTCAGAGCCGCAGGGTGATGTGAAGTGGAATTTCGAAAAATTCCTAATAGGCAAGGATGGACAACTGCTGGGACGTTATTCCAGTCAGGTAACTCCAGAAGATGATGGACTTCTAGCAGATATCGAGCAGGCGTTGAAATAATAGCAATAGTAGAAAATAAGCGGCTGTCCATGAGTAGTTATTTTACTTAGGGCAGCCAGTTTTTATGAACACGATCATCAAATAGATGCCAGAAGGTGGAATAAAAGAAAACACTGCACAATGGTAAGTGCAGTGCCAGTTAAGTCATTTAATAATTAAAACCGGGACCTTGGAGTTTTGTGTGACATGATGACTAACGCTACCCAGGAAAAATTCTCTAATATTGCCTAATCCACGACTCCCCATTACAATTAAATCACAGTTGTTTTTTTCAGCGTATTTCAAAATAGTTGATGCGGGCTGCCCCCTGTAAGAAGCATAGTTTATATTTATTGTTGGCGGAATGGATTGCTTTGCTTCCTCATAAAGTGACTTTATTGCATCTGTTTCATCGACATTTCCTACATAATAGGGGTAAGCAAAAGCATAGGTGGGATCATGTCTGACATGGATTACCATGATATCTGGCGATAATCCGTTTTCATGATTTTCCAGAGCAATAGCCACTGCTTTATACAGTGCTTTCTTCGAAAGATTGGAACCATCATATGCGACAAGGATTTTAGAAAATAACATGATAATCACCTCTCCGCAATTATTTGTTAGTTACAATTTTATTATATCATGAAATATATCTGAATAGTCTGACAAATTGAAAATTGGGCGCCCATTATTATAGTAGGAAACACAGGAGTGGGGATGCTTATATGGGAAGGAGGTACAGCTATGAAAATAGGTGTAATATCGGATACTCATTTGACGGATAAAGTGATTAAGCTTCCGGATGCTTTAGTAGAAGGACTAACGGGTGTGGATCTGATCTTGCATGCAGGGGATTGGATGAGTCCTCGTGTGATAGATCTGCTTGAGCGGATAGCACCTTGCAGCGGGGTCGCGGGAAATAATGACGGACAGGAGATTATCGAGCGTTTTGGGCGCAAAAGGCTGCTTACCTTGGATGGCTACCGCATCGGTATTGTTCACGGAGACGGCTATCGCCAAACTACAGAAGAGAGAGCCAGGGCCTCCTTTCTGGAGGAACGTCCTGATGTGGTTATTTTTGGACATTCACATATCCCTTATGTACAGCTGGTAGACGGCATTTTAATGTTCAACCCGGGATCTCCGACGGACAAGCGTAAACAACCGCGATTTTCATATGGTATTCTTGAGCTGAACGAACAAATCCATGCACAGCATGTGTTCTATGACAATAAGGCATAACTAGTGCGGCCCAGCCGGGGCGTCCTGGTTATATCAAGTCGTCTCATAAGAAAAGGTTAACCCCATTAATTAATGAAGTTAACCTTTTCTTTAGCAGATAAGCCAGTTTATGTGCTTTACAGTGATGAAGTGTGTTCGGTATGACCGTTCATTCTGCAGGGGAATCAGAAAGGGAATCACAAAGGGAATCACAAAGAAAGCGCTGATTTTCTTATTGCCACTATCCCCTTGCCTCGGGAAGCAGGAAGAAACCTCTCCTGGTAGTCCTTTTGAGCGTGAGCGTGTGGTCTTTGTATGCTGTGTGCTTCACATAACGATGTTTTTCATCGTTAAAGTGAGTGTTCAAAGTCAATCCGTCAAGTTAATGATGTTTTTCATCGCTAAATGATGGGAAATGGCCCCACTGGAGGGTTAAAAGGGATTTTAACGATGTTTTTCATCGTTAAAGTGAGGATGTGGAAGGGACCCGGTGCTTTTAACAATGAAAAACATCGTTAAAGCAGCAGATCCTTCTCAGCAGCGCGCGCTCTTCATTCCCAGCGCCTCGTCCGCGGGGAAATCTTCACTAATCAAAAGAAAAACCCTTGCTGGCTGTCCGTTTGAGCTTGGTGTTCGTGTGATTCGTGCGAATGTAGCTAAAGAGAGGGAATGGCTGTGGGCGGAAGAGCGGTAGCGTCCGCCTTTAAAATCTTTAACAGCGGCTGGAGCCCACAGCCATTCCCTCCGCAATGCACCCAATTTTCGAACACACTCCTCAAAGGACGCCGCAAAACGTTGTTCTCAACCGCCAGATACTGCTTGAAATACGACCAGCCTGTCGCCTTCCCGCAGAGGCAGATCGAGATTGTCGAGCCAAGCCAAATTGTCGTCATTGTAAAAGAGCAGCACATGCTGGCGAAGCTGACCGGACTCCGTATACAAATGAACTCGCAGCAAGGGATACATAACCGGTAACAGCTCTACAGCTTCACGCAGCGTTTGAGCTTCAAGCTCAAAGACTACTTTTCCTGAGGTGCAATCACGAAGTAAAGATGGGATACTAACGCTGATACGCATCTCATTCCTCCACGATCCAAGGTTTTACCGTTAAAATTCGGGAAAATTGGCCAGGTAAGCGTTCCCAGCTTGAGCCGCGATTCAAGGAAAGATAAACTTCACCTGAAGTGGTGCCGAAATAAAGCCCATAAGGATCTAGCGTATCAACCGACATGGCATCGCGAAGAACGCTTACATGACGCTGCTCTTCCGGTAGTACATCACCGATAGGCGCCCAGCTTTCGTCATTTACTAATTTGCCGTATACAAGCAGCTTGCCATCTCTCATAGAGCGTTGTTCACTGCTTTCAAGCGGAAGCAGAAATAAATCACCTGTCGGAGATACAGCGATCGGAAAGCCGAATGGCGCATCTTCACCACGCAATGTGAGCCCTTCTTCAATTGGAAACCAGCTGTCACCAGCATTGTTGGATTGGAATACGCCACCATGCTCCTGCATGTAAAGAATAGCCGGGTTTTGAGGGTCCAGCACCATCTTGTGAACACAGTAGCCAACCTCCGGAAATGGCATGCCTGTAGGAACACGGGAGAGCCCTTCGTTGCAGGTTTTCCACGTTTCTCCTCCATCATCACTGCGGAATACACCTACGGCAGACATGGCGACCCATATACGCTTGGCATTGTTCGGATCAATAAGAATAGTATGCAAACACATCCCCCCTGCGCCTGGATACCATCCGGGTCTCGTTGGGTGCTTGGTCAATCCATCCAGTTCTCTCCATGTCCGTCCTTGATCGCGGCTGATGAATAAGCCTGATTCTTCAACGCCTGCATACAGAGTTTGAGAATCTGAGGCCAGTCCAGCAGCAAGCTGCCATATGCGGTTTAAAGAAAAGCCGCTTTGTTCGGAATAAGACGGGCCTGTCTCAACTTGCTGCCAGCTTTGTCCCAAATCTGCAGAAATGCGAATAGTTGCGCCATAAGCTGCATGCGAGGTGCCCGCATAAATGCGGTTGCTTCCGTCACGACTATCACCAAGAACACTATAAACCTCCCATCCTGATAAGTAGGGTCCGTTCAGCGTCCAATTGCTCCGTTCTAAATTTGAGGAATAAACAAATAAGCCTTTATTCGTGCCGACGAGCAAATAAATGCGTTGTCCCATAAAGAAACCTCCTCTAAACGTATATGTAAATGAATTCTACACCATGAAAAATAATCCTTTTATCTATACCAAAGATGTATGTAAATGATAGTGAAGCATGCCGGATAACTGGAATTGGATCGATGTTTTTGTTAAAAAAAGAGGGTTTTTGAGAGTAAAGCTCGAATATAGGTTAGTTGAGCTAGCCTTAATAACATGCAAAAATCGACAAGAGGTATCCATGTGAAAATATTAGTTATAGCGGAAAAGCCTGATATGGGCCGTAATATCGCCGCGGCTATTGAGCCAAAGGCTGTTAATAAACGTTCTTATCTGGAAGGTGAATCCTACATCATCACTTGGGCGATTGGCCATTTGATCGAGCTGGCAGAGCCTAATCATTATGACGACAAGTATAAAAAATGGAGCATAGAGCATCTGCCTATTATTCCTGAGGAATTTAAGCTTATACCGAATCCGAGAACGCTGGATCAGCTCAAAGTAATTGCCGAGCTTGCCAAGCGATGTGACCGGCTTGTCAACGCATGCGATGCAGGACGTGAGGGACAGCATATTTTTTCATTGATTCAAAGGCATCTGGGTCTTGTTCAACCAGTCAAACGGCTGTGGATATCAGATCTTACAACGGAAACGATTCGCAGCGGCTTTGAGACGTTGAAGGAGGGGGCGGAATACGAGAACCTGACTCGTGCAGCCAGATCGCGAAGCGAAGCAGATTGGCTTATCGGTATGAACGGCACTCGTGCGTTTACTTCCAAGCATAATGTACTGCTCTCAGTGGGCAGAGTACAAACCCCGGTGCTGGCGCTTATTTTTGATCGGCAAAAGCAAATTGAGGCTTTTTCCTCCTTGAAATTTTTCGAGCTGGAAGGCCATTTCACTCAAGCTGAGGTCAGCTATAAGGGCATGTGGCAGGGGGAACGGATGACCGATAAGGAAAAGGTCGAGGCGTTAGCTGCTAAAGTGAAAGGTAAACCTGGGCGTATCACCTCCTATGAGGTTAAGGATACCAAAGAGTATCCGTTCAAGCTGTACGATCTGACCCTTTTGCAGCGTGAAGCCAATGGTAAATATGCTTTTTCAGCCAAAAAAACGCTGGATACCGCACAATCCCTTTATGAGAAGCATAAGGTGATTTCTTATCCAAGAACGAACTCCAACTATGTAACCGAGCAAAATATTCCGGAAATGCACAAAGCGCTGAACGCTTTGCAAGGAACGGCTTACGACGAGCTGGTGAAAGGTGCAAACCGGGGGCTGGTTCATAAAGGCAACAAGTTTATATGCAACCCTTCCAAGGTAGAGGATCATCATGCGATACTGCCGACCAACCGCAAAGCCACAGGGCTGAACCCTGATGAACAGAAGCTGTACGATCTGATTGTGCGCCGTTTTCTTTCGCAGTTTTATCCCGCTGCCGAGTATAAGGTTCATACCGTCATGACTGAGGTGGAAGCTGAGCTGTTCAAAACAACGGTCAAGGAGCTGCTGAGCCTGGGGTGGAAGGTCATTTATGCCGACCAGAAGAAGGAAAAGGTAAAGGCGCCTAAAGGAAAAGATAAGGAAGAAGAAGAGGAAGAAGAGATTGAAGTCAGTGAGCCCTTCTCTGTCAGGCAGGATGAGGGAATCCATTGCTCCGATGCGATAGTTAAGGAGAAAGATACGCAGCCGCCCAAAAATTTCACGGAAGGCACATTACTTAAAGCAATGGAAAGCGCCGGTAAGCAGATTGAGGATGAAGAGCTTCGTGATGCGATGAAAGATTCCGGACTTGGCACACCAGCAACAAGGGCTGCGACCATAGAGCGGTTGAAGAACGTTGGCTATGTAGACATGCAGGGGAAAAAAATCCAGATTACGCAAAAAGGACGAACCGTCATTGAGCTGATCCGCGGCGCAGGCATTGAACTGCTGACATCACCAGAAATGACGGGGCAATGGGAGCGTCGCCTTAATGAAATATCCCGCGGCACAGCCTCCGATAGTCAGTTTATGGAGAATGTAAAGAAATTTGCCACGCTTATAGTCGGGAAGGTTCGCGTACAAGCCAGAGCAGCCAAAACCTCCTTTGAAGGAGACACCAAGACAGTCGCTGCTGCAGCCAAAGGAAAGAAAACGGCTCCCAAGGCGAGGAGCAGTCAAACCCGCTCCAGTAAGGCGAGCTCAATAGCGGGTACAGCAAGTTCTCGGGCGGCAAGTCCCGGCACAGCGAGTCAGGCAAATGATGGGAACAGCACAAGTACACCAGTAGTTCTTGCAGGCTGCCCAAGACCCGGCTGTGGCGGTTCGATTTTTATGGGGCGCAAGGGCTATGGCTGTTCGCATTACAAAGAAGGCTGCAAGTTCGTTATCTGGAAGGAAAGCTATGGGCGCATGCTGACAGATGCTCAGGTCAAAGCACTGATCGAGAAGGGCAAGACTGGCAAGCTGAAGCTAAAGCTGGAGGATGAATCGGTGATGGACGGACGTCTTATATTGAAAAATACCGCAACTGGAGAAATTGGCACAGAGCAATAACATAAACAATTGAAAAAGGAGAGTCGCTTCCATGACTATCTTGAATAATGACTGGGCTCCTATATTGGAGCCGGAATTTCAAAAACCGTATTACTTGTCCTTACGTGAATTTTTGGTGGAAGAATACAATACAAAGGTCATATATCCGGATAAAAATGATGTTTTTTCAGCACTTCATTTGACTTCCTACTCGAATACTAAAGTCGTGATTTTGGGCCAGGACCCGTATCATGGCCCAGGGCAGGCACATGGACTCAGCTTTTCAGTTAAGCCTGGTGTGAAAGCTCCGCCTTCGTTGAAAAACATGTTTCAGGAGCTGCAATCAGATCTTGGCTGCTATATTCCCAATAATGGGTTCCTGATGAAATGGGCAGAGCAGGGGGTGCTTTTGCTGAACACGGTTCTTACTGTCAGACAGGATACGCCAAATTCCCACAAAGGGAAAGGCTGGGAAATATTTACCGACCGGGTTATACAGGCCTTGAGTGAACGTGAGCAGCCCGTAGTTTTTATTTTGTGGGGGAGTCACGCTCAGGCGAAGGGCAGCTTGATTGATGCCAGGAAGCATCGCATTATCCGCGGCCCTCATCCAAGTCCATTATCGGCTTATCGTGGTTTTTTTGGCAGCAAGCCTTTCTCACAAACAAATCAGTATTTGCTTGAGCTTGGCGAGAAGGAAATTGATTGGCAGATAGAGAATCTGTAAAATTTCAAGCTCATTATTCCAAGACCATGATTCCACTTTACATTATAGAATTCACATATAAGATTTCCAGACCGCTATCGCAGGGCTTGCCAGTCTCGTAGGAGATGTTGCCGAGCAGCTCTGCAAGCTTCTGTTCTTCGCTACTTTCAGATTGTGGGCCGCTTTGCAGTGTTTGCAAGGCGGTTTGCAATACCTTGAGACCATCGGCTTCCGCTTCCTCCCACAAATCCCACACACTTTTCGTATAGATTTCCTCCTGTGCAGTAGGGCTGTTCCACTGGCCGCGGGCTTCGTTTAAATAATCGAGTGGTGCCAGGCGTTTGGCGTAGACGAACGGACTAATTTGTCCGAAGGTCAGCAGTCGTTTGATCCCTTTGGGATCGTGGAACAAGCGCTGCGCCTTAATCATATCGCGATAAGCATCATTCCAATCTTGACCGGTAACATGAGTAGTCAACTCGGGATAATGTTTGGCTGCGGCTTCAGCAAGTGCGGGCTCGATGCCAAGCGGAAAAGAGTCCCCGGCATAAATCTCTTTCCACAAGGGTGTTTCCCAGGTTTCCAAGCCAAGCATTTTCCGGACAATAAGAGTATCCATAATAATTTCAAAGCGCTGATGATTCCATTTTTTGAATCCAGATTTATAAAAGACATAAGGATGCATGTGCCGGTCCAAAATATGATGGGTAATAAAGCCAAGTACATAAAGCACTGCCGGATTATAAATACCTCTGCCCTGAACATGGCGTACAAGATCCATAAGAAAAGGCCCGCATTGCTTGGTGTGCATAGCTTTTCCGAGCTTAGCCATTTTGTCATCGCGTTTCCACGGCAGATAGTTGTGATAAAACAAGAAATCAGGTCCCTGGCAGCCCAGGTTAAACACATTTTTTAACTGCTTGTCATTCCATAGGGCTTCGTGACCAAGCTTGCTTAACAGCTGTTGGCCAAAAAGAAGATGTGTCCAAGTATTAGGCATTGTTCCCCCTCGATTCTTCTGTTTGTTCATTGAAACATATTCTAACATAAAGCACAAAAAAAAGAACGCCAGAAAGTGTGCCTCTCTGTGTTCCTTTTTCTGCTTATTTTCATCCTAGAATTGAATGCTGAATTCACAAGTTTCACGCGGATATAAAAGAGATTTTTTCGAATCCGTGCTGCTTCGCACTTTGACATGATCTGGGGTATATCTCTCAACGATTCCACATTCTACTTGAAAGTATACACCATGCTGGTCCAATGACCACACATAAACATTTGATTGAGTTAGAGCAGCTGTGAAAAGCTCAATATCAGATTCCAGCAATTTTGTCCCATAGATCATTATGTACACCCCTATAATTAAGTTAAGGTTCGTTTTTTAAAGTCATTAAAGTAGACAACATTAGGATGGAAGATATCACGAAAAAATAATCATAATTCTGAAAATAATAAAAAAACTTGTCGAATGTTACGATTGGTATCGTTATGATCAAAAATCACTATGTTTCGAGGAGGTACTTGTCAAATAAAACGAATAATGATACATTATGTATCTAGTGATTAAAGCTTGTAAAAACCATTTTACGAGGGGGATCCGGTATGAATCGCAAAGGCGCGAGATTTAAAAATCATTTGGATGAAAAAATCGTACACCTCCATAAAAATCTGTATATTAGTCCGGCTGATCCGCTATATTACGAGAAGGTCATCCGTTATTTGGATCCCCACTCCCCGGAAGCACATTACAAGCTGGGCGAAATGAGCCAAAAGGATGGAAAGCTGAAAAAGGCTTTATTTCATTATCAGGAAGCTTTGCGTGTCTACCCGTCCCCTTATTATTCTGCAGCAAATCGGGCAGTGAAAGAAATCGTAAAGCAAACTGTTAATGGCCAAGGCCAGGGTGCTGCAGAGACCGCAGTAGCTTTAGAGCGGCCGGCGCGTGCCAGACTTCCTTTTATTAAAACAATGATCATAGCACTGCTGCTATTGAATATGATTCTTTTGAGCTTATACTTTAGTGCAGATTCGATTTCTAAAATAGTGTCCAAGGTGATGCCGTGGGGAATAGGGAAGGATGTTACATACGAAGCGGTTGATATCCCATACGTGATGTACTTTCCAAATGGGACTGCAACAAATAAGATTGAATCTGCCTTGCATGAAAAAGCAATCAAGCTTGGTGCGGATCAGCCTAAGAGCAACATTCTGATTTATGGAGTCGCCGCTGCGATGCCGGAATTACAAGATAAGACGCTGCCACTTACGGATAATAGTCTCAAAACGAAAGCGTTTGTAATAGCTGAATATAATTCTTTTATCGATAACGCTGTGAAAATCCGTTTTTTACATGTGGATTTCCCAAAAGAGAGGCCCTTATCAGCATTTAGTACAAATTTGGTGCGTACAGCTCTCCAGACTTACATGGAGGATCATGGTGAGCCGCCTGAATCCATTAGCCTGCTTTTGCAGGATTATCCGAATAATTATTTAAGTTTCCTGCCTCTGGAATCGCGTTCTCATTCGAATGCAGTTAGAGCTGACTATGATGGGAAAGGCGGTTGGGTGTACAATGACACCTCTAGTGAGCTAAGTTCAATGTTTTATCCGAATGTTGAATTAGAGGCTGGGCTTCCCTATGAACCTGTTCAGATTCAGATCGTAAAAAGTGATCATAGCTTGAGACTTATGAGCGGTACTAGCCTAATCATGGAAAAAAAGGTTGGTCTGGGTGCTGGGGATCAAACCCCTGAGGCAGATTTCGTTGTGGAGGAGCGTGTTTTGAAGCCGCTCGGAAGTAAGCCGGGGATTTTTGGTGCAGCAGGCTTAGGACTTGGGAATATAGCGATTCACGGTACTAATAATGAAGGTTCCATTGGCAAAAATCTATCCTTGGGCTGTGTTCGGCTTCTGGATCAGGATATGGATGAGTTATATACTTGGGTGCCGATGGGAGCTAAGGTTCATATCGTAGATGAAGATAAAAACAGGGGTAGCATACACAGCTTGCCAGGTGGAAGCCATAGTATTAGTGAAATTATTCCTAATAAGCTTGCTTTAATAGAAGAAAGCGCCGGGACTAAAGTATTTGAATGGCTTGGTTGATTGGAGATATATTGGGTGTATTCCAAATAAAAATTTGTTATCCTTGAGCTCGAAATCCCATTTCAGTGAAAGGTTTTTTTTGCATGTTTGGGCAAAAGTATAATCAGGCAAATCCCATATATTTGCAAAAAAAGAAACCTGCCGTGGCTAATGCCAGAACAGATTCCTTTTTGCTGGAAGATTATTTTAAATTCTCAGGGTTGAGCTGTTCCAATTCCGGAATAACGAAGCGGCCATTCTTACGAATCAGAATTTCGTCAAAAAAGATGTCGCCCCCCCCATATTCGGGTCTTTGAATCAGCACCATGTCCCAGTGGACAGAGGAACGGTTGGTATTGTCGGCCCTCTCATAGGCCTGTCCAGGAGTGAAGTGGATGCTGCCATCGATCTTTTCGTCAAACAATATATCTTTCATGGGATGTTTGATATAAGGATTTAATCCTATGGCAAATTCACCAATATATCTTGCGCCTTCATCGGTATCCAGAATTTCGTTAAGACGTTCAGAGTTATTGCTAGTAGCTTTAGTGATTTTGCCGTTCTCAAAGTGCAGGATCACATTCTCAAAGGAGGTTCCGGAATAAATGGTCGGTGTGTTATAGCTGATTACCCCATTGACTGAATTTCTAACGGGGGCGGTAAATACTTCACCATCCGGGATGTTTCTAAGTCCAGCACATTTGACAGCAGGTATATCCTTAATAGAAAATGAGATATCTGTTCCTGGTGATACTAGTCTCACACGATCGGTGCGATTCATAAGATTGACAAGCCCATCCATGGCTTGCGACATTTTAGCATAATCCAGATTACATACCTGAAAATAGAAATCCTCAAAGGCTTCCGTGCTTTTACCTGCCAGTTGTGCCATAGAAGCATTCGGGTATCGCATGATACACCATTTGGTGTTGTTCACTCTTTCATTCAAAATTGGCCGCTGATAGGTGGTCAAATAGTGCTTCATCTTCGCATCAGGAACATCAGAGGTCTCGGTAATATTATCTCCACTGCGAACTCCAAGATAAGCATCCATCGCACGCATTCGAACGAGCTCGAATTCTGACCACTTAGCAAAATGCTCTTCCGTTGCCCCTAGCTGCAGGCTTCGGGTAATAACGGGATCGCGAAGCTCGATGAAAGGGTTGCCGCCTGCCGCGTACACCTCTTCAATCAAACATTTGGCCAGCTCGGGATCTTTGACACCAATCATTTCAATCAGAATGTTTTCCCCGGGCTGTAAATGCACGGAATAACGGATCAAATTTTTGGCAAAAGCAGCAATTCGAGGATCTCTCATATACGTATTCTCCCTTTAGTGGTATCGTCATTGTATAATGAATTATACCTTTATTTCCTGGGCAAGCGCAAAAAACGATAAGTCTTAGCTTATTTCGACAGCAAATGTTTGAGGTGAACAATGTAGATGAGAACGAAAGAAAACTTGGATGGAGTCGGATTGGTACTGGAAGGCGGTGGTATGAGAGGCGTTTATACGGCTGGAGTGCTTGACTATTTCTTGGATCAGGAATGGCATTTTCCATATGTGGTTGGTGTTTCTGCTGGCGCTTTAAGTGCGACTTCTTATATTTCCCGGCAGAGGGGCCGGAATAAAAAAATAACGATTGATTATGTGAGAGATGCCAGATATTTAAGCTACCGCAATTGGATTTGGCAAAAAAGTATGTTCGGTATGGATTTTATTTTTAATCAGCTTCCTAATGTTTTGGAGCCATTTGATTTCCAGGCTTTTTACAAGTCTCCGCAAAAATTTGCAATCGGCACAATGGATGCTTACACGGGAGAACCAATCTATTTTATGAAGCACGATTGGCTTGAAGGGATCATGCCTATTTTACAAGCTTCAAGCAGTCTTCCCTTCGTGGCACAGCCTGTACAATTCCAAGGACGAACTTTATTTGATGGAGGACTGGTGGACCCTATTCCCATAAACAAATCTTTATTGGACGGAAATAAACGGCATGTCATTATTTTGACGAAAGAATTAGGCTACCGTAAAACGCCCTTTAAGCAGAAATGGTTTGTTCAAAGTGTCTATCCGAAATTTAAAGGGCTTGCCGAAGTGCTCATGAACCGGAGTGTGATTTATAACAACACATTGGAAACGATCGAACGCTTGGAAAAGGAGGGGAAAGCCTTCGTGATCCGCCCCTCAAATGCTCTGAAGATAAGCCGCGTAGAGAAAAATGTAAGCAAGCTGCAGCTCCTGTATGATCTTGGTTTTAAGGATGCGGAGCGTGAAGGTCAAAGACTAAGAGAGTGGCTGATTGAAAATAATTAATGATTTTTAATGATGATTAATGATGTGAATAATTAACTGCATTAACAATTTGAGATCTATGTAGAATAAGGGAGTCTGCAATATTTTTATACTTGCATAAGTAGAAAGCATAGTGTATATTTCTGTTACAACCAAATACCTTAATCGGGGGCTTGATGAAGTCAGGCTGAGAGTGCGGACGTATACCGCTGACCGTTAGAATCTGATCTGGATAATGCCAGCGCAGAGAATGATGAAGATGTGCATGAGTTACATGTGTGCTTATGGTATACGATAGAAGACCGCCCGGGATTTGAACCCATGGCGGTCTTTGTTTGCTTACGGCTTTGGTAACAAAAAAGGGAGAGATTATCATGAAGTGGAAAAGAAATGCACTGCTGCTGCTGGTAAGCCTGATGGTGGTTTTGTCAGCATGCGCCAAAAAAGAAACAGAAGCTCCGGCTAAAGGCACCGAGACACCTAAGCAAACGCTGACGGATGTTAAAGTAGTTTTGGACTGGACTCCGAATACGAATCACACAGGCTTGTATGTTGCTTTAGACCAAGGTTATTTTGAACAAGAAGGCCTTAACGTAGAAATCATTCAACCAGGCACAAATGGCTCGGATGCTATGGTTGCTGCGGATAGCGCAGAGTTTGGTGTAGGTGTGCAGGAAGGGATTACGCTGGCCCGGATTCAAGGGCTTCCTATTGTATCTATTGCAGCTATTATACAGCATAATACTTCTGGGTTTGCATCGCCGCTGGCCAAGAACATCAAATCACCAAAGGATTTCGAGGGGAAAACGTATGGTGGATATGGTGCGCCTGCCGAGAATGCGGTGATTGATTCCTTAATGCAAATTGAAAATGCGGATGTTAATAAAGTGAAGTTTGTTAATATCGGAGAAGCTGATTACTTCACAGCAGTTAAGCGGGACATTGATTTTGCCTGGATCTACTACGCTTGGACGGGTGTCGATGCCGAGCTTAGAAATGAACCATTAAATATGGTCTATCTGACCGATTATACGGACAAGCTGGATTATTATACACCAGTTCTGACTACAAGCGAGAAGATGGTGAAAGAAAAACCAGAAATTGTCAAAGCCTTCATTGCCGCAGCGGCGAAAGGATACAATTATGCCATTGAGAAACCGGAAGATGCAGCAAACCTGCTCCTCAAGGCAGTACCAGACCTCGATAAAGAGCTTGTGATAGCCAGTCAGAAATGGCTAAGTCCTAAGTATAAGGACGATGCAGCTCAATGGGGCATACAAAAAAGAGAAGTTTGGGATAACTACGCAACCTGGATGCTCGATCACAAGCTGTTAGAGAAGGCACTTGATGTTGATGCTGCGTTTACAAATGATTTTCTGCCTGAATCCAAATAAATCAATCATAATCAAGGGGATAGTGAATATGGCTAATGCATTAGTAAGTATTCAAATTATGCCGAAAACGAACAATAACGAGGATGTCATTCCTTATGTGGACAGAGCTATTGAGGTCATTGCGAATTCAGGAGTGAAATATTTCGTTAGTCCGCTTGAAACGACCATGGAGGGGCAGCTTGATCACTTGCTCGATATTATCAAGCAAATGAATACGGCTATGATTGAGATGGGCAGTCCGAACGTCCTGTCTCAAATCAAAGTATATTATAACCCTGCTGGAGCATCTATGGATAAATTGACGGAGAAATACCGTTAATGAGTAAGCAAAGCTGGCTAAAAGCAGCATGGCCGCCCGTTGTGGTGGTTATGGTGCTTTTGCTTGTATGGCAGCTTGCAGCGATGTGGTGGCATGTTCCGGGCTGGCTGCTGCCGACGCCGCTGCAAATCATACATGAGGGAATCAATGCTTATTCCCGTTTATGGATGCATACCGCCTCAACGATCCAAATAACTTTAATAGGTTTTAGTATAGGCGTTGGTGTGGGGCTGGTGATGGCTTGCATGCTGCATATGGTTCCGGGGTTTAAGTCCGGATTTTATCCGCTATTGATATTATCACAAAACATTCCGACAATCGCTCTGGCACCGCTGCTTATCATATGGTTTGGATTTGGTCTATTACCTAAAATTATTGTGATTACATTAGTATGTTTTTTTCCAATTACGATAGCGACGTTGGATGGCTTTATGCAAACTGACAGACATATGTACAGCTATATGAAGCTGATTGGAGCATCACGGAAACAAATATTTTTCAAGCTTGAGCTGCCTAATGCTTTGCCCTTTGTTTTTTCAGGCCTGAAAATTTCAGCCACATACAGTGTTATGGGGGCTGTCATTGCCGAATGGCTTGGAAGCGGTGAAGGGATCGGGACTTATATGATGCTGCAAAAAGCTTCCTACCGGGCAGACCGTGAATTTGTTGCTATTTTTATTATCATTTGCTTGAGTTTATTATTTTTCGGGCTGATTACTTTATTGGAAAAGTTGATCATCCGTTGGAATACGAAGGCTTGAGGAAGGGGGCGGGATAGTGATGAAAAGCAAGCTGGAGCTGCGTAATATTAAGCATTCTTTTGAAAGCAAAAATAAAAAGGTGGAAGTGTTCTCTAATTTATCGCTACAAGTTGGCGCTGGTGAGTTTGTGTCCATTGTCGGTCCTTCCGGGAGTGGAAAAACGACCCTTTTTCAAATCATAGGCGGATTGATCCGGCCTGCTTCTGGCGAAATATGGCTGGAGGGCGAAGAAATAAGCGGGAAAAAAGGTCTGATCAGCTATATGCCGCAGCAGCCTGCCTTATTTCCATGGCGTTCTATTGAATCGAATGTTGTGCTGGCTCAAGAAATCACGGGTACTAGCCGGAGCCAAGCCTTGGAAGAGGCCAGAGAATGGCTGGGAAGAGTGGGGCTGTCAGGTTATGAGAAGGAGTATCCGCATGTTTTGTCAGGGGGTATGCAGCAGAGGGTCTCATTCCTCCGTGCACTGTTAAGTCCACGTGAGTTGATGTGTTTGGATGAGCCTTTTGGCTCACTAGATTCGCTAACCCGTCAGGAAATGCAGGCTTGGCTGCTCAGTATTTGGGAAAAAAATAAACGCTCCGTATTATTTGTTACACATAGTATCGAAGAAGCGCTCTATTTATCCGATCGGATTTATGTGCTGTCAGATAAACCAACGACCGTTCTAAAAGAACTTACCATTCCATTTCCGCGCCCCCGTCTTGAATCCGTAATGCTTGAGCTGGCCTTTCAACAATTGCGGCAGGAGATTTACGGAATTATGAGAAAAGAGCATACTGTGGAGAAAGTCATTCGAAAATAGGGAGGTAAACGATGATCTATGGTATCGATGCTCATATTCATTTAGACATGTATGAAATAAGCAGGGCCGTCCATATCGTCGAAGAGGCTTCCTGCGAGCATTCAAGGACTTGTAGCGGTATCCCGGCACTGGGATTCCAGCCGCTTAACGATAGGGCTAAAACGCCGTTTTCCGAAGCAGGTATTCGCTGCTTGCGGCTATCATCCTGAGCAGGATCCACCTACAAATGAGGAACGAGACGGACTTATTAGTTGGATCCTGGTACACCGGGCAGAGATTGCGGCCATCGGGGAAGTAGGGCTTCCTTATTACAAGCGGCAGGAAGCCGAAGAGCAGGGATTGTCATTTGATCTCGCACCCTATCTTGATTTACTGGAACGATTTATAGTACTGAGCAAAGAGATGAATAAACCATTAGTCCTTCATGCTGTATATGAAGACGCGGATTTGGCCTGTGACCTGTTACACAAGTATGGAGTAAGCAAAGCGCATTTCCACTGGTTTAAGGGGAATGCTCAGACGATCCAGCGAATGATATCTGCAGGTTATTATATCTCTATTACTCCAGATGTGCTCTACGAAGAGGAAATTCAATCTCTCGCGTCGATCTACCCTTTGGAGCTTATGATGGTAGAAACCGACGGTCCATGGCCATTTGAAGGTCCATTTGCTGGGAAAGAAACACTTCCTATAATGATTATGGACGTGATTGAACAAATCGCCTATATAAAGCAGCTCTCGGTTGAAAAAACCGCAGCAAAGCTTCTGAGTAATACACGACAGTTTTATGGTGTAGACATTTAATACATGAAATGAGAACCATACATTTTCGCAATGTAATGATTATAAGACCTTAGCGTTTTCCTGCCGAAAGGAAATGCTAAGGTCTTTTTTCTTTTTTCCTATTCGTCCCTTTTTTTGATTGCCCAAACCTTTCCTGCAACTTGGACATAGTATAATTCATTACTTGTCAAATGGAGATGAGAATAGGCCATGCCACTAAAGAGCCAAATAAGCAGCCGTGCAAAAATTGATGTCTTAATTCCTGCTATTGAGAAGGATTTAGGCACACTCCCTTTTGTAATTGATGCTGTGAAAAAAAATGTGATGCACCCTATAGGTGATATCCTGATCGTTAGCCCAAGAAGTGAAAAAATTATAGAACTTTGCAAAAGAAAAGGATGCAAATTTGTTGATGAAAATACGGTCCTCCCTATTACAAAAAAACATATTCATTATCGTTCAAAGAAATGGGATCGCTCTGGCTGGCTGTTTCAACAATTATTGAAGATGAGCGGGGATTCCTTATGTCGTTCCAATTATTATTTAGTCATCGATGCAGATACAGTGCTTATTAGGCCGCATATTTTTAGAACGAATGAAAAGACTTTGTTTTATTGCAGAAATTGGAGCCAGCCAGAATATTTTAAAACTTATAAAAAGCTGCTCGGAAAAAAAGCCAAGTCGTCATCATCCTTCGTTACCCATTATATGCTATTTGAGAGATCAAAGCTTGTGAAGCTGAAAAAGGCGATTGAAGCTAAACATCATAAGAGCTGGTATTCAGCAATACTAAAGAGTATTAACAAATCGAAGCAGTTTACTTTCTCGGAATTTGAAACGTATGGAAACTTTTTCTACTCCAAATACCCAGGCGGACTTATTCTAAAGAAAGCTTTGAACAAAAGCTTCAATATGAACGCTGGACAATTATCAAAATCAAAGATAAAGGTCTTATCTAAAAAATATAGATCTGTCTCTTTTCATAAACGTAAATGGTATGTAAGAAAAGCAAAGGTGATATAGTCATGGTCCCCAAATATCAAGTCACATGGAAGGGGCCAGTCAAAAAAGTTAGCGGTCTTGGCATAGCGAGCAGATCGTATGTTCGCGCATTAGAAAGGCATGGTGTGGAAGTTAGGACAGAAGGTTCCAGGAAAAAGCAAAGACAAGTCAAGGGCCAAAGCATGAAAAGGGTTTTAATTTATCATTATTTGCCTAGTAGCATGAACTTGAAACAGGAAAGGAAATACTTTGATCATATCATGATCAATACTGTATGGGAGACAACAAAAATACCAAAGCGTTGGCTCTCCAATTTGAACAGGGTGGATTCCGTCTTTGTACCTTCGACTCAAAATAAGCAAGCTCTTAGAAATAGCGGCGTTAGTGTACCCATCTTCATAGTTCCTCATGGCGTTGATACAGTAAGGTATATTCCTAGCAATAAGAAGCTGCGATTGCCAAATTCAAATGGCAGATTTGTATTCGTATCTGTTTTTGGCTTCCAGCATCGAAAAAATCCTGAAGCTTTACTAAGGGCTTATTGGGAAGAGTTTTCCGCCTCAGACAAAGTGCTGTTAGTGATCAAAACAAACGGATATGCCAAGTATGAAAACGAAAAATGGATCAAGATGCAAATCGAACGCTATAAAAGAAAACTCGGCATACGTAAGAAAACGGCTCCTGTTTCGGTTATAGGCAGACATCTGCACACGGAACAACATAAAGGCATCTATACGATGGGCCAAGCTTTTGTGCTTCCGACCAGGGGAGAGGGCGTCGGATTGCCTTTTCTAGAATCGCTGGCAAGCGGCGTTCCAGTTATTGCTACCGGGTGGGGCGGCCATATGGATTTCTTAACAAGCAAAAATTCATTTTTTGTCAAATACAAACTAAAAAGTCCAGCGATAAGTATGAACAGTAAACACGCCATAGCACGAAGATTTCGCGGATTGTTTGTACAAAAAGGGCAGCGCTGGGCAGAACCGGAGATTAGCAGCCTTAAAAAACAAATGAGATTTGCTTATAAAAATCCTGATTTATGCAAGAGTAAAGGGCGCCAGGGCAGACAAGATATGCTTCAGTATTCGTGGGACCGTGCTGGTCTTCTAATGAAACAGGCTGTAGAAAAGGTGATATCTAAACAATAAAGATAAATAGAATAGGTATTTACGAAGGGAGGAATAAATGTTGCATGTTGTTCTCCTATCAGGTGGTTCTGGTAAAAGACTTTGGCCGCTTTCCAATGAAATCAGGTCAAAAATATTTTTAAAACTCTTAGCAGCTGAGGATGGTCAAAAAGAGTCTATGATTCAAAGAATTTGTAGACAACTAGATTCAGTTGGACTGCTTCATTCCACCTTTATCGTTACACATCAAATCCAAGCTGAAATTACACAAAAGCATGTAGGTGACTCGATCCCAATTATCAGCGAACCCTATAAGAGGGGAACGTTCTCAGCTATTGCATTAGCTGCAAGCTACTTTCATTCCAAATTGAATGTGAGCTTAGATGAGCCGATATGCATCCTTCCAGTTGATTCATTCGTTGATGCTTCTTTCTTTCAAATCCTGCATAAGTTTCCAGAGATGCTCTCGCAATCCCATGCAGATTTAGCTCTTCTAGGAACTGTTCCCAGATACCCATCCAACCAATTTGGTTATATTGTACCACGATTTAATAATGCTACAGACTACTATTCTATTGCTAGTTTCGTAGAAAAACCTGATGTAAAAAAAGCTAGCCGCTTGATAAAGAAGCAGGCTTTGTGGAATTGTGGAGTATTCGCGTTTTCATTAAAATTCATGCTTTCTTATTTACAAACGAAGGGGCTGCCTGTTGATTATGAAGATCTGCTTAACTGTTATGAAAATCTTCCAGAGCAAAGCTTCGATCATGAGGTTGCAGAAAAAACAAGCCATTCTATCGTCGTTCCCTATCATGGAGCTTGGAAAGACTTAGGGAGTTGGGACACACTTACTAATCATTTAGACAATAATGTGATCGGATATGGGCAAGTTTCAGAGGATTGCTTAAATACCCATCTAGTAAATGAGCTTCCTTATCCCATACAGGTCATCGACGTATCTCATGTTATCGTTGCAGCAAGCCCGGATGGAATTCTTGTTGCAAGTAAAAATAAATCCAATCAGATCAAAGAAAAGCTGAATTTCTTTAAGCAAAAGCCTATGTTTGAAGAAAAAGGCTGGGGAACATACCGGGTATTGGATTATTCAAAGTCAGGTACTGAAACAGAGCCGGAAATGGAAACTTTAACAAAGAAAATGGAACTGCTTCCGGGGAAACATATTCATTACCATATGCATCTGAAAAGAAATAAAACTTGGACGATTATCTCCGGTTCTGGAGAGTTTATATTTGAGGATACAATTTCCGCTGTCAAACCTGGAGATGTGTTTCAAATTCCTAGTGGTGCCAAGCACGGGGTGAGGGCTGTTACAGCACTTGAATTTATCGAAGTTCAAATAGGCAGTCAGCTTTTTGAAGATGATAGTGTATCGATAGACAGAGCATGGTAAAACTTGATTCTTTATGCGGGCAAGCAGCCAGATTAAAGGCAGATGACAAACAGACCATTGTTGATGTGCACATAGCCATCCAGTGGTCTGTTTGTACATGTATGTCAGTAGAAGCTGGCGATTATGCGTATTGAAGCTGCTTTTCCTGTAGATTAACTTTAATGAGATGAATTCTCTTGCGGATGTAAAAGTCCAGTACAGCACCGGTTAATTCTTTCGGATTGATCCGGCCGTTTGTTTCATTATCGATAACGATGACAGAACCATCCCCAAAAAACTTGAATGTATAATCACAATAATCGCTTTGCATCTGATCGAGAATCTCGTCAATTTGCGAAGGCAAGAGATGTTCGCTGTTAGACAATGCTTTCCCATACCAATAATCTCGTTCTATAAAACGGTAATTGTGACTGATGCTCATCATGCTAACAACCTCCTTCACTATTGGGAACATTTGTTTGATTTTATTATACCAAACATTTGTTCTTATGGGAAGAGGTGTTCGTATGAAAAGTGAAAAAAATTCCCATTTCATGTTTGGGCATGAATGGGAATTTTTGGGTGAGCTTTCAAACAAGCGACGAAGCCATATGAGAGGCAATATGATTACCATGCTTGCGTCCCGTTTCGATAAAAATTTCATTGGCATCATATTTAGAGGAGGCCACTACACCCGCCACGTAAAATCCCTTGACATTCGTTTCCATCGTTTCAGGATTATAATAGGGGGCACCTGTTTCTTCATTAATATCTATGCCCAGAGAAGTCAGCAGTGTTCTGTCTGGCCGAAATCCTGTTAATGCCAAGACAAAATCATTAGGAATGTCCTGGATAACTCCCGCCGTATTTACACGTACTGAGCTTTCCGTAATTTCCTGCACTTGGGAATCAAACAACATGCGAATCTTTCCTTTATTCACCATGCTCTCAAAAATGGGGCGAACCCAGGGTTTAATAACAGATGAAATTTGTGCACCCCTATACACAATCGTGACCTCGGCTCCAACCCTCAGCAAATCCATTGCTGCATCGACTGCAGAATTACTCCCGCCTATAATAGCTACTTTCATTCCTGTATATGGGTGGGCTTCCCGATAGTAATGGGTGACTTTAGGCAATTCCTCGCCTGTAATACCAAGCAAATTAGGCTGATCAAAATAACCGGTTGCGAGGATTACAAATCGCGATTCATAACGGGCTGAACGTCCAAATCTGTCAACCGTGTGAACTTCATAATGCTGCTGGCGGCGCTCAACCAAGGTGACTTCTTCATAAGTTTTTATCGCTAAATTTTCACGAAGTGCTACAGTCCGGTAATAGACTAAGGCCTCCTGGCGAAAAGGCTTATCATTCGGAGTTATAAAAGGATATCCACCGATTTCCAGCAGCTCAGCAGTGCTGAAAAATTGCAAATGCGTAGGATACGAATAAATCGAGTAGACCATGCAGTGCTTCTCTATAACGAGAGGGTTTAAACCCGCACGTTTGGCTTCTATGGCAGCAGACAGCCCGCAAGGGCCTGAGCCAATAATAATGACATCATTCAAACTAAACAGCCTCCCAGCAAAGATTTCGAATTCATTTCTCTTTCTCCATAACCATCCTACCGCAAAGTTCTTGAAGATGCTACTAGGTGCAGACAGATCAATCAAGTTGGGTGTATATTAGGATGTATATTGGATGAATTAGATGAAGGAGTTGATATCATGATAGATGGACGCAATGCTCTAAAACCGGAAGTGCGTGCTTACCTTGACCGGATAGGCTACGAAGGTCCATTGGACGGTAGTGCCGCCGTACTTGCCGAACTGCAGGAACGTCATTTGCATACAGTCCCTTATGAAAACCTTGATATTTTACAGCGCATACCGTTATCCCTGGATATTCAAGCACTCCTTGGGAAAATTGTGGTTAAGCGCCGCGGGGGCTTTTGCTTTGAGCTCAATGCCCTGTTTGCCTGGCTGCTTCAGGAGCTTGGCTATCCTGTAACTTCCTTTATGGCCCGCTTTTGGAGAAATGAGACACAGCTCCCTCCCAAACGGCGTCATCAAGTCCTTCAGGTTCAGGCCGACAATGGCTTTTACTTGTGTGACGTGGGAGTGGGAGGTATAGTTCCCCGCCGCCCCATTCAAATGGCAGAGGGGCTTGAGCAGCAGCAAGGAGAGGAGTGCTACCGCTTAGAGCGTGATCCATACTATGGATGGATGCTCTGTGAATTATATAAGGGTCAATGGAATCAGCTCTATTCCTTCACTGAAGAGCCCCAGCTGCCAAAGGATTTTGTTATGGCCAGCTATTGGTGCGAGAATGCTCCGGATTCTATTTTCATTGGCGATGCTATGATTGCTATCCGTACCCGGGAGGGACGAAATACGGTTGCCGGAAAGGAGTTTCGGATCTTTAACGCCGATGGTGTACATGCTTTCATTCCACAATCCAAAGAAGCATACAGCGAAGCCTTGCGTACCTATTTCAATATTGAGGTTGATTTCATCTAAACAATCTGCGTTTAAATCTGCTTTAAAGGGTATAAGCTAGTATGGAGGTGTAAGAACTATGTTTGATGCACTTAACGAAAAGCTAGCTGCAGCCAGAGAGCAGGGACGGCAGCAACGGATATGGAAGCAGCGTTTGCTGGCTCTTGAAGAGGAACTGGTGGAGAGAGAAAATCAAGCTATACAGTGGGAACGGCAGCTGAACAAAGAGGAAAGCGATGTGGAAAGGCTGAAAGGAATGTCTTTTTCCAGGTTTTTCTTAACTATCAGGCAAAAGAAAGAAACGCAGCTTGAGCTCGAAATGTTGGGGGCAAAGCTTAAATACGAAGAAGTAAACCATGAGATTACTAACATTAAGGCAGAAATAGAAGCATTGAAAACCAAGCTGAGTGTGGTTCAGGACTGGGATCTGGAAGAGAAGAATGCTTTGGGAAATAGGGAAAAGCTGCTTCAGAATGGCGACCCTGGCGTGGTCAGGCAGCTTCATGAGCTGGCCGAGAGGAAAGCGGGGCTGAAGATATTGCTCAAGGAGCTGGCCGAAGCTCTGCAAGAAGGTCATATTGTCACAACGAAGCTTGACCTAGCCAAAAATGCTTTTTTATCATCCATACATTGGGATTCCCTGGATTCATCAATAGATGAGACGGCAGTGACACCAGGCAAACATGATGAGTTGGATGAAGCCATTGCACATATCCATAACGCTCAACAAAGCTTGGTGCGCTTCGATAAAGAGATGAGAGACGTACGTGCTTCCCTGACTATGGAAATGGATGCAAGCCCCTTTCTTCGTTTTTCTGACAATTTCTTCGATGGCTTGATCACGGATTGGATTTTACAAGGTAAAGTGCAGAGCACGATTGCTCAGATTGACGCCAAAAGCTCAGCTATCAAAACCGTTCTATGGGAGCTTGAAAATGAACAAAGCAAAACAGAAAACGAACTAGCTGTCGCGATAAAAGCGTATACCAGCCTAAGCCAATCTATCTAGCTGCATTCAAGACAACAATTATTTGTACGAATTTTCCTTTGGAGGTGTCAGCATGCAGGAACGAAAGCTTGGACGAATCGGGCATAACAGCTCTGTTGTTATGTTCGGTGCTGCCAGTCTAGGCAGTGTAAGTCAAGAAGAAGCGGATGCTTCGATCTCATTTGCCTTGGAGCATGGCGTCAATCATTTTGATACTGCGGCCAGCTACGGTGATGCTGAGCTTCGCATGGGTCCATGGATGCCGCGCATTCGCGATAAAATCTTCCTAGCAACCAAAACCGGTGAACGCAGCTATGAGAAGGTGAAAGCGGAAATTTATCGTTCTCTGGAAAGACTGCAAACAGATAAGCTTGATCTCATTCAGCTGCATGCGGTAGGAGATCTATCTGAGCTTGATCTTTGCACAAAAAAAGGCGGTGCCCTGGAGGCCGCAGTCGAGGCCAAGGAACAAGGAATTGTGAAAGCAATCGGAATTACCGGGCATGGGCATTTGGCACCATCAACACATATGGAGGCCTTGCGGCGTTATCCCTTTGACACGGTCCTGCTGCCGCTCAATTACTACTTGTATTCGCTTCCCGCGTACCGCGAGGCTTTCGATTTGTTTATGACGGTGGCGGATAAGCAAGGAGCTGCTGTCAGGGTTATTAAGGCTATTGCCAAAGGACCATGGGATGACAAACAAGCCCGGAGCTATGCAACCTGGTACGAACCGTTTGATACTCAGGAAATTATTGATGCATGTGTGCAGTTTGTGTTGTCCTTTCCAGGAATCAGCGGCTTTGCCAGTGCCGGGGATGTTCATCTTTTTCCGAAAATAGTGAATGCCGCCGAGCGTTTCGGTTCCATGAGCAGCGATGAGGCCCATCATATTCTTAGTGCAATCAGCGGCTATTCTTCACCATTTGAAGCTTCGGTCGTATAAAGGCACCGTAATAAGGAAAAACAAAGTACTTGAATATATATGATAGAATACGTTATACTACACAAAAGTGAATGATCGACCATTTGCCGATGAAGAGCATCCAACTCTGAGGCGTTTTCGTCAAGAGGAACCAAGGTTTCTCCTAAGCTAACCGGCCCGCCCGTTACAGCGGAACCAGAGAGGATCAGACAGTAGTCATACTGTCCGGTCAAGTTGGGTGGCACCGCGAGAAAAACGCTCCTCGTCCCATAAGGATGAGGGCGTTTTTTGCATTCTATTTTAAAGGAGCGCGGGAACATGCTGGATATCAAATGGATTCGGGAACATGGAAAGCTGGTTCAAACTGTTGCAGATCAAAAAGGAATAGCAGTCTCCATTGAGGAACTGCTGGTTTGGGATGAAACCAAACGCAAGCTGTTGCAAGAGGTGGAACACCTTAGGCAGACTAGGAACAAATTGGCCCTAGATATGAGTATATGTGTGAAAACAGAAGAACTTGAAATGGCAGAAGTGTTAAAAAAACAAGGTAGGGATCTTCATGAACAGCTATCCACTTTAGAGACTGAGCTGGCTAATACAGAACAACAATTTAATAAAGTAATGATGCTGGTGCCCAATATAGTTTCTCCAGATACACCTTTTGGTCGCTCGGATGCAGATAATAAGGAGGTCCGGAGGGAAGGAGAGCCGTTCAGCTTTCCTTTTGAATTGAAGGATCATCTCCAATTAGGGACGCTTCACAACATGATAGATATTTCTCGCGGTGTAAAAACAGCAGGAGCCCGGAATTATTACCTGAAGGGAGCTGGAGTTTTTCTGCATCGGGCTGTACAGCAGATGGCTCTTGACTTGTTAGTAAACAGAGGGTTTACGCTGTATGAGGTGCCCCTAATGGTGCGAACCGAAGCATTAATGAATACCGGTTTTTTTCCAACGGGTGAAGATCAGACGTATCGGATAACGGGAGAAGACAAGTGGCTGGTTGGAACCTCAGAGGTTCCGCTGATCGCATGTTTCAGCAATGAAGTCGTAGACGTATCCGAGCCAATCCGTCTTGCTTCTGTATCGACTTGCTTCAGAAGTGAAGTAGGCTCTGCTGGTAAAGATGTGCATGGCTTGTATCGTGTTCATCAATTTGCCAAGGTAGAGCAGGTTGTTCTTTGCGAGGGCGCTGTGGAGAAATCGGAGCAGCTTCTGCAAGAAATCACACAGAATGCAGAAGATCTCTTGCAAGCTCTTGAGCTGCCTTATCGTGTAATGGCCGTCTGTACGGGGGATATGTCGCAGAAAACCTATAAACAATTCGATATAGAAACCTGGATGCCGAGCCGGAAAGCTTATGGGGAAACTCATTCGTCTTCCAATCTTCTTGATTTCCAGGCCCGTCGTTCACAAATTCGCTATCGTGCAGCGGATGGAAAGCTGCGGTATTGCCATACCCTCAATAATACGGCAGTGGCTTCTCCGAGAATATTGATTCCACTGCTGGAGAATCATCAGGAAGAGGACGGAAGCATCCGGATTCCCAAGGCCCTTCGTCCCTATATGAATGGCATTGAGTGTCTTGAGTCAGAAACGGGGAAAGCGTGAAGGTGAACAGACGGAATTTCATTTGGGGAACAGTTAGTTCGCATGAATGAAGATTTGATGCTGAAACAGCTTGCATTTTTGAAATAGATGGTATAATTATGCTCAGTGAAACTAAATGAAAGGCAGGCGATAATATGAATGAATTCGGATATTATTCGATCATTTTCTTTCTAATGCTGCTCGCATTGGTTACGACAATATTAGTTGGGGTTTCCAAGAAAAACAAAGAGGGCAATCCGAACTATGATCAAAAGAAGTTGAAAAACATAACCCGGCTGACGATCTTCTACATCATTGCGATCGGCGGCGGATATGCTTTATTCGCTTACTATATGTACAATTAATAAAGAAAGACGCCTTGCGGCGTCCTTTGATGAGTGTGTTCGTGATGTGGGAGCGGCGTTGCGGAGGGAAAGGGTGTGGGCTCCAGCTGCTGTTAAAGAATTGTTCCCTTGAATGGTATGGATGAGGGGATGGAACAAATCTTTAAAGGCGGACGCTAACGCTCTTCCGCCCACACCCATTCTCTCTAGCTACAATCGCACGAACACCAAGCTCAAACGGACAGCCAGCAAGGGTTTTTCTCTTGATGGAGAAGACTTCCTAGCGATTGCGGGACTGGGTATGATGAATGCCCCGCCAGCGTGCGCAACCTAGAGGAACTGCTACTTTAGCGATGTTTTTCACATTAAGCATGCATTGAATCTGACATGAAATGTAATGAAGAATAATTTACTAAATAAGGTAAATTATGATGATGTTTTCATGG
>NZ_JAGGLB010000033.1 GCF_017874215.1 Paenibacillus eucommiae
TACATGTCACCTGATCGCTTCGAAGCCATGTACTATAGCAACGCTTTATAAAAACAAGCTTTTTTCAGACCGTCCACTCTATTGACATAGATCCAAAATCATCATTAACGTGACGGATTGACCTGGAATTCTTATTTTAACGATGAAAAACATCGTTAAGTGAAGCACGCTCATTTCGGTGGAGGGCAGGCTGTTACTAAACCATAAGAAAGAACCCTTAATATGTATGTGTAAGGGGTTCTTTCTCTAATTTAAGCTAGTTAATCAGCTGCCCAAAAGCCAACTCCTTCAATTTTGCCACGATTTTTTCTTCGTAATTTCCCTCAAGTGGTATTGTCTCAGTAGCATATTGTGCCAGATCATCGTGATGACCGATCATAACTGTATGTTGGGCTTTTTTAAACATAGGAATATCGTTGGCATCGTTCCCAAATGCGATAAACTGCTTTTCCTTTACTCCCAGCTGCTTTAGAGCATTCCACTTATGAATGTTTTGCGGACTTATATCAAGGACATTCTCGTTTCTATGCCGGTGAATAACAACGCCAAGGTTAGTAATCTTTTCGGCCAGATTCTCCATGTCATTTGCTGTAAGAATTAGTATTTTCACAACGGACATGAGCGACTCGATAGGAACTTGCTTAGCAAGCTTAGAAGCATCGACATTTTTTAGGATATGATGATCTAAAGGTCCCGTATAAGAGTAGTCCCAATCACTATCGATTAAGTAGGTGGCTTGATGCTCTTCTATAAATTGCAGCACCTTCAATACTTGTGCGTTATGAAATGATTCAATATGTGTGATGCTTCCATACGTAGAAACGAGCGAACCATTCCCACCTATAAGTGAATACTTATGGAAGCGTTGATGAATAACGGGAAGCATGTCTCGAATAGGACGAGCTGAAGCAAATATAATTTCATGATTTTCATTAACTAAATCTTCGAAACATTTTAAAAGAGTCTCAGACACAGGTTGTCCATGAAAACAAATGGTGCCGTCTAAATCAAAAACAAATTTCATCATGCCCTCCGAATGAGTATTTATAATTCACATTAAGCTCATTATACCAAAAATGGATGGGATGAAAATATAGGTAGTGTTATCACAAACATGTTGAAATTAATACATAGAAACGACCATAAGATATACCTTAGTCACTCCTAACAATGAGACAGGTTCTTTGGATAGTACTTGTATCAGTTCTTTGTATCCCAATCAATATGATTGTTCCAATCGGACCATTTTGACTTTAGTACTTCAACTAACCACTTCCCGCCAAAAGTTATTGTCCCTTCGTGAGAAGCGTAAATAATCCAGTCCATTTTGTCTGAAAACCAGAATCCTTCTCCCCCTGTTAAATCATCATTGTAACAGTAAAAGGGATGTAGATTTGCAACATTTATTCTACAGGTTTGTCCTGTTTCAAGAAATTCAAGTACCTGTTCTACTCCATGTTCTTCTAACAAAGTAATAATTTCATTTACTTTTTCTTTATTTTCAATGAATTCAGAATTAAAAGCTATTACGTCATGCCTATCACATTCATTTAATGGATACCAGTAAGATTTATTAATTTCCCATATTTGCTCCATTTTCTTTCTTAAATCAATAGCAACTTCAGCAGAAACCTGTTCTTTTTCCAAGTTAATCCTCCTTTCAACGGCATCCCTTATCTCTAATAACTTCCTAAAATAAATAAAAGCATTCGGTCAGGGACCAAATACTTTGCCCAGGCGTACGGCTTATGAAATATGTGCTCCTCCATGGTAATCCAAGTTTACACCAGACACACATACCAGATAACTCCATTCAATTTATATCAGATTTTTCTGACAACTTCAATCGAATTCTTAAATCTCAACATATACGAAGACCGCCGAATGAGCCGACGGTATAGTTCCTTCTGGATTAACACTCCCGAATCGCGCAGATATTCACTATAATAGAATAGAAGGACTAATCATCCGTACGGGCAGGCCTTTCCGGATAAGAAGGGGGAGAACATTTGCAATCGAAAGCCATAACATCCAAACGTATGCTGGAGCGGGAAGCGGTTCGCCACTTTATCGGCCTCTATAATCAATTAACCGATAACCGTCTACGGCTGCTCTACATGCATGACAAGCCGGACGCAGTTCTTCAAGACAGCCGCGGGCGCAAATTGGGGGTTGAAATTACCCATTTGTTCTATGATCAGATGGAAGCGCGACAACTGTTTCAGCATCAGCACCGTTCCTTTGTCTGTATTGAATCGTTCGACAATCTGGTGCAGGAGCTGAATCAACTGGTCGTTCGCAAAGAAGCGAAGAGCGCGGGGTACAGCCATCAATATCCGCTTGCTTTGCTCATTCGCAATCTTTCGATCAATTTCGGCTGGAACGACTTCAACCAGGCATGGGACAAAGTCAGAAAGCCATCGTCCGCTTTCACGGACATCTGGTTTCTCGCGAGGAATCATTCGCAGCCCGATCAATGGTATTTGAAGTCAATAAGATTTTAACATAAGAGCTTGCATGGATACATCCTTGTTCGAATCGGTATTGTCGAAAAAAATGCTCAACACATTGATCTCTCCCCATAATGTTGAAAGGAGACGCAAAAGCCCCGCCTCCTTTTTTCATTTCCCCCATAAGTGAGTTCAAGTTACCACATTTCGGTCATGGAACCTAGCGACAAATACGCCATCGGACGCTCTTCATCTTCTCAGATATTATTGATGACGAGCCTTTCCCCCTGCACGCATGTTGATTTCTCGATAGGCTGAACCTAAATTGGAAGACTGAATGCTTACGTCATCCCAGTCATATTTGCATCCGCCAATGCCGATGGCAGCTTTACGGTCACGCTTGTATCCCGTTCAGCAGTCAGAACGGCATGTCAGCAATCAGGGGCGTTTCACTCCCTGAACTTATTCTGGCAGGCGGGTGTTGTCTTTGTTTTTTCCGTAAAAATCGACGAACTTCACTGGCGAACCGCCACCAGAAACCGACTGCATCGACAGCGCGAACAGCGAGCTCCAAGTCACCGCGTCGTAAACGTCGATCGCAGGCTTTCTGTCCTCCTGTATGGCAGAGACGAATTCCCGGATAACGAAGAAATCACCTCCGCCGTGTCCGGTATGGAGCGCCTCTCTCTCCCACGCTCGCCAATCCGGATGATCCCATTTGCTCTTATGATGCCATAGTGAATCCCAATGCGGATCGTTCCCGGAAGTGCCAGACACCTCGTTGTGCAGCCAAATGAGCGGGTCCTCGCCTTCGAATCGCGGTCCGAGATACGCGCCTTCCGTCCCTTGCAGCCCATAGTGCACCATATTGTGCGGACGGGCGGACTGGATGTCGACGCGGAGCGACACGACAACGCCCTTCTTCGTGCGGATAAGCGTTGTGGAGCTGTCCCCCTGCCGCCAGAAATCGGGCTGCGCACCTGGGTGATCCGTTCCGAACCGTTCCCGAAAATAGTTGGCCGTTGAGCGGCTTTTCGTATTGAAGGTGACCAATTCCTCGAAAAAATCACCGCCCGGTTGATGAATGCCGAGCCACTTGGCGATCGGACCGAGCGAATGGGTCGGGTATGTACAGGCGTTAAAATCGTGTACACATTGTCCGCGCCAGGTCAAACTCCCGTCCGCGCCATGCAGCAAATTGCGGACGTCGTGAATGTATCCGCATTCCGCATAGGTAATCTCGCCGAAGGCGTCTGCGTCAGCCATCTGCTGAACCATTTTGTTCTCGCGCGTATAGCAATAATTTTCCGCCATCATGTACTTCAAGCCGCTCGCTTCCACCGCCTCAATCAGCTTCCACCCGTCTTCAATGGTATGAGCGGCAATCACTTCGCTCAGAACGTGTTTCCCCGCGCGTAGCGCCTGAATCGCCTGATCGGCGTGAATCAACATCGGGGTCGCCAGATAAATGGCATCGACCAACGGACTTTCCAATAACTGATCATAGCTGGAGAACGTAACGATTTCGGGGTACTTTCTCTTCCATTCCTGAAGAACCGCTTCGTTCAAATCGCACACGGCCGTCAGCTCCAAGCGATCTGCGAGTATCGAAAGCGCATGGCCGAATGCCCCGCCGCGCGAGCCGCCGATAACGGCCAATCTCACTTTTTTTGCCAATGTCTTTCCTCCCGTTAATCATCGTGTTTCATCTCGCATAATGCAGCGATCAGCGCATCCGCCAATCGTTCGTCTGCTCCCGGCGCGAAAGGTGTCGTGTCTACCTCATATCCGCCGAGCGGATAATCCGCGCGAGTGGGCAAATACCCTTGCCAGCCGTTCGCGTAGCCGCTGACCAGCGTATGGGCGAACGGAGATCCTTCGCGCACAACCAAACCGGTTTCATTGAAAATTTCCACAGGCAAGCCGACCAGCGCGATATCTCCGATTCGAACGATATGCGCCTCCACGTTCAGCTCGCTTTTTCCGAAATACAGCTCCGAACGGCGCAGCGCAAAATAAGCTCTTTTGGCCTGGAACGTGATCTCGCGGATCCGTTCCCCGGAAGCGCCGCTCCGCTGCAGCCGCTCCAGTTCCTGTGTCAAGCCGTTCGCCCGTACCGCGGCTTCCTCCACCGACAATTGCGTCTGAAGCGGCAATCGGACAGGAACGCTGCGCACCTCGAACTCCAGGCTTGCCAGAGTGCGCGGCAGTTCTCGCCACAAGCCGAGCGGGGCGCCTGACTCCACGACGCGGTCGAAACGAAATTCGGCCGCAGGCGCGGCGAGCTCCGTCAACACTTTGGCCGCTTCGTAACCAAGCACCGTGCCAATTCGTTTCATGGCCGCCACGTTCGTCTGAAAACCTTCTGGTCCCGGACCGATGTTGCCGGCAGCGCCTTGCAGAAACAGGCAGGTTCCGCCAATCAACTTTTCGACGACGCGTTTGGTTACGCCCGGATATTCCGGGCTAAACAACTTGTTATCAAACCCAAGCATCGTCGGATGGCAAGCATAGTGAACGATGCTGAGCAACGTATGACCATGCGTATCGTCGAAGCGGATGGCGCCGACGATCGGATCCGTAATGCCATCCGGGTTGTAGCCAACGACCATCCGGCCATCTTCCAGCCGCTGCCGACGGTTGCGGCCGATCCGGCATTCGCCATTCCCGGCGTGGACGGTCACGGCAACTCTCTGATCGGCGGCCTCCGCTGCAGCTTCGACAGTCGCGCTGCAAATATGTGCGAAATAGGCGTCGATCGCCTCGCGATGATTCGGGTAATATTCGCTAAGCAGCATCGGTCCTGAATGGGTATGTGTTGTTGATACGCGAACGCATGCAAGCGCGAATCCGGTTCGCTCAGCCACCTGCCGGCGGATTTCGTCCGCCTGCGCCAAACTGAAATGACTGGTGTCCACGTCGATAAGGACGGCTGCCGTCATCTTGTCATCGCCAATGACAGCGGCTGTCGTCCACAAATCGGCTTCTATGCTGTCCGCCTCAATATGCGTCTGCGCCCCCCAACCCGCATGGGGAACGTCGAGAGACGGATTGATGATCCGCCTTGCCACACCTGCCGTTAACATGTAAGGTTTCGCCTCCTGATTGTCATTGCGCGGTCCGTCCAGACCACACTACTTGGCAGTCCAGCCGCCATCGACCGCCATATTGGCACCTGTGACGAAACTGGATTCGTCGGACGCCAAAAACACCGCCATCGCCGCGACATCCGCCGGCTGTCCGACTCTGCCGACCAAGCATTTCTTCATATAAAATTCGTTCATTTCAGGATCGCGGATTGCCGCCGCAGACACCGGGGTTTCGATAATGCCCGGGCTGATCGCATTGACGCGAATGCCGTGCCGTCCGTAGTCGATCGCCAAATTTTTCGTCAGCATCACTATGCCGCCTTTGGCCGCATTGTACGCCGGATGCGCGGCAAAACCCACAACGCTGCCGACCGAAGCGGTATTGATAATCGACCCGCCTTGGGCCGCGATCATCTCGGGCAAGACATGCTTGCAGCACAGAAAGGTGCCGGTCAACGTGACGGAGATCGTACGGTTCCACGCCTCTTCCGTCAGCTCCAGCGCTGGCGCCACCTTGTACCAGAAAGCGTTGTTAAATAAAATATCAATGCGGCTGTATGCCGACTTCGCCGCATCCACCATCCGGCTGACGTGAGTCGCCTGCGAAACGTCCGTGTGGACGAACAGAGCTTCGCCGCCGCTGCCCATGATTTCTTGGACAACGCTTTCGCCGCGCGTATCGTCGATGTCCGCGATGACTACGCGCGCGCCCTCTGCGGCGAAGCGAAGACAGCCTTCTCTTCCGATGCCGGATGCGCCTCCGGTAACAATTGCCGTTTTGCCAAGCAGCCTCATGCCCGTTTCACGTCCTCTCGATTTTCTTATGATGTGAACACATTGCCCGTCCTCGCGTCGATTCGCTTGACAGGCAAACGACCTTCTGTTAATCCGGCCCAAAGTGTCGTGGAGACCGCTTCTCCCGGCCGCAGTTCCCGCGCTTGTCCCGCAGCGATGGATTCCGGCAGCGTTTCGATCGGGATGGTGAACGGCTCTAAGGCAAGGGTGTAATCCCGCCCATAGAACGGATATCCGAAGTTGCCTCCGTACGATTGCCACATCCACAAATAGGGAAACACCGCTGCGTCCCAAGCCAAACCCACACCCAAATCGAGCCGTGGATTGCGCAGGCACACCCACCCCTCCTTCAGTTCCAGATGGAAGCTGTCCGACGTGCGCCGCTCCGGGCCGGGAACGGTTCCCGCGTCCGACGTCGCCCCGTTCTTCTCCTGCAAATTCGGCCAAGCGGTCCGTTGCTCTTCCGCAAAAAGCGCTGTCTCTGTATAGGTATAATCTGGCGTTACCGCAACCGTCCCGGTCGGCAAGTCGATCTGGCAGCCCTCCTCGAGCAGCGGCGCGCCGAACGCCGGATGATGCCCCCAATTGTAGTACAGCGGCTCCGCTCCCGCGTTCGCGATTGTCTCCTCGAGCGCAAAGCCGCGATCGCCGGTACACAGCGTCACGCGCTTGCGCATCCAAAAAGGCGTTCTTGCCAGCTCGGTTTGCAAGCAGACGACGATCCGATCCGCCGTATCCTCTTCAACCGTATATGTCCAGGGCAGCAGGCACGCTTCGCCATGCAGGCCGAGCGGCGCGCCTTTATATGCGTTTGTCGGCGTATGGGCGTTTGGAAACACCGATTGCCACCCGCCCGGATAGTAGTCGAAGAAGGCGCCGGAGCTGGAAGAGATCGGAGCCATGTACCGGCCGGCCTCCGGCATTCGCAGCGGCGATCGCCACAGGACGTTGATATCGCGCGCCTTATCGCGCAGTTCGATCAAGTCCGAGCCTTTGTTCAACCAGAATGTCAACTTGAGCCGTTCGTTCTCCAGCGTCAAAAAAGTGTTGCCCTCGATCGTATAATGCCAATAACGGCATCCGTGTGTGCGTTGATTGAGCACGCGGCCGCACCACCTTTCTCATTTTAGCACCGTATAACCGCCGTCCACGAACAGCGTTTGTCCGGTCATATAAGATGCCGAGTCGGAAGCCAGGAATACGGCGACATCGGCAATTTCCTTGGGCGCCGCCAACCGGCCGAGCGGAATTTTAGCTTCAATCTCGGACCGGGCGATATGCCCTTGCGCGAACGCGAAGCGGTTCAGCTCGGTTTCCGCATAACCCGGCGCCACCGCGTTGACGCGGATGCCGTGTGCCGCCCACTCGCTGGCCAGCACGCGAGTGAGCGCTTCGACGCCCGACTTGGCGACACCGTAAGGCAACCGGCGCGCCAACCCGAACCGCGTCGCCACGGAGGAGACATTGACGATCGCCCCGCCACCTCCGCCGGCAATCATCTGCCGTCCGGCTTCACGGGCACAATAGAATACACCGTCCAAATCGACGCGCAGCACCCGCTCCCACTCCTCATCCGTTAGCTCCTCCGACGCCCGGTTTAATTGAATGCCCGCATTGTTGACCAGCACATCGACACGGCCCCACGTGAGATGCACGTGATCCACCCAGCTTGCGACATCGCCCGAAAGGCCTACGTCCACAGCCGTCGCCAGCGTGAGGGCTCCGGTTTGCGCGGCGATGCGCCGCGCGGTCTCCCGCACCGCGTCCGCGTGAAGATCGGACAGTGCAACCCGCGCACCACCCTGCGCAAACGCGAGTGCCATCGCTTCGCCGAGACCTTGCGCCGCGCCTGTAATCAGCACGGTTTTACCTTTGACATTCATCGCTCCTGCATCCTCTCCGAACAACTTCTAGATTACCGCCCATTTTTCCAGCGCTTCCTCTTTCCACCTGAGGCCTAGTCCCGGCTCCTCCGGCGCGCGCGCGACACCCGCCTCCATCTCGACAGGATTGTCAAGCAGCTTGTCAAAGCCCATAATACCCGACGACGCCGGAATCAGTTCCACGCCCCACCCTTGCGGGAAAGCCGCCGCCAAATGAATGTGCACCTCCGGAAACCAGTGTGGATAAAACGGAACCTCGTGCGACAACCCGGTCATCGTCACCTTGATCCACTCCGAAATGCCGCCGACCAGTGTCGCATCGTGGCGCAGCACGTCGACCAGCCCATCGCCGATCAGTTCGCGGAACGCCCAGCGGCCGCTCTCGTCTTCACCGACGGCGACCGGCACGTTCGTCCGATCGCAAAATCCGCGGAGCGCAACCCGGTTATCCATTAGAAACGGCTCCTCAACGAACGCCGGCTGATAGGGCGCGAACGCTTCCATTGCTGCAAGCGCCTGCTTGGCGGATGACAACGCACCATTGAAATCGACCATTAATGGCAGTTCCTCGCCGATCCCTTCCCGCGCTGCCGCCACGCGCCGGACATCTTCCGCCAAAGTGGCGCCGCCGACCATGATTTTGGCGCCGCGGTACCCTTGCTCGCGATAATCGGCGTATTCGCGCCGCAACGTATCTGTATCGGCATCGGCACGGTAGTACCCGCCTGCGACATACGCGGGAACCTCGGCCGCATAACCGCCGAGCAATTGCCACAGCGGCAATCCGGCATACTGTCCCTTCAAATCCCACAACGCAATGTCCACCGCGCTGATCGCCCGCATGAGCAATCCGCGCCGTCCATGAAACCGCGTTGCGCGATACATGCTTTCCCATAGGCGTTCGGTGTGCAGCACTTCCTCTCCGAGCAACAGCGACTTCAAATGGCGTACGACTGCTTCCGGAACGAGACCGTCCCTGTTGAAGCCGAAGCCAGTGCCTTGCTTGCCGTCCGCGGTCCGGATACGCACGAATGCATAGTCGCGCTTGTCGATCTTTAGCGGACCCAGATGCAGCGGCTGCGCCAAAGGAAGGACGACTTTAAACGCCTGAACGTCAGTGATGATCACGGCAGCCACTTCCTGTTGACGACATGTTTTAATGGCTGCCCTTGCAGCGCACGCACCACTTCCAGTGCGGCAAAACGCTTCAGCCGCTCAAGCGCATCTTCTGTATACCAGGCGCAATGGCTTGTCAGCAGCACGTTCGGCATCGTTATAAGTGGCGAGTCCGCGGCGACCGGCTCCTGCTCCAGCACGTCGAGACCCGCGCCGCCCAGCCGCCCTGCCGCCAGCGCCTCAGCCAGATCGCCGCTATGCACAACGCCGCCCCGCGATGTGTTGATCAGCAGCGCGTCCGGCTTCATTCGGGCGAACGTTTCCGACCGGAACAGATGATGCGTTTCCGCCGTGAGCGGCAGATGAACGGAAATGGCGTCTGAGGCAGCGAGCAATCGGTCGAAATCGACCCTCAGCACGCCCGCCGCCTCGAACGCTTCGTCCGGCACGAACGGATCATATGCCGCAACCCGCATACCGAACGCCTGCGCACGCGAAGCGACGTGGTGGGCGATATTGCCGAAGCCGGCCAAGCCGAGCGTCTGTCCGCGCAAGCTGCGCATCGGCCGGCACGGATTCGTTTGCCACTTGCCCGCGCGCACCTTCGCTGTCACCTGCGGCAGCTTGCGCGCTAGCGACAGCAACAGGGCCATAGCATGGTCGGCGACCTCCTCCAAGGCATAGTCCGGCACGTTGACAACCGGAATGCCCCTCTTACCAGCCGCTTCCAGGTCGACATTATCGACGCCGATCCCATAGCGTACGATGACCTTGCAATGCGTCATCGCCGCGATGGCTTCGGCCGTCATCGGCGCCCACTGCGTCAGAACGGCGTCCGCTTCCCGCACGGCATCGGCGACCTCTAGCACGTTCCGGCACTGGTACACCGACAACTCGGCCCCGACTTCGCGCAGCGCGCTCGCCTCCGCCTGCAGATCGGGAAACCCGTGATCAGTAACAACAACTCGATATCCGCTCATTTCGTTTCTCCTCCTTGCCCGCAACCAATTCGGGCAACACAGTCCATCTCCACATCGAAGCCGATCAGTTGGACGCCAACTGTCACCCTCGCCGGATACGGTTCGCGGAAATACGAGGCAAACGCCCGGTTCATCTCCGCAAATTGCGCCAGATCGGTCAAGTAACAGTTCATCTTCACCACGTCGTCCATCGTACAGCCGGCTTCTGCCAGAATCGCTTCGATGTAGCCAAGCACCGCTAGCGATTGCTCGTAAATCGAACCACCGAGCGGCTGCTTCGTCACCGGGTCGACCGGTACCTGGCCGGCGACATGCACCCAATCACCGGTGACGATCGCCTGCGAATAGCGCGCGCCCGAATGCAGGGCGCGATCGGTGCAGACGGCTCGCTTCGCCCGGATTGCCGCGTTCGCGCCGCAATCCGTTCCTTTGGACACCATCATATCGTGTTCCGTCACGAGCATCACCTCATCTCTTTCTCCGCCAAATAATCGTGAATCACTTCGCCGAACGGCAGTGTCAGATCGACGCGCCAATAGAAGCCCTCTATCATTTCGACGACGGGCAGCCGATAGACCGGAAATTGCGCGTTCGGCCGCAACTCCGCCGTGCCCGGCCCCTTCCAGCATTCGAGCAGTGACACGTCGGCGAACCGGCGCGCCGTCAGCTGCTTGATCGCCGGCTCTCCGGTAATGTGCGGCACGAACTTGTAGTTCAGATTGTTCGTGAACGGCATGTACCGCAGCAGATCGTCCAGGTCGGCAGGCGTCTGCTTATAGGGCAGCGTTCCCGTCGCAACCTCAATGCCGTTGCGCACGGCTCGCCCGACGATCAGATCGCCGCTTACTTCGATTGACGGACTGCCCAGCTTCTTCGGCTGGCCGTAAATTTCCCTTCCTGCACCTAGCCCCCCGTCGGTCGTCAGCATCAGGTAGGGCGAATAGGCCCCCCGGATCCCTTTGGCCGGGAGCGCGGCATCGAGCTGAACCGCAAATTCATGATGTGGTCCGAACCAATCCGGATCGCGCATCTGATAGAAATGCAGCAGCACATAGTCGCTGACCGGCTCGAGCGGCTGAGGCAGCAGCGCCGCGACCGCACCCGGCTTCGTCCGGTAGACGATCGTTAGGATCGCGGTGTCCCGGAACCGAATCGGAAATCGCGGCACAAGAGGTGCGCCCAATGGCGTGGAGAACGAAGCGCCCGGAAGCGTTCCGCCCGTCGCTCCGTTTGCCCCTCTATCCTTCATCGTTTCATCCGTCTTCCCATTCGCCATCCTGTCCGTCATCGCCCCATCCACCCGCCGTCCACAATGATCGTTTGGCCGTGCACATAGTCCGAAGCACGCGATGCGAGGAACAGGCACGCACCGTCCAGTTCGTCACTAGCACCCCATCGGTCGGCCGGAATACGCGCCAGCAGGTCGCGGGAACGCACCGGATCGGTGAACAGCCCCGCATTCTGCTCCGTATCCATATAACCGGGTGCGATGGCGTTAACGTTCACGCCGCCGGCCGCCCATTCGTTGGCCAGCGCCTTCGTCAGTCCAAGCACGCCGTGACGGCTCGCCGCATACGCGGGCACCGTATAACCGCCCTGAAAGCCGAGCACGGAGGCGATGTTGATGATTTTACCCGCGCCTTCCGCCAGCATGCGCCGTCCGGCGGACTGGCATAGCAGGAACACCGACCGCAAATTGACGTTCATGACTTCGTCCCACTCCTCCGGCGTCCAGTCGACGGCCGGCTTGCGCAGAAACGTACCGGCGTTGTTCACCAGAATGTCGACGCGGCCCCAGCGCGAACACACCGCTTCTATAATCCGCTCGGCAGCTCCCGGCGCTGTCTGGTCTACGACGACTTCCATCGCTTCCACACCGTATCGTTCGAGCTGCGAACGCGTCTCTTCCAGGTTCGGCTGCCGCCCGATCAGACACACCCGGGCGCCCGCCCGGCCGAGCGCGAGACTCATCGACTGGCCAAGTCCCCGGCTAGCGCCGGTTACGATCGCCACACGGCCATTAAGATCAAAGAGGTCGGGTTTGACGTCGTTATTCGATTTCACTTTATTCACTCTATTCACTCTTTTCACTCCAAACCTGCATGCGTATGAAAGCTCAATCTAATACTCGAATCGATCTACCGCGACCTTGTAGTGCGAGGAACTCGGATTTTTCGTCCCCTTGTGCACAATCTTGATTGTATGATTGTCGTTGGTCATGCCGATCCATTTTTCATTATGCGTTCTCGTATCGATTGCCGGCCATATCCCTGCCTCTTGCGAGCCAGATTCTGAACCCTTCATTCGCCTCCGGAATCACTTTCGTATCCGCTGAAAAATACCTCATCGTATATCCGCACCTTCTGTAGGGGCTCTTGTTCGGAGTTGCTCCGTGTATGATTCGGGAGTCGTGCAGCGAACATTCTCCCGGTTCAAGCTCGAAGTACACGGCCTGCTCATCTTGAATGTCCTTCTGCCTGATGCGTGTCGGGAACAGATTTTCCTTGGAGTCAACGTCCTCGTATTGGGAGAACCCGTTGCGGTGACTACCGGGTATGACTCTCATACAGCCGTTCTCCTTGTTGCTCCTGTCAAGAGCAAGCCAAATCGTGACTATGCTGTCGTACTTATCCAGTCTTCCTTTCCAATAGGCCGAATCCTCATGCCATGGCGTAGCGCGTCCGATGAACGGATCCTTGCAGATGAAATGGCTGGACCACAGCACAATATTGGGACCGATCAACGGCTCCACTAAATCCAGCACTTCGTCACTCAACAAAAAGTCGAGCAAGCGAGGGTCCCGCCAGTGGGGAGTGTCCAGTTCATCCGACAGCTTCGCGCCTTTCTTCTCGAACTGTTCCTCGAACAAGCGGTGAAGAACTTCCATGCGTTCAGCGGGGAACAGCGGCTTCCGGTACAGACTGTATCCGTTGTCCCGGTAACTTTGTACTTCCGATTGATTGAGTTTCAACCTGATGTCTCACTCCTTTGCAATCAATTAATTCATTTGTATTATATTGTATTATTTTATATCAGTCAAATGAAATATTTAGAGGCGGTGAATTTAGTGCCGAAACAGTCCACCGCTCCCCGGAACCCGTCATCGTGTATGCAGCCAATCTGTTCTCCTCTCCGGGAAAAAGGAGAAAACCGTCCGAGAGCGGACGTCGGCAAACGCCTGTCGGTCCTACCCCGATCAAGTCGACTTCGACCCGTACCCACAGCGCGACTGTTGCGCCGCCGTTCCGAATCGTAATCGTGCAGCTTCCGTCTTCTGCGCGGGTCCGCAAGACTTGTAATTCGGTCTGCAGCAAGCTCAAATAAGAGGCTAACGGGGGAGACGACTGCGAAACTACGAACGAGTATTCATTGTGAACAGTTCTGCCGCCGCTCCGAGCGTCCAGCCGGACAAAGAACGTTTCGACCCCTTCCGGAATCGGCCAGTCAATGGAGCACAGGAACTCGCCAACGTTACGCCGCTCGACGCGTTGCACGCCGTTTGTCTGATGTAAAATGCTCCCGCATCGGTCCAGTATCGTTACGCACCATTCATAGGCGGCAGGCGTTTCGAGTCCGTCGATATGCAGCACAACTTCTCCCGTGAAACGTTCGTCCGGCGCATAAGAGGCTTTACCATAGCTCATCGAAATCAAGGACGGAGCGTTCGCCCTTGCAACCCAGCTGTAAGCCATCTTAGGATCTCCGTAATAATCCACAGCGCTCGTGCAGGTCGCATTCGGATAAGGCTCGTTCATTTGCCATAAAATACTGCCGCTGCACCTGGGAGACCTTCTGCGATTGGCTTCCAATCCATAGCGGATTCCTTCCGCCTGCAGCCACTGTGAGAGCTGTACCTTGATAGCGATATCGTCAATCGTTCCGAACAACTCCGACAGTTGGGCGTCCATATTCCAATATTCCCCCCCGTGTTGAACCCAACTCCAGGAACTCGTTTGATCCGCTCGAATGACTTCCGGGGGGAGAAACTTCCTCATGCTGGCCAACGAACAATAGCCGTCTCCACCAAATTCGCTTTGCAGCAGCGCGTCGCTTCCGTTGTAAAGCCGGTAATGGCCCTCTGCCCCGCCGTATTTCCAGGGACCATGCACATCGTAAGCACGACCTTGTCCAGCTGCCTCTTCATCCAGGAAAAACGTCGGCCCTGTCGGAGAGGTCGCCAAAAACAGCCGTTCCGGGTCTAGATCGTGAACCAGACGCCCGAGCTCGCGCAATGTTGTGTGCTTATCCGATAGCGGGATTAGCTGCGCGTCGAGATGACCGCCTTCGGTCAATTCGTTGCCGCCGCACCAGATCACAAGCGACGGATGATTTCGCTTCTCACGAATAACAGTTCTCATCGTCGATAGGAGCCGGTACAAGTATTCGGGATTGCAGGACGGTTCATTATTGAAGCCAGAGCTGGATTGCATCATTTCCTGCCAGACCATAATGCCGTTTTGATCGCACAGATCGTAGAACGCCTCCCGCTCGATCAATCCGCCGCCCCATACGCGGAGCAGGTTGATATTTGCCGCTTTTGCAAGTGCGATCAGCCTCTCATAACGCTCCGGCTCGTACCTTCCGTACAGCTGATCAGTTGGAACAAAATTCCAACCTTTTATGTAAACATCTCGTCCATTTACACAAATTGTAAAAGGTTGCGCGTCCCGCGGCGCGCCGGGATTCGATTTGAAAGCAAGCTGGCGTATGCCGAAATTTTCTGTTTTCTCGTCGGATAACTGTGGATGATCGCCGGGTATGCGTATAGCAACACGCATATGGTACAACGCGGGATCGCCTTCATTGTTCGGCCACCATAGACGCGGATCCGGGACTTGTAGCTCCAATCGGGCACGCTGCAAGCCGGGCCTGGCTGACACGGATTTGCATACGAATGCCGCCTCTACCCCTTCCGGCGTAATAACTGCAGCTTCCAGCATAATATCGCCCGCAACCTCACTTTCCCAAGAGGTATCCGCCGCTACGATAGCCACCCCTTCAGCGATCTCTGAAGTGATGTGAATGTTCTCAAAGCGATGTTCTCCGGTGATCTCCAGCTTCACATGCTTCCAAATGCCGATATGAACGAGCCTGGGGCAAAAATCCCATTTGTATCCGAACCTGCTCTTCAGGTGGTTGACGCGGTTGGTATAGCCAAGCTGCGCCTGTCCGTCCGGGCTCCGGTCCAGAGCGATGACCAGTTTGTTGGGAGCGGATCGGTCGATAAGATCCGTGATATCCAGAACAAACGGGACAAACATCCCCTCGTGTCTTCCGAGTTCGCGCCCATTCAGTAGCAGCGTCGAAGATTCGTCAATACCTTCGCAAATGAGCTTGATTCTCTTCCCTTCCCATGCCGGATCCGCATCGAATGAAGTGCGGTATAACCAATCCCTTTCGTTCACCCACTCGCAGGCCGGCGTATTTTTGTCCCAATAAGGGTCCGGCAACAGCCCTGCCCGATGCAAGCTCCAATGAACGCTGCCCGGAACCTCGGTCGGAATCCAGTCCATGAACCCGTTCAATTCCAAATTCAACTCCATCGAGCGACCGAATTTCCAGAAGCCGGAATACGAGCCTTTCATCTCCCAACCATGTGTAAGTTCTAAGAACATGACGCTTCCCCCTTGATTTGAATTATATTGTATGGTACAAATTAAACTATAGCATGTCAATACTAATTCTTTTGAAAGTCTTTGGAACTTTCAATATTGCCTTCTTATGCCAGCACAAATAAAATCTGCCTATGCTTGCCGGATTTCAAACAATGGAGGACATACGAGTGTTAGATCAAAATAAAAGCACGCCGCTTTATTTGCAAATTAAAGAAATGGTTGAAACGATGATCGAGCGCGGGGAGTTGAAGCCCGGGGATCGCGTTCCGACCGAAGCTGAAATGATCGAGAAATATCAGGTAAGTCGCGTCACTGTGAAGAACGCTTATAAGCTGCTCGTTGAGGACGGGATTATTTTCCGCATTGCCGGCAAGGGGAGCTTTGTGTCAACCAAAGAGCATTTGCCGGACACGAACAGAGATTTGAAAAAAATTGGTTACTTGTCGCCAATGATTCTTGACACGTTTACGATGAAGCTCTTCCAAGGCGTAGAGGAGGGCTGCAAAGAAGCTGGCTCAATGCTCATGATCCGACAAGTAACGTTGCAATCCGAAGAACGCAACGCGATCAACGATATGATTCGCTGCGGAGCAGAGGGATTGATTATCTTTCCGGTAGACGGAGAGACTTACAGCGAGGAAATCCTGAATTTGAAAACCCGCAATTTCCCATTCGTTCTTGTCGATCGTTATTTGCCGGGAATCAAGACGAACTCGGTTTCCTCGGATAACTATCTAGGCGGATTTCTGGGAACCGAGTACTTAATCGGAAAAGGTCATACCGAGATCGGCATTATATCCGGTACCAAATCGACAACAGCCAGCTCCGAGGATCGCTTTCAAGGCTATCTGGATGCTATGAAGAAAAATCAACTTCTGACGAATCCTTCTTATTGGCTGACAAGAATAGACGAATTTACGTACCAACAAGAGGATATTTACAAGCAGTATATAGCTGATTGGCTATCGAGCAACCCGAATATTACCGCCGCATTCGCGTTCTCCAGCTTAATGGCTGAGCAAGTCTATCAGGTAGCCCGGTCAATGGGTAAACAGATTCCTGAACAGTTAGCTATCCTCTCTTACGATAACCCAGATATCAAAATGATGGATGCCTCCCCTTTCTTTAGTTCTATCGAACAAAATGCGGAGGAGATGGGCCTTCAAGCTGTCCAAGTGCTTATGAAATCCCTTCATGATCCAGTTCATGTTGAGCAACGCGTCATACCTGTTTCTTTGTATCATGGACTGAGTTCATAATCAGCCAATATGCTGTCTCCCCCTTCAAAAACAAGGAGCCGGCCTGATTTCATCGGGCGGCTCCTTTTCAATTCCCCATTTTTTACGACCTTATCGCAAAACATATATTTGACTGATACAATATAGTATAATATAATACAATACAGAACTATTAATTTGAGTTGCAAATGAAGGCCTTTACTATGTCAAAAACAAAAAAGGATGAACACTTATGGAAAAAGTATTGTGTACATTAAACGGTGCAACGTTAGGCTTTAACAAAGCGACAGGAGAGCTTGTCTCGTTAAACGGCGCTTCCTGCGGAGAGCTTATTAGAAATGGAAGCGGTTTAATAGATGTGGCATGGCCTCTTAAATATGATTATGAAATATTAAGAGCATCTGCTGATGGGAAATTCTACCCATCCGCACCTAGCATCGAGACGGATAACGGTTCAGTATGCATCACCTGGGAGAAACTCCCGCAAAATATCGACACAAAGGAGCAGGAGCGGCTCGAAGGAGGCGTGTGGGCGCAGGTAAGGTTCTGGGAAGAGCCAGACGGGATATCAATCGGCATGAGTTGCAAGGTAAGAAACAATTCCAATACTGAAGTGAGGCAAATTGTATTTCCTGACTTTCAGGGGCTTGAGGCAACCGATGGCGATAATACGCGATTTACTACACTCGGAGCAAGCAATAAGCCGTTTATTGAGCTTGCTGATTCTCCGGACAACCGTAAAACATTCTTTGCATTAAGTCCTCCGGTTAGCGGGAAAATGTATCAGGGCGGCGGTTACTTTGACAAAGACGGCATGATCGGGCGCTGGTACAACGTGGGCGGTCTCAAAGGCGGATTGTGCGTGTTCCGAAAACATTGGGGCTGGGGGCCGGATGTGCCTACAGAAATGGGCCGCGGAGATGCGGTATGGGTTAAATTAAATAATAAGGCCCATACGCTTCGTGTCGCCAATCTTCACAATGTGGCGTTAAAGAACGGTGACGTATACGACAGCGGGGAATACATCATTACGCCTCATGCTGGTGGCTGGGCGAGAGGGATTGCACCTTATAAAGCGTGGGTGAGCACGAATATGAAGCGTGCAGTCAAGCAACCGGACAAAATCAAACGGGCACTCGGGTATAGAACCATATGGATGACCGAGCAGTATCCTGCTGACCCTGATGCGATTAAATATAAATATGATGATTTGCCCGAAGTTGCGAAGGACATGAAAGAACACGGCTTGTATGAGTTGAGCGTTTGGGGAAATACGAACTGCATGCTGCCTTATACGAAAGATTCATTTTGTAAAGAACTGGGCGGATTTGAAAAATGGAAACAAAATGTCGAGATCGTACATAGCATGGGCGTCAATGTGGCTCCGTTCGTCTCGTTTATATCCTTGTGGCACAAAACGGGTGAACGCTATGGCTTATCTACAGGTGCAGCGGGTGAGGGCTGGTCGCAAAACATAAAGGGTATCCCTGTTTTTCAGGCATCCTATATGGAAAAGTACCGCTGCTCGTTTATATCCGACCAAACCATCCCTCTATGGAAAGAAGATGTGGTCACATCGCTTCGGTTTCTGAGGGACGAGGCGGGTACGCCGTCCATAGGCTGGGATCAGGTGATCCTGTCGCCCGCGCCAAATACTTTAATCGATCTTATTAAGGAATACCGCCAGGAAACGGCCGAATTGCATCCGGATGCAACTTTCTACGGCGAGTCAACCTTCTATTATGAAGGGGATGTCAATTTCCTTGATTACACATGGGACTGGGAATATTGGCCTGGCGTGGGGGATTGCAGAGCCTATTCGCATGTCATTCGCACAACAAGGCCAAATATTAATATTGATAATAGTCCATTACATGCCAAGTACTCCTTTATGGACAATATGATCATGAATGTAATTCCTTCAAAGGTTGAAGATGTGAACGGATCGGCCTATATTTATGAATATCCCGAATTATCAGCAACACTCAAAGCATTGGCTGCGCTAAGGGAGCGATTTATATCCTTTTTCATCGAAGGTGATATTTTGGGTGACTGTATACTTGCGAACGAAAGTGTCGATGCAAGGGTTACGGCATTCGAGCATAGCGGCAATGTTGTTCTATTTGCCGTTAAGCTTACCGATGACGACACCGAGTTGGATGTTGACCTGGAGCCTTTCGTCGATGCGAACAACAGATCGCTAACGATGTATGACATCCAGGGGCGTGTAGTATCTTCCTATGCGGTAGAGGACGCCAAATTAAAAATTACGCTCAAAGGCGCTGCTGAAGAGCTATACGCCATTGAGATTCAATAAGTAAACCAGGGACAATGAAAAGCACTGATTCCCCATTCCAAGGGATCAGTGCTTTTCATTGGCTATTTTTTGACGGCTAGTACTCGAAGCGATCGACAGCTACATTATAATGCGAGGAGCTTGCATTTTTTGTAACTTTGACGACAATTTTGATCGTGTGCGCATCACTGGACAGATCGGATTTAGCGAACAAAATTTGTTTATTCAGCTTGCTGGCTGAATACAAATCAATATCGCTCGCTTCAAGCTTGTTGTCCACATAGACATCCGCTTTACCGTAATTCGGTCCCTTCGAGCCAATCCATTTAATCGTCGATCCAGTGAAGCTGAACAACATGTAGTCTCCACCGTTACCATTCATTCGCTCTGTCGAATGGTATGCCGCTGCATCCGTGACATCCGCCCATGCGCCACGCATGAATATAGCGCTGTCGCGATCATCCGCAGCTTGCGTCGTCTCGTATTCGAGCTTATCGAGCACGATCGTATTCCCCGTAGAATTGGCGTTTTTATTGCCTGACACTTCCACCTTCACCGTATGCGTCCCATAACTCAGCTTACGCTCAAATAATGCCTGCTGATAGGAAACGCTCGAAGAATATTGATCGAATTGGCCCTGGAGCACGTTATCAATATAAACATTCGCTATTCCGTAAAACGGCGTTTTCGGTCCAACAATGCGTATGCTGTTGCCTTTAAACGTGAACGATGCGGAGGCTCCTGCGCTGCTGGAATACGTTTCCGTACCGTTGTAGTTGTTTGTCGAGTTGTACTGGCTCCATGCCCCGGTATAGTGAATGGCGCTATCCCGGTCGTCGACATTTGTCGCGGCACCGCCACTGGACTCCACTTTATCTGTCACGATCGTGAACCCGATCGAACTCGCGTTTTTCGCGCCGGCGACCTCCACCTTCAGCGTATGAGGGCCTGTGCCCGTTACAGTGGCGAACAATTCCTGGTTATATACTTTCGAAGGGGCATATAGATCGATGCCGGAAGCCGCAAGAATGCCGTCAATATACACATTGGCTTTGCCGTATTGGGGTCCTTTCGGTCCAAACCATTTCACGACCGGCCCGTTGAAAATATATTCGAAATAATCTCCGGTTGTGCTGGAAAGCCGCTCGGTTCCGTTGTAGCTTTGATTGTCTGCCGAATTGCTCCACGACCCTGAATACGTGATTTCACTATCGCGGTCGTCGACGCGGTTCAGCGAACTTGTGCCGACTTCGAATTTATCCAGCACAACGTTGTAGGCGGAAGAGTTGACGTTTTTCGTACCGGATAATTCGATCCGGATCGTATGGTTCCCCTTGGTCAACGTCGCATCGGAAAACAGCACCTGCTGATAGTTTCGTGTCGGCGAATACAGATCGAGTCCCGCCACTCGCAATACGCCATCTACATAAACGTTCACTTTACCGTAAAAGGGACCCGTATGGCCAATGACGCGGATAACAGGACCAGTAAAGCCGAACTCGATTGCATCTCCCGCCGTGCTGCTGAATTTCTCGGTCGAATTGTAGTTGGCGGCATCCGTCCAATTGTTCCAGGAACCGCTATACGAGATCGCGGTGTCCTGATCATCGACGGAAATCAACCGGTTGCTGCCATACTCGAACTTATCGATTTGGACATTCGTATCCAAGGCGTTGACGTTCTTCATGCCGTTCGCGGATACCTTGATGACGTGATCTGTATTCGATAATCCTGTTTTCGTATACAATACTCGCTTGTAACCGGTATTCGAATCATACGTATCCACATTTGCAGTATCCAGGCTGCCGTCGATGTAGACGTCCGCTGTTCCCCCATGATTGCTGGAAATGCCCATCCATCGGATGGAAGTGCCCTTGAACGGAAATTGGCAATAGGCGCCGGAATCCTTTACATACTTTTCGGTTGCCAGGTAGTTACCTAGGAGGGCATCATTGTAATAGTTCGTGCCGCTGCAAGTCACTGCAAGATCGCGATCGTCGGCCGTTTTCGTATAATGGAATGGCGGAGTGCCGGAGTTGCTCCAGCTTACGTTGACAGTCACGCCTTCCGGATCGTTCCAATATTTGATCAACAACGATTGTGTGACGTCATCCCACTCCTGGGAATAGAGCATGCTCCTGCCATTATGGTCGACCGCCGTAGCCAAAGCCGGGACGATACCCGGTTTGCTCAAAATCCGGATGGTTCCGAGCGTGTTCGAAGATCCTTTGCCGACAATGACGTTCGTCGCGTTGGAAGCCTCCGAGATCACCGGCGATTGTCCTTGCGCAAACAGCACCTTGGGTGTTGTCGTTACAGTTATGCCCGAAACATCATACAGGAGGGCGGACTCACCGGGAAGTACTTTCTTGGTCGTCACAAGAGGAATGTTCGGATCGAACAAATCAATATATTTGCCGGTAACCGTCTGGGTCCCGTTTAAGCTGTGAATGCCTCGATAAGGACCTCGCATATAATCGATTGCGCTTTGAGCGGATACGGACACCGATTTAAACTGCGAAGCGATGTTTTTCATGATTTGAACCATTTTTGCGCTACCTGTCGAACTGGCTCCAAAATAATACGGATCGACGCCAAAGTAGATGAATTTGCCGGAACCGTACTCTTTTTGAAAAGCGACGATATTGGCGCCGGATTTGTACATCGGCGTAACGCCTGAGCCGGAAGCATAACCGATCATATTGTAACCTGAAGTCGAGGAAAGTGTGCCGATTCCTGTTGCCAACGCTGAACCCGTTTGCGGACTAAGCGAGCTGGACGTCACAGCATCGTTGCGGCCGGAAAGCCCTGCTCCGAGTATGTCCATCAAATGATCCTGCGGACTGGCATACCCGGCTGTCTTCCACCACATCTCGCTAATCGTATCAAATTCGGTACGGCCCCCGACATAGAGCACGATGCCTCCGGCGTTAATATAGTCTTTCAACTTGACGTTATAAGCGCTATCGAGCGGCTTCATCAAGTCATAACTTAGCATGATGACATCATAATCACTTAAGATATCATTCGTTGAGGTAATTCCCTCCAGTGGAAGCGAGTCGACAAGCAAGCCTTCTTTCAACAAAGGCATAATTAAAGAATGAATGCTGGCCGGAGTTACCGTACTGCCCGGACCGCCTACCTGATTGTTCATGGTGTCCGAAATCATAAACCCGACCTTGACAGGCCTGTTCGAGGTCGTAATCTGAGTCGTGTAGTGATGCATTTTCCCGAGCTCGGTGATGATGTTCGACATGACCGTCTTAAAGGAGTCAGGAGCTTCATTCCAATCGTCGTTGCCTAATATTCTTGCTGGCCAAATCACCGTATTGTATTTATAAATATTCGGAAACATCACGGTGCTGACGACCTGATGCCTATACATCTGGGTAACCCAGTCCCACGGTTTGTTTGTGTAAAAATCGCCCTTGGGGTCCATAATGGAGATCAGCTCTTTACCCGCTGCCTTCTTCGCATTCGCCCAATAACTATAATCGATATAGGCCGTTTCGAATGGCATCGACTGACTGACTCCCTGGTAATAAGCAGGCAATTCGATCGTATTGGACCAGGTCTGCCCTTCGTATACATCTACATTGCTATTGGCGAAGCCTTCATATACGGCGAACGGATTTTTCCACACAAATTCGGTCATCCCGGTATGAGCGCCAATGATCGTGGTTACGGACGGATAATGCAATTTGACATAGCCGTATACATCATCAATTCGTCTCTGAAGCAAATAATTGCTCAGTATTACCGCCTTCATAAAGGTGCTTTCGCTGGATTGCGGATCCTCCCACGCCGATCCGTAATAAGCCTGCCATTCCGCTTTATAAGCGGCGTTATATAAACTGTCGCTGAACAGTTCTGGCTCCTCGATCAACACCTGGTTAATACCGCTGTTAATCGTAGGAAGAATATGTTCATCAAGCGTGTACTGATTGAAATGCTGCGTTGGCGTGACATAATAGTAGGCGCCCAGCCATCCCCGCAGGGAGCCGTCCGCCATCCGTTGAATGACATCGCCGTACGGAACGACTTCAATGCTGTCGACAACCACGTTATACCCGCTGGAAGCACCGTTCTTTGTCCCGGTGACGACAATCTTAATCGTATGGTCGACGCCAGGCGTCAAATCCAGATTATTGTATAGCTCTTGTTGATATTGCTTTTCGGCGGCATACAAATCAATTCCCGCTTGAACAAGAACACCGTCAACATAAACGTCCGCCATGCCATAGTCGGGACCTTTCGCCCCAACCCATTTGACAAACGGACCAAAAAAGGAATACTCGACATAACTGCCTGGCGTCGTGCTATGCTTTTCGGTGCCGTTGAACGCATTTGGATCGGCCACGTTGCTCCACGTTCCACTATAGGTGAGCAAGCTGTCGCGATCGTCGGCAATATGAGGCGAGCATTCAAACTTGTCGATGGCGACTTGCGTGTCGCTCGCGCTTGGATGCTTCGTGCCCGTTACGACAATTTTTATTTTATGCAGCTTATTCGACAGCCCTTTCTTGGTAAAGAGCTCCTGCTGATATTGTTTGCTTGGCGCATACAGATCGATGCTTGCTTGTACGAGCTCATCGTCGATGTATACGTCCGCTTTGCCATTGTTCGGACCTTTAGGTCCGATCCAGGTAATAAATTGGCCTTGAAACGTATATTCAGCATAATCGGCTGCTGTGCCGCTGAATCGTTCGGTGGACTTGTAATTACCCGAGTCGCTCCAATTGTTCCAACTACCGGAATAAACAATGTTGGCATCCTGATCGTCAATGCTTTTCTTTTTATCATAGTTGCCAAAAACATACATGCCGTCGTCGGCTGTACTGGGTGCGGTAGAAATTTGATAGGGATAAACTGAAGCTGGATGTGACGTGAGCACGTTCGGATGACCGTAGATGCCGTCCGTCGGTACAATCAATCTGGAGTCATACTCGGTTCCTGATTGCATAATCGTATACATATTCGCTGACGCATAGCCGGATAGCACCATCATCATGATAAGAGTCAACGCTACTGCTTTTTTGAATACCGATGCCATATTTTTCACCAATATAATCATCCCTTCTTCAAATGCATGCCTCGTCTCATTTATTCATTTAGCGTAAAGAGGGGACCCATGATCCCCTCCAATCGCTTCCTACTTATTTGATAATATCGAATTGCGGTTTTGTTTTGATTTTTTGTAAATCATTCACTTCTTCAATAATTTTTGAGCCGCCGGCCTTTTTCCATTTTTCTATGGCATCCAACCATGTTTCTTTGGTGATTTTGTCATTGATTACAATTCCGCTTAATACGCTGCCCAAATAATCCGCCTGCAGCTGTGCTCCTTTCTCTACTTCTGTCGGCGAGAAAATGGAATAATTTCGATAGTCGGGGTACATTTCGTTTTCAGCATGCTCCAGGAACATCGACTTGACGTAGTCAAACTGATCTCCGATTCCTGCACTTTCAAATTGGATACGAAGATTTTCCCAGTCGAACGTCTCGGCTACCAAACCAACAAATTGAAGCGGTTCAATCTGCGCAGCAATGTAATCGGCCTCTCGCTCCGCATCAGGAATGAGTACATTTTTTCCGTTCTCTTTCTTGAACGTCTTTCCTTCGATTCCGTATCGTCTAAATTCTGTTCCATCCGTTAGCGTCCAATTTAAAAATTCAAAAAAACGGTCCGGATCTTTAATTTTGGCTTTCACATAAAAGCCGCGGTCATTTACGCCAAGCGGACGACCGCCTCCTTTTTCCCCATTCGGACCTGTTAAAGGTTTCATAAATGCAATTTCAGCATTCGGATCGGTCTTTTTCAAGCCAGCTATTATTTCAGGGTAATAGCCCATATTAATACCAAGAATTGCAGCCTTTCCAGTCATAAATTTTGTTTTGGAATGATCCCAATTTTTGGCAATGTTAAATTCCGAGTCAAGCAGGCCGTTTTGATACAAACTTTTCAGCCAAAGCTGGTAATTCATGTTTTCTTCAGAAATGAAATAAGGAACAATTGTATTCGGATCGCTTTTCAACGGATTCCAGGCATAATGCGAGAACCCGAAGGACGTGGAAAGTGCGCCCAATCCCCAAAAATCGTCTTGTCCCGTCAGTGGAATGATCTTGGGATCTTTCTCTTTAATGGTTTTCAAAACCGTTTCGAATTCTTGTATGGTCGAGGGCTCGGAAATCCCCCAGGCATCGAACAAATCCTTGCGATAGAACAGGAACTGCACCGCGATCGGATAAATCGGCTGAGGAATAAAATAAATATCTCCCTTTTCGTCTTTAAAGTTGTCCCACGTCGTATCGGATACGATCGATTTGATCGCGGGGTATTTCTCCAAGTAGTCGTTGATTTTCAAAAACGCTCCCTGGTCTTGCATATCTTTATACGTTTTACTGGCAGGCCCCCCTGCCCAAAGTACATCGGGCAAATTTCCGGAAGCGATAATGGTGTTCAATTTCTGATCATATTCGGTAATCGGAATGATTTGCGTATCGATTTGAACATTGGCTTTACTAAATAGTTCTTTCTCGTAGGGCCCGCCTTTCGTATAAGTAGCCGCACCCCACACCGGACGAAGATACGAAAACTTATACGGCTCCTGCTTAACCTGTTCTTCCTTATTCGCTCCTTCCTCAGGAACATTCGTTTTCTTGTTTTCCGAATTGCTGGTACAAGCGGCCATGAAACTAGCCAGCATAACAACCACCAACAAAAGCGAAATACTCCTGCCGCTTCTTCTGACCCTCATTCTCATTTTCGTTCACTCCTCATGAAATGAATTGTTATGAAATCCCCTAGGGGAGATTCATCATAATGAACTAACCTTTAACCGAACCTAATAAAATCCCTTTAACGAAATATTTTTGCAAGAACGGATACACCATCAGAATCGGAACGATGGAAAAAATAATCGTCGCTGCTTTGATGTTCTCGCCGGCAACGATCACCCGCCCCGCATCATTGGTTAAGGCTCCGACTGACCTCGTATTCAAGGCGTTCATATCGATAATGATGGAACGCAGTAATACCTGGAGTGGCCATTTCGTATTATCATTAATGAAAAACAGTCCCGTAAACAGATCGTTCCAATGTCCTACGGCATAAAACAAACCGACCGTGGCAATCGCGGGCTTGGATAACGGTATAACCACATGCAGCAATATCCGAAAATCGGAAGCCCCCTCCATTCGGGCGCACTCCTCCAGCTCCTCCGGAATGCTCCAAAAGAAATTTCTCATCAGAATGAGATAGAACGGGGCAACCAAGCCTGTAACAACCAATACCCATATGCTGTCGATAAGATGTAGGTTTTTCAACAAAATATACATCGGGATTAAACCCGCACCAAACAGCATTGGAAAGATGATCAGCCACATCCAGTATTTATAGCCTGGAATTTGTGTTTTTGATAGCGCATAGCCGCCGGTGATCGTGAAAATCAAGTTGAGCAGCGTTCCTATGACAGTAGCGAAAACGGATACTCCAAACGACGTTAATAAGATGCGCGTAGAAAATATATATTCGAAGGCTTCGATCGTAAATTGGTGCGGAATTAACATCATCGGATTGCGGTAGATGGCATCTGCTTCACTTAATGAAATGGACAACACATTCACCAGAGGAAGCAGGGTGATTAACGATAAGAGCAACAAAATTATATAAATTATCGTTTGTGCCCACCAAGGATTGCGATCGAGGCTGCTCCGATAATTGATTAGTTTTTTTTCATCGTGATCGAGTTGGGCGGCTGTACCTTTCACCATAAGGATTTTTCCCCCGTCCTGCGAATAATGAAATTGGCGGTAATGATCAACACCGCACCAACAACCCCTTTAAACAAACCGGTTGCGGTAGCGAGTCCGTAATTGGCATTCAACAAGCCGACCCGGTATACATAGGTGTCTATAATATCGCTTACATCTAGAACGGATGGATTCGACAAGATGAAAACCTGTTCAAATCCCGCATCCAGTATGGAAGCAAGGGAAAGGATGAACAGCATAATAATGGTTGATCGAATGCCGGGCAATGTAACATGCCAGATTTGTCTCCATTTTTTCGCACCGTCAATCTTGGCCGCTTCGTACAACTGGGGATCAATCGCCGATAAAGCAGCCAAATAAATGATAGCCGACCACCCAAACTCTTTGAGTATTCCTGTTATGACTGCAATCGGTCTAAAATAATCGGGATTCGTAACGAATCCGATCGGCTCCATGCCTGCATTAACCAAAAATAAATTAATAATTCCCTGTGGACCGATAAAATTGAAAACAATTCCGCCAAAAATAACCCATGATAGGAAATGGGGGAAATACGTTATCGTTTGGACAACCCTCTTGAACCAAATGATGCGCACTTCATTGAGCAGCAAAGCGAATAATATCGGCACGGGAAATCCGAACACCAGCCGGTAAACGCTGATAAGGACAGTATTTTTCAATAGCTGGGCGAATTTAGCCGATGTAAATAACGTTTCGAAATGTTTAAATCCCACCCAAGGGCTGGCCCAAATCCCCTTAAAGATTTGCAGATCTTTAAAGGCGATGACGATACCATAAAATGGAAAGTAGGAGAAAATCAAAAAGTAGGCAATTGTAGGGAACAATAAAATGAAAATAAATCGGTATTTCCAATACCGCTTTCGCAGTGACATGACGCTTCCCTCCTTGACTGAACAGAAAAAGAGATTTCTAACCTTTCTGGAACCGTGGACATGTATAGCTCGGGCTGATCAAACTTGACGGAATCGTAATTTGACCGTGACAATTTGATAAGGTCCTGCCTGCAGGCGCACTTGGCTGCCCGTCCATTCCACCGGCCCGGCCGACTGTTCGTCCAGATTAACCAACTCCGCGTGAGCCGGTTCGGAAGGCAGCAGCAGACTGCCAGAAACGGAATGGTTCGTTACGTTGAAGCAGCGTACGATCACGCTCTCCGAATCGTCCTCGGCCGATTTAATGGAGCTAATAACCAGCCCCTCCCCGTTAATTCCCATATAGCTGCGGCTCATCGGGAGATTGGCTTCCCTGCGGTGTGGGGTTTCATACAGGGGCGTCTCTATATTACGCTGTATGGCACGGGCTCCGGCTCTCTCATGCAGCATTTCCGCGAATAGTCCTGCCTTCTCATCCTGACCAAAGAGACGTATCGCGTATTCAAAGGATAATTCGCCCAGCAGCTGTCCTCCGTCGCCCCCGTCAGTCAGCACTTCTCTCCGGGTGCTCCGGAACAAGGTCAGCGCAAGGGTCCGGCTCTTGTCGTTCCGAACCGCTGCCTCATATAAGCCGTTGCTGAATAGAGCAAATCCGGCTTCGTCATCCTGGAGATAAATAAGTCCGTTATGCGGTACCGTCTCGCGGTCGGGATTGAGCGATTTCGAACGGTCGGGACGGTCGATCTGTCTTTCAACCATTTCGAAAGGAGTACTTGTCATATAGGCTTCCGAACGGATGCCTGTCGGAAATACCGCTTTCAGCCGATGGTCCCGCGCTTCATTACGCACGATCGTCCGGATCCGGAGCAGCGGGTCATTCTTGCGCAGCTCCAACGTCGTTCGGATAGGCAATGACAGACGGCTCGTTGAGCGCTTTACCGCGCCTAACTGCGTTTCCGCCGGAACGTCAAGCGTCGCTTCGATCTGAATCATCGCGACGAAAGGACCGTTCTGTACAACAGAGATCTGCGTTTGTTTGCCATAACTGGTGTATGTGGAGTTCACAGCCGCCGATACGTGGCTCCATCCGTCTCCGGTGTCCGACTCATCCTCGAATTGCAGCAATTCGCAATACGTTTTTCCCGTCTTCTTGTCGGTCAGGTCGAACGTACCGTCAGACCGGATCTTAAGCTCGTAACACCCGTTGTCCCAAGTATGGACGTCCGATTGCATCGAACCGGGATAGCGCACTGGAACAGATAGCTGCGGAGCGTCGTATTGGCCATGCTCAGGCAGCTTCATCTCGTTCTGTTCATACGTATAAGAGGCGTACCCGAATGACGGTACTTTAGCATGCAGCGCAAGGCGAAACCGGTCGACTGTCTCAGCGCCCGGGATGTCGCGATACGGCCGAAGGCGCTGTATACTGTCCCGTTCAATGTCCAGCACCTGGTAAGGCACTTCTTCACCGTCTGCATCGCGGATCACGAATGACGTTCCCATCAAATGCGGCAATCGGATCAAGGCGTCCGAGCCGCCCGGTAAACGCAATTCCATTATGGTTACACCGTCGATGGAGAGCTGGGAGGCATTGAAAAGCGTAATGATGCCTTTCTTCCAGCCATCAAGCAAGCTTTCAACCGAGATGTGATTCGTCAAATACGTCAGTCTCTCCTCGGCCACCGCATTGGATATTAATAAGCTTTGATCGAAACGAAACAGCATATCGCGGTGTACCTGATCGATGGAACAACCGCTGATCGAATCGTGCGGATGGTTTTGCAGCAAGAATTTCCAGCTCAACGACAGTAAACCGCGCGGATACTCCAACCCTTCCAAGGAGCCGAATATCGCCCATGGCTCCGCCCAACGCTCGATGGTTGTTTCGCAGCGCTGATTAAGCTGCTTCAAGTGCACACGGGATGACAGTACATTGGCCGGCGTCCAGTTGTTATTGCCGCTATGACCGGGATCGCGCTGTTCGCCTATGTAACGCTTCAGCTGCACATCCTGTATATGCGTTCGAAGCGCTTCCAAATAAGAGCTTAACGACGAATGCTCAAATTGCACAGGCAGCCCGGATTTGTTCAGAACGTCCAGCATCCATGGCAGCATGGGCTCAATTTCAATATGATCCACTCCGTCAAGCCCAAGCGCGATGCCAACAGTAGCACGTCGTTCCTTGTAGGCGAGCATCTCTTTGGCCCGATCGACAAGCTCCGCCGGCTCGTATTTCCTGCTTGAAAACGGCCAACGCATAAAGAAGAAAAAGTCGCCGTAGCTGCGGTCCTCGTCCAGCTTCAGCCCGAATACCTCACTGCCGTCCGGACTGGCCCACATGATTTCCGACGGATCCGCATCGCCGTAGAAACCACGAAACAAAACTGCATTATCGATATTGAACCCCTGCAGCAATTGCGGCATTTGTCCGATATGGCCAAAAATATCGCTTAGGAACCCCGATTTCATCGGCTCCACTCCCCAAGATCGGGCCTTGCGAAAGCCGAGCAGCAAGTTGCGGATCAGCGACTCGCCGCTGACGAGAAATTCGTCGGGCATCACGTACCAGGGTCCGACTTCAATGCGTCCCTTCCGAATGAACCCCAGAAGCTGTTCCGTTCGTTCCGGCCGGATTTCCAGGTAATCGTCAACGATTATGGTTTGCCCATCCAACATAAAGTACTTATAGGACGGGTCTTGCTCCAATGTGTCGAGAAGCTCATCCATCATATAAACAAGCCGGATACGGAAATTTTGAAAATCCTGATACCACTCCCGGTCCCAATGGGTATGGGAAACTACGAATAATTTGTGAATGTCCATATGGTCGATCCCCCTTATCCATTAATAGATCTGATCAACAATGCATTGAGCAGAAGGTTATTTACAAAGCCGTGACTCGTACCATATGCCCTTTTCAATATTTGGCATATGCTTTATTACATATTGTATTATATTATATTATAACATATAGGTCAATTATAATATTACATAGTTTTGCATCACCACTAATCAATCACCTCCAAGCATCATCGGTAGCAAAAAAGTACTGAATTTTTTGAATCCAACCCATTCACTTCCCCATATCCCTTCGCACATACCAGATCCCGTTGAGGCCTCTGTTGCCAGATGAGTGCCAATTTGCAAACTTAGCTCCTAGCTTAAAATCATTTTCCAATTCAAAAACCTCCTGTGGAATGTTTTGAATTGAACTTTCTGAAAGAGACGATGCCCCCGTGTACAATCAACGGGGCATCGCCAAACAGACCTGTAAAAAATTGAATTTTAACAAGTTGTCCTTTACCTTCTCCCATCCGGACTATACCGTCGGCCTTGGAATTTCACCAAGTCAGTCCCAGCATCAGCAGGTCGTATTTTCGTCTTGTTCTCCATTGAATTTCCGCATACGATCATTCCTGAGTAGGAATCAGTACAACCACCTTTTCCGACTGTGCATCAGAACATGATATTGCCATGCCGCTCCTTCCACATTTCGAATTTAAGTCGCGGCATGCTTTCCCTCCCGTTTTTTCAGAATTTATTTTGAGAACTCAGCCTTACATTAATTCTGTGCTGCTGGAGATAATAATTTTTGTGTAAATTATGATAAAAAAGGAGCAATTAATTAAATGGGCATTTTAAGCGGTAATCCCAAAGATGAACCCATGCATTATGGGGAAATCTCTAGTGTATGGATGGCGTCTACAGTAGCAAAAGGCGCTGTATCCTGCTATCAAGCATATTTAAATCACGCTGGAGATAAAGACCTAAAAAAAGTACTGGGTGATCTTATTGATCAGGCTAAGCTAGAAATTAAAGAATGCGACACCTTGCTCACTGATAACGGGATTGCTCCTTCACCAACATTACCTGAGAGACCACAAGTAAAGCTCGAAGACATCCCAGCTGGCGCAAGGTTTACTGATCCTGAAATAGCCGCTAAAATTTCGGCAGATATTTCTGTTGGACTCGTTGCTTGTAGCCAGGCGATGGGCCAATCAATTAGAGAGGATATTGGTGCTTTATTTGCTAAGTACCATCTCACTAAAGCAGCATCTGGCCTTAGATTACTCCAGATAAATAAGGAAAAAGGTTGGCTAATTCCTCCTCCGCTTCAATTAAAGAGATTAGAAACTGTTAACGCATAAATTTAATTTGGAATCCTGCTCATTGAGTGGGATTTTTTCTTGCTCTTGAATCCTTGTGAAAGGTATTCCAGCGAGTACTTTTGGCTAAAACTGGGGAACCTATTGTCATCAATTTAAGGAGTCGATTTCCATGGCATCTAATCGAAAGTGGACAAATGCAGACATTCCATTCACTAAAAATAAATCTTTACAAGTGATGATCTTCATTTTCATCATATTTTTTGGAGTAATGGCCATATCGCCCACTGATCGAACTCAATGGTTTGGTTATAGCCTATCGCTTGTCGTGGTTTTCCTTATCCTTGTCTTCACATATAAGAAGTTTCGTTTTTCAAACTTGTCCTATCTGCTGATGCTGATTTTCTTTTGTCTTCATACTTATGCGGCACATTATACATATGAAGGCACCCCGCTTGACCAATGGCTAAAAACAAATTTCCATACACACAGAAGCTACTACGATCGAGTCGTTCATTTCGCCTTCGGATTATTCTTTTCTTTTCCATTCCTAGAAATATTCAAATCCAAATTTAAGCTCAGACGGATTTGGTTATATGTTCTGCCAGTTGTCGTAATACTCAGTTTCAGCGCGCTTTTCGAGATCTTTGAAATGCTCGGTGCTTTAATGGCTGGCCCAGGTGGAGAAGAAAAATTTGTTGGAATGCAAGGCGATATTTATGATACGCAAAAAGATATGGCATTAGGATTCCTAGGTGGTATAGTATCTATGGGTATACTCGCTTTTTTTCTTATTTTTGACAAAAAGAAAAAGGAACCTACTTGACGTAGATCCCTCCTCCAATACTACTATCATCAAAATTAGATTGCAACGGCAGGCTTCAGCCTTTTTGTAATAGTTGATTGAATGTCTTTAACCAGTTGTATGGACGCTTCAATTTCAACCTTCCTGGTCGATACGCTTTCAACGCTGCAGCCGATAGGTATTCCTTTATCGAGTCCGAAATCCAGGATTTCTTCAAAGATTTTTTGAGATAGTCTTATCGATTTATCCAATACATCATTTGAGTTATTTAAATCATTTTCTAGCCACTTTGGTATACTTATCCCTAACCATTTCATAAATTCCAAAGTTTTCGGGGAACCACAAGGTGCAAGATTGAATAAAATGGGCACCATTTCCAATCCATGTTCTCTGCAATAATAGTAATAATCGGACAAGAAATTTTTTGAAGCCTCAACATTATAGGTCGCCTGTGAAACAAAAAAATCACATCCATTGTTGATCTTGTGCACCATTCTTAAATGCTCATCATGCTTTTTCATATGTCTTTCAGGTATGACGACTCCTCCGAAGGTTAAGTTATCATTTAAACTTTTGCTTAAATTATAAGCTTCTGTTAGCCCTAATTTAACCTCTTGTTTACTAGAAGAAGCCCCTACAAACACCGAAAACCTTTCTTGATCCGTGTCAGCCTTTATCCAATCCGTCAAATGTGTCTCGGAATACTTCCCAACGCAACGATAAATAATTTTAGGAACGTTCAATTGGTTCAAATACTCATTACTGTAAGTGGTGGGCTCAATAGTTGGCAGATATGGAAAAGGTCTTTCCTCTTCTATTCTATCGAATTCCTCCTGAACATCGTAAAGAATTAAGGCGTCTATATCAAGATCTTGAAGTCTCTCACATTGTTTTTGCGAGATTTCAGCAATCTTTTCGGGCGTATTCGTTTCCTTTGGTGGTGTCATGCCATATGTTAATATACCGGTCTGTTTACTTAATATTTTTTCTTTTAGCATATTTTTCACATCCTTGCTTATCCGTCAGGTCAATAAACCAAAAACTTTAAGAACATCGGCAGTATCATCGACAGTAATTATCTTATCCTTGTATTCACATTTTAGCATAAAATGAGGCAAAGAGTTATTGTTATACTTTTTATTCCAAGCTAAAAGATTTTGTACGCTCTCTAGGGTCTCCCGTTTTTTGCTAGGGATTGTCCCATATTTACGCGCCTCATAACCTACTATATAGTCGGCAACAAAGAATTAGAATGCGAAAGAGACGGGTGCAAACGGGGACAGAGCAAATCAAAAGCAGCTTACGGACATAAGGTACGTTATCTGCGGGTTTTAAGGTCTTTTTTAGATCTTACGGACATGAGGTACGTTATTAGCCTTGCATAAGGGTAAATGGGCTCCTTTTTATCCAAATAAGGGATCTGATGTCCGTAAGCTTTCCTACATTAGGGGAATTACGGTAAATAAGCTCTCTGATGTCCGTAACGATGATTAATTGTGCCCTCTTGTCCCCTTTACTTGAATATTTAAGCTGCCTATTCCAGATGTTTGATGCCGACTATATAGTTGATAAAGATAAATGGAAAATCTTGAGGAATCTACTGAATGGTACATTAGTAATCTGGGATTCCAGGTACATTGGAAACGACCGGACAATAAAATGACTATTCTTGCCCTTCCTTCAGGCCCGTCTATTTTTCTCTGTGAGACAGAATTACACCAGCGAAGGATGTCTGTCGTTATTGGTTTTGAAGCAGCGGATATCTGGAAGCTGTTATCGGATTTGCAAAGTAAAGGGGTGCGGATTAGCGAGATCAGAGAAAACAGAGGGGTAATCGAGGGAGAGGTTCTGGGAATCGATTTCGACTTTTTTGGTTGCTGGAAGGCTGCCAAAGCAAATGGCAGCCTTCGTTGCACTAACAGGTGCTGAAGCAATGCACTTTTTACTAAAAGTCACATAAAATTATTAGCAGTCCCAATGCGTGCATGAGCATAGGACTCAAAGGCCTGAACAGCTGCATTGGCGACTGCTACGTCTTGCTCACCAGAACCGCCACTAACACCAATAGCCCCAACGATCCTCCCTTCTCTCACAAGAGGAATTCCACCACTTAACACAACTACACGCCCTTGATTTGTCGTATTTATACCGTACAGGGGCCCATTAGGAAGAGCCGATTTAGCCAAGTTTGAAGTAGGCATTTTCATCGCAACGGCTGTCCATGCTTTATTTTGAGCGATGTCGATACCAGCCAGTCTTGCATCATCCATCCGGTGAAAGGCGATTAAATGACCACCATCATCGACTATCGCAATATCCTCAGATATACCAAGCTCTTTGGCCTTACGTTCAGCATAATGCAGCAAAGCCTTGGCTACTTCCAACGTCAATTTCGTCAATTTCGTCAATTATATTCTCTCCTTTATTTGCATAAAATCTTCCCTAATTTGATAGTATATGATCTAATGATTGTACTGGGTGTCAAATTTAAATGATTGATCACACCGGATCAGTCGACCGTAGACAATGGTTACAAAAAAGAGTATGATTTGTTATTATTAAGCAATATTCAAACGCGATGATGAGAAGAGTAGGGAACAACGTTCTTGTACAGAGAGCTCCGGCAGCTGAAAAGGAGTAAAGAGCATCCTCCCGAACCAAGTCTCTGAGCAGCATGCAGGAACCATTATTGGGGATTGCGTGACGGGAGCTCCCGTTATTGAGCTAGAGTATAAGCATTGCCTGCAATGCCGTACTTGAAGAGGTTAATATGGCGACATATTAATGAATCTGGGGTGGTACCGCGATAATTTCGTCCCCAAGACACGAGGTCTTGGAGGTGAAGTTTTTTTGCTGTTTTATCACTTATTAGATCATTAGGAGGAGTCGGCATTGGATACTGAAAAAGAGCATCACGCGGACAATTTTTTACTTAAACTGATCAGTGAGGAACTTGAAGCTAGCGCCTTCAGCAGGGATATGTGCACGCGATTTCCTCCCGAGCCCAATGGCTATCTTCACATAGGAAGCGCCTACGCCATACACACGAATTTTACAATAGCTCAAAGATTTAACGGAACCTTTCATTTACGCTTTGACGACACGAATCCCCTCAAAGAAGATATCGAGTATGTACATGCGATTATTGAAGATATACAGTGGCTCGGCTACGATCCGGGAACTCATATCTACTTCGGCTCGGATTACTCTGAAGAAATATACAACGCCGCTGTCACCTTGATTAAGCAAGGAAAGGCGTATGTATGCGATTTGACACCTGAGGAGATAACGGAGCATCGCGGAACTTTGACGGAGCCAGGCAGGAACAGCCCTTATAGAAACCGATCTATCGAGGAAAACCTCGAGCTTTTTTTGAAAATGAAAAATGGCGGCTTTCCTGCCTTCTCCAAGGTTGTTCGCGCCAAAATCGATATGGGCTCACCCAATATCAACTTGCGTGATCCTGTTATTTTTCGAATTATCCATGCTGAGCATTACAGAACGGGAAATGACTGGTGCATCTATCCGATGTATGATTTTGCTCATCCTATTCAAGATGCGATTGAAGGCATCACCTACTCCTTGTGCTCCATTGAATTCAAAGACCACCGCCCTCTATACGACTGGGTATTAAAGGAACTTGGGATCTCCGAGCCTCCGCGGCAAAGGGAATTCGGCCGGCTGAGCTTGACGGGTGTTGTGACAAGTAAACGGTTTTTGAGGCAGCTGGTAGAGGGAGGTTACGTAGACGGCTGGGATGATCCCAGATTGCCAACGCTCCGCGGCTTAAGAAGAAGAGGCTACACGCCGGAAAGCATACGCAGCTTTATTGAGGAGATTGGCAGCATCCGAACCCAAAGCACGATACACATCTCGCTGCTTGATCATTGCCTCAGGCAGGATTTAAAAGAAAAAACGATTAGCGTCATGGCAGTTTTGCAGCCTCTAAAGGTCGTCATTACCAACTATCCGGAGGATGTCGTGGAGCAGTTAATGATTGAAAATAGCAGCGAGAACGAAGCGCTTGGGAAAAGAGAGGTTCCTTTTGCCAGAACCATTTATATCGAGCGGGATGATTTCATGGAGCAACCACCTAAGGGCTATCATCGGCTGAGTATGAAAGCAGAGGTAAGGCTGAAGGGCGCCTATTTCATCAAGTGCGAAGAAGTGATCAAGAACCCGGAAACAGGCGAAATTACGGAGCTTCGCTGCACCTATGACGTGCTCACAAAGAGCGGAACCGGATTTACCGGGCGTAAGGTGAAAGGGACGATTCATTGGGTCTCTGCGGAACATGCCGTAAAAGCTGACGTTCATCTGTATGAGAATCTGCTGCTTGATCAAGACATTCCCAAGGATAACAGCAAGGATTGGACTGATCTGATCAACCCGAACTCGCGGGTTATTGCCAAGGACGTTTTGCTGGAGCCCTTCGCCCAGCATGCGGATATAGCACAAAAATTCCAATTTTTCCGCCACGGTTACTTTTGCTTAGATACGAAACTCACATCTGATGACAGGTTTGTATTTAACCGCATCATACCTTTGAAAGATAGTTGGAACAAACGATGAAAGGAGCTAGCAGCTTTAACCACCCAAAGAGGCCATCTGTCCTCTTTTAGTGATGAAAATCATCATTAACGCGACGGATTGTCCCGGCACACATACTTTAATGATGAAAAACATCGTTAAGTAATCTCTCTTATCCTATAGCACTGTAAAAAAGCCCAATTATTTCTTCAGTGAAGAATCAATTGGGCTTTCCTTACTAATTTGTTTGTTTTATTTGTTCCACACATTCTTTGATAGTATCAATGACGACTCTTGGCTCTGATAATTGAGGAAAATGTCCGCTTTTTTTAGCGATAATGTGTTTGCTGCGTTTTGACAACGAGAGTAAATCCAATTGATTCTCCAATCGTTTTTTACGAGCTTCCTCTGGCATCATACGATTTTCTTTCCCTCCTGTAACCACATGTACAGGTATTTCGGGAAAATGGTCTATTTTATGGATGTGATCAACAGTTCTTTTTACAAAATTAACTTCATTGAATTGTTTATGTGAAGACAAGGAATCAAACATAGCGAGCATCTTGTTAATTGCTTTTACTACCCTACCTTGATATTTATCAAGCTGTATATCTTTCGGATGGCTGGATTCTAAAAAGACAATTCCTGCAATTTCTTTGGGGTAAAGCCGGGCATACAAATTGGCATATAATCCCCCTAATGAATGTCCAACTAACAAGAATGGAGGATCAAATCCTACTATTGTTAATGCCTCCCGTAAAGTTTCCACAATCGCTAATCCATCTTGAGGTTCTTTCGGCATATCACTACTAGTAACACCAAAACGATTATAGGAAAAAACAGAAGCCAATTCCGAAATTTCTGGCAGTATTTTCATCCAACCTTCTATGGGTCCCGAACCGCCGTTCATCAAAACAATATTGGGCTTGCCGCTTCCACTAATATTATATTGCAACTTCCCTTTTGAGGTTTCCATTTTTAATTTCTCAATTGGCAATGCACTACACCTCACGTTGTTATGAATACATTCATATACGTTCTTTGTGAGTACAGGTTTCCATCTGTAAAAAAAGTCTGGATCAGATCTGGATCAGTTGATACCTCCACTTATTTCCTCCTACTCCCTCTTACTTCCTCCTAGATCCTGCAACAACCTTGCTTTCTTAAGAGCCAGCACGTTGGTTCCAACCACCCCGCCAATAATAAATATGGCCCCGATGAAATAAAAATAGGCTAGCTGCTCTTTCAGCACAACAACGCCCGCAGCTATTGTCACTAGCGTGGAGAAATTGATGAAAACACCCATTTGTGACGCTTCCATGTAGGTCAGGGCGTAGTTGTTCAGGAACGAGGTTACGAGGGAAGACATGACGCCCAAGTAAATAATGGACACCACAAAAGTAAGATCGGCGAAGGGCTCAAAGTATTGTCCAAGCGATCCTTCGGATACATGACGGACGATGGACATGCTGTTAAACACAACAAAACCGATACCCATCATCATCACCGTGATATCCATTGCCCGATATTTCCGGCTCATTTTCCGCGCTATTACGTTATATGCTGCCGATGAAAGAGCCGATAGGAGAATAAAAACAGAGCCCTTGAAATCTCCGGGACTCATATGTGCACCCTTCATTACAAATATATAGACAACACCTAACACTGACAGAAAGATGCACGAGATTTGCAAAAGAGTGGAATGCTCTTTCAGAAAATAAGCGGCCATTATCATCGTCAGGATCGGAATCGTTGCTTGAATAATTCCCGCTTCCGAGGAGGAAATATAGAACAAACCATAAGCCTGAAAAGCAAAGAACAAGGATGGATAGAAAATAGCTAACGGCAGCAGCCTGAGTATATCCCCCAGCTTGAACCGCGGACGATTGTTCCCCGCGAATACAAGGAGTAAGGCAATTCCGAACGAGATCGTGAAGCGATGTGCAAGCATATCGACCGGATGACTGACAGCCAATGTAAGCTTGACGAAAATAAATGAGAACCCGATGATGACGGCGTATAATATCGCAGCTGAGTATGCTTTTCTAAGAGGGTTCACCGTCATCCCCGGTAACTGTCCTGCCATTTAAGTAATCGGGCCTCAAGAATGCGTACCAAGGAGTCCGTCAGCTTGCCCACGATCGCGAAAATAAATATTCCGACAAATACAACACCTGTGCGCAAGTATGCGCGGGCATCCTGAATCAAATAACCAATCCCTTGATCAGCACCCATCAATTCTGCGACAACAAGACACAACCAGGACACACTAAGCGACAGCCTCACTCCAAGCAAAATATTAGGCATTGCCGCCGGAAGAATAACCTTCGTAATTTGATGAAACCGGCTGAACTCCAGCACGCGGGCCACGTCGAACAGCTTAGCGTCCACGTTCCGGACTCCAAGGAATGAATTTACATATAGCGGGAAGAAAGCTCCCATCGAAATCAATAACACCTTAGAAAGCTCGCCGAATCCGAACCACAAAATAAACAATGGCGTAACAGCCAACAAGGGCACCGTTCTAAGCATCTGGATAGTAGGATCCATAATGTGCTCCGTGCGTCGAAACAACCCGACCGCGATTCCGGCAACAAGCCCGGATGCGCCGCCGATCGCAAACCCCACCATCGCCCGCATGACGCTTATGCCCAAGTGATGAAATAATTCACCTGACATAATCATGTCGTAGAAATCACGAAAAATGGAGATCGGCCCTGGAAATAACATCGGGTTCAACAGTTCTAATGCGACCGCAACCTGCCATACGACCAGCACCACGACCGGTATCAAGCTGCCCAGCACAAGGCGGATGACTCTTTCTTTACTAGACATGGATGGAATAGCCTCACTTTCTTAAGTCATTAAATGTGCCAGCTGATGTTATCATCCTCAACATGGTTCAATGCGCTGAGCACTTGTGCCCGAAGCTCCTGAAAAGACGGGCTTATCCGATTTCTTGGATAGAGCAGATCTACAGGAATAATAGCCTTAATCCGGCCTGGGCGTGCATCCATAACAACTACACGATTAGACAGGAAAATAGCTTCGTCAATATCATGGGTAACCAGCATCATGGAAGTCTTGTTCTGCCGCCATATATCCAGAAGGGATTCCTGCATATGATTGCGGGTAAAAGCATCCAGTGCGCCAAAGGGCTCATCGAGCAGCAGCACTTGAGGATGCCTTAGCAGCGCACGGGCAATGGCTACCCGCTGGGACATCCCGCCAGACAACTGCTTGGGGTATGCCTTTTCGAAGCCTGTAAGCCGAACCAGCTCGATCATCTCGTCAACGCGGCTCCTCACGCCTTGATCTTTCAAGGATTGATCAGCTGCTATATTTTTCTCCACCGTCAACCAAGGGAACAAGCGATGCTCCTGAAAAATAAATCCTTTTTCCTTGCTTGGTCCCGTAATCCTCATGCCGTTAAGCTGAACGGAGCCTTCGTAGTCGACATCCAGGCCTGCTGCAATTTTCAGCAGCGTGCTTTTGCCGCATCCACTTGGGCCGATAATCGAAACGAACTCTTCTTTTTGCAAATTGATATTGATCTTATCAAGCACATGCGTAACCGTATCCGCAGAACGGAACGTCTTGCTTAATTGGCTAATTTCCAAAGCTGTTGCTGCCATTTCGAGTCCCCCCGCTGTCTCCCTGTTAAGCTTGTTTGAATTTAAGGAGAATCTTATCAGACAGTTAAAATAAATGTCAATACGCTCCTTGTGATAATCATATTGGATAATTTTCCCAGTCAAAATTATTTAAAATTGTTGTATTCGCGGATTAGATACTTCAGAAACTCCCGCTGGGCGATCGAGAAATGCTTGCTCGTAAGCCTGGCCCATCCGAGTGAAATTGTATTGGGCTCATGATTTACAAGCGGAATGGACACAATATCACCACTAGCAACTAATGGATCATTTTTCATGCTGAACTCTATGAATATGCCGATGGCTACGCCCTCTGCGATCGTTCTTTTCAGAATGTCCACGTTGTTTGAAGTGAAAATAATATTAACCGGGCCATACTTGTTCATGAAATCATGGATGTACCAGTTCGAATAATTGTTGTCCGCGTTGACGAACGTTTGCGTAAGCAGCTCTTGGGGAGTAACGCTAATTTTTGAGGCTAGGGAAGATCGCTTGCCGGCATAGACGACGATTCGTGAATCGAGCAGCTTGGTCAACGTTAAATCCTTTACGTCCTCTGGCTTGTGGTTGTCAAAATAAATAAGTCCCAGATCGGTACGATTCTCCCTGAGGTCCTGGACAATCGCCTCCGAATTCTTGGCCGTAATCGCCAATCTTACGTTGGGATGATCCTTTTTGAAAGATATAATGGACTTGGAAAGTATAGTCACGATGTTCGGGCCGGCAGAGAAACGAACCTCTCCCTCGATTAACGCGCTCTGGATTTGCGATTCTTCCTTGATTTCCTCAATACGTGTCAGAATCTCGTTCACCTTCTCGATAATGATCTTGCCCCGCTCCGTCGGCTCGGTTCCGAGACGTGATCGTTTGAATATTTTCATGCCGAGCTCTTCCTCAAGCTTGGACAAGGATTTGCTGACGCCCGCCTGACTGACATGCAGTTGTTCCGCCGCTATCGATATGGATCCTGTTTTTGCTATCGCGGCTATATATTCAAATTGCTCAATATTCATGCTTAACCCTCCGTTACATAACTTTTGGTTATACATCTATAATTCATAGTTATTTTACTAGATTACTCGGAAATAATACAATACAAATATCAAAAAGATTTTCAAACCCCGAAGGAGAATGCAAAATGAACAAAGTGAACCACCGCAGATTACTGAAAACAGGCTTACTCGTACTAGCCTTAATGATTGGATTATTAAGCCTGGCAGCATGCGGCAAAAAGGACGCCTCATCTGAAAAGGTTACTGTCAATATCGCGATTAACGGCGGACTGAATTTGCTCACCATCGCCAAGAATAAGGGCTGGTTCGAAGAAGAGTTTACGAAAGCAAATGCAACTGTGCAATGGAACGAATTCCAGAGTAGTGTTCCCCTTCTGGAAGGTCTCGTATCCGACCGTGTAGATTTCTCATTCATTGGTGATGGCACCGTTGTAACGGGTAAAGCCGCTAACAGTCCTTTCACTGTGATTTCCGTAACTGGCGTTGAAGGAAACCAGAACAGTGTCGTTGTTAAACCGGACAGCCCTATTCAATCCATCGCTGATCTGAAAGGCAAGCAAATTGCTGTTGCCAAAGGCTCATCCGCCCATATTTTCCTGATTAAAGCACTGCAGAAAAACGGCCTCAAAGAGTCCGATGTGAATATCGTACAGCTGCAGCCCGACGAAGCTAATCCTGCGTTCCAAGCAGGGCAAGTGGATGCTTGGGGCATCTGGGATCCATTCGTCACAACTGAAACCGCGGCTAACCGTGCCCGCATCGTTGAAAGTGTCAAAACAATGAATTTCATCGCCCCTGCCGTTATGATCGGCCGCGATAAATTCCTGAAGGATCATCCCGATCTTACTGCCCTTTACTTGAAGGTGTACCAGAAAGCCGTTGATTGGGTAGGCCAGAACCTCGATGAAGCTGCTGACATTCTTGCAACCGAGAAGAAGATGGACAAGGCTTTGGTGAAAACTCTGCTTGAAAACACCCACTACATCAATGAGCCAATCTCTCCGGAAATTGCTGATGCCATCCAATCTACAGCGGACATCCTGCTGGAATCCGGCACAATCAAAGAAAAGCTGGACGTTAGCAAAGTTTATGACAATTCCTTTTTCGAGGAATCACGTAAATAATAGCCGTCGGGAACAACAGTCGGGAGTCTCACTGATAAATCACAGATAACGATCAACAAGCAGGAGGATTAAGCAATGAGTACAACTACAGATAGAGCAGGTTCGATCGAAAATTATTTGCAAACAGCAACGAAAATCCGCAGCATTGTACAGGGGCTCTCCGAAGAGCAGCTTGTATGGCAGCCGGGTCCTGGCAAGTGGAGCATCAACGAGATCGTCGGCCACCTGGTCGATTCCAATATCGTCAATTCCTATCGCATTCGTAAAATCATCTCTGAGCCCGTTTCACCGCTCGCTACGTTCGCCCACGATGATTGGGTCAGCCAGCAGCAATTTAACGAAATAGCACTGTCCGAAATTTTGGACGTCTACGATGCCTTAACCCGTTATAACGCTATCTTGCTGCGCAAGCTTAGTGAAGAGCAGTGGCTGCGTGTAGGGATGAAGGTGAATGAGCCGATTTCAATCGCTCATATTATTGATAAGTTCATCTGCAATCATGTAAATGAGCACCTGGGGCAGATCGAGCGCAATAAAGCTGCTTACAGCGCAAGGTAAAACAGCATGCAGACTAACAATAGCAAAAGCAGTCCGCCCTCTTCTATTAAGTTATATCAGCATACGTATATCAAAATCAGTGAAGCCGTGAGCGGTTTCACTGACGAACAGTTGCAATGGAAGTCCGCTCCTGACAAATGGAGCGTTACAGAAGTCGTATCTCATCTTGTTGATTCCAACCTGGTAAATTCATTCCGGATTCGCCAGCTGCTTACCGAGTCACATGCAGAGCTGCTGCCTTACGCCCACGATGAGTGGGTAGCCGCTCAGCAGGCGAACAGCATGACAATGCAGGAGCTTCTCGCCATCTACGAAGCTGTCACCCGCTATAATGCTCTCTTACTCAACCGCTTAGACGACAAGACCTGGGAGAAATGCGGCTGGGAAGATACTCACGCCTACAGCCTAAGGCATATTATTGAAGTGTTTATTGTCCGCCACGTTGAAACCCATTTGAAGCAGATTGAGCGGATACAGGCGGCCATTCCTCATAGATGAGAAGCTGACCGTTCTCGGGCGTGTCCTTTGAGGAGCATATTCGGGACTTGGGTGTGTTGGTGAGAGAATGGATGTGGGCTCCAGCCGCTGTTAAAGATTTGTTCCCTTGAATCGAATAGATAGAGAGGTAGGAACAAATCTTTAAAGGCGGACGCTGCCGCTCTTCCTCCCACATCCATTCTCTCTTTAGCTACAATCTTACGAATCGTACGAACACCAAGCTCAAACAGACACCAAGAAAGGCCCCGCCAGAACGAACAACGGAGAGGATCTGCTGCTTTAACGATGATTTTCATCGTTAAAACATCAGGTCCTCTCCACATCCTTACTTTAACGATGAAAAACATCGTTAAAATCCCTTTTATCCGCCCAAAGGGGCCATCCGTGCACATATAGCGATGAAAATCATCATTAAAGTGGCTGAATGACCTGGAAACCCTTGCTTTAACGATGAAAAACATCGTTAACTGAATTTACCACTCACTCGATTTGCGATAAGGAGGTACGCACCATGACACTTGAGCTTAAGCCATTACTTGTACAAGCCGAAACACTTCAACCACAGGTTGTGGCATGGAGACGCTACCTGCATCAGCATCCGGAGCTTAGCTTTGCAGAGAATGAAACAGCCCAATACATTGAAGATACTTTGAAATCCTTCGGAAATCTCATCGTCACAAGGCCCACTTCATCAAGTGTATTGGCACGATTGATTGGAAGCCGTCCCGGCAAAACACTGGCCATACGGGCGGATATCGATGCACTGCCTATTCAAGAAGATACAGGCCTTGCCTTTGCTTCGACGAATGACGGTGTCATGCACGCATGTGGTCATGACGGTCATACGGCTACTGTTCTTGGCGCCGCCAAGATTTTATCCGGGCATCAAGATGAGCTCGAGGGTGAAATTCGTTTTATATTTCAGCATGCGGAGGAACTGCCTCCGGGCGGCGCAGATGATATGATTGCTGCAGGCGTCATGGAGGGTGTCGATTGGGTTATCGGCGCTCATCTGCAATCGCCAGTTGAGGTTGGCAAGGTGGGCGTCATTGCAGGCGCTATGCTTGCTTCCCCCGACACGTTCCATATTACGATAACGGGCAAAGGTGGACACGCAGCTGAGCCGCATACAACGGTCGACACAATAGCTATCGGTGCCCAGGTGGTCACCAATCTGCAGCACATCGTATCAAGAAATACGAATCCGATGAACCCGCTTGTCGTATCTGTGACCCAATTTATTGGCGGTCACGCCCACAATGTCATTCCAGGAAGCGTCCAGCTTACAGGGACTGTTCGTTGTATGGATCCGCTACTTCGTGAAGAAGTTCCACGACTTATGAAACAGATCATTGGCGGAATTACACAAGCCCACGGAGCGGAGTACGAGCTTAACTATGTCTTGGGCTACCGTCCGCTTATTAACGACAAGGATGTCTCGCAGATCGTTGCCGACACGGTCGTCGAATTGTTCGGTCCCGAGGCGCTATACACCATTAAACCAAGCATGTCGGCCGATGACTTCTCAGCTTACCTGGCCTGTGCTCCAGGTACTTACTTTAACATTGGTGCCGGAAATCAGGAGCAAGGAATCACATATCCGCATCATCACCCCAAATTTACGATCGACGAACAATCTTTGCAAATCGGCGTAAAAGTTTTCCTCGCGGCAGCTCTTAAGCTGCTGGGCAGTAAATAATAAGTATGCATTTAAAAAGAAAAGGGATGCCTGAAAGTCAATTGACTTCGGGCGTCCTCTTTTTAACAACACTTAAACTTTACCAATACTATGATGAGGAAGTACGGCATGCACTCCTTTTACTCCATTTACAATTTGCGTAATTCTTAAATCAACGACTAAGCTTGCCAGCGCTAAAGCTTCCTTTCGCTCAAATTTATACAGCTCTTCCATCAAATCAAGCATGCCATCCAATGCAATCATCGTTGCTTCATTTATATCTTCATGAAACCCAAAAGTAATCCAACCATCCGCTGTATGAGCCCTTGGCATTTTAATTTTCATATCGGCATGCAAAATAAATGTCAGGTCTACTATTTCCATCGGACATTCCAGGGCTGGCATGGCTACCTCCCCATCTCCTTGCGCCGCGTGACCATCTCCTACGGAAAACAAAGCACCGCTTACCGCGATTGGCAAATACAGTACACTTCCGGCAGTTAACTCTTTACAATCGATATTTCCTCCGCAGTATCTTGGTGGTAATGTGGCGTGTAATCCCGCTTCATTTGGAGGCATCCCCATAATCCCCATAAAAGGTTTTAATTTTATCTTATGTCCATACTCACTTATTCCCTCTAATTTATCAGCATTGAGCTTCCAATGCATAAAATATTCATCACCAGCAGTACCTAGTCGATCATTTAATTCTGGTGGGAAACCTCCAGCGGAAGCCCATCCCCAGGTGCCGGTGCGAATATGATTTATTTTTATCTCAAGAGTCATACCGGATTCGGCATCTCGTATGTATACAGGCCCACATATTGCATGACCTTGGTCTTCTGGCTGTTTTCTTTCAAATCTTTTCGGAATCCCCGGTTTCTTCCATGGCTCAAGGGCCCACCCCATATCAAGTGTTTCAAATTGAACTGTATCTCCAGAATCAATAGTCAATAAAGGCAATAAATCTTTTGAAAATGATCCGTGTAAAGATTTTCGTTCCGGTTTAATATAATGAGTGGCCATTTTCTTTTCCTCCTTTAATTTCGGACAATAACCCCACCACTTCCAGCGCTAATTCATCTGTAGATTTCATTCCGTCTAATGAAACATCACAATCCTCCAAGGCAATAGCATTAACCGCTACATAAAAATCTCTCAGATTATGCTTCAGATAAGCCGTCAAATAATCATTTGCAGATTTAACCTGATAATCGATTGATACACTTGGATCAAAGTGTCTAAGTATTCTTCGAGCAAGCGAGACTTCCAAAGGAAGCTCAAGATGAACAGAAAAATCAATTAAGTTTTCAGTCTTATACCGTCCCCTGCCGAAGGGTTCATCAAGCAAGATATATGCTGAAGGCTTGATTGTCTCTCCTGTAGTAATATTCTTTATATTTTTCCCAGTGCGCAATGAATGCAAGTCCTCTAACAGTTGAGCATTTTTGACTTCATCCGGATTCGCTCCGTTTGTATACCAAATGATAAGGTTAAACTCAGAGGCGGCAAAATATTCATCAAAAGAAAGGCATACGGAGTCGTTTCCAAGTAATGTTGCAAGTTTTTTACATAGAGTTGTTTTTCCTGAACCAGAGGTTCCACTAATAACGATAAAAAAAGGTTCCATTCTTAATCACCTTCCTCATAGCAGGGTCTATTTATTTAATTCTTCTCACATAGGTTTCATCCACATTTACTTTATATAGTAATATTTTTTACTTCATAAAGCAATAATATTTACCTACAAAGCAATATTTATTTCTTCAAAGAGGAATTTTCAATTTTTAGTGCGACCGTATATACCTCTTAGACTTTTCTAAAAAGATGGCCCATAAATTGACAATACCAAAGAAAAAAACAACATTTTTTTTAAATTATGTAGTTGATATCCCCTCCCAATTAGATTAATATCTAATTAGATAAACATTAAATCAGATAAACCAATTTTATACTTGGAGGTATTTCACCCATGCAGTTGGATAAAGTGGTTAATTACCATAAGGCGCTAGCAGATCCAACAAGGATCAAAATCTTAATTTTGCTTGCTGAAGGAGAACTGAATGGTCAGGTTTTGGCAGAAAAATTAGGCATCTCCCCGGCTACAATTACCCATCATGCCACAAAGCTGCGCGAAGCGAGCCTGATTAATGAGCGAAGAGATAAAAACACGATCTTCTTTTCTTTAAATCACTACTTTATTAAAAAGAATGCTACTGCTGCGGAGGAGTTAATCTACAAAAATGTAAATCTAAAAGGAGCTGTGGATGTTTTGGATGAGAAAAACAAACGCCTCAAGGATTCTGTTATTAAAAACTTCATAACCTCAGAAGGTAGATTAAAGCACATACCCGCTCAACTCAAGAAGAAACTAATCGTCCTAGAACATTTAGTTTCCCGCTTAAACAAAGGTCAAAAGTACACGGAAAAAGAAATCAATGAGTTCATTATGAGTTTTCATGATGATTTCGCTACATTACGCAGGGAATTTATTATGCATCAATTTATGTTTAGGGAAAACGAAATTTACGAATTAAACCCGCCAGAAATGTGGGCACATTGGGAGGTTTTAACGTAACGATGACCATAGTTGGTATTTTGGGTTCCATGTATGAGATAGAGGGATTTAACTGTCATGTAGATCTTTATGCTAATCTGATAACAGAGTTTCAGCCCGATGTCATTTGTGGAGAAGTACATCCGAACACTTGGAATATTTATTTAGCTGACAAAAGCAAGCGAGGTTTCTGGGGAGAAGCAGAAGGTCTGTATTATGACTGGATATTTCCATTTTGCGAACAAAATAACATCGTATTTTCACCCGTAGATTGGTTTGAGCTCGATGTGTGGCATGATTTCGACCCGTTTATTAAATTTGAAGGTAGGCAAAAGGAAGAGCTGCAACAGAAATCTGCCGATTGGTTCGAAAAGCAAAAAGCAGTGTGGAATGTCACTCCCATACCGTTCAACTCGAAACCATACGACGACCTTGCAAGACAAAAGTATAAATGGCTGTACGAAATTAATCCAGAGTCGCAAATTTTCAGATGGATATGTCGAAACCAAATTATGGTCCAAAGAATCAAAAACACGATCAAAGAACATCCAGGAAGGCGGATTCTATGCATAGCTGGAGCTGACCATACTTATTGTTATTATGATGGATTGAAAGAATTAGATATTATTATCAAGTATCCTCTAAAATAAAAGTGGAAACTTGAGCACGCAAAAAACATTTGCAAATGGCTTGTACAAAAGCATATGCAAAAACATGCATCAAAGCATATGCAAATGCAAACATATGCGCGAACATATGCGTAAACGCATGTGCAATCGCATGTGCAGAATCACTTTAACGATGTTTTTCATCACTAACAGATGACATTTATGGAAACTTGGCCATTTAGTGATGTTTTTCATCGTTAAATGGCCCTGTGCCACCCAATGCCTACACCAATTTTCCACCTTGACCTGTAATCGCCCCGATCTTCTAGAAAGAAGCCACTTTAAATTGGGAGACGCAGGAAGAGTCTATCCTCCAGATCCTCCAGGTCCCCCGGATCTTCTGAAATCTTCACGAATCATCTTAGATCTTCCGAATCTTCTAATGCTCTCTCAAACTTTTCAACCTTCTCAAACTTTCTCAAACCTCACCCAACCTCACCAAAACATGCTTAGCAATTCCGTGACAGCCTCACAACACGTCTCATTCCTTACTTCTTACTACTTGCTACTTAATGCTCCCTACTCCTTACTACTCCTTACTACTTGCTACTTGCTACTTGCTACTTAAAGCTCCCTACTCCCTACTACCTACTACTTACTCCTTATTCCTTACTCCTTACTCCTTACTCCTTACTCCTTACTCCTTACTCCTTACTCCTTACTCCTTACTCCTTACTCCTTACTCCTTACTCCTTACTCCTACTCCTTACTCCACTCCTCACGTCTCACTTCTTACTACTCGCCGCCCACTCATCCAGCTGCTTCTGCTTCTCTGCGATTACTTTGTCGATACCGGCCGACTTCAGAGCAGCAATAAACTTCGGCAGGGTTTCGTCAGGATCGAGCGTTCCTGTTTCCAGGCCCATGGAATACTGCTGAATTACATTGTTGATCGCGGACAACTCGGTCTTGACCGGAGCCGGATTGTACATGAATCCGAGTGCTGCCGATTTCTTGGAGCTCTTGTTGAATTCCGCCATCTCCTTCCAAATATCCGGGCCGTCCGTTGCCCAAGGATACGTTAACAGCTGATTGCCGAACATCCAGCCTTGTCTCAGATTGTAGCCAATTTGGGAGGATTCCACTCCAGCCGGGAAGTTAATCGTATTGTTCGGCTGTTTGGCATAATGCTCGCCCTCAACTCCCCAAGCCAAAAGGTTGACGATATCCTTGTCAGAGTACATCAAGTTCAGCATCATCATCGCCCGCTCAGGGTTTTTGGAATTAGCTGCAATGGCAAACATGGCGTTAGTAATCGCTACCGTATCGGTTTTTGGAGGCCCAAATTTCACTTCTGTTATAGGCACTCCCACACGCTGGGATGTTTGTGAAATGACTCCCGGCTTTCCTTTGTTTACTGTGGCGAAGCCAACATTGGCCTGCATGTAATCTCTTCCGGTTTGTTTGCTTGTTGCAGCATCTTTAGGAATATACCCTGCTAAATACCATCTTCTCAGCGTCTTAACCATATCCGCATAATAATCGCTTTCATACAGGTTGACTACTTTGAGCTGATCCAGATCAACCAGCACCCCAACCATGTCTCCCAGCGGGTCGACAGTAGTGATAACATGGGAATACGCGATCGAAGCTGCAGCAGTCGCTTTACCCAGCAGATTAAAAGTAGGATTATTCTCCTTAACCTTTTGGAAAACTGCGTCCATATCATCCAGCGTTTTCACACCGCTCACGTCAATATTGTACTTCTCCAGCATGTCCGTACGCATCAGAATCGTTGGGTATGAAGCAAAATCCCGAATGCTCGGTACCGCGTAGGTTTTGCCATTAATTTTGGAGGTTGCCAGCACTTCGGGCTCGAATGCCGCAATAATATCTTTCCCGTGCGATTGCAGCAGATCATCCAGAGGCAGCAGCTGCTTTTGTGCAACTTCAGAAATATATTGGTCTTCCCCGGTGAAGATCAAATCTGCCTTTTCATTTCCGGCAAGCATAAGGATTTTTTGCTGAGTCCACGCTGCTGGCTCAATCCGGTTCAGTTTAACGGTAGCATTGATTTTCTCTTTTGTGATTTTATTGATTTCCTTCTCCACCAGCTCCATATCCCGTTGACTGTTTCCCCAGAACGCAATGGCAACCTCGTAAGGCTTCAACTGACTTCCCTCCGCAGTTTCCTTCGTTCCATTATTTCCGGCATTTTCAGCAGGAGTAGTACCGCAGCCGCTCAAGAGCAGGCTTACAGCCAGCAAAGACAATATCAAAAAGTGCACCGATTTTTTCAACATAAAATGACCTCCCGGATCTTCTGAATTCAATGTTGGATATCCCAAAATTAACATGAAACGTAAGCGCTTACTCCAGACTCAAAAGAGATGGGCGGATACAGTAACCATAATACCTATAGCCTATATCCCACCCATTTCCCGTTCTCACACGGAACCTTTAGTCCGTTTTCCTAACCCTCAGCCACATCACGAGAAAACCGACAACGCCTGCCAGGGAAATAACCGCGCTAATTTCGTACATAACTCTCGGTCCCAAATAATCGAACATCCAGCCCCCCATCAGACCAGCCACAATTCCCGATATACCTCCCCAAGTAAGAGCATATATCGCCTGGCCAGTTGCCCTGTATTCGCTTGGAATCAAATGAGCCGACAGGCTGGTACCTACGTAATAGTAGCCCCCAAATGTAATGCAATGCAGAACTTGAATAAATACAATATGCATAGGGCCACCAACGACCGACATCAACAGCCAACGAATTGTAAAAAGTACACTGATAACGACCAAACAGCCGATCATCATCTTGGTTGATTTTTTCAGAAACCGGTCAAACAACAGAAATACAGGAATTTCAAATATCGCTGACAGAAAAACAGACCAGCCAATCAATTCTTTGGAGCCCCCAAGGTTGGAAATATATAAGGACACAAACGTCTGATTAATGGAATTTGGCACCGAAATCAGCACCCCGAGCACCACAAAGCTGAAGAAAATTTTACTGGAAAACATCACTTTCCAATAGCTTTGCTTTGCCGTCTTCGCTTTAGAAACGATATTCCCTCTCGGCAAGCCAATTGTAAACAAGAGAGAGACGATCATCATGATTCCGTACAGTACCCAGAGGTTCAACAGTCCCATCCGGCTAATCACGGGTCCCGCTAATACAGCAATGATGGCCCATCCCAACGATCCCCATAACCGAAAAGCTCCGAATTTATGCTTCGTATTCTCGATAGCGTTCAGGATCAGACTGTTGCTCTGCGAAAAGGTAGGGCTGTTGAAGAAAAAGAACACCAGCATTACCGCAAAAATCAGTGTATATTCCCTTAACTGAAAAACGGCAATGGAGGCAATCAAATTACCAATCAATAGGATAACCAGAATTTTTCTTACATTTTGCAGCCGGTCGCTCCAGTATCCCCAGAATGGATTGGCAAATATCGAGATAAAGGGCCCGCCGGCCATGATCATGCCGATCTCAATTTTACTTAGCCCAATTTCCTGAAAATAAAGCGGAAAAAAGGACGTTAGAATCGCAATCGTTCCGTACAAAAAGAAATTGAATCGCTTAAGAGTTGATAGTGATTTTGCACTTTCTCCGACTGAAAGCTCGGCCATTAGAAACACATCCCCCCTTAACTAGATCCGCCTTATAATTGGATAGCCGTCGACTTGGACTGCTCAATAATCTCATCCCCGCTTACCTCGCGTCCCAGTTGATCAGACAAGTAGATTCCCTCACTGATAAGCATGGTCTGCAAAGCAATTTGAGCAGTTGGAAGCAGGTCCACCCTTCCTTGCAGCGCAGCTACCCAGTGATGCTGGGAGGATTGGTAGGCATCATAGTTTTCTTTCAAATGGTTCCATCGTCCATCCATCTCATCCAAATTGACTGTACAATTCAGGTCCATATCACAGGCTGTTGTATGGTAGCTGAATGGCGCCAATACAGCCTGATCGGAATAGGCAGGCATCTTGACTCCACCTTTCGTCCCGACAAGGCTGCAGCCTTCAATACCGCCAAGATGGATGCTCCATGCCTCATAAACGTCCAAAGTCGCGCCACCATCAAATTTGACGAGGCCAAGTCCCAGCTCCTCTACATCAAATACCGCTTCCTGGGCCCTCTTCGGATCCATGGCGATCTCTCTGTAGCCTTTACCGGAAACTCGCTCAACCTTGGGAGCGTCCATCAAATAAAGCATTTGCGCGATATGATAAACGCCCATATCAATTAAGGCTCCGCCTGCCGCAATCGCTTTATTCAGGAATGCCGGCGTTCCATAGCCATCTATAAAGGGACGACCTCTGCGACGATGCCCAGTAGCTCTGGCGTGATAAATTTTCCCTAGCATATCTCCATCAATAAGCGCCTTAGCTGCTTTTGTCTCTTTCCGGTACAGCGTTCCCAGTTGAACATGCAGCCTTTTCCCGTATTCTTTGGCCGAGTTCAGCATGATCTCCCCATCCTTGTAGGTTCCGGCAATCGGCTTCTCACAATAAACATCCTTGCCTGCCTGAAAAGCAGCGATCGTCACAGGAGCATGCAGGTTATTGTGAAGGCATACATCAACGGCCTCAATATCATCGCGCTTCAGCAATTCCTTGAAATCGGAGTATACATTCGGAATATGAAACTGCTCTGCCACATTCCTAGCTTCTTGCTCGTTAAGATCGCAAATCGCTACAACCTCGACATCCTGAATAGTTGCGTAGTTCCTCAGATGAGCTTTGCCGATCAATCCTGCCCCAATAATAGCAACCCGTATTTTTCTTCCCATTCTGATTTCTCTCCCTCTATTTTCAATATTTATAGATCCATTTTCCAATCATTCTTATTCAATCTTGTTCTCAATCATTTTTTCCGGCATGTGTCAAAATCCGCTTAACCGAAGCAATTGCCCATTCCATCTCCAAATATTGATTGCTGGGAGCATTGTATTCAATTCCCCAATAACCTTCATATCCGGCGTCCAGCAGCGTTTGAACGAGCTGTGCTCCTCTGTCCGTCCCCACAGTCTTACCGTCAAAATGAGTATGGTAGACCCATGGAGCAACTAGGATATCACCGATTTCCTGATCCTCCGACCAGCGGCCCATATGAAGCAGAATCCCAAAGTTCGGTTGATTTACCGCTTCGGCCACTCTTTTCAAATAATGTGGACTTTGTGAAGAACCCATATGATTCTCCGGTCCGACAACAAGACCTAAATCGGCTGCACGTACACTCAAATCCTGAAATTGTTTGACTGTGTATTCGAACTGCTCTTCGCTCACAGGAACGGATTGCTTGTCGCCGGTGTCAATGCGAATCGTTTTTGCCCCTAGTGTATCAGCTATCTTCAAATAGGCGACTGCATTGCTGTACAGCATCTTTCGTTTATCAGGATCTGCGTCCCACAGATGAGCTCCATCGACTGCGAAATTGATGACTGTCATTTCTTTTTCATCCAGGGCTTCACGCAGCTTTTGAATATAATCCTCCTCAGGCAGTTTGAAAATATCTTGGCGCGTCCCCAGAAAGGACCCGTTCCATAGATCGACCGAGCTAAGGTTATATCTGTACTTTGAGGATTCCAGGTAACCGAAGGTGTCCATCTTCCCCTCGTTCATCGTATTAAAAAAAGAAAAGCCGCCAATGCAAATTTTCATTTTGTTTTGTCCTCCCTATTAGCCTAATAGCTATATTACTTGATCTCACTTGTGCTAATGAAAGCCGCCCATCAACCCTTCCGCTCTTGGAACGCCTCACCCCCTTTCGAGAAACATATGGACACTCAACCTTTGATAGCCCCGACAGTCAAGCCCTTGACAAAATACTTTTGAAAAAAGGGATATGCAACCAGGATGGGCAGCACGCCGATCACAGCTATCGCGATCCGAACCCCCTGAGTGGGAATCGTCCCCGCTTCATCCACCCTGCTGGAATACTCCGCATTATCAAGCAAGTACTGAACATTCAACAAAATTGTGTTTAGCAAAACCTGAATGCTGTAATACCGGTTGTCCGTAATATAAATCAGTCCATTGAACCAATCATTCCAGTAATTGATCACTTGAAACAAGCCTACTGTAGCCAAAACGGGAAGCGAGAGCGGCAGCACCATTTGCAGAAAAATTTTGAATTCCCCAGCCCCGTCTATATGCGCCGACTCCAGCACAGCACCCGGGATCGATACAGAAAAAAAGGTTCGCAACAAAATCACATAGAAAGCGTTTACCAAAAGCCCAGGAATAATCAAGGCCAGCAGCGTATTCTTAATATCGAAGAGATTCGTGTACATCAAGTAAGTCGACACCAGCCCTCCATTAAAGAGCATCGTGAAAAAAATGAAAAATGAAAAGAAATTGCGCAGCGGCATATCCTTTTTGGATAACGGATAGGCTAACAGCGTCATGATCGCAAGGCTTGCAAACGTGCCTATCACCGTAACAAATATGGAAACTCCATAGGCGTTGAAAATGACTGACGAATCCTGAAATAAAAACCGGTAGCTTTCCAGACTGAACTTACCAGGAAAGAAAGAGTAACCGTTCTGAATAATCGCGTTCTCATCTGTCAATGATGCTGAAATCAGAAGCCAAAACGGAATTAGGCAACATACAGCAATAACCGCAAAGATAACTTGGATCAATCCTTGCTCCAGCTTGTTTTTGTTCACTGGCTTCCCCTCCTAGAACAGTGCGTTGTCCGGATTTCTTTTTTTCACGATATAATTAGAGATCAGAATCAAGCCAAAGCCAACAACCGACTGGTACAAGCCCGCAGCAGAAGCCATCCCGATATCACCGTTCTTGAGCAAAGCGCGATATACATACGTATCCAGCACATTGGTAGTCGGCTGCAAGGGACCCGAATCCAGCGGAACTTGATAAAACAGACCAAAGTCGGCATAAAAGATCCTTCCAATTTGCAGCAGTGTCATAATCACAATAATTGGAATAATCGAAGGAATCGTAATGTGCCAAATCTGCTGAATTTTACCGGCACCGTCTATCGTCGCAGCTTCATAGTATTCATGATCGATGCCAACTACCGCAGCAAAGTAGATAATGCATAAGTAACCCACCCCACTCCATATCTTTACGATCGTTAAAATATACGGCCAAAATTTAGGCTCGGTGTACCACATGATCTCCGGCAGGCCAAGCAAAGGCAAAATACTTTTATTAATGAAACCAGTTTCCATGCTCAGTAGCGAAAACACCAAGTAACCAATAATGACAGAAGAAATGAGATACGGAAGCAAAATAACACTCTGATAGAAACGGGATAAAAAGCGGTTCTTCAATTCATTCAACAGAATGGCCATGGCGACGGAAAATATTAAATTCAGCACAATGAATGCAACGTTATACAAAATCGTATTTCGGGTTATCACATAAGCTTCCGCCGTTTTAAACAAATATTCGAAGTTTCTAAATCCAATCCAGTCGCCACCCAAAAGCCCCTTCGAAAAATCAATGTCCTTGAATGCAATAATAATGCCGAACATCGGAATATAATTGTTGATCAATAAATAGAGAATTCCCGGAAGAATCATTAGATACAATACTTTATATTTCTTAAAACTCTTAAAAGCGGCTTGATTCAACCATGATGACATGGCAGTTCCCATCCCCTCTGTTGATAACTATTAAGTCTGCCTAAGGTGCATCTCATTTCTAGGAATCATCATTTAATCAAGCTCCAGCACCTCCCTGGCTTAGTCCAAATATCAAATATAAAGCGATTACATTTCTAAGAAAAACGTCTTGCGGCGTCCTTTGAGGAGCGTGTTAGTGACGTTGGTGCATGGAGGAGGGAATGGCTGTGGGCTCCAGCCGCTGTTAAAGATTTGTTCCCTTGAATGGTAATGATGAGGAGGTAGGAACAAATCTTTAAAGGCGGACGCTTCCGCTCTTCCTCCCACAGCCATCCCCTCTTCTCAGCTACGATCGCTCGAATCATCACGAACACCAAGCTCAAACGGACAGCCAGCAGAGGTTTCTTTCCTGAGGGAAAGGGATAGTGGCGATAGGATAATCTGAGCTTCCTTTCTGATTCCCTTAGGAGGATGAATGGTCACACACCGTCTACTTTTCCACTGAAAAGCTGCACTGTGTAATCGGGATTTATTCACTCTAGTATCCCCCAAGAGCCCCGCCTGCTACCTGCCTGCTACTTAACGATGTTTTTCATCGCTAAAAGCACCAATTCGCCTCCACATCTTACTTTAACAATGAAAAACATCGTTAAATCCCTTTTATCCACCCGGAGAGGGCCATTCGACCTCTTTTAACGATGAAAAACATCACTAACATAGCTGATTGACCCGAAAGCACTTGCTTTAACGATGAAAAACATCGTTAAGTAAAGACTTGCTCCATTCGCGGGAGGTGGGCTGCTGCTTGTTTAATTATTTATTCCATCGGACAAATTAATTAACTAAAAAATTTTGTTCGACCGATTTGAGATTATTATATTTGCCTCCGATTCTTTTGTCAACGAAATTTATTTCACTTAAAAAGTTAGCTTTATTGGCTTTAAACGCTGGAAATATATGATATCTATGTTGACAGGCTGGTTTCTTATACCTATAATTTGAGTAAGGAAACGATTTTCCACCTCTTATTATTCCATCAGTAAAATTAATTAAGGATACTACCGTAGAAAGCTTCTGCTGCTCACCTATATCCTTCCAATTGTTGTGGTATAATAAAGAAAAAGTATCGAAATATGAATGTGACCTGGAGAAATGATCATGATCAAAATAGGCAATCAGCAAATGCTGAGAGAAATTAACAAGTCCACGCTGCTTCATACGATCTTTGACAATGGACCTATTTCCCGCGTTGACTTATCACGTAAAACCAAGCTCAGCCCAACTACCGTATCGATACTGATCGATGACATGATACGTCAAGAACTCGTACATGAAATCGGGACAACAGGCTCTGGTGTCGGGCGTAAAATGACACTCCTGAATATAAAGGCCGACGGGGGTTACGTCCTGGGTATCGACCTTGCAAGCTCGCCCGCTCACTGCGTTCTGCTGAATTTGCATGGGGAGCTGATCGCCAACCAAGGCCTCAAGTCCCTCGTTGGGGAGGAGCAGCTTCGTTCGGACCTGGTTAGTCTTACCCACTCCTTTATCGAGAAGCAGAATATTCCTCAAAGCCTGATCAGGCGTGTTGGCATTTCTGTCCCGGGAAGGCTTGATGATAAGCAAAGTGTTGTCATTACCTCCCATTATTTAAAGCTTCATAACTTTCCCTTGTTATCTGTAATGGAGGAGGCTTTGTCGATTCCCGTACTGGTGACGAATGACCTCGATGCTGCCGGGTTTGCCGAACGTTTCAGCGGAGCTGCCAAGGGAGATCACACCACGGTCTTTATCATGATCGACTATGGAACAGGCGCTGGTATTGTACTGAACGGCCAGGTTTATCATGGTGCGCGTGGAACAGCTGGTAAAACCGAATATTTCGAGCCCTACTGCACGCAAGTTCTGGCGGGCAAGCTGAAGGAGGATTTCCCTGGGCAGTTTGAGGCTCTGTCCGCAGATGAGACGATCCGGACTTTCATTGAGCTGGGGCTGTCGGGCATCGAGCCCTATCGTGAGCGTGCGGAGTACATGATTGCGGATATTGCCAACTACTGCGCCAGAACGCTGCAAATGCTGAATCCGCAGAAAATGATTCTTGGCGGCTGGATTACCGAAAACGGACTGTTTTTCGACAAGCTCGTAACGGCCATAAATAAAAAAGAAAACTCTCCCTATGGAGCCACCCCGGTTGTCTCTTCCCACTGGAAGAAATATGGGGCAGCTATGGGCGCGGCTACGCTTGGCTTGTATGAGATTTTTAAGCAGAAGGTCGTTCAATAAAAATGGACGCCTTTGGGCGTCCTTTGATATGCGTGTTCATTACCTGGGTGCATGGAAGGAGGTAAGGACTGTGGGCTCCAGCCGCTGTTAAAGATTTGTTCCCTTGAATGGAATGGATGTAAGGTTGGAACCAATCTTTAAAGGCGGACGCTATCGCTCTTCCTCCCACAGTCCTTACCTCTCTCAGCTACCAAGTGCAGAACAAGCCACTCTCAAACGGACAGACATCAAGCGTCTGCAACTGAGCGAAAAGGATTATGTACCATACATGGCCACTGGCAGCATTTACAGCATTTATCCGATTGTAACGGCAACGAACTGGTCTTTCCAAAGAGAATCGGGAATAGTTTCCAGCAGTTTCTCGGCTCGTTCCTTGTAAAGCGCTTGAATGATCTGTGAATACTCAAGGCAGCCTGAGGCTTTTACATAAGCCAGGCAATCTAATTTTTTTAGAAGAAAATCCTCCTTCGAAACTCTTCCCTCATAATACTCTGTAAGAATCGGGAATTCCTTCGGACTGTCCTCTAGTAGAAAAAGAATAGGCAGCGTGCGTTTTTTTTGCAATAAATCATTTTTTACATCGTAACGCTGCAGATCATTAACATCATTTCCAATCTGAGCTATGATGCCAATGCAGTAAGATAATTCGTTCAAGCGATCTATTTGCTCTTGATCGAGATGTTCAATAAGCGCATAACCCATGTAGCAGGCTAATTGAATCAATGATCCTGATTTTTGCTGTACCATAAGAATGTAGTCTTGTTCGGTCTGAATGGATCCATTAATATCCAGCTGCTGTCCGTGAACAGCTCTGGCCAGAAGCCTGCTAATTTCCTTGGCCGGGAGCGCCGGCTGACTTGAATCCCCGGTATTAAAGGTGCTCAGTTCACCCATGAACGTAATGAGAAATCCAAGAATTCCATTCAAGGTATAGGCCTGCGGGCAGCTCATCCAAGGCTTGCTCCAATTATCCTGATCCTGCAGGTCATCAATCATATCCAGGGCCAGCATAACCACCTCGGTCAGCGCCGCGGCACGATGAATCGCAGGTGAATCACCACCCAGCATGCCATGCACACTCCGTGTTATACTGGACCAGGTGGAACGCTCGACGTTCTTCTCTTCCACAAATACTTTTATCAGTTTATTGAGCTCAGGCTCCGTAAAATATTCATCAACAACGCGATAAATCTCCTCTATAATCTCTTTCTCCACCCGTTTCCCCCCAATAATATGTATAAATATATTCAATATTTTACCAAATAAAAAAGAGAGTGTATATTGGGAATTAACCAAAATACATTCTCTTTGCTTTTTATGAGGAGCTCATTTGCAAATTAATTCATACGGGGGCTGTTTCACAGTAAAATCCTGTTTTCTAATATATTTTTCATACTAATATGAGATTTAGAAGGACCGAGCTGTACAAGTGAATCTTGAAATTCTGCAAGCTCCTCTATCGATGCCGTTTGTACTTTAAGAAGATAATTAAATTCCCCGCTTATGCGAAACAAATCCGTTACTTCTCTGGCCTCTTTACAAAAATCAACTAACTCTTGGCAATGTTCTGTCTTTATTAGAATAAAAGTGGTCGTCCCTCGATCCAAATCCCGTAAATTAAATACGGTACAATACTCGGAAATAATTTTTTTCTCTTCCAGCTTTATTATCCTTTCTTTAACCGAAGGCTGAGACATGGAAATTTCTTTGCTGATCTGAGAAATAGGCATTCGTGCATTGTGCTGCAGTAATTGCATTATTTTTTTATCAATGTCATCGATTATAGGGTCCATATGTGGCGCCTCCTTATGTAATATTATAAAGTAAGGTGTTTTATATAAATTAACTTATTTTCAATAATTATTTTAACATGATTTCCTTATGTTTTGCATATACCACGTGGAATAATACCACTATAATAAAAACAACTTCTATTTCTATATATCGAGGAGAGATTATAAATGAGTGTAAAAGGCCTTGCACATGTGGCCATACAAGCTAAAGATTATCAAGCAACCATTGCATTTTATACTGAAGTTTTAGGGTTTAAAATAGGGCATCATTGGAGTCTGCCTTCCTTTTTGATCAAAGAAGCTTCCATGCTTATTTCTCCTGACCAGAGAACCTGTATTGAAATTTTTGATAACGAAGCGGTCATTCCGGCTCAAGGAAAAAAAGCCTCGTCTGAAGAGGATGTAGCTCACGGAGCGTTATTGCATTTCGCATTTTATGTAAATAATGTAGAGGAAATATATCAAAAAGCCCTTAATCATGGAGCAAAGGCTTTTGTAGAACCGGGGCAGCTTTCCCTGGGTATTCCACCCCTTTTGGTAAAAAACGCTGTAATCCACAGCCCAAATGGTGAAATTATTGAATTTATTGAGGAGGTTGATTTTGATATGTCTGCTAAAAAATAGACCGATCACAAAATTAATTCTCAAACCCAAGTTTCCGCATGATAGAATGAACAAAATCTGTTTTGGCATCTGCATAAGCCCATTTGTCAGTCGTATATGTCTTAGCTAGGTTCTCTTTAAGCTCTTGGTATGATCTTCGATCGCTTTCATTTTGATTTAAGTGATCTCTAAATGCCACTTGTCTTATTAGATGCTCGCTGCCAGTTTGAAACATGTGGATCTGATGGGTTCTTGGCTCCCCTTTACTGAAATAATGCCTCTCAGGAAGAATATTAGTTCCTTTATAGGAATAACCGATTTGCTCTAAGTGAGGAACACATTGAACGCCATCCTCAAACCGCATAATTTCAATAGCAATATCAATAATAGGCTTCGCACTTAAACTCTGGACAGCGGTGCTTCCAATATGGTGAATGACCAAAGGATACGCACCATTTCCAGATTCTATTCTGCGTTTCTCCAATAGAAATTCTTCTCCCCATTGTTCTGTCCAAGGGACAAGAAGTACCTCTCCTTTAGGCAAACCAAGCATATTTCCAACCCCTCACTGGTACACAATGATATTCTTTATTTCATCATGCTCGAAAAACATCATTTAGCAGCCCCCGCTAACAGGAAATGGTTAGTGAGGAGCTGCTTCATAGTGACTCCTCCGATTGGATAAATATTTGTTGTGCTTGCGGGTATTCAGCTAAGAATCGCTCATTTGCCGCCTGTAGTTTATCTTGATACATTTGGTAAGAGCTGCTTAATATTTGTAGATTCGCGATAAAAATATCGTAATACCCATTGTTTTTTTGAAAATCGAGTAAAATTTGTTGCATCCTATATGCGGGACTAGCTTTAAAATCCTCTGAATTACGATACTCTAAATACTGTTCTAACCTATCCTTATTTTCTTCCATGAAGTTCGCATAATCATTTACTGCGCTATCCATATCCTTCTCCATCACTTGCAGATCAATCTTGCTTAATGAATCGAATGCCTCTGCCATATACAGCTGCAAATCTTCTGGAAACTCGACACTAGCAATATGATCAAGAAATTCAACAATTCGCTGATAGGCTGCCATTTTTTCAGGAGTATCAAGTTTTCCATCTAAAAATCTTCCGAAATGCATACACAAATACATCCCATAATTACCCGGAAATGCTTGCAGCAATTTATCTTTGATCTGTACATGATCATTTAATTTGTGCTCAATTTCATTGAATGCTTCTTCAATCGTCGGATTACTTTCTAACAAATAATTCAAATAGTCATATTGGGCTTTTACTTGCTGCAGGTGGATTTCTTTTTTTAATCTGTAAGCATGCAAGGCTTTATGTTTGTCTTCACTCGTAATTACTGACTTTATGTCAGAAACACTCATGCCAAGCTGTCTAAGTACGGTGATCTCTTTCAATAAAGTTACATCGTATTCAGTAAAGCATCTATACCCATTATCATTGTACTTTAATTCTAGCAGGCCCTGCTGTTCATAATAGTTTATAGCCTTCTTAGTTACTTTACATATTTTTGAAACCTCGCTAATTAGCAATTTCATCACCTCAGTCTCATTTTAGACTACTCCCTAAGGTATCAGTCAAGATTTTAACATTTCAATAAATGCTAGCAAGGGTCGCGACATCCACTTCTTGGGGTGAATACACATTTGCAGATCCAAGCGGATATCAGGGTGTGAAAAAGGCAGTACAGCCAGCTCCCCTCTCCTTACCTCCTCTTCGGCCACAATTCGCGGCAGTAACGAAATCCCGGAACCAGACATGACGCACCGTTTAATCGCTTCCGGATTCCCAAGCTCCAAACCAATTCGGTATGCTATTTTTTTCCCTCTTAGTACCTTTTCCAGCATGATCCGATAATTACAGCTATCCTCGGCCATAATCCATTCCACGCCGCTGAGATCATCGATGCCTACTTGCTCAAGCGCAGTAAGGGAATGCCCGGGCCTGCAGATCAGAATCAGAGGTTCTTCTCTAATGGTTACCCATTGAAGAGAGGCGTCCGCCGGTTTATTGTCCAGCACAAAACCAACATCAATATCGCCTTCCTTAACCTTGTCTACGATTAAAGATTCCTGGTCAGGCAGCAGACGAATCGTGAGATCAGGAAACCTATGCCTAATTTGTTGAATAAAAGGTGGAAGGTAGTAAGAAGCAATGGAATCAATCGATCCGATCGATAGCGTTCCCCCTGCCTGCCGGGTTATCGTTTCCTTCGACTGCTGATACAGATCAAGCATGGGCACAGCAATTTTTAGCAGCTCCTCTCCGGATGAAGTAAGACGAAGCCCTCTTCCATAGCGCTCGAACAATTTCACATTGTATGCTTTCTCCAGCTTTTGAATTTGTGTAGTAACACTAGACTGCGCGTATCCCAGCTCTTCAGCTGCCCGGGTAAAGCTTTGGCGCATGGCCACCTCCCGGAATGTATGCAAATAGACTAAATCCATTTCCTCACCACTTCAATATTATTGATAACACTCATCATTTATTATAGATAACTGTGATGACAAAATCCATGTTATTATGAACTCACAAATCACAAAGCGCAAACCACAAGCCACAAAGCGCAAATCATCAAATTACTGGAGGTGTTGTTTTATGTTGAATGAAGAAGATCTGAAAGGGATTTTTGTACCTGTTGTTACTCCCTTCTTGCCAAACGGGGGGCTTGATTTAGCTTCGTACCAAAACTATTTGGGGAAGCTGCTGGAGCACAACATTCAAGGCCTGGTCATTAACGGGACAACTGGGGAATCGCCGACTGTCTCTTGGGAGGAAGTGGCCTCCCTCGTGAAAGCGACCAAAAAAAGCATGCCAGGCAGCAGCATACCTGTCATTATCGGCACAGGAACCAATGATACGGCCTCTACCGTGAAACGAACGGAAATGGCAGGACGACTTGGCGCCGATGCTGTTCTTGTCGTAGTTCCGTACTATAGCCGCCCATCCCAAGAGGGAATTATCGAGCATTTCAGGAGAGCCGCACAGGTTGGAGTCCCCGTTATAGCCTATGAAATCCCTTCCCGTACCGGCGTTCGGCTAACCGCTGATACTACGAGGAGAATTATGGAGCTGGATGGTGTGATCGGTTTAAAAGATAGCTCGGGCAGTATCGGACTCATTTCCGAATTGACCCGTTTCGATTGCAAGCCTGTGCTTTGCGGTGAGGACATTTTGTTCCATGCCATGTTAGCGGCAGGAGCTTCCGGCGGCATACTGGCGGCCGCAAATGTGGAAACAGACGCCTTTATCAACGTGTTTCGTCTTGCCGACAAAGATAGATTTGTCGATGCCAAAAAAGCATTCGATCAACTGCTGCCTTTGATCCAGCTCCTGTTCCAAGAATCCAATCCAGCACCCCTAAAATGGCTGCTTGCCCGCAAAAATTGGATAGCTCACGACACTGTACGATTACCAATGGCGCCGATCACCTATGAACTGAAGCTGTCTTTGGAACGTTGGCTGAATTCATGACCAGCTCCTCTTTGCATAGTTGAAGTCCACCTGTGAGCATAGAAGGCTATTTGCCAACCTTGCAATTCCTCCTTTTCCCATATCAAAAAACCATCCTCGCAAACAAGGTTGGTTTTTTGATATGAATGAGTAGGCAAACATTACTTTGAACGTTTACAAGCTATTCCTTGCAGTCATCAGTACTTTAATCGCCTCTGCACGAGTGGCCGTTTCATTCGGTGCAAACTGATTACCACTTCTGCCTGAAATCAACCCTTCGTTAAATGCCCCTTGTACATATGCCTTCGCCCAAGCTGGAATCGCGCGATCATCGTTGAACGAAGTCACAGATGCTTCTGGCAAGGTTATCTGTAGTGCTCTCATCACCATTGTCACCATCTCTGTACGCGAAATCGCTGCATTCGGACGGAAAGTCTGATCAGCATACCCATTCACAATCCCTGCTTCTAGTGCTTGCGCAACCGCTGACTGCGCCCATACGCCAATACTTGCATCATCCTTAAAGTTCAGCGTAGTGCCAGATCCTTGTAGTCCTAATGCTCTCGTTAACATGACGACGAACTCTGCTCTCGTCACTTCTGCATTCGGTTTAAACGTCGAATCCAAATAACCGCGTACAATATCAAGCGCCGCAGCCTCACGGATATAAGCCTCTGCCCAATGATTCGTAATGTCTGTCAGCACAAGGCTTGGATTCACTGCGAATACGGCAAATTTACCGAGTTGGTCTACGACCGCACTGATTTGATTGTTCTCTAATACAACACTTGTCACTTCAACCCACTGACCTGTGGACGCATCATAAGTGAAAATAACAGGCTTCTCAAATGCACGAAGTTTGCTCGCATCGTAGGTAAGTGTAACCGTCACAGACTTATCAAAAGGTTCCTTAAAATTTTTAACAATATCAAATACCGGGCTGACTAACGGTTGATAAGCCTGCGCCAAGCCACTAAGATCCGATACACGTTGAATCATCATCTTTAACGCTTGATTCGTTGCACCTGAAGGGATCGTCACGACAATTTCCCCTTCAATGCCTGCGCGACCACCTGCCCCCGGCTCTAAGACTAGTTCCGCTTCAACACCTGCTTCAGGTTCAACTGGCGGCTGTACGATACTGCCTCCACCATTACCGCCGCTCGATGCCAACATGTGTACAATTAACCGTGGACCGTCCATACTCAACTGATCGTCAGCATCGACTGCTTCAACGCCGAACGTATAGCTTGTGCTTGGTGTCAAGTCCGTTACCGTGTATTGAGTCACTGAGCCTGCAACCTGCGCCACCTGCTGGTCATTTCGATAAATCCTATAGCCCGTTACGCCTGTTAAATCATCCGCACCAGACCATGTCAACGTCACACTTGAGGATGTGATGTTCGTAGCAGTCAAGCTGCCATCCGTCCAGAAAGGCAGTTCTGGATCCACAATCAGCGCCTTGCTAAAGTCCACAATGGCTTGACGTAAAGCCGCAAGACCTTGCTTACGTTCAACTGCAGTACCTTCCTGCAGAAGCAACGCTGCATCCTCAATCGCCTGGGTCAAAGCCGCCATACTACCAACCGGATATTGCCCTGGCTCTGTCCCTTCAACAACCCCGGCTAGCGTACCTTCCGCCTTCGCAATAAGGACATTCAATTGACCTTGATAGACGGCCGCCTCATTGCTGCTGCTATTGGCAATTCGAATCTCATCGATTTGAATGGAGCCCGAATCACCCCCGCCTGCAAAACCAACTTTCAGATTTTTCAAGGTTCCTGTCCAACCAGCTGTAGCAGAAAGATCAACGACATAAGTCGTATAAGCTGCTGTGTCATTCGCAACAAGAGAGAAATCGACCCGCTTCTCATTATTCCAGACGGCATCTGTCTTTGTCGTAAATGACAATTGCCCGTCCGAACGATTCGAATTGTTCTTAATGACAAGCTCGACGCGCTTATTATTGCTAATATCAATGCCTAGTTCGTTCGTATTCGTAACTTCGGCCAATTGTGTGCCCGTGAGCTTTGCATTGTAAGCGCCGTCAACCGTCACATTCGTTAACCCGCCACTCGCTGCCCAGCCTTCTTCATCGACGGAGAAGCGCCATACTTTCGCAGGGGTATCTGTAATACGCACATAATCGATACTGAAAGTACCTCTTTCTACATCTGCACTTGGTACGATGCGCAATTGCTTCAACGTACCGTCCCAGCCTGCTACGCCAGAGAGATCAAGCACGTATTCTCTTTCCTTACGATCATGCGGTACAAGGGCAAAAGGAAGTGACTTCGCCTCATCCCATACGGCGTCATCTGTCGTTGTGAAATAAATTTGCCCCATCGCACTTTCCGTGCCATTACGCATCTTAAGCTTGATCACAGCATGATTACTGATATCCGTATTCAAATCATCTGCCGACGTAAGCGCTGGACTATCGCCTGTCACCTTCCCATTCAAGCTGCCAAAGCTCACACGTGAAGCGCTGATCTCATTATTGGCCATCCAGCCCTCTGTATCCGCGTTTGTGGAGAATTCCCACTCCTTCACGGGCGGTCCAGCATCATAAGGATACGCTAGCGCGAACAGCTTGCCTTCTCCCGGCAAGAACGAGGCCGAAAGCTCGCCTGTCGAATCATCATAATTCGTCGTCACCCTCTCGCCGGTTTCTTTAGAAACTTCATAAACTGCTTCAACTTCCTGATCGATGTCGAACGTGTAGGACTGCGTATGCGCATAGTCTTTATTGACGACCATTACATACTTACGCCCTTCTGAATCCAAGAAGTAGGAGAGGATGACTTGATCCATGTTAGACACAGGCTGCCAGAAAAAGTCTACCGGTACACTTAATGTCCCCCGCGGCATATCTCCTGCGTGATATATACTTTGTGAGGTTAAATCCATTAATGTAGGTCCCAGCGCCAATACTTCATTGTTCAATCCTTGCACAATCGGATACAGTGGCGATGGTGTACCATCTGCTTTTATAATCGCATCTGTGTGTCCCTCAATCGTTGCCCAAATATAATATTGCAACGATTTCATCCCATAGGCCAAGGAATTGTACACATTGTAACGCAGCTCCGCTTCATTAGGCAGTCTGAGCCCGCCCGGTATACCGACGGATTGCATGTAGAACTGCATCGGAATATTCTGATGAACTGCAGCGTCTCTCATCATTTCTAGATTAGCGAAATAATCTGCGTTGAATGACCCTTCCGTAATCGAATAGGGATAGTTGTCCACACTCAGGTAACTTAGATTATCAGCTCCTACTTCCCTAATAAACGCATCTACATAATCTTGATAAGTCGAGTAGAACACCGTTCTAAAATACAAATCATAATCCTGTGCGATACCATTGTTATACGCAGTCCCCTCTGCATAAGCATCAGCGGTCGAACCACTTACCCATACGTCCCCACTACCATTTTGCGTGAGTTCAAAATAATAGGAAGTACTCGGTTCCAATTTGGCATCTACATAAAATTTCGGATAATTACCACTATTGCTTTTCGAAAGCTTCGCCTGTCCAACGATTTGCTTCTTCGCTGTACCCTCATAGAGCGTCAAAGTTACATCACCATTGGCAGCCCATTTTGCTTCATCCATTGCAACTTCGATATATGCTAGTCGTCGATCAATTTGACTCGGGGTTGTGAAGGTTTGACCGACACTTTTGGACACATGACGACCGTTAACCATGCCCCATTCCGTTCTCCAACCCTCTGTATTTTGCGAAAAATACCATGCTTTTGTCGCATCTGGCATCAAGTGAATATAATCGATACTGAATGTACCAGACGTCGCCTCAACATTCGGATCGAACCTTAACTGCTTAATCGTACCCGTCCACCCTGGTATATAGGACATATCTACGATATATTCACGATAGACCGGATCATTTGGAAGAATATCGAAATTCAGAACCTTCGTCCCACTATAGGTCGGATCACTATTCGTTGTAAAAAAGACTTGTGCAAGCGCACTATTCGTTTCATTCTTCAAGCGGACTTTCACAAGTTTGACCTTACTTGCATCCAAATTCAAATTGTCCGGCGAATAAAGACTCGGATCACCGCCCGTAACTTCACCTTGATAAGCACCATCAGTGATGCTCACATTCGTAATCTGCTCATTAGGTTGCCAACCTTCAACCTCCGAAGTGAAATTCCACTCCTTGCCAGCTGGCATGATTTTCACATAATCAACACTCATTGTACCGCTCGTTCCACCAAACTGACCAATCCGTAGCTCCTTAAGCGTGCCAGTCCATGTGGACAGGTAGGACATATCAAAAACATATTCCGAATAATCTGTATCATTAGGTTTTATATAGAATGAGTGATATTTCTCTTCATCATAATTCGGATCTTCTGTGGTTATGAAGAAGAGTTGTCCGATGTCACCTGCTGTGTCATTCTTCACCCGGATACGTACTTGCTTATTCGTCGACAGGTCGATCCCGAGGTTATCAGGGGAAAACATAACGGGAGCTTCACCCACTACATCCCCATCGAATGTTCCATCTCCTACAGCAATTTCATTGCGTGATGTATCATATTGCCCCATTGCTGAAGCTTTCTCGAAAGGAATGTCCTCCGAATACACATTAAAGACAATATCCCAGTTTTGCTCAACACCAGCTACATAAGCAGCACCATCTGAATAGCGGCTAACCGTCGATGCCTGTATACTAGAAACGGAATTATCTCCGCCACCGTTATGGGCAAGCTCCCAATAATACGAGGTATCTGGTTCAACGTCTACGTTCAGTTCAAAAGTTGGATAATTCAAATTATTGCTTCTAGGCAGCATCTCACTAGCAATTAAATTGTTCTTCGCAGGGGAGTCATATAAGCTGAGTGTCAATTCTTCCCCTTCGTCCCAACTCCAGCTATCTAGATATACATCGATGGCTTTGATCTTCGAATTCCACTTTGGATTATAGAATGATTGACCAACGGGTTGCTCTTGCTTCACCACTGTGGCGTTACCACTCCACCACTGAAAGGAGCTTGCCGGACTATACTTCGTCCCGTTGTAGATGATGAAATAAAAGTCCTGATCGCTTAGCGAACTGCCATTCTCATAAGCGGTACCTTGTGCATACACATCCGTTGTTGCATGCTGCACTTGAGCAACCGTACTTGCTATCCCTTGATCATTGGTTAGCTCCCAATAATAAGCCGTATTCGGGGACACGCCTGCATGCAGTTGGAATCTCGGGTAATGACCGTTATTCGTATAGGCTAGTTTACTAGAAGCGAGCTTCGTTGTTTTCGCAGGAGAATCCCACAGCGAGAGCGTTAACAAGCCCGACACCCAAGATGCTTTCGGAATAAACAGTTCAATCGTATCAATAAAATGGGTATCCACATCTGTCATGAACGTTTGCCCTAAAGCATTCGCGCTAGAAACAGCCTTCGCAGCGCTGGATTGCTTTTGCGCAAACATCGGGTTAAGACTAATCCCCATATGAAGATCTGACGCATAATTCGGGAACAAATTAAGATATGGCTTACTTTCTGGATGTTCTTGGGCCATATAGTTATACGCATATGCGTAACCCCTAAACATGGACGCACTTGGTTCATCGCGCACAGAATAACCGCCTGTCGCTGGATGATCCTTATAACGTTTTGCTAACATGCTTAATTTGTCATCGGTTGTATTCCCCATACCGAAGTAATCCAAATCACCTACCGACACTCTTATATCTCGTTCATCGCTCAAATCGAGCATCTCGTTCATTTCTTGCTCTGTAAAACCGATACCGCCATGAATCCAGTTAATTCCAGCTTCTTGCAATAAATCATACTGTTCGTCATTGATGAAACCAGGTTGCGGCGGCACATACACACCAAGCAGCAACTGCTCGGCAGATACAGACGAGAGAGTCATAGACGTAATCAGACTCAGCGACAAGATTGCAGCTTGCACCTTGGACATTAATTTCTTCATCCGACATTTCTCCTTCAACATAAAATAAGGAGTATGCCCTGCTGATCACACAAAGGCATTCTCCCCATTATTGTATACGATTTCATTTTGTTGCTTCATTGTTCATTCAGACATTTTGTAGTCGATTCGGCCATCCCTAAAGCCATATCGCACACTAAACTTCTTGATTTTCGATTTTCAACCTACGAAGACGATATTTACCTGGCGAACAACCCACATAACGTACAAATAATCGACTAAAGAAGGCGTGGTCATCATAACCTACCAAACCTGCGATCGTAATGATTTTTTCATCTGTCTCAATCAGTAAACTCTTTGCTTTATCGATCCGAATCCGATGTAATGTCTCAATGATACTTTGATTCGTTTCTAATTTGAAAATCCGATGCAATTGCCGCACACTTATTTTAAATAACGCAGCCAGTTGTTCAGCACCCATTCGCTGCTCGTAGTTTCGTTCCAGATAGCCAGAAATCCGTTTCACCAATAAAGTATGCTTATTTGTCTCCATCGTCTGTCTGCCATTTAGTTGCGCATGATAGATTCGACTTAAGAGAATTAACAGTTCAATCATTTTGATTCGCAGAATGACTTCAAATCCTGGATCACGATAATTATTCTCCTGAAGCATAGCCTCTAGTAAGGTAAGTACAACGTCCGCAATGCGCCCTTTTAAGTTAATACGATGATGAAACCGTTCCTCATGATCCAAAAAAGGATGAACAAAAAAGTAGTCCATTGTCTGGGTAATGCCCATCTCATGCAGCAGCGTGTCATGGATCAGGCTTGACCAGAATAAGCAATTAATGACTTCGAGCTTACCGCCTTCCTCCACGGTATACCCATGTGACTCACCAGGATTAATGATGAACACATCGCCCGTTTCTACCTCATAGGCCGTACCCTCAAACGTATGCTGTCCACGACCACTTGTCACGTACACAAGCTCTATAAAATCATGAATATGTGTAAAAGTTACTCCCCCTTCATGGATGTAGCGATGAATCCAAAATGGAAAGTCTGCGTTCATGAAATTTTTACTTTCGAGCTGCTTCATTAGACGTCCACCTCTAATGTATTTACATTGGATTATAGCATATCCTTTGAGTTACCGCTCAGGTCTCACCAAATTCGGGATTTTTTTTTTGCTTTCATATCAAAACTATTTGGGGAAACTGCTGGAGTACAGCATTCAAGGCCTGGTCATTAACAGGATTACTGGGGAATCACCGACTGTCTTGGGAGAAGAGCGCTTCCTGCAAATCTCAAATCTGCAGTTTTTCTACTAGCAATTGCCCATTTGATCGCTCTAGACTGCTAATTCCTGCAAAAGTGCAGCTTTTCAGCCCATCGCCTGCATCAATTGTAAATAATGAAAAATTAATGTAATTTTGCAGAAATTCGCGTCATTTGAGCTTGAATTACTTGAAAAATATGTAAAATTGCAACAATTGTAGTTAAAGGTCCTGAGTAGTAACTATATTTGCAGAAATTCCTTTTACCTGGTTATACAGCGCCCAAAAGATGTACAGTTGCGTTTTTTGGGCCTGTAAACCGGTGTTGGACTTTGAGCCTCCTTTATTTCAACCGATTAAGGCAGGCTCAATGTCTCGTCAAGGAAATTGCACCGCGAATCCCTGCTCGTTTCCGGTTGCCTTCAAAGAAGGTAATCGGGCTGTTGGCCACCTCGAAGGTGATCCGATTCTCACCGCTTTTCAAACTGTTCGTCACATTCCATGCAAATGGCTCACACAATCGTGTCCCCTGCTCCACTCCATTGATGAACAGACGCGCCACATCATTCACTTCAGCTGCTTGAAGCCATATGGAGCTGGTTCCCCCAGTTCCACCGGTCCCGCCTGCTCCCTTCAACCACTCCTCCTGAAGCGTAATGTCTTTGATATATGTCATTGTCCCTGCATAATGCGGAAACCCCAGATCGTCCCAGCTATCGAGCTCGGATAAATGTCCTGTCTGCGGCTCATACGATAGCTGCCCTGGCGGAAATCCCGTATATGGAAACGAAACCGTGAAATCACCATACAATCGGAACGGCTCCTTTAACTGGCCACCACTCGAAAATCGAACTTCGACTATATTTATTTGCCTGCCGTTTCCTTTGTGCAAAAATGGCGTAATGTCAACTTCAAAGTTATTGACGTCATAACGCCGCACCTTTTGAGCTGGTTGAAGCAGCTGTCCGTTGACTGCAACGCAGCAGTCTCCTTCCCAGGCTGACAGCTCATAGACCAAATACGTCGGTCCCGGAGTGCCACGGGTATAAAACCTGCAGTAGCCATAGCCTTCTTTTTCAAAAATAGGACCTGGATTCTCAATCATATTCACAACTGGAGCCGCTGTTATCCCTTCTTCTCCCTGTGGAGCTGTTTCCCGGAAATGCCAATGAGAAAGATTCAGCACATTATCCGCATTCGGCTTCATTTGCCAATTGCGAGACAAATCGAGCGTTGAACTGAATTCTGAATGGTGCACGGAATTGAGCGTCATACCATCCGAAGTCCAATGCCCGGCAGCAACGATCACTTCCAGTCGATCCGGATGCACATCAACAAGCATTGAGCCATTTGGCGGCAGCTTCATTCGGAGCTCATCCTTGCATATATCGCAGGATGGATGCTTCAGCAGAGTCCACTGTGTTTCGTCCAGCGCATTCGTAAACATCATTCGTTGAACGGAGTCTACTTTACGCGCCTGTACATATACTTTTGCTGGTTCCATAAGCCCGGTTCCATCAGGCAGACAGCGCCAAAGTATAATGTCCCTGGTAATCTTCTCATTTAACGCAGTGACAATGTGCTCCATCTCCACAACTTTTGTCCAACTTACATCAAGACCATCATGATGATCATGATCACCATTAATATCCAAGGCTGCGCCAAACTGCTTTTCACCTTCAGACGCTACATCCAAAGTTTCCTCAAATCGCACCCTTCCTTCAGACGCCAAATCCAAAGCTTCCTCAAACCGCACCTCACCTTCAGACGCAATAACTACTGGGCTCTCTCCCACGCGCCAAACAGCAACGCCTTGATGTGCCAAAGCTTCACAAAAACGAGCCGCTCCACTTTCCAAAACATCGGAATATGGCAGCAGCAGCAAATCATAGTTGTTGCTTACCCCTTGCAGCTGGCCGTCCTTCACACTCATCTCCAGCAATGTCTGTTCATCAACAAGGTCAAAATCCCATTGATTGCTGAGCAGCTCATGCAGCAAAGCGCCCAGCTTGCGGCGCAGCTCGTCAGCTTCTTCGAACCGGTCTGGAATCAGCGCGCTAAACGCAGCTTGCGGATAATAAACGAGCAGCCTGCAGCGAGGCTCCCCTTCCTTCAACAAAGCGGACATGCGCAATATATATTCCGAAAACTCGCCAAAATAAGGCCAATGACTGGACTGATAAAAGTAGGAAGGCGGCGCTTCCTTTTTACGAAGCCCGTCAATCGAGTAAAATTGGCCGTGAACGACCACTTCGGTTACGCCCATGACGAACAGCCAATCGGCCATTTTGATCATCGATTTAAAATCGGTTTCCCAGCCATTCGCTCCATAAGCTTCAACCAGCGACTCGCGCTTCCCTGTATGATGCGCCGCTGAGCTTGCCATCTTCGGCCCCAAATGCAGCAGCGGATATTCGGTGCTGCCGATTTGCCCTGCGATAAGATCCGTGCCTGGAAGATGGAAGCCTTTTAACAAAGAAAGCAAATGAGGCGTCCATTTCGTCTGGCCGACAGGGTCTTCCTCGGGACTAATGTGGCCGGTCATGATCAGATTGTTCTCCTGGCACCATTTGACGACCGGATCGATAAACGATGACTTCAAGAGCTTGCTTAGCGCAAGCCTGTAATCATAGCGAACTTGTGCTGTACTATCATCGATGGTGAGAAACAGATCAGGAAGCCTGTCTTCAATCTCATACCCGAACTGCTCGCGGAAAAAAGGGCTTAAAACCGGTGACCAAGCCACATCATGGATGACTTTAAATTCATCGGTGAATATCCCGGGGATCACACCTCCGAATAAATGCTTGTAACGTTTCGCATACTTTTCATGGGTAAGCTCAATAAAATAGCGGGTCGCGTCGGGATTCATCAAATCCGTATAAGAACCCCAGCAGCCTGAAGTCAGCTCCCGTTCCACAAAAGCGCATACCATCCACTCCCCTTCAGGAAGCACGCAATCAACGCGAAAGTGAGGTTGTATCGTGCCCGAGCGCCAATGCGGATTGCCCGAATCCCCATACGGCGGGTAGTAAATGCCATGATTCACATACCCTGATATCCATTCACTACGCATCAGTCCGGTATGAGCTGTCAAATCGAGCCAATCCCTGCTGAGCCCGTTATGCGTACGGGGAATAGCTACTGTCTTTAAGAACCGGCCTGGGGTGAAATCGAGCTTCACTCTCCCGCCCTGGACTTCAAACTTCTCCATCGTCAGATACCGTGCTTTATACTCCGGCTTATCGAAAAAAACCTGCCCGCCAGCAGCACCGCTCGGAAAAGGCTCCTCGTCGTAAAGCCACGCTTGCAGGCCAATACGCTCGCAATGCTCCAAAATAACGGTGACTTTTGCAAACCATAATTCAGTCGCATACGGCACATTAAGACCATCCCGCGGATGAATGAAAATACCCGTGAACTTCTTTGCTTTCATTTCATCAAGCTGCCATCGCAGCTCATCATCTTCCAGATCATGATTCAAAAACCAAAATGATAGCATACGCTCTCCTCATTTCTCATACTCTCTTCTCATGCCCAAGCTCATTCCAACTCACATTCAATTACTCACCCTTTTAACCCGCTCGAAGCGATCCCCTCAACGAATTGCTTTTGGGCGAATAAAAAGACAATAACGACAGGCAGCGTAACAATAACGGCACCAGCCATCAGAATTTGCGGCTCTATCCCCGTATCACTTGTCAGGAATAATAACCCGAGCGGCAGTGTAAACAATTTCTTGTCATGCAAATATAATAACGGGCCTATTGTATTGCTCCACGCTGCCATGAACGTAAACACGGCAAGTGCGGATAGTACGGTGCGTGAAATCGGGAAATAAATGCGCCATAACGTGGTCCAAGGCCCACTACCGTCAATGGCCGCCGCTTCGAACAGCTCTCTGGGTGTGCTTTTATAGAACTGATGCAGTAAAAAAATACCGAAAGCACCACCCAAAAAGCTGGGAGCGATGAGCGGTATATAGGTGTCCAAAGCGGCAAACGATTTCCATATGAAATACCCTGGAATCATCGTAATTTGAAACGGCAGCATAAGCGTGGATAGCATGGCTATATAAAGAAACTTTTTTAGCTTAAAATCAAACATAGCCAGCCCGAATGCAACCATGGAGCACGAGAGGACCATTCCGGCGATATCAAGGATAACGATAAAGAAACTGTTCAGCGTATACCTCGCGAAATCAACTTTGAACCATACCGTCTCATAATTGCTCCAGACAAACGGGTTCGGAATCCATTGTGGAGGTATTTGCGTAACATTCCCACCGGACTTCAAGGAGGTGGCAACCATCCAATAGAAGGGAAGGAACATGGCCAGACCTCCTACAATCAGCAAAACATGAATGAAGAAATTTTTCAAGTTATATCGCTTAATCATAATGAACCCACCTCTTCTCAAACTGCTTTTGCACCAGAGTAACCGTCAAAATCAAAATAAACAGCACCCAGGCCATGGCAGATGCAGAGCCCATCCTGAAGTTTTGGAAAGCATCTCGGAAAATTAAAATGTTCGGCGTCAATCGCTGATCAGGTACAAGATGTGGTGCCTCAAACATGACCAGAAAAACATCAAAGGCTTGGAAGGAGGAAATGGTCGATAAAATTAAAACCAGAAAAATCATCGGGGACACAATCGGGAACACAATGTGCCAGAACATATCCAGTCGCTTCGCCCCCTCCAGGGAGGCGGCTTCATAAAGATCTTTGGGCACACCTTGCAGCGCAGCCAGCAGGATGATCATGGAGGAGCCGATCCCCTTCCATACGTTCACTAGCGCAATGCTTGCAATCGGAACCGACCAGTGACTGCTGTCCAGCCAATCGATAGGCGCTATATCCATTATACTCAGTACATAATTAAACAAACCGTACGTTTTGTTCATCATCCAACTCCACATCATGCCCCCGGCAAGCCAAGGCGTGACGACAGGAAGGAAAAAGAGCAACCGGTAGAAGGATTTGGCGCGAATAGACTGATTTAAAAAGTAAGCAAGTACGAGTGCAATGATCGTTTGCAGCGGAACAAACAGGACAGTGAAAAACAATATATTGCGAATGGAAAACCAGAATGCTTCATTATTCCAAAGTATTGTCCAGTTTTTCATCCCGATCCAGTTAGGGGCATTGAACATATCCCATTGCGTAAAGGTCAAATAGAAGGAGAATACAAAAGGAAATGCGAAAAACACGAAAAAATGGATAGTAAACGGCAACGTGAGGATATAGCCCCAGTGTCCCTGTTTGTTCAATTTTGATTCCTCCCGGCAAAAAATGATCATGAAAATGCTGATCAAATTGAATATCAAAATAATGATGGCGGAGCCCTCTGCAGGGACTCTCCGCCATGTTTAAACGAATTTAATTGTTTTGATCCAATACAGCTTGGACTTTCTCTTGAATTTTCTTCATACCCTCTTCAGGCGAAAGCTTTTGGTTGAAAATATCGGAGTAGATCGGTTGGGCAGCGGTTCTCCATTCATTCCAAACCGGATTTTCATCTGTAGTTGCACCCGCTTGATCGACGCCCTCGCTAAATGCCTTTTTGTTTTTTGGATTCACATTTGTATCCAGTGCAGAGATTGCAGCTTTATTAACGGGTAATGAACTGCCGCTTTCTGCAAGCTGAGTTTGCGCTTCAACACCTAAGTAGTACTTAAGGAATTCCCATGCAGCCTCTTTGCTATCTTGCTTGGCTTTGGAGAAAATCATCCATGTATTCGAAATATTTGGCACTATGCGCTTGCCATCTGTACCTTTCGGCATCATCACTGTATCGTAATCCAACGTTCCAAAATCTTTATTAATAATAACTTGATTGCTGTACTGCATGAAGAACATCGCCGCTTTGCCGGATCCGAACACTTTCCATTCGCCTCCTGCAGCACTCAAGAAGTCCAAGTTCGGCGCAGTGCCTTCCTTCACAAGGTTTGCCCACGTTGTTACAGCAGCAATGGATTTAGGATCGGTAAACATCGCTTTTGACTTCGTATCATCGAGGACCTGTCCGCCTTGAGAGCGCGTCCACGGATACCAGCCTTGGGTAATCCCATATGAAGCAGCAAACCCATATTGATCTGGCTTCGTTAGCTTCTTGGCTGCTTCAATCATGTCGTCGTACGTCCAGTCATCGGTTGGCAGCGGAACCCCGGCGTCTGCAAATATTTGCTTATTGTAAGCAAGCGCTACAGGATTGAGTCCGTGCGGGATGCCGTATACTTTGCCATCTGTTGCTTTAGCTGCATACAGACCTGAACTGTAGTCTTCAGCCTTAAGATCCTTCTCGATATAAGGAGTCAGATCCTCGGCAACGCCGCGTTTGCCATATCCAAGAATAATGGCGTTTTCTTGAAACCAAATATCAGGCGCGGTTCCGCCAGCGATTTCTGTCGTAATCTTCGTTGAGAAATCCTCCCAAGGAGCTTCGACAATCTCCGTTTGGATATTCGGGAATTTCGCGATAAAGTCATCGATAATTTCCTTCTTCGTAACGTCATAGCCGCCGGGCAGACCAATCTTCAGCTTCATTTCTTTCGGAGCAGCAGAAGCTTCAGCCCCTTTGGTTGCTTCAGGTGCTTTAGTGCCTTCCGGCGATTTGGAACCCCCATTGCTGCTTCCGCAAGCTGCGAGTGAAAGCGATAACACGGCTGTCATACATATGGTTAAAATTTTCTTCAAAATAAACCCTCCTTTTTTTTAAGGCTCAACACCACAATCAGTGCTTGACAAATAAATGGATAGCTAAAACTGGAAAAACATCTGCCAATCCTGTACGGTTAAAAGTCCTACCCAACAACAAAAGAGGAATAGACCGATGCAGAATCCGTATATCACAACGACGGAAGATATCTTCCAGATACGGAAAGGACCTGTCTCTAACGGTCACCGCTGACCTTTATAGGCTGCTTTTTACATATTCACGATTCTAGTGGACATCCGCGACCATTAGAAGGCGGTTTCCCCACAATCGTCCCCTTTTCAGCCTGTAAGGGGCATCCGTGACCGTTACAATCTCATTTCGCTGCATTTCCGCTTCTAACGGACTTCGGTGACCATTAGCGCACGTGTTACCCTCGCCGATAAGCTGGCATTTTCGTAGCATTTAACCGCCATCGAATGTTAGCTGGACTGTCAAGCACTGATTATTAGGTTGAGCCTTTTTTAATTGCGAAATGAACAAAAACAAATGAAAATGAACAAATAGAATGACATAAATAGAATGACACAAACGATATGGTAATCGATTTCTTTTCACAACAAACTATAGTCCACCGCTCTCTTCTAGCCTTCCATGTGGAAGATCTAATCAAGCAGCAGCACAAGCAGCAGCACAAGCATCACCTCCGCCTTGTAACTATGCGCTGTTTCATTCTTTCTTCATCTTAATCGATTATGGGTCAGCATATATAAGTTGATATTAGCATTTTTAGGTGCTGATTTTACCATGATCCCATTGAGGTTAGAAATCGTGTAAACATACTTCTTTACTATTTTCATAGATTGTCTTACAGTAAAGGCAAGCACTTTCGGAGCATGATCTTTCATTACTTAGAAAGCATTCATACTTTTTTAGTCCCAAAATCATTGAAGCAAGAGGTGCAAGATGAACCCACGTGTGTATTTCAACAATACGAATATTTACTTTGATTCCGAGGTCGACATTTATGTGAACCGGTTTCATGAAAATTTTGATTCTCGTATGCACACTCACAACTTCCTGGAAATTAACTATATTGCTGAAGGATCGGGGTTTCATTACATCAATGAGGAAGTGCTGCCCGTCGTGAGCGGGGATATCTTTATAATTCCGGTAGGAACCGCCCATGTGTATCGTCCGGCATCGACACAAAGCAACGCCCCGCTTATTGTATACAATTGTGTCTTTCCTGCCGAACAATTGATGACCTGGTGTCAATCGATTCCTCACCCGTTTGACGGGGAGCGCATGTTTGCCCAGTCCACCCAGGATTATTATCGTTATCATGATAGTCAGCATGAAGCCAAAACTATTTTTGAACAACTGCACAAAGAGTTTCTTCAGCATCGGCTAGGATACAGAACGCTGCTGATCATGCGGGTGATTGAGCTGCTCATCCTCCTCTACCGCTTTGAAAATGATTCCTACGCGCAAGAGCTGCCTCCGGCCGCCCATCGCTTGGACACAGTCTTTTCATACATTAAAAAGAATTATCACCTGCCCTTAACGCTGGAGCAAATGGCCGCCATGGTGTATTTGAGCCCCAGTCATTTTCATCGCTTGTTCAAAAAAACGACCAGCCAAACGTTCATCGAATTTGTGCAAAATTTGCGCATGGAGGAAAGCTGCAAGCTGCTTCGAACTACCGCCTTAACGATCCAGGACATTGCCAATCACGTCGGTTACAACGACATGCAGTTTTTTCTTCGTTTGTTCAAAAAAAAAATGGGGGTTACCCCCCGCCAATACCGCAATAAAATTTAACCATTTATTGAAAATTTATATAACCCACATGGATTTTATCGCGATCTACAGTGTTATTAAGAGTACCCCAGAAGTTTTCGGTAACAACTATTTTGAAATACCGCTTTGTTACATCTGTAATGTCAATTGCGCGAACTTCATTGGCAGTATTCGTTCCCGGCACAACACCGTTAAAAACCAGTGTATCAAAAGTTGAGCCATCGTCCGTAGATCCAACAAATACCTGCACATGTTTAATATTGAGATTTGTCGCTGTATCCGGCCGGTTCTGAATCATCAGTTTTTGAACCGGTGTGGCCATACTGAGCGATAGTTTAATATCTACACTGCCTGAACTATTGAATTGCCTAAAACCATCGAATTGGGTCACTACAGTTGGAGATATAGGCAAGTAGTCAGCCTGCAGCTTATAAATATGAACCATATAAGGTGAAAATGTATCATTGAAAGCACTGCCGCTTATGGTCTTGGCTCTATTTTCATAAACAACATCGGCTGAGGCCTTATTCAACAAACCTCCACCAGAAAATGTGGCAGTAACCTCTTTGTTGGTTTTATTAACCGCGAATAAATAATCCGCACCATTATAACTTCGCAGTTTGAGGTCAATATCCGCAGAGGAAGCCGTTATCGTTTGCGGAACGCCAGCTGCACCGATCACATCCTTTAATAGTTCCAATTCCTGATTTAATACTTTGTACAAGGCCCATAGCTGGGGACTATCCACTGGCATATTCCACAAATATCCGCCTAGCCCATCTACATCTACGAGGGAGTAGAACGCTGTTGATTTCGCTCCGTGATTGATAGCGAGATAAGTCATTGCACGAGTCTCTTCCGGCAGTGGTTCTCTGGGCCAAGCAGCATACCTGCCAAAAGATTGGATCGTCGCGGCAACTGGTTTTCCAGTTGCGGCAGCAGCGTCTACTCGATTCCTTACATAAGTGTCCAGGTCAAAGTAGGGAACCGGATAGGGATCGCTATTTATCATATCTGTGGCCCCGTTATAGGTCCCATTGGTGATAGACTTCTTAAATGTTAATACAAAGGTTACAGGATGGCTGGTATCCAAGCTTTTAACCAGATTATAAGCTGCTTGCATATTGGCCGGGGAGACCCCGTTTCCATCCGGTTCATCGTTTAATACCCAATAGAGCAATGCGGGATGATTTTTAACTGTATTCACCGTATTCTCGATATAAGTGAGATCAACATTAGAAGTATCAAGGAAGAGGGCGGCTGATGCTTTCAAGCCCGCTGCTTGAGCCATATCGAGAACCTGTGTCATCGTATAGCCATCTCTTTCCGCAACCAGTACTGTGTTGAAGCCTCTGGCCTTAACGGCAGCGAAATTGGCTGGTCCTACATTATAAAGATTGCGGGTTATAAACGAATTTCCGTTAAGCAGCTCAGCCTTATTAGGGCTGAATGTTACGCTTGCTGTGTTTGGAAGCACTGGGTATGTGTAGGGATCTACTTTTTGTAATTCCTGAATTCCTGTAAACATTGTCACTCCATCCGTTTTCCTGATCAAATGAGCTTTATAAGTCGAATATCCGAGTGGAAGACCGGACAGAGCAAACGAATCTGTAAAGCTTGCGGTTGGTGAGGTATATTCCTTTGTAAAAACCGGAACTGTTCCTCCAAAGTCAAATCTTTCGATTTTTACTTTGTAATCCGATAATTGGCCTTTAGCCAGTGTGATGTCAAAATTAGCATTTACCGTAGTTTCATTGCTCCATTTATGCTTTTCAGTCAATTGAAAACGAAAGGGATCGGGCTCCTTCGATAAAATTGTGTTATCTATCCACACAGATCCGACCGCATCTTGACTCAGCAAAAAATAAGCTTGCACATAGGCCGTGTCAGCGGGAGCCACAAATACTTCCTCATTCATCTTCCAGCTGCTTAATAGTGCGGCATCATACCAGGCAAAAGATATGGATGTAACTCCATCAGGTTTGATATAACGTATTCCCATTTTCAAGCTGCCTGCAGTAAGCGTACTCTTCATTACCACTTGAAGCTTCATGCTTTCTCCTGCTTTGGCAGAAATCAGATTCGAATCCGCGACAACATTCCAGGGTTGAGTGCTATTACCTACTAATTTAAAAGATTTTGACCCCTCATAATAAGTGGTTGTATCTATCACTCCCTCTAGTGAACTCCAGCCATCGTAGTTGTTCTCAAACCCGGGATTTATTAATACATTTTGAGACTGCCAGACCACATCGTCGATCCATACACTTCCGGTCGCATGTTGACTGATCCAGAAATAGATTTGAATAGACTTTGTCCCGGCAGGTGTTCTCGCTTTTAGAACCGTTTGATGCCAGTTACTTGAATTTGCAGCCGTGACCCAATCGTAAGAAATTGACGTTCCGGTGGCATCTATGTAGCGCAAGCCCATTTGAAAAGTGCCCGAAGTGATCGTATCTTTACTGAATGCCTTCAAAATAAACTCTTGATTTTCATTACTAGGCAGAGCTGCTGTCGTACTGATTACATTAAAGGTATGTGAGGAACCAGCCATTTTAGCAGATTTGGAGCCCGTTCTAGCGGTGGAAGCGTCATACACAATTGCCGGTCCAGACCAGCTCCCGTTATTTAACTCGAATCCTGGATCGGATGCTAAATTATCTGTACTTAACTGCAAGTCATCTATCCATGCTGTCCCCACTGTATCTGAAGGCATCCAAATATAGATTTGAACGTTTGTTGCATGCCTAGGAGCTGTAAAAGTATCTCCCTGTCTCGTCCAATTACTTGAGTGGCCAGCAGGATGCCACAAATATTGAACAGTCCCATCACTTGCATTGGAAAATCTCAGCCCTATCATCAAGGAAGAAGCCGTTATCGTATCCTTGATGTAGGCATCCAGACGAAAGCTTTGCCCTTCAACAGCCTTCATTCGTGTACCTGAAGCAACTACATTCCATTCGTTTTGTGAATCAGCAGCAATTTTGACACTTTTGGAACCGCTGTGTGCCGCAGCCGCGTCCACAACTGCAGTCCCGTTGACAGCCCACCCCGTCCAATTGGATTCGAATCCGGGATTTGTTTGTAAATTCTCATAAGACTGGGCCCTAACAGGCTGCTGTAAGACAGGCAGCAAACTAAGTAAACCTAGAACAAGCATGGCTGGCACCCATAGGGTCATTACTATTTTTACTTTTATTAATCCTTTTGACATCATCAAAACCTCCTTCATTGTTTTCATTACAATTTGAAATTGCTAAACTTTCCTCTCAATCAAGCCCCCTGTTTCTATTAAACAGGCGGCATTCCTCATCATTCCTTTGAGTATGCCGCCTGCTCTTGCTTGCTTCTTTCTTCTTTCCAAGCTCAAGGGGCATTTCGCCCCTAAGCCGGAAGCCTTTGTGAAGCTTTATTAATCCAACTGTTTGGTATATCGCAGCTCTGTGAACTGGACCGTGTCCTGATTGGCATTTCCGTTAATCGGTCCAAAGAAATTATGGGTTATCTTGATCTTGAAGTACCGTTTCGTGCTTGGCGTTATTTCGATAGGACGCACCTCATTCGCCCTGATAGTTCCGGGAATACCGCCATTATAAACTTCCTGGTCGAAGTGCACCCCATCATCCTGCGATCCTACCCATACGCTCACCGCGGCTACAGAAAGCGAAGTTGCCATCGGTCTATTCTTGATTTGCAGCGCTGCCACCTTCTCCACCTGTCCCAAATCTATCGCAAGCTCGATAGAGCCTAACGCCCCCGCATCCGGATTCGTATACATGACAAAACCGTCATGTATGGCTTTGAATGTAGGCTGAACGGGAGACACCGGGGGGGTTCTGACGAAACTGAAAGCCCCCGTATGAATGCGATCCCGATCGGCAATCTCCATCGTGATCGGGCCTAGGAAATTGGACGTCACGATGACTTTGAAGTACCGCTTCTTCACCTTGTCTACGATTACCTGCCGCATTATTCCTGCATCGATGCCGCCCGGTACGGCCCCGTTAAATATTTCTTGATCGAACTGAATCCCATCGTCTGAAGAGCCTACCATTATTTTCATGCCTGCGATATTCAAATTCGTGGCCGTATCACCACGGTTTACCACTTGCAAAGCTTGAACCTCGAAGGGAGCCCCTTGATCCAGCATCAGCTCAATGCCTTCTGCTTCCGAATCATGAAGAATATAGGCGTTGAAGCCATCATATATGTTTTCTTCAACCGACGATGGAGTCGTTACCTGTGCCAGTCCGGGTGCAAGCACCCAATCGGCCAACGAGATCGGAGCGGATACTTTATTCCGAACGAACCATACGGGCTTGTATATGCCGCCTACGCCGAATCTGCTCTCCACTTTTACGACCACCGTATTCGTCCCAGGTCTGATATGATCAGCAAGCGCAATCTGGAACGGATCCTCCCAAGCATTCGGGCTAGTCACCGGATCATAGATGTTCTCTCCTGCAGCCTGCCCGTTGATCCAAACCTTACTCGATTTGTCGACGGCACCGAACAAGAGCGCCAAATTACCCAACGTCTCCGCTCCCGCCTCGAACGTCGTCTTGTACCAGGCTACACCGGTGTAATCCGTGCCATGGTCGTTCTTCCACTGCAAACCGATCGGCTGCTTCTGCCATACATTGTCAATGGCGATCGAATCCCACGCCGTGTTGGCCGATTCGGAATACCACTCTTCGGCATCCCCAACCTCAAGAGGATCCCATTTGAAGCTCCATGTTTTCGGAAGTACCTCAATAAGCTCTTTATCATCTAACTGCTGGTAGAGCTTCCGGTTAATCGTCCGATTCTCGGCCCAGTTCGAGTACCAGATATTGCTTGCTCCTGATGAAGCAATACTTTTTCTGTAATTGTCCAGTTCTTGCAGAGCATGGACCATCTCGGTTTCTTTGCTGGGGTCAAGCTTGGATTCCTTAAACTTCGTGACCAACTCCCATGTCAATTTGGCATCCGTCAATCCTTTCTCCAGAAATTCGACCCTCTGTACATACTTCGAGTCGCTTCCCGAAACTAAAATTTTCGCATCGTCTAACACGCTCTGAGCCTCGATGAAATCACTAAGTGTAAATAACGAATCAATAATTTGATTGAAATCGGCATAAATGCTATCGACATGCTCCTTTGAAAGATCAAGCGTTTTGAATGTAGCTTCTGCTCGTACTGTTACTTCATTCCACTTGCTAAAGTACTCTTCAATTTTGGGTTTGGCTGGACCGAAAGCTTCGTAATATTCTTTTAAAATGGTGTCTACATCTGTCCCAGGCTCTTCGTTTAATCGGGCTATCATATATAAAGTTGGCCCTTGTGTACCATACATGCCAGTAAGAGAGTCAAAATCGGTTGCCATCATGCCTCTATCATACGCATAGTTGAAATCTTCCCCGAACGCTTTCGCATATTGAATCGGCATGTTATGACCAGACAACGTATAATTAGGTCTTAAAAATAATGAAGCTCCCTTGTTATACCAACCGTTCCATTGTTCCCTGAATGTTTGCCTGTTCTGCTCAGACCACGGAAAGATGTACTCCGGCACAATCGCGATCACAATATCCTCGTTAAGCTGGGTATCGACTGGAGGTGCACTATAGTTTTCATAGGCATAGCCGATTACTTTGACGTCGGGATTGTGAACTTTCGCTTTCTCCAGAAGCGCCAGCCAAAATTTGGCGTACCTGTCGGATACGTAATAAGGTAAATACACATCTTCCTTGCCAACCGGAATGGGATATGGATTCGTGGTATTGTCCAGAGCCAGCGATTCAGGTGAACGGTCCATTCCGGGAGTATCGTTCTCAGCACCGTTCACATAAGGTCTTTTCACCGTGCGATTATTCAGCCATTCCTGAATGACCTGATTTTGAAACCCTTCATTTCCGACATTCATGGAGATCAAGCTCCCGGCACCTGGATAAAAAGGATGCCCCGGACGGCGTGTTCCGTCCTGTAATAAGTTAAAATATTCGGGATTCGAATCTTTAAAGCGATCCCAGTAATCCTCGAATGCATGCCCATACTCCAGGCTGATCCCTTGAGTAAACCCGTGCCGGCGAAGCCAAGTAAGTTGATCTTCAACGAATTTCATCTTTACCTCTGAGGAAACGCCGCTCACATCACCCATGGCAAAAGGAGCATCTCTCCATCGTACATGCTTAAGCTGCGCTACATTCTTGACATCATACTCTCCAAGGGAAATGGAAGCGGTATGCGGTATGACCTCTCCTAATTTGCCAGGCCAAAGCCACTTCACTTCCAGATCATTGCGAAGAATCTCATATACGCCTAACAACGTTCCAGCTCCTTGAGGTTCTTCCTCATAGGAGAACGATCCACTTTCATCGCGGCCGGAAATGTAGATCCCCTGCGACGTTGTGCGAATGGCGTAAGACCGTGGTTCATAGGCGCTTGCGTCAATTCCGGCTGCCAATGCAGATTCAGTTCTACCCAGATAGATCGGAAGAGCCCCTTCAGGCAATGTTTCAGATTCTTTTATGATCTGCAGCGTTACGTCCGTGGCTTCCTTGATGTGATATTGCAGCTCGCCAGCGGCATAATTCTCAACCGTATTCGGTTGACTAGGGATGACAATCACAGCTTTTGCCGCACCATCTTTTACGATTTCATACTGATTTTGCGGCGTCGGCGTTGGCCCTGGTGTCTGGGTTGGCTCCGGTGTCTGTGTCGGCTCCGTCGTCGGTGTCACGACATGGTTGTTTCCTCCTCCTGATGTTGGCTTCGCTATCGATCCTGGTCCTTCCTTACGTTCTGGCTGCTTCTCAAAGATTGTTTCCCGTGCTTCTTCACTTATGACAGCAAGCTTGATTGTACCTTTGCCCACAATCTTGGACAAACGTTCCAGATTCAGTACAGCAACGGTCGCTTCCGACCCGATGTCCAGGCTTACGCCGGTTGCTTGCTTGGAAATCGTCAGCTCCTCTACCGTTCCCTGCTGAAGCTCCACTGTTGCTGTGGACAGGATGTTCAACTTGGCAATCGTTGATTTCCCTTTGACGACAATTTTGGCGTTGCCATCTTTCCCTTCGATGATGAAGTTCGTCAATGTGGAATTGTTGAAATGACTATTCCCGGATCCACTCTTTAGAGTTGTTACCCCTTCGACCTGAACATTGTCAAGGAAAACATCGCCCTCGCCGATGCCTTCGGCCAATATCAGGTTCCCTGTAATCTTCATGTTTCTAAGTGTGACTCCAGGTACATTCACAACAACGTCTTGGCTAACGATTTCGCTACCTGCTGAAGGTCCGTATGTACCGGCCTGATCATAGGTGACCGTATATCTTACGGCGATTGCGCGATCCAACGTCACCACCACCTCGGCTCTTGTAATAAAGCCGTTGGGCTTAAAGCTCTGATCCCCGTATCCTGCCATCAGACCCTTTTCGGCCACAGCACCTACCGCTCCCTGGCTCCACTGCTCAATCTGAGCGGCATCTTTGAAATCATCTGCGGCTTCGCGGTTAGCCGTCTCATCCAGCTTCAACAGTCTACCCACGATTACAGCTGCTTCCTGACGGCTAATCGGACGATTTGCCCGGACCGTTCCATCCTCATAGCCGTTGATATATCCAGCTTGGACGGCTTTGGCAACCTCATCGTACACCCAATCGGAAGCGGTTACATCCGAGAAGTCAATCGAGGCTCGTTCTTGAAATCCGAAGGAACGATTAATAAATGCCATAAATTCTCCGCGACTTACAGTCGCATCTGGCTCGAACTTCCCGTCCAAATAACCTTGAACCCACTTCTTAGCTGCCCAGTCAGCAATTTGTTTCTCAGCCCAGTGCCCCTTCGTGTCAGAAAACAAAGGAACTCCCGTATCATTGGATGCCGCTACAGCGCTACCGTACGCGATATTTCCTAACTGCGTTCCCATTACGAAATTTGAAATCAGCATGCACATGATCAGGATAGACGCGACACACTTAACAAATAATCGAGCTATTCTCATATCTTTGCTCCCTCTAAATAAATTGATGTCATGCCGCTAACATCTGCAGCACGTACTGTAAAACGATTACATACTTGCATAGCTGGTATGCTTTGACTTGCCTCCTTTCGTTTCTAACAATCCCTATCTTAGCAAAAATAAGAATTGTACATCCATGGCTATATGATCATTAATACAGGGCAATCCTATCATCGTTGAAACTAGGGAGCATTTCGAAAGGGAGTGGCTGTAGGCTCCAGCCGCTGTTAAAGATTTGTTCCCTTGAACGGTATAGATGAGGAGGGTAGGAACAAATCTTTAAAGGCGGACGCTACCGCTCTTCCGCCCACAGCCAGTCCCTCTTCTCAGCTACAATCGTACGATTCGTACGAATCGCACGAACACCAAGCTCCAACAGACAGCCAACAAGGTTTTTTCTCTTGATTGGAGGAGATTTCCCCGCGGGCTAAGCCGCTGGGACTGAGGACGCGGGTAGTTGAGAAGGACCTGTTGCTTTAACGATGTTTTTCATCGTTAAAACAGCAGGTCCACTCCACATCCTTGCTTTAACGATGTTTTTCATCGTTAAATCCCTGCTATCCACCCAGATGGAGCCATCCGCTCTCCTTTAACGATGAAAATCATCGTTAACGTGACGGATTGACCTGGAACACTTACTTTAACGATGAAAAACATCGTTAAGTGGCGCACACGCTCATTTCGGCAGAGGGCGGACTGCTTTCCGGTATGCTCTTCCCTTATAGTTCAGTCAGAAAGGATATCCCCTCATCCTTAATTAATTGGATAATAATCGCCTAATCATTACGGCAGCTTCCGCTCGGGTGGCATTCCCTCGAGGAACAAACAACTGGTCTGTTCGACCATTTATGATGCCCGAGCTGAACGCAAGTTGAACGTGTTTGAGTGCCCAATCGCTTATGGTGTTCATATCATCGAACTTCAGCCCTTCAGTGGGCACACTTTTCTCTAGAGTAGAGTCCTCCAGATTGAGCTTCGCTCTCACAATCATCACAGCCATTTCTTCCCTTGTAATTTCTTTGTCCGGAGCAAAGCTCGTTGCAGTCATACCTTCAACAATACCTGCTGAATATACGCTGTTTACGACATCTCTGTACCAGGAAGCAGGGCCAACATCGATAAACGGATTTGGCTTCGTATTTGCTGTTGAATTCAAATTTAGATTCAAATTCAGTGTTCTTGAAATCATCGCCGCGAATTGAGCTCTTGTTACATGAGCTTCCGGTACAAAATGTTTTTCATCCATTCCCTCAATAATGCCTTTGGATGCGAGCAGCTCTATATCTGCCTTAGCCCAGTGACCCTCAAGATCAACAAAACCTGGTTTAAATGGAACAGGAACATCAACAACAACTGAAACGCTCTTTTCTACGGAATATGTTTGATGTGACAAATTAGAATCTACCGCTTTAATGGATTCCCACTTTACGGTAGAGGTTCCTTGCTTCTTCGTCTTAAACGTCAGGGTACCAATGGTGACATCCCCGCTTTCTCCCTTTACATTACCTATCTTGGTATGAGCAATCAGGATCTCCTTGTTCTTGATGACTGGCGAAACGGAAAAACCGTCCAGCTTGGATTTGGCTTCCACCAGCTCAAGCAGATCAGGATCGAATGTAAATCGCGCCTCATAGCCATATAAATCTTTCATATTTGTACCACTCATAGTTACGGTAATTTTACCATCAACAGGTTTATTAGCCGTTAAAAGAAAGGATGGTGCGGCCTCCGCCTGGGCGGTTCCAGTTGGCAGCATGGGCAAATAGAGCAGTGTAATGAGAAAAAAAGCAATTATGGAAGCAATCCATTGATGCGGTTTATGGTTCATAGTATCCTCCATTCACGGTTACACGGCTCTGAGCCGTCCTTTTTTTGGGAATCTCTTTAAACAAACAGGAAGGAGGATCATCCCCAGATCCAGATTATCCCCCTCCCCGTCTATTCTTTTCGTTACTCCACTATTTTCTTGGCTACTGCTGCGAGATCCAGAATATCGATTTTGCCGTCTCCATTCACATCCGCTTTCTTGGCTTGCTGCCAATCAGGGCTGCTGCTGTCTTTGCCGTAATGTGCAGCAATGAGAGCCAAATCACCAACGGATACGATGCCATCCTGATTGATGTCCCCTATGCTTCCACCCGAGCTTCCTCCTGCGGTTATATTAACGCTTATAGAAGCAGAAGCTGCTTGAAGCTCATTTCCTTCTACATCTCCTAGAGCAGCACTCGTAATCGAAATCAAACCTGCAGTCGTTTGCGGAACATTTTTCGCTTTGAAGGTAAGCTCTATGATTTGGCCATTACCTGTAATAGCATGTTCAGAGCCTTGGCTGGCCACAATCAAACGAAGCTTTCCTGCTGGTTCCTTAACAGTCTCCACAAGAGCTACCCCTTCGATTAGGGATCTTGCAGATACGAATTCCATAACGTTAGAATCATAGTCCAGCTTGATATCTTGTGCGTAAACAGCACCAGCAACTCCGTTCAGTCCGTAGTTAACGGTAAATTCCTGCCCTACTGCAGCCGAGCTTACTCCAGTTAACGAAGTTTGAGCTGCTGTTGGCTCAGGCACACTATATTGAAAATCATTCCCTGATACATTGATAAACGTATTGTTCGTAAACTCATTTGTGGTGGGATCTGTAAATAGATACCCTGAATTTTTAATCGCATACGTCGTTCGTCCGAACGAAATGAATGTATTGTTTTTTAGTTTCAAGTGAGAGCCCTCACCAGGAGCTGCGTTCTCTTTAGCAATAAAATTAATGGCAAAGCCTTGGGTTCCATTTACCTTCCCCACGTTTTCGAACCTGTTCCCATCCAGCAGCAGCCGTTCCGTTGAAAAAATGTTTAAACCTTCTCCAGACCCCTTACCCGTGTTATGAAACACGTTGTTGACGTAATTCACATCCCAGGTTGGTGAACCGTCATAGCCGATATAATTGGGCATTTCCAGATTAGAGAAATAATTATTTTCCACCGTAACGCCCTTCACGCCAAACAGTCCGACTCCCCCGGTAAGCGAGTTGCTCACGGTGTTATTCCTGATTATTATACCATTGGCAACGAGCGGTTCCCCGGAATTTCTTTGCAACGCGGTGATGGCTCTTGAGTTAACGGTCAAATTCTCGCCACGGTTGTTTTCGATGACTATGTTCTCGGAAGGCACAATCATATTGTTCTGCGCAATACCGAGCACAACCGAGATCATGCCAACGTTGCCACCGATATCATCGAAGGTGTTGTTGCGAATCGTAATGTTTTTGATAATACTGTAATCATGATCCGGCTCAAGATCGACAGCTCCAGGCATATTCGGCCGGGTTGTGCGCGTGAAATGATTATACTCAACCGTACAACCGTCACAATCGATGATGGAGATTCCGTTTCGGTTATCTTTCGTAACCCCGTCAATGTAAGAATTCCTTACCGTTATTCGTTCATTATGCACTTCAACTCCGCCGACATTGCTGGATCCGATATAAATCCCATCGCCCAGGAAGCCGGTTACTTTCACACGATCCACCAGTACATCGGTTGCAGCATTAATGTTAAGGATATGTTGATGCTCCGAGAAGGCTGCACCCTCACCACTTCTATCCATCAATTGAATGTCCTTGATCTGGATATTCGACTTGGTATTACCTACACCTTCTGCGCCAGGATTAACCGAGACGACATAGACGCCCCCATTTTGCTTGAGAATCGAATTCCATCCCGTTCCTTTTAACTCCATATTGCTGTACAGCTTTAAATTACTGACTAAATAAGTTCCGGATGGAACAAAAACGGTTCCACCTCCGTTAGCGTTTACATGATCAATCGCATTCTGAATGGCCACTGTATCATCAATGGCATCATCGCCTAGAGCCCCGTAATCGGTGACGTTAACCTCTACCGCGTCTGCAAATGCAATCTGAAAACTGGGCAGCCAAATTATACATACTAAAACGATCATCATACCTATTAACCTTTTTGCTTGCTTCATCCTCCACACATCCTTTTCTTCATTCATATTTTCAAACTTTGATACAAAAAGCTTATAATCAGACTGACTAAATACTTCCGTCCCTCCTCAGTTATCAAATACCGATATCATTTGAAACCGCTATCATGTTTCTTTGTTAAGCTTAATCGATTACCGGCTAAAATATATAAGTTGATATTTGCATTTTTAGGTGCTGATTTCATCATGATTCACTTAAGACCTCTGAAGTTACGAAGAGTGCATGATTTCCTGCCCTATTAAGGAAATTAGTGCAAGGAAATCACTCATCTCTTCCATCCAGATTCTCAAAAGATGTTTTAATTTTGCTGGAATAAAGCCTTCCCATTTAAATAAACTTGTTTAGAGCCTATTCCTTGAGCGTCTAAATCGCTTAAATCCATTTCCAGTTTAATAGAATCGGGGGCATGGATTGAGCACTCCCACGAGTTGTTTGCTTCTCGCCGCCAGGCAATTTCAATGAAGCCGTATTTCGTCGCCACTGAACCTTGTACCCAGTCGATATCTGCCAACCGTGGGCGAAAAAGTACCGTATTGCATAGATGATTCCTATTGCTCGCATCAATCCCCAAAAGCATCTTCATCAATATATACGTAGGCGCCGCGCCCCAGCCGTGGCAATGGCTCACAGGAACATGATCACGCAAATAAGTCGGTGTATTTCCTTGGAAGCGGTGTGGAATCGTGCAGTCTGGCGTCGCCGGATCGAACGTTTCCCACCAGGTTGTCGCTCCGCGCGCCAGCATAGCTCCCCAGTAATTCCGCATCACTTGGAGCATCAACTTGTCATTGCCACAGTCATATAAACTTTCCAGCACAAAGTGGTGAAAAAACGGGCTTTTGATCGTCGGCAGCTCTTGTTGATGCTCATAAAAATGAATAAACCGTTCCACCTCCGCCTGCGTCATCACTCCGCACCAGGCAGCCAAAAAATTGGTCTGCAATGAAATGCTCTCAGATCTCCCTTCATTCGTTACGCAGTCGACAAAGAGATCGCGCTTCGGCTCCAGGCAATACGTTCGAATTGCAGCCCGCGTCACATTCCCCTTTTCTTCCCAAATGGCAGACTGGTTCGTCCAGCCGAATGCTCTCGCCAAATGGGCCAGCTCCAACAGCGTTTTCATGTACAAGCAAGATACCGCTGTCACTTTCTCCCGCCGATCAATCGAAGGTGCCCAGTCAATAAAGCAATGGTCATCCGGAATATGCAGCAGTCCCTGTTCATCCTCTTGCTTCGCCAGCCAGTCCAGCGTTAGTTCTATATGAGGACGAATCGTATCGATCATTTGCACATCGGATGCATATTTCCAGTAATCGCACACCGCAAGCAGCCAATACATGCAAAAATCAACAAATACCGATGAATTGGATTCCGGTCCAGTCGCAGGGATAGCACCATTCTCTTTTTGAATGCGGGCTCCTTGCAGCAGCGATTTACGAACAAGCCTGCTATCGTCAAAAACATAATAAATCACTTTGGCCATAATGAGCTCGTCAACGACCCATAACGCCTTTTCCCGCCAGGGGCAGTCCTCCAAATGCTCTTGGCTGTTCATCACAACCGTGTGCTTCCCCGTCTCCCATATTTGGTTTAACAACGGATCGCTGCAGGCAAAAGTCCCCTCTTGCCCAAACGGGTAATGCACCTGCTCAATCGCACAATGCTGTATCTCAATCGGCACAGGACAGGCATGAGCGTTGATTTGCATGTACCGAAAAGCACGACGGCCAAAAGGCGACCATTCATTCAGTCCAGCCTGTAAAATCACCGTGTCCACATGCTGGACATCAAGCGATTCGCCATAACGGATGTCGACTACGCCTCCCTCTGCTGCGTAAATCCGCAGCTGCGGGTAGCCGACTACCACCTTGCCAAAATCAAGCACAAAGCCCGGGAACGAACCCGCTGTCGAAGCGTCCAGCTTCACATGCAAAGGGGCAAAAATGTTCAATTGGAGCTGCAATAACTCCGAGCTATCCGGCTCAATCTTTGATCGCTCCGAACCGTCCGATTGAACCTGCAAGGACTCCGAGCTGTCCAATAACCGCTCAGCACCTAGTACAGTACCAAGATTGTTATCCACCCTCACTACCGTTTTCGGGGCCAGCACTTCCCTGTGAAGATGTGGAATTTCCCTTGGAAGCATCTGCGTAAATGGACTTTCAATATCGTTTTCATCATCGATTTCAGAATCGTTCTCCGAACCACTCTCAGCAGCAACAATGCCGGGGATCAACCAGGACTGGTCGTCATAATCAACCAACATCCAATCGTCTTCCTGATCCGCCAGATATACCTCTTTAAACCCGCCCCAGCGGCTGATTTGCTTAACTTGCTGGACCCAACGCGGTGAGCGGCGTATTTTCCAGGTCGTATCTGTCCCGATCTCAACGGTTTGCTCCGTCGTTTCCGCTTCTAAATGCACGAACAGCCCACCCGGTCCGCGCTCGTACGCAATCGTCGATTCGCTTTGCCCGATATGGTAGCTGAGGCAAGCTAAACAGTTTTGACCTTCCCGCAGAAGATCACCGATCTCATACGTGTCCACATACTGCCACCGGTAATCGCAGGGAGATGGTCCTCTTCCAACGAAGCATCCATTCACATAAAGCATGTACTCTTGATTGGCGCTAATCTGGATACTACCTTTACGAATGGCACCACTCAGGTGTATAATTTTTCGGGCCTCCATAAATACATTCCCCGGGAAATTACCCGAAATATCTTCCGAATCGAACCAAATCCAACCTGATTTTCTGCTATTTTCAAACATCATATCCTCCTGTTACCCATTACAAAGTAGTCTGCGCTAGTATTCTACTACATAAAGTCCTGAGAAATGCAGGATGATCTATTCAACTTGCTATGCTGATATTATCATCTTCTGGTGCAACAATAATTGAATCAGCAACGTTATATAAGTATAATTTGGAATAATTTTACACAGGGAGATGTGAGGAGGGTTCTTATCAAAAGGATATCCGTACTGCTAGTCGTGGTTTTCCTAATAATGACAGCATGTAACCGTAACCCAATCCAATCATTTGAGGAGACCATTGACAGCATAAATACAAATGAATTTGTAGTAAACTGCTCAGATCAGGTGAACAGAGATAAGAAGGGGCCTATAAATTCTTTAGGTTATTTGTGCAAGGTAGGCGTTACTAGCACAACAAAATTGGAAGATAGCGAAGGAAATTCTATACAATTCAAAGATTTTTCTCAAGGGGATATAATTCGAATCATTCTCTCTAAGCCGAAAAATATAAGTCAGGATCATAGAAGCTTCGATGCAAAAGAAATTGTTTTAATGGATGCTAAACCGTAATAGCACTAAATCAATGGGTCTATTAGTCTTCTAGCGCCGCGGCTCTTGACTTCTTAGACTTCGCAGGCAATAACGTATAGCAGCATGTCAGCTTGAGTATCATCTTTTTATTTTGGAAAATGGAGGGGCGAAGATGCTGGCTAACAACCAAAGTGTGCATGGCCGATTTTTAATTATTACCGCAGATGATTTTGGCATGAGCAGTTCCATGAATAAAGCGATCATAAACCTGTTTCAAGCAAGCGCCATTAATTCCGCTATGATTATGATGCCATGTCCATGGGCAAAACACGCTGCAAATTATGCTAAGCTGCATCCGGAAGCAAACGTTGGTATTCATCTTACACTTACTTCTGGTTCACCCAGCCATAGATGGGGTCCTGTTACGAAAAATCCGAGCATCAAGTCGTTAACCACTACAGATGGCTATCTTCTAGAATCCGCATCCGATGTTGAGGAGCAAGCAACTGAAGAAGCGGTAAAAACGGAAATTCGAAATCAGATCGAAATGGCAATTCAGCTAGAGATAAACCCGACGCACCTGGATAGTCATGACGGTAGTTTGTTAGGGCTGGCGAGAGGGCGGGATTTTTTAGAGGTCGCATTCGATTTATGTGAAGAGTTTCAATTGCCGTTTAAACTGCCCAAAAATATAGTAAATCAACCCTTTATCCATTCCGATATGAAAAAGTTATTCCAAAATAGGATTGAATCAGCACATAAGCGGGGTATTTCATTAATCGACGATTTAATCTGTCTTCCTTATCAAATGGAGAACGGGGAAAATTACAGAGTCATTCAAGATAAAATGTTCAAAGCTATACGAAGTGTACACGAAGGGATAACAGAAGTTGTCATCCATCCTTCAGAGAATACGCCCGAACTAAGAGCCATGACTCCACACTGGGAAAAAAGAGAAATAGAGTACCAAATTTTTAGAGATGGAGAAATCAAAAAGCTGCTCAATGAAGAGAATATTCAGCTAATATCCTGGAAAGACCTCCGTGATAGCCAGCGTTGTGCAAATGGCAAGAACACCTTAATGTAAGAAAAAACGAACGTACCTGAGGCTACGGGATAGTGAAGATATATCTAACATATGAGAATCTGAGTTGACGTAGGATTCCATTTCCGTATACATTAATGAATTAATACATTAACGCTTTATCGCGTTTAATTGATGAAAATGAAAACACCAGTTGTATTAGTCATCAGTTGGTTCCCCCCTCGCCCTCACTCTGTCACCACATCCAATGCCGGGAAGTTGGGATGAAGCGCTGCTGAGTTAACGATGTTTTTCATCGTTAAAAGCACCAGCTCGTCTCCAATGCTTACTTTAACAATGAAAAACATCGTTAAAAGTCACTTCACCCACTCAAATAGTCCTTCGGGCCACTTTTAGCAATGAAAATCATCATTAAAGTGACTGAATGACCTTGCAACAGTTACTTTAACGATGAAAAACATCGTTAAGTGAAGCACACGCTGCATTCGGGGGAGGCCGGCTGCCTGCGCGGCTGATCTTCCCCAAAAACTTAAACTTACTTATAGTTCAAATCCTTTGAGGTGCGTGTTCATTACTAAGTGCATGGAGAAAGGTAAGGGCCGTGGGTTCCAGCCGCTGTAAAGCGCTTTTTTTTAATTTTAATAATACCACATGGAGAAAAGGCCGCGATTTCCGCGGCCTTCATAATTGTATTTCATTTCACAATGGAACATTTTAAGAATGGAAATCCTGCCCCGAACGAACTTCTTTAACATACCCAGCACGAATGACAAAATCACCAAAATGCTCGCCTGTATGGCGTTCATTCGCAAAGCGGCCTAGAATCGGCTGCAGTGAGTCGAGGATTTCCTCTTCGCCAATGTTTTCCTTATACAGCTTGTTCAGCCGGTTCCCGGTAAATCCGCCACCCAAATACATATTGTATTTGCCCGGCGCTTTGCCAATGAACGCGATTTCTGCAAGCATCGGCCTGGCACAGCCATTTGGACAGCCAGTCATGCGAATGACGATTTCCTCATCACGCAAGCTAACAGCTTCCAGCATCGGCTCGATCTTATCCAGCAGCGTAGGCAGGTAACGCTCAGACTCGGCCATCGCCAACCCGCAAGTCGGGAATGCTACGCAGGCCATGGAGCTTCTCCGCAATGCGGAATGGTGAGCCCCATCATTAAGCCCATACTTCGTGAGCAATTCCTCGATCTTTTTCTTTTTGTGGGTGCTTATGCTGCCAATGAGCAGGTTCTGGTTCGGGGTAAGGCGGAAGTCACCGGTGTGGACCTTGGCGATTTCCCGTAAACCCGTCATCAGAAGATAGTCATCCTCGTCTTTGATCCGGCCATTCTGAATAAAAAGGGTGTAATGCCATTTTCCATTGCTTCCCTTTACCCAGCCATAGCGATCCCCATTGTGGTCAAAATGGTAAGGACGCGCATCCTCGAGCTTCCACCCCATACGCTGGGTCAATTCATCGATGAACCAATCAATACCGCGATCGTCTATCGTATACTTGAACCTGGCGTGCTTCCGAACCGCACGATCCCCGTAATCACGCTGGATCATAACTGTCTTCTCCGCCACGTCGATAATCTGCTCAGGTGTGCAGAACCCAATTAACTGGCCCACTTGGGGATAGGTTTTGGTATCGCCATGCGACATTCCCATTCCGCCGCCTACCGTGATGTTAAAACCCTTCAGGCGGCCTTCCTCGATAATGGCGATAAAGCCCAGATCCTGGGAGAATACGTCTACATCGTTGGAAGGCGGGACAGCCATCCCGATTTTGAACTTACGCGGCAAATAAACAGGTCCATAAATCGGTTCTTGCACTTCCCCGTTATCCAGGCTGTCGACCACTTTCTCGCCGTCAAGCCAGATTTCGTGATAGGCCTTTGTCCGTGGATCCAGATGATCACTAACCCGGCGTGCCCAATCGTACACTTCGGAATGAACTTCCGACTGATATGGATTCGGGTTGCACATCACGTTACGGTTCACGTCTCCACATGCGGCTAACGTGCTCAGCAGCGCTTCGTTCACTTCCTGAATCGTTTTCTTCAAATCCCATTTGATGATGCCATGCATTTGAAAGGACTGCCGGGTCGTAAGGCGAATCGTTCCGTTGGCATGTTTCTGTGCTACACGGTCCATCATCAGCCATTGCTCCGGCGAGACTACCCCGCCCGCCGCGCGCACGCGCAGCATGAACTGATAGGCCGGCTCCAACTTCTGCTTGCTCCGTTCATTGCGCAAATCTCTATCGTCCTGCATGTAACTGCCATGAAACTTCATTAATCTGTTGTCATCTTCGGGTATCGAACCTGTGATAACATCCTCAAGGGTCTCGGTAAGACTTCCCCGCAAGTAATTGCTCTTTATCTTAATATGTTCAACATCGCTGTGCGGCGCACTTTTCGATGAAAGTAAATTATTTTCCGACATGCTTGCCCTCTCCTCTCACGATCTTTGGACTCTGCTTAGTAAACATCCCGCTGATAACGTTTCTGCTGTTGCATACGGGTCAAATATTCCGCAGCTTCCTCCGGGCTCAAACCGCCCTCAAGACCGAGGATCGTTACCAGAGCCGCATGAACGTCATGCGCCATCTTCTTCTCATCACCACAAACATATACACTAGCCCCATCCTGCAGCCATTGGTAAAGATCCTTGCTCTTTTCAAGCATCCTATGCTGTACATACACTTTCTTGTCGGTATCCCGGGAGAACGCGACGTCCATACGAGTCAGGACACCATCCTTCAGCCAACGCTGCCATTCAACCTGGTACAGGAAGTCTGTAGAAAAATGCTGATCGCCATAAAACAGCCAAGTCTTCCCACTCGCTCCGGTTTCTTCCTTCTCTTGCAGGAAGGCTCTGAACGGAGCCACACCCGTGCCCGGCCCAATCATAATGATCGGCGTATCCGAGCTTTCCGGAAGCTTGAAATTCAAGTTATGCTGAATGTAAACCGGCAAAGTATCGCCTGCTTGCACCCGCTCCGCAAGCTGAACAGAGCAGACTCCATAGCGCTCTCTTCCATGAGCTTCGTAGCGAACTGCGCGTACTGTCGCGTGCACCTCGTCCGGGAATGCTTTCGAGCTGCTGGCGATGGAGTACAAGCGCCCAGGCATTTTCCGAAGAATGGAGACAAATTCATTGGCAGGAACACCCTTAAGCGAATAATCCTGCACTAAATCCAGTAAATCCCGCTCGTTAAGATAAGTCCTGAGCTCCAGTTCCTGTCCCGCTTCCAGAAGCTCTTTCAGCCTATTGCTTGAATCGAACAATGCCGCTTGAGTGAGCAATGGCTTCGTCAGTACAGTGATCTCAAAATGGCGAAGCAGTGCTTCTCGCAAAGCTTGCTTTTCACCATTCTTATTGATGGCAACGGGCTCTTCTGCTTTCCAGCCCATAGCTTCGATAAATTCATCGACAAGTCTTGGATGATTCTCTGGATAAATGCCTAAGCTATCACCAGGTTCATACTGAAGATTCGAACCCTCGAGGGATATCTCAACATGGCGAGTTTCCCGGTCCGAACCGCGGCCGTTCAGATTCAAATTCTCAAGAACCTCGGCCTGGAATGGATTCGTCCTTGAATATTCCGACTCTGTTCCATTGTCAAGAGCCGCGCTGCCCCCACTTGCGATCACTGGAGCCGCTGACCCTTCACTTAGAGTGCTTAGAATATTATTCATCCATTCCGCAGCAGACGCGTCAAAATCCACATCGCAATCAGCACGCGGAACAATCCGTTTGCCGCCCAGTTCTTCCAGGCGATTGTCGAAATCCTTACCCGTTTGGCAGAAAAACTCATAGGAGGTATCTCCCAGTGCCAGCACGGAATAAGGCATGCCTTCCAATTGAGGCGCTCTCTTGCTATAGAGAAACTCATAGAAGGAAATAGCGTTATCCGGAGGATCGCCTTCTCCATGAGTACTCACCAGAATAAGCAGGTTTTGGACCTTCTTTAATCCGTTCGGTTTAAAATCGCTCATCAAGGATAGGGTTACCTGAAAGCCTTGATCTTCCAGCTTCTTGGTCAGCTTCTTCGCCAGCCCATGACAATTGCCGGTCTGCGAACCGAAAAGCACGGTTACTTCTTTGGGGGTTACTACTGCATTCGCTGACAATGTTGCTAGCGGCGCAGCGCCGGGTGCCACCGCACCAGCCGTTCCAGTCGTCGCTCCAGATGCTCCTTGAAATGCCGAAAGATAGCCGCTTAACCAGATTCTTTGTGTTTCTGTAAGCGTAGGCATAAGCCGATTGAGCAATTCTACTTGATCCTGATTAAAAGGACTGTTTGTTACATGAAGTTCCAACGATATCCACCTCGCGTAGCCATACCATGATTAGTGTAACAGCTAATTTTCATATTCAGTTCATTTTACCTCTACTGACCCTATCATAGTATGGGAAATGGATCAATTAGAATGATTTTATAAGTAATATCAATAATTTTGATAAATTGAACATTCAAGAGCAAACTAATCATTAAACCGACTATTTATGTGAAAAAGAAGCTATCAATCCCTTTATTCAGCAATTTTATTCGGAAATTTTATTCATCAGCCTTATTGATCAGCCTTATTCGTCAGTTTTATTCATCTGCTTTATTCATCTTCCCATTTTTTGGAATAGGCCTTGTTAGTTACCCATATGGTCATCCAAACGACAACGATAATAACAATGACCGATACTACCCAAATCCATGTAGGCACAAGCATGATTCTTACCCCCCGTCCTCTATGCTGTCAACATAGCACAATGTTTATCTAATTATAACTGATTGAGTCCATAATCGCTGCAGTGGAATGTGTCTTTTTGAATAAGAAAAACGCTTGCGGCGTTCTTTGAGGTGCTTGTTCATGGCTTTGGTGTGTTGCGGAGGGAATGGCTGTGGCCTCCAGCCGCTGTTAAAGATTTGTTCACTTCAATGGAAAAGATGGAGAGGTTGGAACAAATCTTTAAAGGCGGGCGCTAACGCCCTTCCACCCACAGCCATTCCCCCTTCTCAGCTACAATCGCACGAATCGTACGAACAGCAGGCTAAAAGCAAGCTCAAGCAAGCTCAAACCAAACTCAAACGGTCAGCCAACAAGGTTTTTTTCTCTTGATAGGGGCGATTTCCTGGTGGCAAAGGCACCGTGAATGAAGAACGGCCCCGCCAGCACGCACAACCGAGAGGAGTCTGCTACTTTAACGATGTTTTTCATCGTTAAACCACCAGGTCCTCTCCACATCCTTGCTTTAGCGATGTTTTTCATCGTTAACTCCCTGTTATCCACCCAGATGTGGCCGTCTGACCTCTTTTAACGATGAAAAACATCGTTAGCGTGCTGATTGACCTGGAAAACACTCGCTTTAACGATGAAAAACATCGTTAAGTGAAGCACACGCTCATTTCGGCGGAAGCCTGACTTCTTTTAGACGCTACTATCACTACTATCACTACTATCACTACTATCACTACTATCACTGCTACTAACACTACTAACACTCCTACTCCAATGGTGCCCCCTGCTCCGAATACGCTATAGCCCTAACACTTCACCGCTGCAAAGCACCTCTTACAAAATAATAAAACTCCCTACCGCCCTATTGCTCGCGGATAAGAAGTTTTATTCATGGTACATTGATATTCCCAAAATTAACCATTGGGCCGCGTTAGGATTCACTCAGCTTGGCGACAACTCCCATGATCCGTCGCTCCCGGGTTTCTTGTGTTTTTGCATCGTTCACTTGACGAACAAACTCCTTGCGCTTCGAGAAAGCCAAAGCTTCAAACGCCTCTATCGCGCCTTCTTGAGCTGACAATGCTGTCATGAGGTCATTCGGTATTTCAACAGTACGAGGCTCCAGATCAAGCTCAAGTGTGACTTCCACCTGCTCACCTGCACTCAAGCCTGAAGCTTCCCTGTGGGCAGCACTCAAGGGAATGAGAAACTCATTGCCCATAACAGCTACCGTACTACGATACGTATAACCGTTCAGACTTACAGTGACACTAGGCTTCTTTTGTCCACCCAGCGCGGCTATAACCTCGTTTGGAACCGAAATTCCAGTGGCGTTTTTCCCCTGTGCTTTCATAATAGCGGTAGTGAACGTTACTCCCATGTTCGAATCCCCTCCTATCTGTGAATATTCGAGAAACACATCAAATTTCCTGTTTTGCAAAAAGTCTAATAAGTCTTATTCATTCGCCCGCGCTGAACCTAAACAGCCCTAGAATACTTCTTTCGGTTTATCACCTAATAAGCCCAGTAAAAACATTTGAGAATAAGCGAACCCAGTTGACGTTTTTGAAACTACGGATGGAATGGTCAGGTCAAGGTCCAAGTAAGTGGAAAGTATTTGCTGTGTGAATTCCTTTTGATTCGTTAAAGAGTGTTCCTGCAATTGCTTTGCAAATTCCTTATCAACCTTTTCCCTACCCCCAAACGCTTGCTGCAGCTGGTACCCTGCCAGATACAAATCTGCCGCTAGATCTTCATTACATTTCTGATGTTCAGCTACATAATTTGAAATCCAGTCTCTCACTAAGGATGAGGTATCTTTATTATTTTCTTTTGCAATCTGTTGAAAAACATCTTTCAATTCTTTCGACATTCGTATGTGCAAATTGGCATCCATGCAACTAATACCTCCTTAAAGAATAAGCAAAGAATATGCTAATAATAAAACATTTGTGATTGCATTGTCAACACCATGTGCACACAATGTATACACTGAATAATTAATATTAAAATTAATTAGCACGAATCGATTTCATGTAAATTACGATACATGGTATAATAAACATAGGATTGGAGTTGATAATATTGGAATTGCTGGATCCTCGCAATGACTTTATTTTCAAGCGAATATTCGCTACTTGCGTTTCTTAACAGTACGTTTATAGAGGCTGGAGAGTTGCCACTTGCCGAGATTATTTTGATGAACCCTACACAGACAAAGACAACCCCCAGGACAAGCAGTCTATATTGGATATTAAAGCAAGAACAGCCGAAGGCAAGCTGATTAATATTGAAATGCAATTGTTCAACCCGTATCATATGGAAAAAAGGACGCTGTTTTACTGGAGCGGGATGTACTTCCATCAGATTAAAGAAGGTTCCAATTACAGCCATTTGAAAAAATGTGTAACTATCAACATTCTGAACTATTCTTGTCTGCCAAATGATCGTTACCATAATATTTTTCATTTACGTGAGGATCATACCCTCATCCCGCTGATTGATGATATCGAAGTCCATGTGATGGAACTTACAAAGCTGGAGGAGCACGCGATTCCAGTGAAAGGCGGCTTGGTGAACTGGTTATTATTTTTAAAAGGTGTCGATAAAACAAACTGGGAGGCGTTGACGATGAACGAACCCATGCTAAAAAAAGCGATGGATACTTTAGAATTCCTGAGTCAGGACGCACAGACACGAATGGAATACGAAGCCAGGCTGAAGTTTCTTCGTGATGAAGCATCGAGAGTAGAAGGTGCAAAAGCGGAAGGCTTTATTCAAGGCAAGCAACAGACTGCCCGAAAACTTCTCGCTCGTGGTTACGATATCGCCGCTGTAGCAGATATAACTGAGCTGCCCCAGGATGATATAAAAGCGTTGACGCTGGAGCAATAAGGCATTGGCCTCGCCTAAAAAAGCAGAAATAGAGGAAATCAATGGAAGGAATATCACTCCATCGATTTCCTCTATTCATATTCATTGAAACGAAACACTAAGTGCCAACCCAAATGATAAAAAGGTAAAATATAGTATAACATCTTTTTATTGGACATAATACGATGTGTAAATAACCCATGTATTTTAAATAGTATCCCCTAAAGGCTCAATCAACCACTCTGAATTTGTTTCATAACATCCATAGCCTTAACTACTGCACTTTTGAATAAGCTTAGGTCTGAGCCCCAGACGATGTAAGGAATATTGTGCTGCATGGCAAATTTGTACTCCGCTTCGCTGTTTACAACGGTTCCTATATATTTCCCATATTCCTTGCAGGTATGGATAATTTGCATTACATATTCCGATAATTGCCCATTCACCATATTCATATCTGTTCCGAGCGAAATCGAGAGATCCAGCGGACCGATGAATACGACATCAAGTCCGTCGATTTGACAAATTTCTTCTATATTTTCGAAAGCCCTTCTGGTTTCAATATGAGCGACGACCGTACTGTAAGCGTTCGCAGTGTCCAGATACTCTTTTATATCCGAAAAACCGTAGTTCGCTGCCCGATGGGCTGAAGTAGCTCCGCGAATTCCGAGTGGCGGATACTTGGTATGATTCACAAGGGAGGCTACCTCTTCAGCCGTATCAATTTGCGGTACTTGGACACCGGTTGCCCCTAAATCCAAAGCGTGCAAAATGTGCGACCCCAAGTTGCCATGGATGCGTACGATTGCATGCAGACCGTGCAAGTCCGCGACACGCACCATTCGTTCCACATCCTGAAACGATAACGTGGTGTGCTCCATATCAATGATAATAAAATCGAACCCGGCCAAACCTAATATTTCAATGATTTCCGGAGAAGGCGTTTTGACAAAGGTTCCATGTAAACATTGCCCATTATTTAAGCTTTGTTTAAATGATAGCTCCACCCGTCTACCCTTGTTCATCGTACTCAGCTCTTTTAGGAGTGAAGACATCTAAATTGAGCACCGGCTCATCTCCCAGAACTTCCGCATAATGCATCACATTGGGAGGGACAACCAGTAATCCGCCTTCCTCCAAAATCGTAAAATTATCTTCAATATGAAACTTCACTTTACCACTCAAAATATAAACAATTTGTTCGTAAGCGTGACTATGCGGTTTGGGCTCGTGACCAGGCTGCAGCGTATGCAGGGCAAGTGTTGCTCCTTCTCCGGTAAATCCTTTGCGGGTTACTCCCTCACGTACGAATACTTCTTCCATGGCGGTCCAATTAGCTACTTTCATAGTTCTCCTCCCAGATTCCTAGAGATGGTCCATATTCAAGACCTTCAACGGATTATCCTTAATCATCGTAGTAATATCATGGGTCGAAAAACCCTTTTCCAAAAGCAAGTCAGCAAATTGAACAAAGCCGGGATAAGGTCTCGGGTTATTGATTTGACCATAATCGGAGGAAACGATAATTTGATCCATACCGACCTGCTGAATAATTTCACAAGTCTGGTCAATGTTAAGCGTGTAAAAGTTGGAACGCGGATCGGAAGTCGTCGCGCAAATCTCGATATAAACTCCCTTGGATGCCCAGTCTTTCATTTGTTCGACCGTTGCATCAATCATATATCCCGGATGATTCGCAATAATTTTTTTGGCCCCCCTAGACAAGGCATAGTTGATAATGGCATCAACTTCTTCGGCTGTACCATGCCCCGTACCGATGACGACATCTTCATAAGAAAGCGTTAGATCGATAACCTTCTTGATTTGATCACTTAATACGCCACCCTCAAGAATATGAATATGGTGGTGATCTTGAACGCCGGAGCCTTTCTTGGAAGCCGGGAACTTAAGACCTCTCTGTGCATGCTTCACGTGATGATTTTCACAGGAAATCGTAGGCATCCATACCATTTTGGCTCCCATGACGAGTGCCGTATCCAGTGCCAACAAATTCAACCCGCCAATATGGTTATTTAACGCAATTCCGGAAAAAACCCGAAAACCTTTTTGATCCACATGATGTTTTTGTACCAATTCCGTCACACCAACCATCGGAACTTGATGATCTTTGATGACCAATGCACGCATCCCGTTTTCCTGCGCTTCTTTGACCGCTTCCACCACATCGATGATCCGCGGAATAACAGATGGACCTGCATGCATATGAACATCGAGAGCACCTTTCATCAAATCACTAACTGACATTGTATTCTCTCCTTTGCAAACATCTATGTTTATTTTTTATAAAAAAGGGCAATTAAATCGTTGTAGCAATCAATTTCAAGTCGAGGAAATCATCCAACGTTCCAGGTCCGCCTTCCCGCCCCATACCGCTTTCTTTGACTCCGCCAAAAGGAATTTCAACTTGGGCAAGGGCCGTATCATTAATGCCGACCATCCCGTATTGCAAAGCCTCCGATACCCGAATCGACCTCGACAGATCATTCGTAAAGAAATAGGCGGCGAGTCCAACATCTACACTATTGGCTTTATCAATCACTTCCTGTTCCGTCTCGAAGGTGAGGATGGAAGCGACAGGACCAAACGTTTCCTCAGTGGAAACGAGCATATTTTCCTTGATATCACTTAAAATCGTTGGCGAATAGAAAAATCCATCTTTGTGATTTTCGCCTGTAAGCTTTTCCCCGCCGACGACCAGCGTTGCCCCTTTTACGACCGCATCTTCCACATGTCTCGACACTTTATCCAGCCCGGCTTGATTAATAAGTGGACCTACATCAACGTTACCCTCAATGCCATTCCCAACTTTCAACCCTTGCACTTTCTCCTTAAAAAGAGCAATGAACTTATCTTTTATGGAATTTTGCACAAAGATTCGGTTTGGACATATGCAGGTTTGTCCGCAATTGAAAAATTTCACCTGTGTAATCCCGGCAATAGCCTTCTCGATATCTGCATCTTCGAAGACGATAAAGGGAGCATGACCGCCGAGCTCCATGGATACTTTCTTCACCTGATCGGCAGCCTGCTTTAGCAGAAGCTTGCCAACTGGTGTAGATCCTGTAAAGGTAACCTTGCGAATACGTTTGTCGCTTAACAGCACATTGCCTATTTGCGCCGGGTTTCCGGTTACCATATTAAGTACGCCTGCCGGTACGCCTGCTTGTTCCGCAAGCCTGCATACCTGCGCAGCACTGCCAGGTGTAAGCTCCGCTGGCTTGAGGACAACCGTGCAGCCTGCGGCAAGAGCAGGAGCAATCTTCCGAATAACCATGGACAGCGGGAAGTTCCAGGGGGTGATCGCTGCCACCGGACCTACCGGCTGCCGGATCGTTTTCAACCTTTTGTTGCCAACTCCGGCCGGGATGGTTTCACCGTATACCCTTCTTCCTTCCTCAGCATTCCATAGCAAGTACTCTGCACAGGTATTCACTTCCATTAAGGCTTGTTGAAGGGGCTTGCCTGTCTCCAAGCTAACCGTGCGCGCCAATTGATCCTTGTTCTCCAGAAACAGCTGCTGCAGTTTTCGGAGCGTTCTTGCTCTTTCAGCTGCCGGCTTCGCTGCCCATTCAGGAAATACCCGATGGCTGGCTTCAATCGCCTTCGTTACATCGCTATCGTCAGCTATTGCCGCTTTCCCGACGATTTCTCCGGTTGCCGGGTTAATAACGTCAAAATATTGACCTGAAGAAGGCTCGGTCCATTGACCGTTAATGAATAATTGATGTTGTTGGGCTGTTTCAGCAGCAGACATATGATTCCCTCCTAATGATATTTATTTGAGATATTTATTTGCCAAGTCCTAATTCCTTTTGCATAGCCGCAGCTGCATCAGCGATAATGTCAAACATTTTATCGTTTTCCTGCTTGGTGATAATAAGCGGTGGCGCGATAGCGACTACATAAGAGCCCTCGTAGACGATCGGGCGAAGAATTAATTTTCTGTCCAGACAAGCCTGCGCAAACCGGTGGGCGATTCTCATAGAAGGCTCAAACTTATCACCACTCGCAGCATCCTTGAAGAGCTCAAAGCCTCCCATCAAGCCGATGGATCTTGCTTTTCCGATAAAAGGGAAGGTTTGTTCCAGGTAAGCAAGCCCTTTTTCTAACTCTTTGCCCATTTCCAATGAATTCGCTACTAAGCCTTCTTGCTCAATAATTTCAATGTTACGCAAAGCAACTGCGCATGCTGTCGGATGACCACTGTACGTAAAACCATGAAAGAAGATATCGCTGGTCATTTCCACCAATTCATCCCGGAACGACTCTTTCATCATGACGGCGCCCAATTGGATGTAACCGCTTGTAATCCCCTTGGCAATGCACATCAGATCGGGGACGAAATCCCAATTGTCGGCACCGAACATCGTACCGGTTCTGCCAAATCCGCAAATCACTTCATCCGTTATCATGAAAATACCGAATTCATCGCAAAGCGCCCGAACGGCTTGTAAATACCCGGCTGGAGGAATATGTACGCCCCCCGTTCCTTGAACAGGCTCCACGATAACCGCCGCAACGTTTTCAGAACCCAGCTTTTCAATCGTACCGCGAATACTTCCTTCATAATCCGGGTCTGATTTATCCCCTAATTCAGCATTTGTTCTAAATGGCTTCGCCTGGTAAAAATCGGGCGCAAGCGCGTTCGCAAATGCCTGGAAGGTCGGGAGACCGGTTGCGCTCGTAGCTCCGACTGTAACTCCATGATAAGCACGCTCCAGGGAAATGATTTTGGTACGATTAGGCTGACCCTTCAGCTTCCAATAATTGCGGACGAGTTTGAAGGCTGTGTCGTTGGATTCCGATCCGCCTGATGTATAAAAGCTGACGTTTAAATCCCCTGGCGCCATGGATGCCAATTTTTGCGACAAGCGGATGACAGGCTCATGAGAATACGTATGGAAGGAATGGGTGTAGGCCAATTTCATCATTTGCTGCTTGGCCGCCTCGGCAAGCTCTTCACGCCCGTGTCCAACGTTGACGTTCCACAGTGTCGATACTCCGTCTATAAAGGTTTCTCCGTTTATATTTGTCAGGTAAATGCCTTTGCCTTCAACAAAAATTTGTGCGGGACCGTCTTTTTGATGCTGTTTGAGAGACGATGTGGGATGAAGATAGTGCTTGCGATCCAGCTGCTTCAGTTCTTCGATTGCCGCGTTTTTATCCTGTGTGCTCATGATATACGCCTCCATATGATAATTCATTTTTTAATATATAATAAATTTGTTATTATATATGATTTGTAATTAAACTATATATAATAATAAAACTATCGTCAAATGAAATATTCTTAACCTCCTAGCGGTTGAAATGTAAGGGTTCCCTCATAAGGACATAGGGAAGCACACATACTACAGCCGTTACAATGGCTATGAATGACCGGTGCGCCGTTTTCCAGCGATAATGCCCCGAAAAAGCAGGCGTCTGCACATGGCTTATCCAAACACTTCGCGCATGTATTTGTATCAACGAGCAAATTTTGGGCAGGGTATGTTACGGACTCCTGGCCGAGCAGATGCTTGGCGCCTGCCCCTATAAGCTCCGTAATCCGAGGTACATTTCTTCTCTGTAAATACGATTCGAGACCGCATAAGATACGATCAATAAATTCATATCCCCTGACAATGGCACCACCTGAAATTTGTACGGCACCAGCGCCTGATAATAGAAATTCAACCACATCCTCCCAGGAATCAATCCCATTGCCCCCAATAACCGGGCAGCCGATTTCATTATAAACCTGGGAAATCCAATATAACGAAATCGGCTTCATCCAAGGGCCGCCAACACCGTTATAGCCACCGAGCACGGGCCGGCCTGTTTCAATATCCATCATCAGGCCTTGGAACCGGTGCATGATGGTAACACCTGCTGCACCGGCGCCATAGACCGCTTCGGCCACGCCTTTGAAATTCGAAGCATGCGGACTCAGCTTCACCATAACAGGTACATCAGCCACACTTTTCACCAGACGGACAATTTCTGCTGATGAATCGGTGGATTGGCTGATTTTAAGACCCATAACATGACTGGTAAAGCGGGCGTGCGGATTGCCGAAATTGAGCTCCAATGCATCCGCTCCGCCTTCTACCAGCTGGATAGCAAGCTGTTTCCAGCCTTCCAGTGTTCCGGCGCTAATGCTCCCGATCAGACGCACACCGCGGTTGACGGCTTGTTTTTTCCACTCAGGCATTTGCGGAAGCATGCTATCGATGGATTGCATCGGGCCACCCCTGGAGAAGAAGGTGTACATCCCCTTCGGCTCCCCATGGGCAGGCTTATTGTGCTCATCAAGGAGATAATAGCGGGTGATCGCGCTTTGCTGATACTCCGTCAAATCCGTTACAGACTTCATAACGACAGCACCCGCGCCGGACGCGATCGCCCGTTCTATACTGGCGATATTCGTTGCATCACTTGCCCCTAGCCAGACTGGATTCTTAAGCTGCATTCCCATAAATTCTGTAGATAAATCCGGCTTCATCTTTGTTCCTCCAATTTATAGGGGATCGAGAAATCATATTTTAAAAAAAAGCTATCATATCACGCAGCGTTTGTAATACCTTCTTAAATCCTTTTTCCTTTTGTTCACGAATGATTTGCGCTACCTTCGCCTCATCACGTTCCTTAAGTGCTTGAACGATTTCAATATGCTCTTCATTGGAATGGCGAAGCCGGTCCCGATCCGTATTGAATACACCTTGCGAGCGACTGCTTCTGGCGTAGAGATTATCAATAATTTCAATGAGTACTGGCATCCGGCAGGCCCGATAAAGAATATTATGGAACTTACGATTATAGATCCCGAACTTGAAAACCTCATCTTCCGCATAGCACTCGTTCATCAGCTCGATTAATTGTTCCAATTCAGCTACTTCTTCTTCGGTTATTACCGAAACGGCTAAACGGGAGGCTAAAGTTTCAAGCTCTGTCCGGACTAGAAAAATCTGCTCCAATGCTTTGATATCAAAAGTGGCCACCTTGGCTCCGCTATTCGTTTTGAATTCGACCAAAGATTCGGACGCCAATGTTTTTAACGCCTCCCGCACGGGGATATCGCTGACCCCCAATTGCTTGGCTATTTCCCGGATGACGATTTTTTGACCAGGCTTTAGCAGATTGTTAATAATTTTCTCTTTGATGTATTCATACACTTGATCCGATTTGCTGTTTGCTTCGCTTTCCACGTTTTTGATTGGCTTTGTCTCCACTTTGACCACCTGACCTTACCTTTATATAATAGTATGGTTTTTGAAAATATTGTCATTTGTAATTATACGCTATTTTCTTGCCAAACATATATACTTTCGTCGAAATCATATCTAATCCAAATGTCTGTAATCCATAAGCCTGTTAGGCTGCCAATGAATTTTTATTTTTCTTTCTCCTGCTGCTAAATGCCTGAATCACAAACAGCAAAGAGGTACAGGCGATAAGCAGTGCTGAAACGGCCGATATGATCGGACTAGTCTCCGATTGCATGCCTTCCCACATCAGCTTTGGAAGTGTCGTCGATTTGGACCCTCCAATAAATAAAGTGACCGTGATTTCATCAAGCGAAGTGACGAAGGCGAACAGCCCTCCGGATAACAATCCTGGTTTGATTAACGAAAGACCGATTTTAAAGAACGCCCCGACCGGAGTGGAGCCCATCCCAATAGCCGCCAGCTCCAAATTGCGGTCGACTCCCCGCAGGCTTGTCGATACTGTGATGAAAACCATGGGCAGTGCAATTAGCGTATGAGCAAAAAGCAAGCCTAGCGGCGTGTTGTAGAGATGCGTGATCGAGTAAAAACGATACATCGCTATTCCTAAAATAACTGTAGGAATAATCATCGGGGAAAGCATAAGCGCCATGACCACATTTTTACCTTTAAACTGCAGTCTGGTCATGGCCAAGGCCGCCATCGTTCCCAGAATCAGCGACAGGATTACGCAGCCCACAGCAATTTCCAAGCTGCGAATGATAGCCTCGATCCAAGCATCCTGCTCGAATATTTTTTGATACCACTGCAAGGAATAGCCGGGAGGAGGAAACGTAATGAAACTCGATGAACTGAAAGACAACGGAATCACGATCAAGATTGGAACCACGATCAGAATCAGGATAATGGCAACGACGATCAACAGCCACATTTTATTTCAACTCCTTTGCCCCGGGATACTTGCCTACAATGAGGTATGATATTCCGGTCAATAGCAGGGTTATTATCAACAGCACGACAGCAATCGCTGATCCGAAGTTCCAATTCAACAATTGATTCACTTGCGTTTCAATTAATGTAGAAATCATAAGACTGCTGGGTCCGCCTAAGATAGCCGGAATTATCAGAAAGCCTAAGCTTAGTACGAAAACAAGCAGCGACCCTGAGATGACTCCAGGCAAGGAAAGCGGGAAAAATACGGTCCAAAATGCTTTTGCAGGCCTTGAGCCCATGCCTTCAGCCGCCCTGACCAAATTACGATCGATCCCCTGCATAACGGCGTATAAATTCAACACCATATAAGGAAGTAAAACATGAGTGATGCCTATGGTAGTACCCAGCATGTTATGCAGTAATTTCACAGGTTCCCCAACAAGACCTAGCGCCATCAGCAATTTATTCACGATCCCATTGGATTGCAGCATGAACGTCCATGCATACGTACGAACAAGCACACTTGTCCAGTATGGCAGCAATACTGCCGCCGTAATCCATATTTTCAACTGGTTGGACTGCGTCTTGGTAAGCAAATAGGCCACCGGATATCCAAGAATAAGTGCGCAAACAGTCACAATGAACGAAACCTTGAGGGTATTCACAATGACCTGAAAGTAAATCGGTTCCTGAAAAATACGAATGAAATTATTTAGCGTAAACCCATTTTGATCCGTAACACTCAATTTTAAAACGCCCAGTAACGGATAACCCATAAAAACAAGAACGAATAAGACCGGGATAACAAGAAGTAACCATTTAAGACCGGGAACTTTTGCAAAACCCATCATACAGCCACCTGCGGTTCAACCGATTTATCCGTAGGGGCAGCTTCCGCGTGATCGTCAGGAATAAGAGAAACATGATGGCTATCCCATCCGACACGGATCGGCATGCCTGATTTCAAATGCGCAGCATAATTGGTAGACACTTTCATGTGCAGCTCTTTGCCGAATGATGTTTTTACTTTCGCTTTAATCGCTTCCCCCACATAAATGGTTTCCTCAACCGTACCATCAAGGATCGTATCGAATTGATCAGGCTGCGTCACGACATGGATATGTTCGGGCCTTACTGCAATCCATATCTCTTGGCCCGGCTTCCAATTTGCCTTGTCTCCGTCAGCAGGAAGATTCACAGACAAGGCGACGTCCCCTTCCGTTTGCACAGCCGCTTGTGTACGGGTTGCACTTGCAACGGTTCCGCGAATCAGGTTCGTTTCGCCAATAAACTCGGCCACAAATTTGCTTTTGGGGAAGGTATACAATTGTTCCGGGGTGTCGATTTGAACGATTCCCCCTTGATTCATCACACATACCCGGTCGGACATCGTAAGCGCCTCTTCTTGATCATGCGTTACACAAATCGTTGTAATTCCGACTTTTTTCTGAATCCGCTTAATTTCCATTTGCATTTGCTGCCTTAAATTTTTGTCAAGAGCGGATAAGGGCTCATCCAGCAGCAGCAGGGGCGGATCGTACACAATCGCACGGGCAAGTGCTACACGCTGCTGCTGTCCCCCGCTCAGCTGTTTGGGGAAGCGGGCTTCAAAGCCATCCAGCTTCACCATTTTCAGTACATCTTTTACTTTTTCCTTGATCTCGCTCTTGGAAAATTTCCTGTTTTTCAGCGGGTAGGCCACATTATCAAAAACACTCAGATGCGGGAACAGGGCATAATTCTGGAACAACATCCCGATATCGCGGCGGAACGCTTTAATATGCGTAATATCTATTCCATTTAAATGAATGCATCCTTGATCGGCTTCCTCGAAACCCGCGATCAGCTTCAATAGAGATGTTTTCCCGGAGCCGCTGGGACCCAGTATCGTGAAAAACTCACCTTTTTCAACCGAAAAACTTACCTTGTCTACAGCTGCAAATTTTTTATAGTATTTGGATACGCCATCAATTTCCAAGCTCGCTCCAATTGCCATCCGATGGACCTCCTTGCTTCTTTTCATAACATACCTTTCCGTTTATAATCGTCATCTCGATTTCCGTATTCTTGATTTCCTCAGCGGAAAAATCCATAAAGCCTTTGGGCAGAACAACCAGGTCAGCCATCTTCCCAAGTTCCAAGGTTCCAAGCTCATCTTCACTAAAAGAAGCGTAAGCCCCATGACTCGTGTACATTTGCAGCGCTTCGTATAAGGAAATGCTTTGCTCCGGGACGATCGTTTCTCCTGATCGCGTTTTACGTGTGATTGCCGCATAGATCCCCAGCAAGGGAGAGCATGAAACAATAGGGCAATCCGAGCTGCCCGGCGGCTTAAGACCTGCATCCAGCCATGAACGCAGCGGGCAGTAATCCTTCAATATATCCGGTTTCAGAATCTGATTGTAGACATCCCCAGCCTGATGATAAATAGCGGGCTGCGGAACTGGAATGATGCCTGACCTTTGCATACGCTCTGTGATGCCCGGATGGCTCAGCTTGCAATGCTCGATGCGATGCCGGGAATCCGCTCTCGGATGCTGGCTTAAAGCCTTCTCATAGGCGCTGATCACCTGCTCGATCGCCCTGTCCCCGATCGCATGAATGGATATTTGACAGCCTTGTTTGTGAGCCTCCAGAACCTTCTGTTCCATTTCTTCATCCGAATGCATCAGCATCCCTTGACCTTGCAGCGGCTCTGCATACTCTCCGATAATAGCTGCCGTGCCTCCTGTTAGTGTACCGTCTGCAAACATCTTGACCGCTCCAATTTTAAATCGTTCCGAACCGAAGCCGGTCGTTAATTGCATCGCCTGGAGCTCAGGAAAAAACGTATCCAGCACCATACAATAGACTCGGGTATTAAGCCGTCTCTCCAGCAGCAATTCCTGAAAAGCCCGAAATTCCTGCAAGGAGTTCGTATACAATCCGACTCCTGCTTCGTGAACAGAAGTAATCCCCTGACGAATATAGTATGCATCGGCAAGTAAAATAGCCTGTTTGATCTGCTCTAAGGAATAAGAAGGAATGACCTGCTGTACAAGCTCCATCGCTTTTTCCTTCAGCACTCCAGTTGCTTTTCCATTACTGTCGCGCACAATTTCACCGCCACGCGGTTCCACTGTCTGGTTGTCCACCCCGGCCATGGCTAATGCCTTATCATTGATGACCGCTGTATGGGCACAGAAACGAACGATATAAACCGGATTCGGAATATGGGCGAAATCGGAAGCTTCAGGCAATCGCTTCTCTTCTAATAAAGCTTCATTCAAGCCCCATCCGATAATCCATTCATCAGCATCTAGTGCGGCTGCCCGCTGCTCGACCGCTTTCACCATATCCGCTATGGAAAGATGATTACACTCGAGATTGAGCAAATTCGCTCCGAAATAAGTCATGTGCTGATGTGCATCAATGAAGCCGGGAAGAACGGTCCTGCCTTCCAAATCGATTAATTTGGTTTCAGGATGGATGAAAGGGCTGCTCTCTGCTTGATCACCGAGCCCTACAATCCTTCCGTTTTTAATCAATATGGATGAAAACTGGCTTTGATTCGGGTCCATGCTTACAATCTGTCCGTTATATAGTAATGTATCTGCAAACATTCATTTCACCCTCGACTGTAGGATAGGTTGCAAAGGACTGACAAGTATAGCTGCCGCTGCCTCTTCATCAGCCGCTTCGCTATCAGCTACTTTTCCATCATCCATTTTTGGTAGCGCTCATTGATCTGATCGTAATTTTCTGCCCAATATTCCATATTAATAATGACTTGAGATTGTTCAGTTCCTTTAATGCCAAGCCTGGTTTTATCTTCTTCACTCAACAGCTCGTACGATTTTTTATTCGCCGGTGCAATATCGTTAATTTTAGACAAGTTTGCCTGCTGCTCTGGCTCAGTAGCGAAGGCAATAAATTTCATCGCCAAATCCTTATTTTTGCTGCCCTTCGGAATGACCCAAGCATCCCCTCCGACGGTAACCTGGTTATACTCGATGCCTATTGGAACCCCATCTTTGCGGGCATTCATCAGGCGCCCATTATACCCCGTTGCCAGGCTGGCATCTCCGCCTACCAATGCTTGTGCCGGCTGATCCCCATTTTTCCAAAACACAGATACGTTTTTCTTGATTTTATCCAAGCTTTTGAAAGCCCGGTCAATATCAAGTGGATAAAGCTCTTCCTTCTTCACCCCATCGGCAAGCAGCGCTTGCTCCATCGTAATTTGGGGAATCGACCACAAGGAACGTTTGCCGGGAAACTTTTGCGTGTCCCAGAATTCACTCCACGTTTTAGGATGGTTGTCTTCCGAATAATCGCTTAAACTATAGGCAATCGGCACATAGAACAAATAGGCTCCAATACCGTAATCACTGACAAACTCAGGATAAATCCCATCCTTCTGAATCACATTGTAATCAAGCTTTTCCAATAACCCCTGTTTCCCGCCTCTGAAGGCGAAGTCAGCCCCTACATCAACTACATCCCACTCCACGTTACCGGACTCTACCATCGCTTTCAGCTTTCCCAAATCAGTCGGACTGACCTCACGGATCTTCACCTTATATTTTTCCTCAAAAGGTTTATAGATCGCCTTGCGCTGGGTTTCCGCCATATTGCCTCCAAAGCTTACAACAACGAGCTCGGAAGAAGCACCATTGGGCGTATTAGTAGAAGGATTAGTGGACGCGTTGCCGGAACCAGTATTTGTGGGCTTGTCATCCTCTGTCCCCTTACTGCCAGTGCCTGCACAAGCGGCTAATGCCACTGTTAATACGAGTACAAATAAAACGCACATCATTTTTTTAATCATGGCTTTTCTGTCCTCCAATAACTCAATTGAGTATAATATTTTGCCATTTTAAGACTGTGCGTTTTTCAAAAGCCATTCTTGGTATCGTGCATTTACCTTATCGTAATTTTCGTACCACCATTCATTATTAATAATAATTTGTGATTTTTCCGCCCGGTCCAGTCCCAGCCGTTTTTTATCCTCATCACTGAGCAGGTCATAAGATTTCATATTCGCAGGAGCGATATCGTTAATTTTGGACATGTTAGCCTGCTGCTCGGCTTCAGTAGCGAAAGCTATAAATTTCATCGCCAGCTCCTTATTTTTGCTTCCCTTCGGAATCACCCAAGAGTCGCCTAGAACGGTAACCTGATTATACTCAATCCCAATTTTAGCACCCTCTTTTTTCGCATTGGAAAGGCGCCCATTATATCCGGTTGCGACGCTGGCATCCCCGCCAATTAAGGTTTGAGCCGGCTGATCTCCATTTTTCCACCATACGGATACGCTGCTCTTGATTTTGTCCAAGCTTTTGAAAGCGCGGTCAACATCAAGCGGGTAAAGCTTGTCCGGCTCCACTCCGTCAGCAACTAAGGCCTGCTCCAGCGTGGCTAGCGGATTGGACCACAAGGAACGTTTGCCCGGGAATTTCTGCGTATCCCAGAACTCACTCCAGGTGGCAGGGTGATGATCTTCAGAGAAGTCAGTTAAACTGTAAGCGATAGGTATATAATAGAGATAAGCTCCGATTCCGTAATCGTTTACAAAACGGGGAGTAATATCATCCTTTTTGATTACTGTGTAATCAAGCTTTTCCAATAATCCTTGATTTCCACCCCGCAGCGAAAAATCAGCATCCGTATCCACGACATCCCACTCCACATTACCCGATTCAACCATTGCCTTCAGCTTACTCAGATCAACTGGGGTAACCTCGCGAATCTTCACCTTATATTTTTCCTCAAAAGGCTTGTAGATCACCTGACGTTGGCTTTCTGTCATATGGCCCCCATCACTTACAACCACAAGCTCCTTATTGGAAGAATTCGTACCCGAAGCAGAATCACCCTTCCCTCCACAAGCGGTCAAAGCCATAATCAAAGCTAGCAATACGAATGTGCCTGTCATCTTGTTAAACATACATGTCACCTTACCTTCTCAATTTATGTAATCATGTTATTTCCAGGCGTTACTTCAATTGCATTATTATAAGCGCTTTCATTTTAACCGCTAAAAAATTCACTCCTTACTGCTGCTTGCCCGCCGAACTATTCCGCCAACTATTCTGCCTACATCTCCCATCTCCTTTGGCCTGCAAATTTTCTCCCCCATCACCTTCATATACAATATAAATTAGGATTATATATTATTTATAACGGAATTATATATCTAACTTTTTGGATAGTCAACCATTAAATTTTGGAATTCATATTTGGGGCTCAACACCACAATCAGTGCTTGACAAATGAATGGATAGCTAACACTGGAAAACATCTGCCAATCCTGTACGGTTGAAAGTCCTACCCAACAACAAAAGAGGAATAGACCGATGCAGAATCCGTATATCACAACGACGGAAGAT
>NZ_JAGGLB010000034.1 GCF_017874215.1 Paenibacillus eucommiae
AATCGGGCTCGTTCTTTAACCCTTACTACAAAGCGAATGCTGTCTTGAAGCCACTCTTTAAAGTGAAGGTATTTTTCATAGCCTCGATCCATCACGTAAGTTACATCGTCGGCTTGAATGAGCTCCATGACAACTTTGGATTCACGAACATGTGAAGTGGTAAAGATTACTTTATCGGGAAAGCCGACAGATGGATTCACCACCAGATAGCGCATATGTAGCGTCACACCACATTTTCTGGAACCGCATTTAGCCCAGCTTCCGAGTAAGCCTGGGAGCGAAATATTCGAGGCATCGATAATACTTAAGCGACCAATCGTAGGAGAAATACCGGAACCTTGCTGGCTCAACTGCATAATTTGGCCTACCAATTCAACAAACAATGCTTGTAAACTAGATGTACATAAACTGAGTGTTTTACGAGAAAGTTGAGAACTGCTGATGGATTCCAAATTCAAGATGGTTTTGAGTTCATCATGAGCGTCAAGTAGTTGAGTAATCTCGCCGTATGTTCCTAAATTCATAAGTTGGCCTAACAGATGAAGTTGAATGGTATTTCCGGTGTACAGCTTCTTTGCTCGATGATCAAAAAGTACGGAACGATATTGTTCAACGTTTAAAACATTTAGGCATTGACAAATGACGGAAATTTTCTTATTGTTATCCATGGTTGGCTCCTTTTTGTGAGTGGGTGATGGATAACACGTCACCTCTTACATTAGGAGCTTTTCTTGTTTTTGTCCATGAAAAGATCATCATAATTTACCTTATTTAGTAAATTATTCTTCATTACATTTCATGTCAGATTCAATGCATGCTTAATGTGAAAAACATCGTTAAAGCAGCAGATCCTTCTCAGCTGCATGCTCTTCATTCCTAGCGCTGCGCCCGCTAGGAAATCTCCTCCAATCAAGATAAAAACCCTTGCTGGCTGTTCGTTTGAGCTTGGTGTTCGTGTGATTCGTACGATTGTAGCTAAAGAAAGGGAATGGCTGTGGTGGAAGAGCGTTAGCGTCCGCCTTTAAAGATTTGTTCTTACCTCCTCATCGATTCCACTTAAGGGAACAAATCTTTAACAGCGGCTGGAGCCCACAGCCATTCCCTCCGCAACGCACCCAAGTCACGAACACGCACATCAAAGGACGCGGCAAGACGTTTATTTTATCCAGCTTGTCGAAAGGGATTTTCGCACAATAAGCGAATACAATTGAAAATGATCCAATTGACGATTGGAGGAGACCCGTTTGGTAGGCTGCAGGTTTCAGTTGTTAGGCAGTTTGAAAGTTACCCTCGACGGCGAAGAGTTATCGGAAATCCCCGGCAAAAAAGCCGCACTGCTGCTGGCTTACTTGATTATCGCTATGGATGCGTCACCAAGTAGAAGGCAAATCGCTTTTCATTTCTGGCCTGACTCCACCGAGAAGCAAGCATTGTCCAATTTGCGGAAGCTTCTTCACGATCTTCGGGAATCCGTTCCGGGAATCGATCGTTATCTGAAGATTACGCCCGCATCGATCCGCCTGAATACGGAACTACCCCTCTATTCGGACGTGCGCGAATTCGAACAGACAGCGCAAGGAACAACCGTTCGTGAGCTGAGCAGAGCAGAAGAGCTATACAGAGGCGAGCTGCTGCCGGGGTTCGGCGAGGAGTGGCTCGTGGTGAAACGGGAACAGTTGGCGCAGACGTACTTGACCGCGCTCGACAAGCTCGTATCGGTTTTGGAACGTCAGCGGGAGTATGCGCCGGCTCTGTTATTCGCGCAAAAGCTGCTTGTGCAGGACCTGTTAAGGGAGGAAACGTACCGCACGGTGATGCGGCTGCATGCCTTGAACAAAGATATGGCAGGCGTCGTGCAAACATTTCGGAGGCTGCAAGATGTTCTGCATGCTGAACTCGGAATCGCCCCTTCGGAGGAGACGCTGCATCTGTATGAAGGGCTAACGAAAAATAGGAGCGGGATTTCCACGGCTTTGCAAAGCAAAGTCCCTCTGATCGGCAGAATAGGCGAATGGGAAAGCTTGCTGGGCGTCTGGAAACAAATCGCGGCCGGCGGAAACGCCCTGCTTCTGTTGAAGGGGGAGGCGGGAATCGGCAAAACCCGATTGGCCCTGGAGTTTAAGGCACACTTGGAAAGCCTGGGGATTCAAACCGCTTTTGCCGGCTGCTATCCGTCGGTCAGATCGCTATCCTATAGGCCAGTAACCAGTTGGCTCAGGAGCCTTCCGCCGCCGAAGCTTGGTTCGGTGTGGCTGTCCGAATTGGCGCGTCTGCTGCCCGAACTGCTGGAGCAATATCCGGACTTGTCGAAGCCATCTCCGATTCAAGAGAAATGGCAATTGAACCAATGGTTCGAAGCGATCGAACGGATGCTGTTGGCCAGCGAGCCGCTGATGCTTCTACTTGACGATATCCAGTGGAGCGACGAAGAGACGCTTCAGCTGCTGTCCTACCTGATCCGGGGCGATTCCAAAGCCAGGCTGCTTTTGGTGGCGACGATGAGAACGGACGAAGATGCAGGAGATGCCGTCGCGCATGTTCTGGGCGAGCTTCGGTCCGAGCGGAAGCTGATCGATATCGAGCTGGCTCCACTTAGCCGGGACGAAACGGCCCGCTTGGCGGTCGAAACGCTCGGCGATGCGCTGGCGGACCGCCATTCCGCGAATTTATACAGGGAAACCGGCGGAAATCCGCTATTTATTGTGGAAACATTGCGGGAATGGCAAACGAGTGGGGACAGCGGGGAATTCCGATTGTCGCAATTGGCGAAATCTATTATTGAGAATCGGTTGAACAGGCTGTCGCCGGTCAATCGCAAGCTTGTATCGATCATCGCGGCCGTCGGAAGGCCCTCCTCTACAGCGCAATTGACGATGATAACGAACTTGGAGGAGGACGCGATTCTAGAGCGTACGGAGCAACTGGTGCAATTGAAGATTTTGCAGGAGACGGGGGGCGGGAATTACGGCTTCACCCATGACATCGTCAAGGAAATCGCGTACAAGCTGAACAATGAGAGCAGGAGGCGCAGGTGTCACCGGCAAATCGCGGAAGGTTTGCTTGCCTACCATCGTATGCAGATCGAACCAGTTGCCGGAGAAATCGCCTTTCACTACGAGCTTGCGGGGATGGATCGAGAGGCCATTGCCTACTATGAATTGGCCGCGACGCAGGCGGAGAAGATCTATGCCAATGAGACGAGAATCCATTATTATCGGAAGCTCTTCAGCCTGCTGCCAACTACACAGACTTTGCCCGTTCTGATGAAGCTAGGGGACGCTTTGATCGTGACAGGTGATTGGAATGAAGCGGAGAAGACTTACAAGCAATGGCTTGAGCGTTACGGATACTTGGTCACGATCAATGAGCGGTCCTATTGCGACGTCGCGCTCGGCAACTGCTTGCGACTGAAGGGCAAATATGAGGAAGCCAGACTCCATCTGGAACGGGCGTCCTACCACTTCAAGCTGACGGAGGACCATGACGGACTCGGCTTTGCATACGGAACGCTCGGTATTTTGCATTACTTTATGGCAAGCTACGACAAGTCGCTTCGATATTTCCTGGAAAGAATGGAATTGCCTCGTACCGAAAATCAAATGCAAACGCAAACGCAAGACGATGTCCGGTTCCTCGGCATGATCGGCTTCCTGCATTATGACCAAAGCGAATACGACCAAGCGATTTATTGGTTCGAGAGACAAATCGGCCTCGCCACGGAAATCCGGGACGCGTTTTTCGTCGGAGATGCAATGGGCGGATTGGCGTTGGTTTATTTTGAGACGGATGATATGGACCTCGCTTACGACCGCATCGTCGAGAAGCTGGAGATCAGCAAGTCGATCGGGGCGCAAATGGGCTTCGCGATGGGGATGGGCATGTTGGGCAAATATTATTACTTGCTCGGCTCCCGCCTGCAAGCGGAACAATGTATCGCCTTCTGCCTTGAAGAAGCGGTGCGCATTCAGGATTGGCATATTGCCGCGGTAGTGCTCGGCATCGAAGGCTGCAATCTAATGGAGCAGCACCGGTATGAAGAAGCCGGCCGATGGATCGAACGTTCGGCGAGGTTAACCAAGCAGCTGCGTATCCCTTTCTTCGAATGCGAGGCGCTCTATTTCACGAGTCTTCTAAGGGAGCGGCAGAATCAAATAGAAGGTTGCGCGGAGGCTGTCGGTGAGGCGCTGAAGCTCGCAATTCGGCTTAAACGGCGGGACTTGCAGGTTAAGCTGCTTGCGCAGCAGCAGCATCTGAAGACGCGCTTGGGACAGATCAGTTCTGGTGAAGCGTTGGACGAACTGCAGCGTCTGAAGGAACAATACGCCGGTGAGCAGGAACAGGCTGCAGTTTGCTTCGCAATGTGGCGGCTGGAACCCGGCTCGGATGTACTTCGGACCGCCGCGTTCTCCTTGAACGAAGCGCTGTACCGGAAGTCGGGCAAGCAGGAATATTTCGGCCGTTTGCGCGAGCTTTGCGGCTTCGACCAAGTCATGGCCGCACGCCCAATGCCGAAGCTTGCGGCAGAGGCCGTGCGGCAGAAGCGAATTTCCCCGAACCTATTGGTAGATATCGATCGTTTTTTATTGCTCGATTAATTTCGACAATAGTCTATTCTACGGTTTTTCCACATTTCGTCCCTCAAAACCCGTCTTCAATGTGGGTTTTGAGGGTTTTTTCCAGACTTAGTTCCACTCCAGCTTACACACCGACTCTCTCAGTTTATGAAAGTAGTCTTTCTTGCTCCCTATAATTTTCACATTGCGAAGCCTCCATTTAGCAGGATTTTCCTCCATTTCTGTCGAAATTGGTAGAATGTGTTTTGGAATTGGAGGAAGGAAAGCTTTGAGACTACATAATAAATTAATAGGTGGAACCGCCATTTTTGTTTTGTTATCCGGAGGAGCAAATGCAGCATATGCGTCCGTTCAGAGCGTAACGACAGAAAAGACTATTAGCACGAGTGTTGAGCAAGTTGAGCAAAGTAAATCTATTTCTAGTAAAGCAACAGTTGCAAATATTGTAGATATCACCAATCTGCGCAAAGGGCCGGGGCTAAATTTTGAGATAGTCGCTAAGGCAAAAGCTGGTGAATCCTATCCAATCGTCGGATTTAAAGGGGAGTGGTATCAGCTATCGCTGAAAAGCGGAGGTACTGCTTATGTTGCTAATTGGGTCGTGAAGACTGATGTGATCGATAGCAGCCAACCTGTTTCAAATGGTGAACAAAAGCCAGATATTATTGAGGAGAACATTGATAATCAAGTTAAGAAAACGATAGTTAATATTGTAGATAATACTAATTTGCGCAAAGGACCGGGGCTAGAGTATGAAATAGTAGCTAAGGTAAAGGCTGGTGAATGGTTTCCACTTGTTGAGTCATCAGGGGATTGGTATCAAGTATCCCTGCAAGGTGGAGGTATTGCTTACGTAGCTAAGTGGGTCGTGGAAACTAGCGTTATTAGCGAAGGTGATAGTAAAGTGTATATCTATCATACTCATAATCGCGAGTCTTGGAAAAATGTTGCACGTGATACGAAGGGTACCTCTTTCGATGATCGAGAATGGAATATTACGTTGGTAGGCAAGCAATTGGCGCAACAATTGTACAAGAAAGGTATACCCTCATTCGTTGAAGAAACTGACTTTGCAAGCAAGCTGAGTGAGCAGAAATTAGGCTACTCGCAATCTTACGCTGAGTCACGAAAAGCTGTAAACAAAGCAATCCAGTCTAATCCTTCTCTATCCTATTTCTTCGATATTCATCGGGATGCCGATATACCGCGTGACAAAACAACGGTGACTGTCGATGGAAAAACGTACGCACGAATTATGTTCGTCATTGGAGACGGCAACCCAGCCTATAAGGAAAACAAAAAATTAGCAGAAGCGCTGCATGCGATGTTGAACAAGAAATATCCAGGAATATCAAGAGGCGTTTTGCTAAAAAGCTCTCATCAAGGGAATGGGGAGTACAACCAATCCGTCTCTAACGGGAGTTTACTGCTGGAATTCGGGGGCATAAACAATACGCTTCAAGAAAACCTGCAATCAGCAGAGGCCTTCGCCGATGTTTTTGCCGAGTATTATAAATCAATAAAATAGAGGGTGAAGAGGAGGCAACGCAGCGGGCAAGAACTGTGTTGCCTTTTTTTCATAGGTTCAATAGAAAGAGTGATCATTTATGACAAATTCTCAAAGTAAAAAAGAATATGTACGTCGTATTCATAAAGTGCAAGATTATATAGAAGCGAATGTTTGCGATTCTCTTTCATTAGATGAACTTGCTGCCATTGCAGGTTTTTCAAAGTATCACTTTCATAGAATTTTTAAGGGTATCGTAAATGAATCTTTACTGCAATATGTGAACCGTGTGAAGCTGGAGAAAGCTTTGAATTTACTTATTCATCGGCCAGATATGACAGTTACGGATATTGCTTATCAATTTGGATTTACTGATCCTGCTATTTTTTCGCGGGCGTTTAAGAATTATTTTCAGGTAAGTCCAAACTATTACAGAAATCATTATCGCAAGAATTGCAAAGACTTGACTGAGAATTCTCCTTATCATGAAGGTATGATCAAAATTACAGAAAGGGAGAACGAAAATAAAGTACAGGGCAAAGTTACAATTGAAACTGTTGATGACATGCATGTTGCTTATGTGAGACATCTTGGCACGTACGAGGACCTAAAGATTGTTTTTGGATCTCTCATGCAAAAGCTGTTTACTTATCTAAACAAACGAGATCTCATTGATCACAAAAGAACAAAAGTGTTAACTATTTATCACGATAATCCTGAAATTACTGAGGACCATCACAGAAGGACCAGCCTTTGTATAACGATCCCAAGTAACGCTGCCCAGGCCTTAGAAAATGGGGACAATGATATTGGAATTATGATAATACCTTCGGGCAGGTATGCTGTAGGCCATTTTGAAGTCTTCCCACATGAGTATAGTGCAGCTTGGGATTATTTGTGCGGAGAATGGCTGCCCCAAAGTGGTTTTCTTCCTCGTGACACCTCTAGTTTTGAAGTATACCTTAGCGAACCAGACCCAGATCCACGAACAAAGCAATGGGTTGATATCTACTTGCCGATAGGACCTCTTGCTTAGTCAAATATAAGGGGCGATTTCATGAAAAATATAACCATAAAAGGCGCGCGGGTGCACAACCTCAAGCATATAGACATCTCTATTCCTAAAAACAAGCTGGTAGTAGCAACAGGTGTCAGCGGGTCAGGCAAATCCAGCCTTGTGTTCGATATCCTATTCGAGGAAGGGCGCAAACAATACCTTCAATCTTTAGGCATACTTGCAGGACTGGATGACGAAGATAAGTTCGACAGGATTCAGGGTCTAAGCCCTGCCATAGCCGTACAGCAAAATATAATACGCCAAAGCAACGCACGTTCAACCGTAGGCTCAAGAACCAATATCATGAATAGGCTGGCACTGCTCTATGCCGGTGAAGGCAGCATCATCTGTTCTTCCTGCGGCACACCTGTGAATGACAACCTCACCTGCTTACAATGCGGGCATATAGAGGAGCGCCTGCCGCCAAGTTATTTTTCCAATAATTCTCCGAATGGAATGTGTATCAAGTGTTCTGGACGTGGGGCGTATTTTGAAGTGAATATAGAAAAATTTGTGGCGGATAGCCGCGCAACTCTCGGGCAGGTTCTGGATAGGGCCGGGTTAACTCCTGGTTATTTGCGGTTATTTCAAAGGAAATTCAGCGAATATGTAGGGATCCCTTTTGTACAATTACCCGAAGAAGTGAAGGAAGATATCATCTATGGGCATCATGCAACCGGCAATTCTGAAAAACGCAGCCCTTGTTTAACAAGAATTTTTCATGGCCGCTTTTCTAGAGGAGAAGACTTAAACGGTGTGTATGCCAATGTACTATGTTCCGATTGCTATGGATTTAGGATTGGAGAAGAAGCGCAAAGAGTGCTGTTAAATGGCAAGCATATTGGCGAACTCGGGTTAATGACAATCTCAGAAGTGCATAAGTTCCTTAAGGATTTGCTCCAGCAAAATGCGCTCACACAATTTGGTAAGAACCTGCAGGAAGAAATATTACGCAAAACCCATAACTTGATTAGAGCACGGCTCGGCCATCTTTCCCTGTACAGAGAAATGCCAACGTTGAGTGGTGGAGAAATACAGCGGCTATTCCTGCATGCTCATTTGGATTCCAAAATGGATTCCCTAATCTATGTTCTCGACGAGCCAACAGCAGGACTGCATGAGTCTGAAAAAACGGAACTTCTTAAATCCATCCAGGAACTAAAAGATTTGGGCAACACGGTAATTGTTGTAGAGCATGATAAACATGCTATCCAAATGGCGGAACATATCATTGATATAGGGCCAAAAGCCGGCATCGAAGGCGGACAGGTTATTTATCAGGGTGATTTAGAGGGACTGCTCCAGTGCAAAGAATCCATAACAGGCCAGTATCTTTCGGGCAAAACTACCATGCCTGCAAGAGCCATTCATCCGTGTATAGAAACGGCACCTAGTCTTACAATCCGACACGCCAAAACCAACAACCTCAAGGATGTGACAGTCGCATTCCCTTTAGGCGTTATGGTCGGGATAGCAGGTATGTCGGGCAGTGGGAAAAGTTCGCTGATTTCAGATACTTTGCTCCCTCTTCTGAAAAGCCATTTTCATGACACGTCGGTTGACACCGAAGAGAACGAAATGGACAGCGAAGAAGGAGGAGCAGTAGTGACTCAACTTGTTGCCGACAGGCTGGAAGGCTTGGAGCATATTAGTGGATATGCGGAAATATCACAAGCTCCCATTGGCAGAAATGTAAACTCCAACCCCGCGACCTATATCGGTATCTGGGATAAAATACGCAGGCTGTTTGCAGAAAGTCCGGAAGCCATTCGGCAAAATTTATCCGCGGGTCATTTTTCATTCCATTCAAAAGGGGCTTGTTCGGTATGTGGCGGCAGCGGAAGCGAGACGATTTGGCTTGGCGGTAACCTGAAGATAGATAAAACTTGCGCAGAATGCCACGGAAAAAGGTTCAATGATGAAGCTTTATCTGTTAAGTACAAAGGTAAAACTATTCACGATGTTCTTGAAATGAGTGTTTCGGAAGCAGTTGTTTTCTTTGAAGATAACAAGGGCATTGTTGGGACTTTGAAAGTAATGGAACGGATCGGCATGGGATACATGAAACTGGGCCAGTCCACTCCAACATTAAGCGGCGGCGAAGCGCAAAGGATCAAACTTGCAAAAGAGATTGGCCGAAGACGGAAAGGAAATATCCTTTATGTTCTTGATGAACCTACCACTGGCCTTAGTCTGTATGATACGGCAAAACTCATCGAATTGTTAGATGAGCTTGTAGCAAATGGTAATTCTGTAATCGTCATTGAGCATAACACGGTCGTCCTCACTTCCTGCGACTGGATGATAGAACTTGGGCCGGGCGGCGGTCCAGAAGGAGGGCATATCCTTGCAGAAGGTCGGCCCGGGGCACTGAAGGAAAATCCAGAGTCCATAACCGGGAGGTATCTATAATGCAAAGAGACTACTGCAGAGATTACTGGCCAACAGCAGAGTGGCGGACGCAAAATCCGGCAACCTTGGGCATGGACATTGAAAAGCTTTCAGAGCTTGATCCTATGATCAAGGCCCAATATAGTGGTCTCAGTGGTATTGTTGTTGCGCATAAGGGATATATGGCCTTTGAAAAATATTATAACGGCTGCGGCCCGAATGACACCCACCATGTAGCTTCAGTGACGAAAAGTATCACATCTGCCCTCATTGGCATCGCTATAGACACAGGATGTATCAAAAGTGTTGACGAAAAGGTACTGGATTTCTTCCCCGAATATGTTTCCGGTGCCACCGATATACAGAAGCGTGGGGTAACCATCCGGCATCTTCTCACCATGACGGCGCCGTTTCCCTTTACATGGAAGCCAGGAGGAGGCGTGCAGGAGCCACTCGACAGACTGCGGAGGCAGAAGGACTGGGTTAAGTATGGCCTTGACTTGTTGGGCCAGAAAGGGCGGCCCGGCGCGTTCCAGTATTGCACTGCGGGGGCGCACCTGCTTTCGGCTATTCTCACACGCACCACAGGAAAAAGCGCCCGCGAGTTTGCAAGCGAGCGTTTATTTGGGCCTATTGGCATGCAACCAATTCCTGATTTCCAGATGAAATCATTTGGTCTCGAAGATGTGTTTGGGAACAATCTAAAAGGATGGATTCACGACCCAAACGGCAATTCAACAGGAGGATGGGGGATTACACTAACTCCCAGAGATATGGCACGTTTTGGATTTCTATATTTGAATGGTGGTAGTTGGGATGATAAACAGATTATCTCCAGAACGTGGATAGATGACTCGCTAGCGATGAACTCCAACAAATACGGCTATTTATGGTGGTTACATGAAGAGGACGGAATTTTTGCCTACTTAGCAATGGGTGATGGCGGCAATGCTATTTGTTGCATTCCGGACAAAGACCTCATAGTAGCCATCACGTCCAAAATCGTCAGCAAGCCTCGTGACATATGGGCGCTGATTAAGAATGGTATTCTTGCCTCTGTAGTAGGTTGTTGAGCGGCGGTTTTTAAGATGATTCAACCTACTTTCAACCTACATTCAACAATAGCCCTCCCTTTTGGAAGGCTTATTTCTTATTTTAGATTTTCCGGCATTCTTTCCTTATGTTATACTTTGTATAAAGTTTAGCGTCAGCGTTAGTTTCCATCTTGAACCATGCAGGAAGATGGTTAATTCGAGCGATGACGCGTTAGAGATCATTCATTCCACGAAAAGGAAGGAGAAACAATATTGAATAAGGAACAATTGGAACGAGTTTATAAGGGGAAGGGTTTTATCGCAGCGCTGGATCAAAGCGGGGGAAGCACTCCAAAGGCGCTACTGCAGTACGGTATTAAGGAAGACAGCTATTCGAATGACGAAGAGATGTTTGCAATGGTTCACGAAATGAGAGGGCGCATCATCAAGAGTCCAGCGTTTGTTTCGGAACATATTTTGGGAGCCATCTTATTTGAAAACACCATGGATCGTACGATTGATCATCAATTTACCGCCGACTTTCTTTGGGAGAAGAAAGGCATTGTGCCTTTTCTGAAGGTCGATCAAGGGCTTGCCGGGCTTGAAAATGGCGTTCAACTTATGAAGCCTATTCCTGATCTCGACGATCTTTTGGGGCGGGCGGTTGAAAAAAATATTTTTGGAACAAAAATGCGCTCGGTTATTAAAGAAGCCAACCCGGAAGGCATTAGACAAGTAGTTGAGCAGCAGTTCGAAATTGGCAAACAAATCCTGTCGAAGGGGCTCGTTCCTATTATCGAACCTGAGGTCGATATTCATAGTGCGGATAAGAAGGAATCGGAAAAAATATTAAAAGAAGAGATTTCCAAGCAATTGTCCTCCCTTGATAAAGACGCAAAGGTAATGCTGAAGCTTTCCATACCGACAGAAGATAATTTTTATCGCGAATTGATGGACGACCCGCATGTTGTAAGGGTTGTAGCCTTGTCGGGCGGATATGATCGAAGTGAAGCCAATGAGAAACTGGCTCGTAATCACGGCTTAATCGCCAGCTTTTCACGTGCCTTATCTGAGGGGCTAACAGCGCAGCAAACAGACGAAGACTTCAACGCGATGCTATCGAGTACAATTACGTCCATTTATAAAGCATCCATCACCTGATTCTTGGTAGATGGCTCAGCATAAGTCAACAACAATGAACACGCCGATTAAGGCGTGTTTTTTGTTGTTGACGTTGAGTAATGGGGCATCCGCTAACCCTGGAAGGTAGTCATGGACAACATTGTAGCAGCACGGTGGGCCGTTAAATGGTTGCAAGTGACCGTCAATGACCTAGATCATGACCAGGTCATTGACTAAATAGGAGGTGGGACTCTGACGGGTGCTGCTTAATCTCTGAGAAGATAAGGGGGAAGAAAAAAGTGACAGGAGGAAGTCAAGATGGCAGTAACAAAGGAGGGACGCGGTCCTCGGAAACGGATGATCCACAACCCAGTGATTGGGGATACCGTTGAGTTTTTGCAGACCAAGGAAGAGACGGGCGGTAAGTATGAATTAGTGGAGGTGACACTTACACCGGGAGGGGGCAATGATCTACACTATCATCTGGACTATGAAGAGGAGTTTGAAGCTGTAGAAGGTATCCTTTCGATTGAATGCGACGGAGAGATATACCGGCTAAAGCCCGGTGACAGGGCGATAGCCCGCATTAAGTCCGTGCATCGCTTCTACAACGACGGCAAATTACCGATTCTGTTCCGTGTTAAAGTTACACCGGCACGCAACTTTGAGCAGATGCTCCGTATTGCCTATGGTCTCGCCTATGATGGCAGAATTAAGCCAAACGGATTACCTCGTAATGTGCTCGAGCTGGCTGTTTTGTTTATTAAAGGTGGACTGTACCCGCCGTCGCCACCGTTATCCGTTTTGCGTCTGATCTTTGGAGTGCTCTATGGAATTGCCCGGTTGTCAGGGGTAGAGAAGCGACTGCTGCAGCGCTACTGCTGAGGGAGATAGCTGTTAAATTAAGTAACGCAAGTTCATTTGTATTATTTCCTGAAGGAGAGACGTCATTATGCCCTTTTTTCGAACAGCAAAAGCAATAGAACGATTAACTAGGATCCTGGTGTTTGTCTTGTTGCTAAGCTTCCTGGGAAGCAACCTGCATCCTGCGACATATACAACCTATGGAGAAGCACTACTAGCGGACAGTGTTGAGGCGAATGTCGCCGTGACGGCGGGGATCCCGAATTCGGTGCAGAATTTGGATTGGGACTTACTTGCCTACAACCGCGTCCAACTCAGTTGGGAGGCCCCCATTCCCGGGGCAGAGGAAGATCCCCCAGTCGTGAAGTATGTGATCTATGACGGGAACGACCAACTGCTGGGTGAGACGACGGACACCCGGTTTGTAGCGGATAATCTGGAGCCGTCTAAATTATACCGGTTCAAGGTTGTAGCGGTGAACGAATTGGGAGTATCGTCCGGATATAGCAGCGCGTACGCTGGAACTTCACCCCGATACATGGCCGAGATTGTCAGCCTGCCTGACATTACAGGAGAGGAATATCCGAGTCTAGCTCTTAGCAGAGACGGCAAACAGGCGGCGGCAGGCGCTGATTGGACACCTCTGTACGGCATCGACATAGCGGCCAAGACGGCGGCCCCTTTGCCCATCACGGCGGACGGCGCTGCCCCGGATGGAAGCATCAAGGAAGTGATGATGAATCGCGACGGCAGCGTTATCGTTTTCGCTTCCAATGCGACGAATCTGAGAGATAGCCCCCAATCGGGAGAAGTCATTGGCGTCTATGTGTTTGACAGGACCGATGAAACTCTGGAGCTGCTCAGCGCCCCAGGAGAGCGGGGATTCAGTCCTTCCATCAGCGGTGACGGTAAGAAAATCGTTTTCGCGGAAGGGAGACATATCATCCTTTACGACCGCACGGACGGCTCACGCAAACTGCTCAGCGTCGGGGAAGCCGGTGCGGAAGAGAATGGTACCAGCACCAGTCCAGCAATTAGCGCTGATGGAAGCACGGTTGCATTCATTTCGACCTCGACCAATCTGTCTGGTGGACAGGCGGAAAACATGAATGAAAACGGGCTGTTTCTCTACAATCTGGACGCAGGAATGATCACTCACGTGAACACAGAAATCGCTTTCCGTCGCCTAGCACTTTCGGAAGATGGCGGCAGCGTCGCCATTCTGGGCAAGTGGGGTGGCTATAACGTACCTGGAGTGTTCCGCCCGGGGACAGGGGAATTGATATATCTGAATGAGGGAAGACCTCAGGGGGATGCCGGCGACAAGCCGTATTCGTTCATTTCCATCAGCGATGACGGGACGGTAGTTGTTGCCGATGCCGCCGACAACAACCCGAATTCTGGGCAATCTTCACGTTATAATGAAAGGTACGACCTGGGAGCGGTGGTTACGGCGAGACAGCTGTATAATCCTACCTACTCCAACAGATACGGAGTCGTAGACGGTTCCGGTCAGCGGATGTTGTATTTCATCCCCGGTGGTGTTGTGCTGGAGTGCACCAGCGCCGAGGCATGCGAAGGGGCAGAGCCGGGCGATGTTCTCGCTAGCGCAGGTTGGAGCGCCGTTCAGGCGGACCGCATCGGCCCTGATTTAAAGCCAGGCAGCACCCTGAACCTGCAGGCGAATGGACAGCCGGGCTTATCGGTAGAGGCTGCTGTGGTATACGATACCTTGACCGAGAACGGCAAGACAGCGGCGCTGCCCTTACTTGAAGACGGGCAAACGGCCGGCCTGTACCGTGCCAACTGGACGCTGCCGGAAGGAACAGCCCGCATCGTCTCCATACAGGCGCAGGTAGGTGGCGGAAGCGGAAAGGCGATGACGGGGCTGCCTGTAGGCGTCGCCAGCGTGCTGCAGGTAGAGCTGAATGAAGCGTCTTCCAGCCTTGATCTGACTGGCGCAGTGATCGAAGCGTCAGCACCCGGCAAATCGACGGTGACCTTGCCCTGGCAAGCGGGTCAAAGTCGTTACCAATTAACCGTATCCGCTGGGGATGGGTATACGGTGCGGATGTTTGTGAAAGATGAAGAAGGGACGATCGTGCTGGATGAGAAATCCGGCGTAACTGCAGCAGCCGGCGCAATGACTAGCATTTCGCTGATTCCGGTGCCTATAGCCAAACTAGCGGTTCACGTCCGTTCGGATGGATCATCCGCCACCGGTACCAAAGTACAGTTCAAGACCCAGCCGGACGGCTCAACGATCGGTGAAGTTGAGGTGGACACTTCGGGAATGGCGATTCTGCCCGGAGAGCATCTGGCTGGAGAACAGATCCGGATCCACATCTTGCCGCCAGTAGGCTATGTGGCGGAAGCCGATCGCACCATCAGCTTGAAGCTGGGCAACAATCGGCAGGAATTCCAGGTGTTCAATTCCAACTCCGCGATCCGGCAAGTTCGGGTAGATTATGCGAAGGAGCTGGATATCGGCTATTCCAACAGAATTCCCGTTCAGGAGAGTGATGTCACCATTGTCGCCGAGGGTACACCCGGCTTGGATCTGTTTGCCAAAGTGGATTACCGGCAGTGGGATGCCCAAGGAAAGGCGCAACAGAAAGAGCTGACTCTGCCGCTTTATCCCCACGATCAGGACAATTCCCGTTTCGAGGGTATATTTACAATCGGGGAAAATGTGCTATTGCTGGATCGAGTGACGGTAACCACGGATGATGGCCGTTCGGCCAAAACCTTGGAATTGAACCAAAACGTCGCGGGACGAATTGTCTACATCTTCCCTATGCCTGATCCGGAAATTGCCGGCTGGACCGATCAGTTGGAAGGCGCCATTTTATCGGTTGGGTATAACAAAGACAAATACTCCCGATTCTGGGAGACACGAAAGCTGAACAAAGACATCCAATCAGTTATCTTCGATGTGCCTTTTGCGAACGCGCCTTACTCTACAACGTTGAGCAGCCAAAGTCATTCCCTGATGTCGATACAGAAGGGGGTGGCCGGACCGGCCTTCGGTCAGACGGTAGAGATTCCCTTGCCACTGACATTCAAGTATGAACTCTCCGGTTCGGTTACCACTTCAGACGGAAAGCCTGTCACTGTTGATTATCAATTTACTGACATGGCTGGAGAGATTCTCGCCCGCGGCACGAATAGTTATTCGATTTACTTTCCGCTGACAGTATCCGGCCTACCGTCTGGCGAATTGCAGATTATCCCGAGGGATCCGTCCTATGCGCCTTACACACAAGCAATATCTATGGATACGTTCAAGAAGAAAATAGACATCGTACTGCAGAAGCGCCCACTGTCCACGCTCTCCGGGACAGTCATCGGCATCGATGGCACGCCTGCTGCATCGGTCTACGTCACAGCGGAAATCGTACAGGATGGATTCAGCGCTGTGTACTCCGCTAGGACGAATGCGGCCGGAGTCTATACGTTGACCGTTCCGGCAGGCCAGGTGAGCATTGAGGCCATTTCGCAATCATATCTGACACAGGGATACCGTTCGGTCAAGAAGACCGTGAATGTTCCGGAGACAGGGATGCCGCCAGTTAATATACAGCTTCTGCCTGAGGCAAAAGTCGCAATCAACCTATTCTTAAAGGAAGATGGCGGGAATTGGCGGGGGCCGCTACCGTTAAACGATTTTTATCGGAGCTTTTATGGAATTACGAGTACCTCCCCGATCCATCAATCGGGAAATCCCTTCCGCATTCTGGCATTGCCCGGAGAAAAGGTCCGGATATGTGCGGATGGCGGTAATGTCGGGATGACCACAGCCTGTGCCGAAACGGTGATTGGCAATGATAACACCGGAACAGTGGAATTAAAGCTGGAGGGCAGCTCCGCCACAGTGACCGGGAAACTGCTCTTGCCGGACGGCAAGTCAGCACCTTCCACATTTGTCCAGGTGACTGATGCGGCCAATGGAAACTGGCTGCTGTCCACTTCCATCAATCAAAAAGAAGGTCAAGGCTTCACCTTCACCTTACCTCGTGGTGGAAAATACCGTGTCGACTTCTCGGCTAATGGATTTACAGCGGTCATCGAGTTTGACGCCGCCAACCAAGAGAAAGTCTCGCTGGGCAACGTCACCTTAAGCGGTCTGGGAAGGTTTGGCGACAGCAGATCCAACGGTATCAGTTTGTCTTCTGACACCGGAACAGCGGGGAATGTGGCGACCGTTCGGTTTAACTACGGGAATGACGGAGTGGGACATACGCCGGTTAAAAACGGGGAACTGCTTATGGAATTGCCTGCTGGCGTTGAGCCGATAATCGGCAGCGGAGTGGTGGACGGCAAGCCGGCGTCCTTCTCCAGGATCGGCCAAATGGTGTCTGTGCCTATTGGACCAATCAGCGATTATCAGCGCGGCAGCGGTCACCTCCAGGTGCGCATCGGAGCGGCAGCACAGAAATACGTGACCTTTACTGCGGATATCTCCTATCTGGAGGAGTCTGGGGCGAAACACCGAGACCGGCTAGGTACCGCAATTCTGCGGATCGCATCCGTCACTCTGCGCGCTCCGCAACTTACAACAACGACCCACCTCGAACTTACTGGAAATGCGCCGGAGGGGGCGGAAGTTAGGGTGTATGACGGCAATAAATTGCTGGGAGTCGCCATCGCAGCCGCATACGGCGTATGGGGAATGAGTGTGGAGCTCGCCGATGATAGTATCCGAAATCATATCCTGCGACCCGAAGCGTTCGTTGACGGACAGCAACTGATCGGGGAAGTGGTGTCTGTACTTTACAATCCGAATGATCCGGGACTCGATGAAATGACGCTGTACGAGTCCCAAGGCAAGCCGGTAACCTTCAAAACTAATGACGGAATCGCGATCTTCCCTTTTGTCATTACCTCGTTAAATACGTTTCGCTACGAACTGAAATTCCGTAATCCGGATCTCATCTATGATGTGCAGGTGCAGATTGGGGATGCTTACTCGGAGGCAGTTAGAAAAGAAGAATTGTTCGTGGGCATCGTTCCTCGTTCTTCCAATGTGGGACCCGTGTGGGTGACTTATCGCAAGAAACACGATCCGGCTCTCCCGGCAATCCCGGCGCAGACCGAGGAACAGCTGCGCGAGACGCTGCCGGAGGCTTGGCGCAATTATGAAATTCTGAACGTAGTCAAGGAAGGGGAGGTAGACAGTTCTGGCAAAGTTCTACCGGTGGGTGCACTAGAAGTAAAGACCAAATTGAGCGATGATTTTGAGAATACGGTAAGCTTGTCCATCCAGGAAGCCGATTACACCCTCAAAGCCAAAGATCAGGCACAGATAGCGAAGACAGGACTGCCCGTTTATGGCTTCCAAGTCAGCCGACAGGAGACGGAGCAAACGCTGACCACTAGTGTGAGCTTCTATACCGACAACCCGGCACTGGTGCAGAGCTTGCAAAAGGATATTGGTGGTAAAAGTGGAGCTGTGGGCAATGCGGGAGAACCCGGTGGCACAGGCAGCGAGCCCAAAAAGAAGTTTCTAAAAATAGACATGAAGGGGATGGGAAAGGTAACCTCCTCCGCAGAAAGCGCCTTTAAATGGGCCAAGAAGGTGGAGGGCTGGGTCACTTCCCCGCAAATGCAGCGGGCTTACAAAGATCTTGAAATAGCGCAAGCGCTGTGCGATCCAGTTGCCGCCGAGTATTACTCCAATTTTGCCACAGAAATTATCGCCGACATCATCATGACGTATGTCATGAAGGAAGGTGTAGATATCGTTAAGGGGAAAGCGGAAGGCATCCCTTTTGCAGGTACGGTCATCGACAAAGTCGCTGAGATGCTAGACTCCACGATCGAAGACGAATTGAAGGAACTTGAAAAATATTTGGCGAAAAATGAATGCAAGCTGAAGCCCTACCCTTCCCCCCGGGCGGAGCGGCCGGTGGCTAATCCGAAATACATCTATGACCCCAGCGGTTATGTATACGAGGGCATGCCTGCCAACCGACTGGAAGGAGTAACGACGACGGTATTCGAGAAGGTGCTTGGCGAGTGGGAATCCTGGGACAGTGCATGGTATGGGCAGATCAACCCTCAAATCACTGATAAGCAAGGCCGGTACGGATGGGATGTGCCCTTGGGCAAGTGGCGGGTTCAATACGAGAAAGCTGATTATATGACTGCGTATAGCGATGAGTTGGACGTTCCGCCGCCGCAGACAGAAGTCAATATACCCATGATCTCTTATAAACCTCCCGCTGTAAAAAGTGTGCGGACCCTGCCGAAGGGTACTAGTGTAGAGGTGAAATTCACAAAACCTATGGCGGTGGACACCGCGGAAGGCGAGTTGATAGTGAAAGACGCCGACGGGAAAGTGGTGGAGGGTACCGTAACTGGCATCGATTCTTATACTGGAACGGATGGGCAAGAAGTCGCTATGGCGATCCGGTTCACGCCGAATGCTCCGCTGACCGTTGGCACTGCGTACACTCTGATCGTTCGGAAACAGATGACCAGCTACGCGAGTGTTCCACTGGAGCAGGAAACGAGTCATGTCCTCATTATTGAGGAGATGGATACAACACCGCCGGGGGATGTTGAGGATTTGTTCGGCAGCATCATGGGGACGAAGGCGACTCTGATGTGGGAGGAGCGCGACGATTCTGACCTGGCAAAAGTCCGCATCTATCGCAAAGCTAAGTCGGACGAAGGGTATACACTTGCGGAGGAACTAATAGCGGGAACGCTGTGGGCGGAAGTGGAAGGCGTAACGGACGCTCAGGAATACACCTTCCAGGCTGTAGCCGTGGACGCAGCAGGAAACGAGTCCTCGGGAGCGGTGTGGACCTGGTCGCCTATAGCGACAGAACCGGATCTGACCGCACCGGTCAGCGTTAAGGAAGCAGCAGTCCATACAGACGGAGCGGGTGCCTTGAAGGTGATCTGGCAAGATCCGACAGCAGTAGATCTGGCCTATGTCCGCGTCACTTGGAGCGAAAGCGGCTCGGATCAGCCTGGGCAATCGGTCCAGGTAGCTGCGGGCAGCCAGAGCAGCCGGATTGTTGGGCTTCAGCCTAATAAGGTCTATCGGATCGAGCTCACAGCTGTCGATAAGGCTGGGAACGAATCGGTAGTGACCGTATTAGACGGGAAGACAAACAGCCAGACTGGCAGCACTCCAAGTGGTGGCTCTGTCGGTGGTACCGGCCAGAAGCCTATTGATCCCCTCAAGTGGAAAGTCGGTGTTGACGGTTTACAATTGGACGCGTTCGTCGGGAAGCTGAGGCTGCATGCGGCCAAGGGAGCATTACCGGAAGGTGCAGTGGTCCTGCTGGAGGAGCCGGCGAAGATCGGGAGCTTACCCATAGGATATCGAGCTTTCTCTCCGATGTATACGATCAGCTCCGAAAGTGGCAATCCGTCGCATCCGGTATCGCTTGCCATCAGCTACGACAAGAGCCTGCTGGGCTTAGTTGATCCTCGTCGCCTGGGAATTTACCGGCTGGAGGAAGACGGCAGTTGGATGTATGCCGGTGGCGCTGCGGACCTCGACAGCGGACGGCTGCAGACTTCGATCCTTGCTTTCGGCAAATATGCGGTACTGCTGAAGGAAATGACCTTTGCTGATACGCAAACCCATTGGGGAGCTTCATTCATCCACATACTGGCCAGCCGTGGCTTCGTCAGCGGGGTGAGTTCCGATCGTTTCGAGCCCAACCGATCCATTACCCGGGCGGAGGCGATAAAGATGCTAATGTCACTGCTGCGGCATGTGGGAGTGACGCGATCGGGTGCAAGTGAGACGATAGGGAACGTACAGAGCTTCTCTGACGTTCCGACAAACGCTTGGTATGCTTCAGATGTGCTATTGTCAGCGCAAATCGGGTTGGCGGTCGGCGATAACGGCAAATTTCGTCCGCTTGATAAGATTAGCCGCCAAGAACTGGTCATATTGTTAGTTCGCACATTTGAATTGTGTGGGCTGGGTTCGGCGGATGTTGCGGCTCTTGCAGACGCAACGGCCTTCAGGGATTGGAACGAAGTGGCTCCTTGGGCTCAGGATTCCCTGAAGAAAGCAATTGCTCGGGGCTGGATTACTGGAACGCCGGAAGGTCGTCTCCTGCCCGACAGTTTCGCCACCCGAGCTGAATCGGCGGCAATGATTGTTAGACTCATGACATCTCTAGGCTTAATTGAAGTGAATCCAAAAGAGAAGAACCAAGGATAATCGACCGGGATCACTATTTCTCATCAAAGCGCCTTCAGCGTCTAAGGACGCCGAAGGTGCTTTTGTTTGATGGAGCGAGCTGCTGCAAGGAAAAAAGTGACTTGCAAAGCTATCCAATGTGACCGTCATTTAACAAGATCATGACCAGGTCATTGGCTAATTAGGAGATGGGGACCTGACGGGCGCTGCTTACTTTCTGCGATGATAGGAGGGAGTTGAAAAAGTGACTGGAGGGTTTCTAAATGGCAAGAAAGATGATTGTGGGTTCTACGTTTTATTTTGTAATTGGTGTACTGATGGGAATGGGCATGTCGATGACGGAATCATTCGTGCTGAAATCGGTTCATGCACATGTTAACCTGCTGGGGTGGGTGTCTATGGCCATTGGCGGCATTGTATACCATTTATTCCCTTCTGCGGGGGAGTCGCGTCTTGGCAAGTGGCACTTCTGGCTCCATATGATCGGTATTCCTCTTATGACAGGAGGACTCACTGGACTTATGCTATCGGCGAACACGTTATACACGCTTCCGATTGGCGTTGGCGGAGTGTTGGTGGTGGTAGGTACAATTCTGTTCTCAATCAATTTACTGCTCCACATGCGGGAAACATCCACGCCGCCAGCCAAGAGAGATACCCTGGATGAGAAATAATAATTCATGCTGTTAGAAGGTGGCGATTTCATTACACATAAGCTTAGCTGAGCCCTGCCGGGACGGTAGAAAAATCGTGTTTGATTCCCAACTCAATGCCTTTGGTTGCAGCTGACTTTCAAGCACTATAAGTATAAGCACAATAAGTATACGATCGTATACTATTCTACTCATTCATTATCATGTTATATTATGGATATTAATCGGAGGCAATATGTTGAATATCAGAACGAAACAAGCGCTATTCTCATTAGTAATGTGTATTTGTTTAATGTCGGGAATCATCCCTTCTATGCAAGCGCAGGCATCAATTCCTAATGTTACCTTGCAAAAATATATGTTGGTCGATCAATTCGGCTACAGACCAGGCGATGATAAGGTCGCTGTATTGGTAGATCCACAAACAGGCTATAACAGTGCGGATGCGTATATACCTGGAAACACGCTAGAGGTAAGAAGAGTCAGTGATGATCATGTCATGTTTACAGGATCACCCACGGTGTGGAATAACGGCGCAACCCAATCCTCCTCAGGGGACCGAGGCTGGTGGTTCAACTTCTCTTCCGTGACAGCAGAAGGGGAATATTACATTTACGATGTACAAGGGAGCTTTAAATCCTACAACTTCACAATCGACGAGAATGTTTATAAGGATGTATTGAAGGCCGCAATCAAGACGTTCTACTATCAACGAATTGGAACACCGCATCTGCCAGAGCATGCGGGTGCGGCATATGCAGACGGCGCAGCTTTTGTTGGCCCCCATCAAGATTCTCAGGCCAGAAATGTATTCGATCGCAACAACCCCGCTACGGAAAGAGACCTATCTGGGGGCTGGATGGATGCAGGCGACTATAACAAATATGTGACTTACACCGCTCAACCCGTCAATGAGCTATTATCCGCCTATGAGCAGAACCAGGCTATCTTTACCGATGATTACGATATCCCCGAGTCCGGCAACGGAATTCCCGATGTGTTGGACGAAGTGAAGTGGGAGCTGGATTGGCTGAAAAAGATGCAGGATAGTGATGGAGGTGTCCTCTTAAAGGTAGGGGTTCCGAGCAGTGGCGGAATAGGAGAGTTCGCTAATCCACCTAGTGCCATAACGAGTTACCGCTACTATTTACCGAAAGCTTCTTCTTCTACCATTATTACATCGCTTAACTTTGCTCATGCTGCTTTGGTTTATCGGGACTTTCCTTCACTTAAAAGCTATGCCGACGATTTACAGCAAAGGGCAATTAAAGCGTGGGACTGGTATCAAGCGAATCCCAAATCGGACAATGCGGATCAGGGCGAGATTGAAGCCGGGGATGCGGATATGTCAATTCAAAGCCAAGCCCAGATCGCTACAGTTGCCTCTGCATACTTGTTTGCTTTGACTGGCGAAGCTAAATATCATGCAGAGTTCAAAAATAATTATAAAACCACATGGCCGTTAAGTGATGGCTACTGGGGCATGTATTACGGGGAGCAAGCAGAGGGTGTTATGTTCTATACGACACTTCCGAATGCTGACCCTGTAGTGAAGGCACATATTTTGGAAAGACGCGATGTTCAGGATTTCGATGAAGCCTTTAATGATAATGACGACTTGTACCGGTCCTTTGTACCGGATTTCTCCTATCACTGGGGCAGCCTTCAGGTTCGAGCGCGACTTGGGGCAACAGCCTACGACTTCGTTCAATATGAGATCAATCCGAGCAAGAAGGATAATTATAACAAACGTGCCCAGAACATCCTGCACTATTTTCACGGCGTAAATCCTACCGGGTTCACCTATCTGACTAACATGAGTGAGTATGGGGCCGAAAGCTCAATCTCACAAATCTACCATAGCTGGTTTGCAGATGGATCGCAGTGGGATCTGGCGCCGCCTGGATTCGTACCGGGCGGACCGAGCACGCAGTACAGCGGAACTTCATCTCCTCCGTTAGGACAGCCCATGCAGAAGATGTACAAGGACTGGAACGGCATATCTTGGGAATGGCCGAATAACGTCGATGCTTCCTGGGAAATCACGGAGAATGGCATCTATTATCAAGCGGCATACGTGAAGCTTCTGGCCAAGTTTGTGCCAGCTCCACCATTGCCAACTGAGGCGCCTTCCGTACCTATGGCTTTATCTGCACAACCAACTGGCACAACATCGATCGCATTACAGTGGAGCAAGTCGGCTGCTGCCTCCGGCTATGATATTGAAGTAGATGGTATTGTGCAGGACAATGGCCCTAGCATTGCCTATACCCACGAAGGACTAGCACACGGTTCAACTCATGAGTACCGTGTAAGGGCGAAGAATAGTATCGGAATGAGTGCATGGAGCAGTGTGATTAGCGCCGTAACCGATGTTCCGCCACCACGACCAGCGATTCCCGATCACATGACTGCATCTGCAACGAGCAGCTTTACTGTGGAAGTGAACTGGAATCCTTCAAGCGGCGCAACTAAATATGAAATCGAAGTGGATGGTGTGTCTGTGGATATCGGAAACTTCACTTCCTACATGCATAAGGGATTGGCTTCGACCTCTACCCACAGCTACAGAGTAAGAGCTAAGAATAGCGGGGGAATAAGTGACTGGGGCCCCCTAGCAACGGTGACAACACCCAAAGCTCCGCCAACAAACGTGATTGACCTTTCACATAACGGTACGAACGGCTATACGTTCGGGCAGGCTTCCGATCAAGTGAAGCGATATCAGACTTTTATTGCAGATTCTTATCCCATTCTTACTAGCCTGGATGTTATGATTAGAAAGGCCGGAGCACCCGGCAATGTAACGGTAGAGCTATATGCAGCGAACGATAATAAGCCGTCAGGTCATGCATTGGCTTCGACAACGATTGCCGCGAGCTCCGTATCCGATGATTATGCCATTGTGAATGCTCGCATCCCTTTTATTGGGCTAAAAGCCGGAACAGAGTATGCCATTGTATTAGGACAATCTACTCCGGGAGAAGGAGGAATCTATGAATGGCTTGCTGGATTTGATGTGAATGGCAGTTATGATTATGGTAAAAGAACGGTCAATGAATGGGTTGATGAATCCCATATTGGCGATGGTTGGATGATGCTTCATGTCGCACAAAGCCCAGGGCCTCAGCCATCAGTGCCTGCCGTTCCTTCAGGTGCAGTCGCTGTTGCAACTAGTGCTGCATCTGCTACCGTGAGCTGGAATGCTGCTCAAGGAGCCTCGTCTTACGAAGTAGAGATAGACGGCTCAACTATGTATGCTTCTACAACACAATTGTCCTATGATCACAGTGGGTTGGCGGCAGGATCATCCCATTCCTACAGAATTAGAGCCAAGAATGAATCAGGTACAAGTGAATGGACGAGCTACATCGCTATCACGATTCAGCAGCCCTCATCCTCCGTTATCGATATCTCCCATAATGGGTCGGAAGGCTTTACTTTCGGGGAAACCCGCGATCAGGTCAAAAGATGGCAGATGTTCGTCGCGAATACGAAGCAAAGCTTGACCAAGGTCCAGGTGAAAGTAAGAAAGTTTGGCAGCACAAGCAATATGACGGTAAGTCTATTTGCGACTAAGAACAACAAACCTACGGGATCTGCGCTGGCAAACGTTACGGTTCCGGCAAGCTCAATAAGTGAGGATTTCGAAGTCATAAATGTTCCAATGACCTATTCGGGATTAGCAAGCGGGGCTACTTACGCCATTGTCCTCGGCCAGGTGAAGAATTCCAATTACACAACTTATGAATGGTCGACGTCAGAGGTTAGCAGCAGTTTAAGATCCGGTAAGTATAGTGGTGACAAATGGATCGATGAATCCTCCATCGGCGATGGTTGGTTGAAATTGTTCGTAGAATGATTGATCTGCTTCAGCTCCAGTTCCCGAGGGCTTCGTCTTCGGGAACTGGAATTTCTGCGTTCTAAAGGAATCTCCAACCGAAAGGGGCACATGAATGTGATAACAATTGTACTAGCAGATGACCAGACACTGATGAGAGATGGCCTGCTTACGATCCTCAGCCTACAGACGGATATGCAGGTGGTGGGTATGGCACGCAACGGTGAAGAAGCACTGGCTATGGTTCTTGAACTAAAGCCGAATATTGTCCTAATGGATATACGTATGCCAGGCATTGGCGGATTAGAGAGTACAAGGCAGATTAAAGCCTGTTTACCTGAAACTGTCGTCCTGATTCTGACCACCTTCGCTGAGGATGAATACATTATTGACGCTTTGGCTGGAGGAGCAACGGGTTATCTACTCAAGGATATTCCCGGGGAAAAGCTCTCTCAAGCCATTCGGGATGCTGTGCGGGGTGAGCTTCTGCTCCCCTCGTCCATTGCTGCCCGACTAGCCGTAAGAATCACTTCCTCCGATGCCTCAGCCCAGGCGATGGTAGGGGCAAGCCGGCTGAAAGCTAGCGGACTAAAGCTTTCTGACAAGGAACAGGAGGTCGCAAGGGCATTAATGGAGGGAAAATCCAATAAGGAAATCGCAGGGCTGCTCTATATGAGTGAAGGTACAATTAAGAATTACGTGAGCGGTATATACGCCAAGCTCGGAACCCGCGATCGGACCGTAGCTGTGATGACGCTGCATGAGCTGCTTGAGAGTCATTTATGAAGATGGCAGCTAGAACCTATCTACCCCGCTCTCGCTGGATCGTTGTACTGATTGGTCTATCTTTGACGATCATGATAATAACAGCACTCCTTAATCCCTTCCAAGGGGAGACGAAGGTATCCAACTCGTCCAATCTTTATGCTCTCTATGCCGCGGAGAAGTGGGAAGCGGTAAGGGGTGATCTTCCTGTTGCTGGTGGACAGTTCGAAGAGGATAAGGCTGCATGGCGGCCGCTTCCGGAGGTGCTAAAGGAAATTGAACACAACCAGGCAGCGGCAGAAGACATCTTATGGGTTAGAAGAACGCTACCCTCCAATATAAATGATATTACTGGACCCTCGGAGCTGAAATTCCGCGGGCTTGCCCGGTTTGAGGTCTATCTAGACGACAAGCTTGCTCTTGACAGATCGGAGAGCAATGTCACACAAGGCAGCTCATTGCTGCACTGGAGCCAGCTTGCACTTCCGGATGCTGCTGCGGGTCACAAGCTGCTGCTGCGGATTTGGCCTGACAGCAGCGATCTAGGGCCAATAGGCCATGTATATGCAGGATCACAAGAGGACCTGCTCGCAACGTTTCTAAGGACGGATTCCCTTCGGTTGATTCTGTCCGTTTGTTTTTTTTTCATGATGCTTCTCTCAGCAGGAGCCTGGTTGTTCTATGAACGAAGCCGTATCTACTTCTATTTCTGCATACTCACTCTAGCGGCTGGATATTCCTCCTTGGTCGCTACCGCTCTATTTTCCATCTACTTAGAAATGCCCGTTCTCGTATTCTATGGGGCTATCGGCAATCCAGTCGTTGCATGGGCTATAAGCGGCATCTTAGAGAAGCTGGCTGAAGAACACAACCGAAGTGGTTTTCGGCTTCTACGCAAGATATTTCTGATTCTGTCTATCTGGTCGTTGCTAAGTTCGGTACTGGCTCCTAAATTATATCAAGGCTCAATGGTGTATATCTTCGGGATTATTCTGCTTGCTGCTCCCTATGTGCTGTTCACAATCTTTCGAGCCTTCGGACAACGCAGGGATGAAACGAATTGGCTGTCAGGGGGAATGATCGCCGTACTTCTGTGCGTCTCAATCGATCGTTTGGTATTCACCTTCCCTGCAATGAATAATCTTGCTTTTCGGTTACTCCCGTTAACCATCTATCAATTGTTGAGCCAGCTTGTGCTTATTTCTCTATTTCTATTGATCTTCAGTATTGGGATGGTGCTGGTCATTCGTGCGAGAGCCCAAGTACAGGATTATACGTCTCGTCTGGAGCAGCAGAATGATCGATTGCAGGAGCTCGATCGACTGAAGGATGAATTTCTGGCTAATACCTCCCATGAGCTAAGAACACCTCTGCATGGCATTATTGGACTAACCGAATCCCTACTGGATGGCACAGCTGGACCAATAGGCGAGCAAGCCCGTGATCACCTCAGTCTTGTTGTATCCAGCGGCAGGCGGCTAGCTGGCTTGATCGATGATCTTCTGGACCTCTCTAAGCTGAATCACCGGGATATTGAACTGGACTTAACTCCGGTTTCCATGGAGCATGCTGTCAACAGTGTCCTTGCTGTATTCCAGATCATCGCCGCTCCTAAAGGCATCTCTCTTCATAGCGAGATAAGTGCTGATGTACCACCGGCTTGGGCCGATGCGAACCGATTGCAGCAGATTCTATACAACTTAATCGGCAATGCCGTCAAGTTCACAGATCAAGGCAGCATTACTGTACGTATCCAAGTGACAGGACGATGGATAGCGGTATCCGTCACCGATACGGGCATTGGAATTGCTGCAGAAGATCTTGCTCGACTAGGCGAGCCTTTTGAGCAGGCAGGAGCAACTGATCGGGGTGGAACGGGTCTTGGCCTTTCAATCACACGCAAGCTTACAGAGCTTCATGGCGGCAGTCTGGCTGTGCGATCAACGAAAGGGCAGGGGACAACGTGTACCTTTACCCTTCCGGTCGCCGCTCAAGAGGCAACAATCCCGGGAATGACAGGGTACGCGAATTCGGCAGTGGAGACGAGAACTACGAGTGATTGGAGATATTCAATTCCGATGCATTCTCTGGGTCCCAAAACCATTTCTCCGACGAATGTTGATCATACTGGCCTGCATGCTTCCGTACAAGCTTCCGGGAATGGGTTTAATCGTATTATCCCAGGCATCTCAGAGGATGGAGAACTACCAGCACTGTCCATTCTAATTGTTGACGATGAGCCCGTGAACCTGCAGGTGTTGGACAGCTACCTATCCGCATTGCCTATTCTCGTTCGCAAGGCTTCTACAGGAGCGGCAGCACTTGCGGAGATCGAGGCACAGCCTCCAGATTTGATTTTACTCGATATCATGCTCCCGGATTTGAATGGCTACGAAGTGTGCCGACTCATCCGTCAGCGTCATGATATTCACGAGCTTCCGATCATCTTATTGACTGCTCGGGATCGATTATCCGACTTGCTGGAGGGTTTCGAGGTTGGGGCCAACGACTATCTCTCCAAGCCAACAGCAAGGCATGAGCTGCTCGCGCGCGTTCGGTTGCAATTAAAGCTGATTGGCCTGACTACAAGACTTGAGTTGCTCGTTCAAGAGCGGACCCGGGAACTTGAGCAGACCACCTATCGGCTAAGGGCTTCCGTCCGCGAGCGTGCTGAGGCTCTGGCAGAGGTATCCGTAATGATGGAGCGAACCCGTATCTCGCAGGATATACATGACCATGTGGGTCATACACTAACCGCGTCTATCGTTCAACTGGAGGCTTCCATCATGCTGTTAGATAGAGGGAGGGAGCTTGGAATTGAGAAAGCCCGGCTGGCACAGTCCCTTGTGCGCAAGGGGCTGGATGAGATTCGCGAATCCGTGCGTATGATACGTCACGAGGATAGGGCTTTTCCAATGGAAATAGCTATGGAACAACTGCTTGAAGAAACGATGGAGACAACGGGGTGTACCATTGATTACACAATTGAACAGCTACCCGAGCTCTCTCCTCCTCAGCAACGTTCACTCTATCAGTCCCTCAAGGAGGGGCTTACGAATGGTCTTCGTCACGGACAGGGAACCCGGTTTCGCTTTAAATTGTCGGCAGTCGCAGGGAATATCGAGTTCGAGCTATGGAATAACGGTCATCCCTATACGGATAGTAAAGTAGGCTTTGGCTTACGCGCTATGCTGGAGAGAGTCCAAGAGCTTGGAGGCCAGCTGTGGCTTACATCTGACGAGGACGACAGCGGGTGTCTGCTAACGATATATTTGCCTGTATTGGCATAGGATGTATAGGTCGTTACACCGAGTTGAAATGGCTTTCCGATATATGTGATGTGTGTTGTTAGTAGTAATTGACAGTCAGATAGGTGATGCTCAGGCCGCAGGTGGTGAGAGTGACCCAATATCGCAGTCCACTTTGAATGCCCTTGTTGTGAAGGATTACTTACTTCTTTAAGCGAGATAAGCAGACGAGGGCCATTCCATTAAAGGAAACAAATTTTTAACAGCGGCTGAAGCCAACAGACCCTCCCTCCTTATACCCACGTAATATGAACACGCTCCTCAAAGGACGCCAAAGAAGGGCTTCTTCTTTAGCATATAAGAAGGTTTAAGTACCTTGTAATGCTAAAGTATAAAAGAAGGGTTACTCTTTCTAATTGAACTAAAAGTAAGTTTAAGTTTTATGGAAAAGAGCAATCCCGCAGCAGCCCTTCTCCCCAGAGTTGAGCGTGTGCTTCACTTAACGATGTTTTTCATCGCTAAAGTATGAGTTTCCAGGCAATCAGCTACTTTAATGATGTTTTTCATCGCTAAAAGAGGATGGAGGGCCTCACTTGGGGGTTAAAAGGGGTTTTAACGATGTTTTTCATCGTTAAAGTAAGTTTGTGGACTCGGCTACATGCTTTTTAACGATGAAAAAAACATCGTTAAGTAGTAGGCAATTCATCCCCAGTTCCGCTTCGGATTGGACCTGCCTTCTAATTGGGGGAGGCCAAACCTCCGCTTGCTTGTTAACCTGACCACATTGGCCAATAGGCCTTCCGTCCCTCTCTCCATGCAACCGCGTAACGAACACGCTCCTCAAAGAAAAAAATATAAGTAGAATTTTTAGATGATGATTTTGATATAGTTTATAGTATCGGTTGCAAAAGGAGTAAAAAGGAAAATGAGGAAATATGTCGAATGTCCATTATAAGAAATTATACATAGAGAAGTCTGGAGATTACTTGCAAATGTTACTTTTTTAAAATCCGGACGTATTACCTTATGGTGGTATTGGAGGTGTAAGAGTTGGTTGGCATAAAATACATAAAACTACTCGGACTTATTTCTGGTGTGGTGGTTTTAAATATCCTCGTGCTCTCGCCCGGATTTATAGGGGTTGAGATCGGCAGCGGTGCGTTTGCGACAGCATTTGGGGTAACGCTGTTATTCGCCAGTGCACTGGGGCTGCTTTACGGGAGCTACGTCTTGTTGTTTAAACAGCCCGTTGTTCAGCCTGTAAAGCGTATCACTACGCGCGAAGATTATGTGGAAGCTTTGACTGCATACAGAAGCGTAAAAGCGCTGGAGAGTGATATCAATTTTGCCTTAGAACAGTTGGATCGGTTGAAAAAGAAGAACGACACCCTGTTCAATGTCCTGAATCAGAGATTCGATCCGGCGGAGCTAAGTTACAAAAAGTTTGCCTCCGTCATTCAGGAAGTAGAGAAGCTCTTCTATCTTAACATCAGAAGTATCCTGAACAGGCTCCATGTTTATGACGAATCGGAGTTCGAGAGTGTCAGGAACCAGAAGTCGGCTCGCTTTTCCCGGGAGCTTCTTCAGGAGAAGACAAATTTGTACAATGAGTTTTTGGCTTTCATGAGGGATTCTCTAGGCACGAACGAGGAAATTCTGTTGAAGCTGGATAAGCTGCTGCTTGAAATATCCCGCTTGGATAGTTTTGATCCGGGGGTTATTGAAAATATGCCTTGTATGCAGGAAATAGACTCGTTGATTAAGCAAACCAAATATTATAAACAGTGAGAGGTGTTACGTTTGGCAAAGAAAAGCAGGTTCCTCCTGATATCAGGCGGTATTTTGGTACTCGTTTTTGTGCTTGTGTATGTAGGGGTCAGTCTGACCTCCAACTTGGGGAAATCCACGGTTCAGGTGACCGCAGAAGAGGCGGCTAAGCGATTAAACAAGCTTTACTCCAACATCTCGGTAACTACTGAGGCGCTGGTAAAGGGGCAGATCGACGTTGACCCGATCGATGTTGCCGCGTCGTTGCCAGATATCTCGAAGTTCCCGGTTACCGTAACTAACACGACGAATAATTTTGTGGAAATCTTTTCTTCTACAGAGAAATCGGGCTCAGGCGTTGATGGATGGTTGACGGAGGTCGCGACCGAGTTCAACAAGGCGAATATCAGTATAGACGGGAAACCCGTTTCGGTCAAGGTTCGCAATATCGCTTCCGGTACGGCAGCGGACTATATTAAATACGGTAAGTATGTACCGGACGCCTTCACCCCTTCAAACGAGCTGTGGGGAGAAATGGTCAAGGCCAGCGGCGTTAAAACTCAGCTTGTTAGCAAGCGTCTCGTCGGGAATGTTCCCGGTATTGTCATTGCCAAAGCCAAGTACGACGATTTAGTCAAGACGCATGGAGCAGTGAATGTCAAAACCGTGACTGAAGCGATAGCCAATAACGAATTCTCAATGGGATACACGGATCCCTTCGCCAGCTCTACAGGCTTGAATTTCCTAATCACAGCTCTCAATACTTTCGACAGCTCCAATATTTTGGGAGAAAAGGCTGTTCAGGGGTTTGAGCAATTCCAAACCAATGTACCCTTTATTGCATCTACAACCATACAAATGCGCGACGCGGCTAAGTCAGGTATGCTAGACGGTTTTGTTCTGGAGTACCAAACCTATGCCAACGCGGCAGACTTAAAGGGCGGTTATGTGTTCACTCCTTTTGGCGTAAGACATGACAGTCCGCTGTATGCTTTAGGTGAGTTGCCGAAGGCCAAGTTAGACATTATTAAAAAGTTTGCGGAATTTGTTGCCCAGGATAAGTATCAAGCGTCTGCGAAAGAAAAGGGCTTTAATAATCTTGAAGACTACAAATCGGAGCTTCCCGTTGTGGATGGCAGCCTTCTTTCATCCGCGCAGAAATTGTGGAAAGAAAAGAAGAATGGAAATAAGCCGATTGCCGCTGTGTTCGTAGCCGATGTTTCCGGCAGTATGGCGGGTGAACCTCTGAGCCGATTGAAAGAGTCCTTGTTGAAGGGACAGAAGTATTTAGGAAGAGACAATAGTATCGGTCTGGTTTCTTATTCAAGTGCTGTATCCATTAATTTGCCTATCGGAAAGTACAACACGAATCAGCAGTCGATGTTCGTCGGCGCGGTGAACAGTCTCCAAGCGAGTGGAGGTACGGCTACCTTTGACGCCATTGTTGTGGCGATGAAGCTGCTTCAGGATGAATTAGCGGTGAATCCCAATCAAAAGCCCCTTATCTTCGTCTTGAGTGATGGCGAGACCAATGAGGGCAATTCGTTGAAGAGTATCAAGGGATTAATCGAGAAATACGCGGTTCCCATCTATACGGTGGGGTATAACGCCAACATTGAAGCCCTTCAAAACATTTCCAGCATCAATGAAGCGGCAAGCATAAATGCAGATACGGATGATGTTGTCTATAAGATCGGAAACTTGTTTAACGTTCAAATGTAGGCGGAAAAATGTTGCCTGAAAAATGTAGCTTGAAAAATACAACCTAATACGGAGGAGGAATACGATGTCATTTTCCATGGAAGTAGCAAGCCCGGATGAGATTAAGGCAGTGATTGAACAAGAGGTTAAGCCTGTGCCCGAGGATGTTGCCAAACTCAAAGAGGTGGCGGATTCCAATGTCGCAGCGATCATGGCGCTCGATGTCGGGTCACTGGATAAGCGCAAGGAGATTCTGCAATCCATTGAGGCATTCGGTCTAAACACGATGAGATCGTCCTCGGAGAAAAATTCATTGCTTCAGGTTTCGGTAGGGAATCTTTCCAAGACAGGCGATGAGGGCGGCCAGGTGGCCAAGGGTTTGACTGAGCTGCACATGCAGTTGAAGGATTTGGATCCGAGCATGGTGGATTTCGCTAAGACCGGGTTCTTAGGGAAATTGTTTAATCCGCTGCGAGCCTACTTCCTCAAGTACCAAAAAGCCGACTCCGTCATCGCGGATATCGTGCTCTCTTTGGATAAGGGCAGGGTAACGCTCAGGAACGATAACACAACACTGGAGATCGAGCAGCAAGCACTTCGGGATTTGACCAAAAAGCTTCAAAAGGAAATTCAGCTTGGGAGTTTGATGGACGAATCGATTGAGTCGCAAGTTGAGGCGGCAAAGCTGCAAAATGAAGACCCGGAGAAGATCCGTTTCATTACCGAAGAATTGCTGTTCCCTCTGCGTCAGCGGGTTATGGATTTGCAGCAGATGCTGGTAGTCAACCAACAGGGAATTATGGCCATCGAGGTCGTAATTAGGAACAACAAAGAATTGATTCGCGGGGTAGACCGGGCTAAAAATGTGACGATATCGGCGTTGAAAATTTCCGTTACGGTAGCTAGCGCTCTTTACAATCAAAAGATTGTATTGAAAAAGATCGAGCTCTTAAACCAAACCACGAATGAATTGATTGCAGGCACGTCCAGAATGCTGAAAAATCAAGGGGCAGAGATCCAGAGGCAATCGCTCGAAACGAATATCTCGGCGGAAACGCTGAAGCAGGCTTTTGCCGATGTGTTGTCGGCTTTAGATTCCATCAGCTCCTACAAGCAGGAAGCACTGCCTAAAATGCGCCAAACGATCGATCAGTTCCGTGAAATGGCGGATACCGGCGAGAAGCAGATTCTTCGTTTGGAGAGAGGCCATAAGCTGGGTCTGTAGCTGCCTGTGCTGCCAGGCATTTTGCGTAGTAGTTCATAAAGAACTCTCCAGGTATGGAGAGTTCTTTTATGAGTAATAAATGCCGTGTGATCGCGCTTGTTCGAATAAAAATTATTTTTTCTTTATTATTATCCAAATTTACCCAGTAAAAAATAATTGCAAATTAAAGTTGAATCGTTTATTATGGATATCGTAGGTCCATGTTAATGGGAGTCTTAGGAAGGGGGGAGGGGACCATGCAGTTTTCTAAAAGTACAGATTACGCTCTACACGCCTTACTTCATTTGGGTCACTCAGATCGTCCCAATAATATTGGAATCAAGGAATTATCTGTGACACTTGGCGTTTCTGAAAGCTATTTATCCAAAATCATGTCCAAGTTGAGGCAGGATGGAATCGTACGTGCGGTACCGGGAGTGAACGGCGGTTACGAGCTGGCACGACCAGCGGAACAGATTACTTTTCTTGATGTGATTCAAGTGATTGAAGGAAGACAGCAATTGTTCGAATGCTCGAATTCGAATTCGCAGCAGCATCGAATGTTAGATGAAGCTGGGGGTGTGTCACGGGAGCATGAATCCCCAAAAAAGAGCGGATGTTTGGTTGAGAAGGTGATGGACGGCGCGCAACGGCATCTGCACCAATACTTGCGAGAGCATTCTATCCAGTCGGTAATGGATGAAGCTTTCAAGCGTTGCAACCATGAGGGAAACAAGAAGTGATACGCTTCTTGTACTCTAATTATGGATATCATAGATCTATGGAGGATTATAATGATGGTGAAAAATCAACATCTTGATGTGGTGATTATTGGGGGAGGCCCCGCAGGGTTGAACGCCGCCCTCGTGCTGGGTAGGGCAAGGAAAAATGTAGCAGTGATCGACGAAGGACGTCCTCGCAACGCTGTGACTCGCAAGACCCACGGATTTCTCACCCGCGACGGAATAAGCCCCAGTGAATTCCGGCAAATTGCGAAGGAAGAGATTAGCGCCTATCCCTCCGTGTTTTTCGTGGCGGATGCAGTCGTGTCGATTGCGGGAACGGACGGACATTTTCAAATTGCGACTGCGCTTGGTAATACCTTTGCATGCAAAAAGCTGTTATTTGCCATTGGAATGAGAGATCTGCCACTGGACATTCCTGGACTGGCGGAGGTATATGGGAAAAGCGCATTTGTATGCCCGTATTGCGATGGCTGGGAATTAAGAGACGAGCCGCTTGTCGTCATTAACAAAGGAGAAGTGCTCATGCACTTCGCTCCATTTATATCCGGTTGGACGAACCGCTTTACCATCTGCACGAACGGTCCTGATGAGCTGACGGATGCTCAGCGCGAGGAGCTCCAGCTTAAACAAGTACCTATGTTCGAGTCGCCGATCCAGCACATCGACGCAAGCGACGGAATCGTGCGGCAAGTAGTTCTTGAAGATGGTACGACGATTCCATGTAGAGGGATCTTTTTCAAGCCAGATCTGGTTATGGGATCGGACTTACCACGAGCCATCGGATGCCATATCGGGGAATTGGGAACTGTTGTTGTCGATAACATGGGGAAAACGAACTTACCAGGCGTCTATAGTGCCGGGGATTCAGCATCGCCTATGCATCAGGCTATTGCAGCCGCCTCTATGGGCGCAATGGCAGCCGTGGCCATGAACAATGAACTGAATGCAGAGGCTTGGAGGAAAACGGATGAACATTTTTGAGGCAGAATGTAAGGAGGGGATGAAACGATGAATGCATCAGTTACAAACGCGACGTCAACATCGATCGATTTGACAAACCTCAAGCGCGGTCCGATCATGTTTGCCCTTATCGTTGGAATGTTCGTTGCCGCTTTAAACGAGACGCTAATGGGAAATGCCCTTCCCGAACTGATGAAATCGTTTGGAGTGTCCGCGGCGATGGCTCAGTGGCTCGCTACCGGCTACATGCTCGTCGTCGGCGTGCTTGTTCCGGTAACGGCGGTATTGCAGCAATGGTTCACGACCCGGCAAATGTTTCTTGCGGCGATGAGCTTGTTCTTCGTCGGTACGGTCACCTCGGCGTTTGCGCCGGAATTCGGCGTGTTGCTGGTCGGACGGATTATTCAGGCGATAGGCACAGGCATGCTGATGCCGCTTACAATGAACACCATCATGGTTATGTATCCTCCTGAAAAGCGGGGAGGCGCGATGGGGATGTTCGGACTCGTCATCATGTTCGCGCCGGCAATTGGCCCGACCATTTCGGGTTTGGTCGTTGACGGGCTATCGTGGCGCTGGCTGTTCTATCTTGTGCTGCCATTGGCACTGATCTCAATTATCGTCGGAGCCGCCGTCCTGAAGAATGTGTCGGACATCACGAAACCGCGAGTGGACCTGTTATCCATCGGGCTCTCGACGATCGGCTTTGGTGGAATCGTCTATGGGTTCAGCAAAGCCGGGGAACACGGTTGGTCAGAGCCGCAGGTAATCTGGACGATTGTGGCGAGCGGTGCTGCCTTGATACTGTTCGTCTGGCGGCAGCTGTTGTTAAAGGTGCCCGTCATGGATTTACGGGCATTCCGGTATCCGTTATTTTCGCTTGTCGCAGTGCTGCTCGTCATGCTTATGATGACGTTTTTCTCTACGGCGATCATGCTTCCGTTGTTTATGCAGGGAGTGCTGCTGTTGACGGCGTTCAAATCTGGTTTGATCCTGCTTCCTGGAGGGATAGTGAACGGGATCATGGCTCCGGTCGCTGGAAAGCTGTTCGATAAATTCGGACTGCGTGTGCTTGTCATTCCCGGACTGGTCATTGTGGTCGTCTCGTTGTGGCTGTTAACCCAGTTCAACGAAGCATCAAGCACCGGTTTTCTAGTCGCCGTGTACATCGTGATGATGATCGGCGTCTCGCTAGTGATGATGCCCGCACAGACGGCTGGGCTCAACCAGTTGCCGCGCCATCTGTACCCGCATGGGACGGCGATCTTAAACACGCTGTTGCAGGTAGCCGGTGCGATCGGTACTGCCCTGTACATCAGTATCATGTCCAATGGACAGAAAAATTACCTTAGTGGATCGAGCGACCCGCAGTCTCCAGGGGAAATAGTCAAAGCACTTGCAAACGGCATAAATAACGCTTTCTGGGTTGGCGTTGTCATCGCGCTTGGTGCGCTCATTCTCGGTTTGTTCCTCCGCAAAGCGAAATCGCCGGAAACAAAAAATGAAGCGTCGGCTTGATGAAGATAGACGTTGATCCAGGACAGAACGTCATAAACTATAATGAAAAGTGAGGAACCACCATGAATGATTTTTTTAATGAAGCCATATGGGAACAAGCATGGAAAGACCATGGCGATACCATCGTGAACAAGATGAACAAGGCCGGAATTGCACCGGCCAAAGCTTTTGATCGTAAAGCGAAGACTTTTAACGAGCAATCATTTAATGAAGAGGGGAGGAAACGAACCACACGAATCATAAACTGGCTTGAAGGTCAGGGGGTTCGATTCGAAAACGTCTCTGTGCTGGATATTGGTGCCGCCTCAGGAGTGTTTTCAGTGCCGTTTGCGGAGCGGGGGGCCCGTGTAACCGCGGTAGAATCCTCTCTTCCGCTGATCGAACTACTGGGTGAAAACACTGCGAAATTTACCGAAAACAAGGTGGAAATTGTACCCGAGCCTTTTGAGGATATTGACGTGCAGGCCAAAGGATGGAACCAGGCTTTCGATCTAGTTTTTGTCTCGATGTGTCCGGTCATTTATAATTGGGAAAGTGTAGAAAATATTATTTCTTGCGCGCGTAATTTTTGTTATATCAGTATGCCAGCGGATTCCACAGAGCATAGTTTGTTTAATGAAATCTGGACGCTCATCACCGGTTTGACCTTTAAAAAGAAACCTACGGAAATGGGATATTTGCTCCATCTGCTTTATCTCAAAGGCTACTCCTATGAGTCGCTGATAACGCGAGAAACAAAAACGATGGAAATCTCCAGAGAAGCGGCGTTGCAGGAAGTAATGAACTGGCTCCGCAGTCAAGGTCTGCCTGCAGATGAACGGAATTTGAAAATGGTAGCTGACTATTTGGAGCGAACGTATCCGTCCGGCAAAGTGGTTGTCCGGCAGAGCGGCCGTTTTGGCAAGGTATTGATTCGATTGAAGGATCAGAACATGCACACCAGGGAAGATCTGTAAAATAGCGAAGGGGACCGGAGAGGGCCGTGCTGCGTTTTGAGAGGTAATAAATAAATTCCTAATTTAATTCATATGTTTGGGGGTGGTGCCAGCTAGGCTGGTACTACCCCCATTTCTTGAACTTATCCGCAGCAAGTTGACGAAAGGCTTACCGCATGGCCATCCTCGCAAAAGATGAATGGTTTCCTCATGCTTTAAATCCCAAAATGTTCCTTCAATAGCTCCTTGTATCTAACACGGTCAATTTTCTCTTTTGTAACTATTCCATGATCCCAATGTGTAAAAGAAGTATTTGTTAAGGTCAGATTACCGCCATCGGTTAGTTTGGTGATTAATGGATGCTTATTAAATGAAGACTCTGTATGTTCAACTATAATCTTTTGGACGGCATTACATTCGGATAGGTCAGTTACCGGTTTTCTGGAATCGAAGGTGTACCCGATCTTCCAATCGGTATCCTTATGTTTCAATTTCATTTCAAGCACATAGTCACCAAGCTCTCCGTTGCTTCTTTGGACTCGAAATTGGCCATTACTGGAGGTAATCGTTTCTCCGGATAAGGGGACAGGTTTTAAAGGTAGATTCCCTCCAAAACCCGTATCGATTAAATACGTTTGACCCTTGTGAGTGAGAAGGATAGTTACATGGGTTCTTCCAAATGTTAGATAGGATTCCGTGTCATTATTATAGACAACCCCACGTGTTAGAACGGCGTCAAACCCGTTGTCTATTAAGAAGAGATAAAACATCGGGTTGATTTCGTAGCAAAGTCCGCCTTCGTTATTAACTAGAATTTTATTGACTAAATATGGTTTAGAAATAACGCTTGTTTTATTTTCGATAATTCTTAAATTTTCAAAAGGGATGGCTTTTGCCGTTCTTGCCAGAACGTTATCCAGGACTTCGAAAGTAATCGTTTCGCTCCCTGGAAGATGTATTCTTTTACGGAATAAAGCATTTAGCTCATTCATGATCATTCCTCCAATAGTTAGCTGCATAATTAGAAATGATACAGTGAAATCATTGCTGGAACAATATCCAATTATACTAACTGCACCGGTACAGTTGGGAACAGGGCGGGGAAACGGTCTAGCCGGCTAGCCTTGCTGATTGCGATCTCTTTATAGGTGATCCGGTAATCTGCACAAAAAAAATCTGGAAAAAGGCGAACCTAATCCAGTTTCTTGGGGCTTATTCGGTTCGTTGAATTGTTAACGCAATGCTTTTAATGCTCCGCTCCAGGCGACGACTTGGTCGAACAGCGTGTTGGCGGCGGCTTCCTGATGAGGTGCGGGTTTCAGAATGCTGTAGTTTTCGAAATCCGTAAAGACTGAAAGGGTGACCTGAGCACGTACGTCAGCAACATTCAGCTCGCCCAAGATGAGTCTCAGGTTTTCTGCCGCTCGGGCCCCACCTGTTCCCCCTCCATAGCTGACGATGCCTGCCGCTTTATCTTTCCATTCATTAAAAAGATAGTCAATGGCGTTTTTGAGTGCTCCAGAAATGGCATGATTATACTCGGGCGTCACGAAAACATAACCGTCAAACGAATTGATTGCTGCAGACCAAGCCAGCGTATGCGGCTTCGTATATTGACCCATTATTGGCGGCTTTGGTTCATCAAATAGCGGCAAATGGAAATCTGCAATATCCACGATTTCGTATTCAGCGTCACTACGTTTTTGGGCGATCTCATGTACCCAATGAGCGATGGCCTCGCCTCTGCGCCCTGGACGTGTGCTGCCAATTATGATAGCGATTTTTAGCATAGTAGTTTCCTCCGTTCTGATTAACTCTATGGCATATCATAACAAATTGATTCATTTAGCTTCAACTGAAACAACCGTTAAAACTAAAGTTTCCGAGGGACCGAAAAGGTGGCAATTTAAATGTCGTCTGTGTGTGGAATGCTAGCTGAAGCTTTTGGCCGGGTTTTGTTGGTGTATGATTTCAGCTATTTTTTTTCCGATTTCACTGACATCCTGTAGAATATTGCTAAGGACATGAACACAAACACCATTATCTAAAAATCTTATTAGAACTGAGGAAAATCCAGGAATACCTCCACTATGAGCGACTAGCTTACCAAACGGGGTGTCTTGAATAATCCATCCGTAACCATACATATAATCATGCTCCCCCTTGACGGGAGTGAACATTTGATCGATAAAGGATTTTTTTAATAGTTTTTCCGTATGAAGCGTTTGATCCCAAATGTGCATATCTTCAATTGTGGAAATAATGGCTCCTGCTGAGTAGGCATTGGAGGGATCGAAGAATGGAGCGTTCAACAATGATCCATTTTCACTGAGGTGATATCCTGATGCACGAAAGTCTAAAATGCAACCGGGAGTATCTAATCCTGAATCTTTCATGCCGAGTGGTTCGAAAATATGTTCCTTTAAGTATAATTCATAGGATTGTCCTGAAATCTGCTCTAAAATGGAACCAAGTAGAACATACCCAGAATTTGAATACTTGTATTGTTCTCCAGGGGGAAATTCTAAATCATTCTGAGAGAAACGTTCAATTAGTTTTTCAGGTGAAGAAGGTTGAGCGGACCATTCTAACATGTGAGGATCATCTGTATAATTGGGAATGCCAGAGGTATGAGTCAGTAAGTGATGAACAGTGATCTTGTCGCCATCCTTTTGGTTGGGGAAGTATTTACTAACTGGATCATCCAGATTTAGTTTACCTTTTTGCACTAATTGGAGGACTGAAACTGCAGTAAAAGTTTTTGTGATGGAGCCAATGCGGAATTTAGTCTTAGTTGTGTTTTCAACTGCAAGTTCAAAATTTGCTTTCCCAAATCCGTTGGAGTATAAAATACTCCCATTGTGTGAAGCCAATATGGCTCCGCAAAATTTTCCCTCTTGGGCTAAAGGCTCCAAATATGAATGTATATGCTCTGTAACGTTTGACAAGGGACCATTCCTTTCTTGAAATGAACAGTTGTTTCTTTAGATTAAGGAAAAATTTAGGGAAATGCAACTCCTGCTGAAAAACATTACGGAGAGCCCGAACACTAATAGTGGAAGCCGTTCCTACCAGCTGTTCACCGCTTTCAATTCATTAAGTTCAGGGTGCGCCTTGCGGACGACAGACGGTCTAGCTAGCACAAGAACGATACCGATGAGCAACAGGCTCGAAAGGACAAGAATCCACCAGGCAGGGAAGATATCATACAGGAAGCCATAAAGAACCATTCCAAGCGGCATAAGTGCTGTTGACATTGTTTCTAGGATAGAGAACACGCGAATTTTGTAATCGTCATCAATCATTTTTAGCAGCATGACTTGTATCGGTTAAGCAAGTGATTATTCATGAATATATGCATCACCCGATCGAGTTGTCGTTTTTCTACGAAGGCGATGCTTATGCAGCACGTTGTTATTGGGTATTAGGGGATAAGGAAGAAGCACTCCGTTATGCCCAAAAAGCGCTGGATCATATTTCGCAGATGCCGCATACACCTTACAAAGATTTTATTATTGAAACTTATGAATGGATTATGAAGTAGAAAAAGGCCTGGCGGCGCCCTTTGAGGTGCATGTTCATAACGTGGGTTCATGAGGAGGAAATGGATGTGGGTTCCAACCGCTGTTAAAGATTTGTTCCCTTGAATGGAATGGATATAAAGTTGGAACAAATCTTTAAATGCGGACGCTCCGCTTTTCCACCCACACTCATTTCCTCTTTTCAGCCTACTGAGTAGGGAACACGGCTACCTCAAACGAGCAGAACAGCATAGTCTCCTGCTGATTGTTTGGTCAATGGTGATAGACTTTTCTTTGAATCATTATGCCGATTATGATATAATTTATATCGTATTCGGCATATTTTTTTGCGATATTTATTAAGGAGCCAAATTGACCAATGTACGAAATACAAATTTATGAAGATAATGATGGGAATTCAGAGTTGAAAGATTGGTTTCGCGAATTAAAACGTCGTAAAGATAAGGGAATAAAGGATGCCAGAATCACACTTAATCAAATACATTATTGCATTGAACGTATTAAATTGGATGGGACTTACGCTCCTGAAGAAATTGCCAAACACATTATCGATGATATATGGGAGTTACGTCCAGATAAACATAGGGTTATGTTTTTCCAGGCGAAAGAAGGCAGATTTATTTTATTGAGTTACTTTCGAAAAGAAACGCAGAAAACCCCACCAAAAGAAATCAAGAAGGCTATTCAATTAAGGGATGACTGGAATAAAAGAAATCATTGACTATTTACAATAGAACAAATGGAGGAATTATGATGAAATTCGATGATTTTATAAAAGAGATTGGTGAAAATACAATTGAGGCGGAAGCAATTAGACAGATCGCACGTATGGTTTCTGAAATTGTTAAACGTCGTAAAATGCTGGGATTGACTCAAAACGAGGTTGCTAAAAAGGCTGGTCTTTCTCAAGCACAGGTAGCACGACTAGAAAATAGTTCGCAAATTCCAAGAGTTGACACCTTAATAAAAGTAGCCATTGCTCTCGGAATGAGTATTAATTTGAGTGAAACGGAAGAAGAAGCAGTTGCCAGTAATCTGCTTGCACATGCCTAAAAAAACATGACTTCCGATAATAGGAGCCATATCATCCGTAACCTTTAAGACCCCAAGTGGCACTTCTATAACATACGGAAGAAAGGAGTGGGGAGAGCATGCTTCAATATGTGGAAGACGCGAAACAAGGGGATCGGCAAGCTTTTGAGCATATTGTTCGGTATTATTCAGCGATGGCGAATGCGGTGGCATATGAGAAGCTGTATGATTTTCAATTAGCGGAAGATGCGGTTCAGGAGGCATTTACAGAAGCATTTCTGCATTTGAGTAAGCTGCGAACGGCAGAAGCGTTCCCGGGTTGGTTCAAAGCTATTGTTGCACGGCAATGTTACCGCATCATCCGCAAAAAGAAGCACCACGCGGTTCTCTATACAGAAATCGAGCCATCGATAGAGGCTTCTACAAGTCCAGCGGACATTTCGGACATTATCGCGAAAAAAGAAATGCAGCAGATGGTTCATGACTCTATTGCGGGATTAACGTCTAATATGCGAATTGCTGTGCAATTATTTTATTTTCAAGGGTACTCTCTCCAGGAAATCTCCAATCTTCTCGGCTCTTCAGTTCCGGTGTTGAAAAAGCGCCTCTTTGATGCTCGCCGAAAGCTGAAGGGATCGCTGCCCGTAGCGGATTTGATTTCGGTTTTCAACCATTTGTACGAAGGAGGAAAAGGTATGCTGCACATTGTAAATGGAGATTCAGTCGCGGAGAAACTGCGGCAAGGAATCGTGCACGGAGATATTCTAGTGTGGAGGGAGTTATACCCTCATGGTCCAGTAAGTTTGAATCCTGCTGAATGGAACAATCGCGCGGCTCGGGCACAATACCTGGAGCAAACGCTTGGAGTTCCTCAAGCGGAATTTATCCAGGGCAGCGAAGCGCAAGAGAAGTCCTTGGCTAATTTTCATAAGTATGAGGAAATTGTGTTATGGTTTGAGCATGATTTATTCGATCAGACGATGTTATGTTATTTGTTGCATTGGTTCTCGGGGCAGTCTTTGTTAACAACGAAGCTGAGCTTACTGTGCATAGGCGAGTATCCAGGAATTGAACTATTTCGAGGGCTGGGGCAGCTATCCTTGGATCAAATGGAAACTTTGTCAGGAACATGGAAGACTATCGGGGCAAAAGAATTGGAGTTAGGCAAAGTATTTTGGCAGACCTACACATCTCCTGACCCAAGCTTGCTGCAGCAATTGCTAAGTAGAGATACCTCCGCGCTGCCATTTGCGCATGATGCATTTCAGATGCATTTATCGCGGTTTCCTTCTACATTCAATGGACTTGGCATCGTAGAGCAGACAACGCTGGAGATGATTCATGCTGGAGTCAGCAGCCCATTTGAATTGTTTCAGGATGTGGGAAATAAGCTGAACGCTTTAGGTATGGGGGATCTGGAATACTGGCATATTCTAATGCAAATGTCACAAGATCCTTACCCCTTGCTGCAAATTCGCGGATTAAAGGCTTTTCCTGCCTATAACGAATCCTCGATAGCACTTCGTGACTGTCAAGCTGTTTTGACAGAGCTGGGCAAGAACGTTTTGAGTGGAGAAGAGGACTGGATGGCGAAGAAAGGGATAGACCAGTGGTATGGTGGTGTGCATCTGCAGGGAAATTTCCCGAGATGGCGTTGGGATATGTCTGGACGAGCGATTTATGAAGTATAAAACTTTGATTTAAAAAAGGGAAGCCAGGCGGTGATATTGTGGAAGTATGGGAAACGCAATTAGTATCGACTAAGCGAGGCACTTTCGAGGTATTTATTTCAGGAGTAGGAAAACCAATTTGCGTAACGCACCATTATTCCGCATTTACCAAACGGGGAAATTATTTTGCTGATATGTTTTTAGAATTTGGGCAGGTCGTTTTAGTTAACTTAAAGGAATGTGGAAATTCTGGCTGTATAACAGATGAAAGTGAGCTTAGCATGGAAGCATCCGTTGAAGATCTGGAGGCAATCCCGAATATCACTTGGTTTTGAAAAGTGGTCGTTTGCGGGACATTCAACGGGAGGAATGCTCGGCCTTGTGTATGCTGCTGCTCATGCAAGTTCTCTTGATAAATTGATTGTTGTAGGGGCCGCAGCTTCAAACAGGTATATGGACGCGAAAGATAGCATCTATTGCAGAGAGAACCCCAAAAATCATCGACTTCTTGAAATTTTCACAATATTAAATGCTCCCGAGGCCAGCAATGAACTAAAATCCCAAGCAGCTCGTGAATGGACGGAGATGTCCCTGAACCATCCAGATAGGTGGGACGATTACTTTAGTAAGCCCAGCAGCGGAAGAGTTGTTCAGAAAAGATTGGATTACTATAGCAGGCATTTATCTTCGTTCGATATTTCAAGTCGCTTAAATTTAATTAGAACCCCAACTTTGGTGATGTGCGGCAAATACGATACGCAGTGTCCTGATGCTCTCGATATGTTGAGAGGATGCTCCATAAATAAAGTCTCCTCTAAATATTAAATTTAAAGGCGTTTCGTAAAGCTCATCATAAAAACATGGTATTTCTATTTCTTTACCATTTTGAGGGTTTTTCAAACGCACTATCTTCGTAAGATTCTGCTGAGGCAATTGGCAGAGTTTCTTTAGGGATTCAGTCTTTGTACATTTCCAGGTAATTTGGAATCGTATCATAAAACCCCTTCGAAGCCTTAAGTGCAAGGAAACAATTTATGATTCTTTCGTTATTGCTTGTTCTTATTTTATTTGGTTCCGGGTTCCCGCCAGTGTGATTGTTGAGAAAGTGCATTCATGTTATCTGCCTCCTGTGTTGCAAACAGCAGCTCCACCTGTGGGCTACACTTGGTAGTTCGAATGATATTGAGTTGCTTATTAATAAGGACGAGTGGGATCTATTATTGAATGCTCATGCTTATCTATGAAAGCATCAAAAGCATCGATGCCCTCTTGTAAAATCATATGCGCTTCTTTATGAGTAATTGGTATGACCCAGGAGACACTGATTATTTCTTCTCCTATTTTTATTTCTTCAAAATCCTCACTTTCTCCTCTTAGTTCATCAATCAAGAGGGCTTTTGTAGTCCAGTTCTCTGGTGCGAGTGCGCTCTCAGTCATTACTCGTGGTACTTCCGAAGATTTAATATTTTCAATATTATGGGCAATTAGATCGCAGAAATATGAGAATATGCGATCAATGCTTTCTTGCCCCAAATCGGGTTTTAAAGCTAGCATCCATTCAGTCTCAATAGGTTTTCCAGTTTTTCGAATGGAATTAGATAGGCCGACTGTTGCGAATCTTGCAGGAATTTTATCATTAATTGATGGGAAGTAATAAATCTCAATATATACGCCAATCTCCGGCTTTGTCATTATGACTCTGTATTCTGGCATAGACCATTCTTTAATATATAAATTAAGAATAATTGTTCTTCTAATGTCGAAGTCCAGAATTTTTTCTTGGCTTGACTCTTTACTGATTTGCACATCCATCACCTTTTTTCTTTGTTGGTTTTCTCTGTTTAAAGTTATGGCCCGAACCCAACCGATCTAACGAGTATGCATGTCCTATATGTCTCTCCGGTGCTGTACTACGTTCTTGCTGAAGGTATGACCATTTCTAGAGTGCTTATATACGAAGTTACTTAGTTTCCTTTCGATTATTGGTGCTTAATGACAGCTTCTTTTGCTCTATGGACAATATCATCCACATCGGAAAACTGACGCTCAATAGATGCTAGCGCCTTCAATAAAAAAAGGCCAAGATTTTTATCTCCTAGGTATAGTTCCGTTGCGGCGAAAAATTCGATGTCTTCGAGTTTTTCTATATTTTTTTTATGATTGATGTTTTTAGGGAATTCAATATATTTATGGAGGGTTAAGACTGCATCTTCGCCCTTGGTTTTAAAATCGTGAACAATTCCATTGAATATGGTGTCTTTGAATCCTTCCTTGAGCCTGCCTTTTTCATTCAATGCATCCGGATGAAATGTCGCCAAATATTTTTCGTTTCTTATGGCCTGATCATTAATGATGTAGGATATTTTTTCTTCGTCAAGAATCTTTATTATTTCATCAATTGACTTGAACTTTAGTCTTGCAAATCTTGCCGGAGAAAATTGCTTGCGCAAAGAATCTTCATTATTTGAAAGATATGCCCTAAAAGAAATTTCAGAATTTCCTTCCAAGAGTTCTTTGAAATAAACAAGATGCCTTTCATCTACCATATCTGCCTCCTGTACTTCTTGATCTTTTAGGTATATTATGGTCACACATTTTAGTAAATTTTTCTGCAAATTGGCTAATTGGCATAAACTGAAATACGTTACTCATACCTCACCCCTCTTTCGATTTTCATTATCTTCTCATGCATCAAAATAACTGTCAAATTCAACATTAATAGATTTTAACTCTAAATGAACATATCTACAAACAAGGTTTTTCCTTTAAAATCCAGAGACCAGTATCCATCGTCAAAAATCGGTTCACTTGCAGAAATTGAGGCAAGAGATTTTAAAGACTACCTTCACTTTTATGGTTATCAGGTTGGGTTGTTTAAACTGGAACTTTACTGCAAAAACAATACAATTAATAGAGAGCAATGAGGATTCGCTTCTAAAAGATCATTTAATCAAGTATTTCAGGCGTGAAGAAAGGATGCTCTCCCTTGTCTGATTTGTCATTGAAGAGTACAAGTATACAAAATTCACCAACTTACGTTAAAATGATAATATATCTACCCAAGAAGAGGTGAACTAGTTGCTCTATGAATATACTAAAGGGTCAAAAAGTTGATATTACAAAGGATCGAAATATAAGTAAGCTGCTTATTGAGCTGGAATGGAGCCAGGCGGATGCGACTATCGAAATAGATGGTGCTGCGTTCCTGTTATCTGCCTCCGGACAATGTGAACAGGATGAAAATCTTATTTTTTATGGCAATCCAGTGAGTCAGGAAGATGCGGTGCTTCACTCCAAACCGAATGGGTCGAGTAAAGAACAATTCACAATGTCTATGCAGAAGCTGCCTGCCGAAGTTCAGAAGATTGCTCTTGCCCTGACTGTTCAAGAAGGGGGGAGTGCGGATCACCATTTCGGATCGGTCTCGCAGCTTAAGCTCCGAATCATTAATCCTGTTAATAGTGAAACCATTATCGCATTTGAATTTGGAACGGACCTGAATCAAGAAACGGCTATTGTTGCGGGCGAGTTATATCTCCATAAGGGGGAATGGAAGTTCAATGCAATTGGAAGCGGCTTTAATGGGGGATTGGCTGCCTTATGCAGCAATTACGGGATTGAAGTTCTAGAGGAAGAAGCAGCAGATGAGGAAGCGGGCGAGGAACAAGAGTCGGCACAGATGGCACGGGCTGAGTCTTCCCATTCTCCATTGCAAGGTGGGACGCAGCAGCCAGTTTCCGTTGCAACGCCGCCGCGGATGATTAGCCAAAGGTTGGTTGTGCTGCACAAACAGGAAGCTGTCTCGATTCAACCTTCTGCGACTCTCACTGCGACACTGCAATGGGAAAATCCGCGGCATGATTTGGATCTATATGTATTCTATGTAAACAAGCAAGGAATAGCAGATAAGATTCATTATAAAAATAGGGAGAAAGCCACTTCATCCTCTTATTTCGAATTTAAAGGTGATTCGGCCCAAGCAGCCGTAGAAACGGTAACTATTCGTTCCGCAGATGAATTGCTTTACGTTCTGTTTGCTGTATACAGTCCACTGACCAATGGAGTTAGCAGCTTCAAGTCTATGCGAGCTCGAGTTACAGTGAAGACAGATTCGGGACAAACCCTGATCGCTCCGCTTACCCAAAACAATCAGTCCGCTTCTTGGGTGGCCATAAGCAAGCTGGATCTATCCAAAGGGAATCAACTGATTGTCAGTCACGTTGAAGCCTATTCCAAGCCTGGATCGAATCAAGAACCCCGATTACAGCCAGATGGAATTTTTCATATGAACTAAATTACATAAAAAACCTGCTGAAGCACATGGGCTCTAGCAGGTTTTTTCACATATAGAATGCCAGGTAAGCCCGTATTTGTCCGCTTTCATAGCAGCCGTCTATCCCAAATTGAGCGGGTGCTTTCACTTAATGATGTTTTTCATTGTTAAAATAAGGAAGTGAAGACGACTAGTGTTTTTAGCAATGAAAAACATCGGTAAAGTATCAGCTCTTCATCCACGGCGCCGCTCCCGCTGGGAATCTCATCCAGCCAAGAGACAAATCCTTGCTGGCTGTCCGTTTGAGGTAGCTGTGTTCCCTGCTCAGTAGGCTGAAAGAGGAAATGGACGATGGGGTGGAGAGCGTTAGCGTCCGCATTTAAAGATGGGTTCCTTCCGCTGCTTGGCTACATTCAGGGAACCCATCTTTAACAGCGGTGGAACCCATCGTTTATTTCCTCTCCCCGCACTGGGGCTAGAGTTACGCACTTCAATGGACGGCACAAGGCACTGTCCTTATAAATTAATATAACGCTCAAAAACATGACCATAATCTTTGATCCTGTACTGCTTGCGTGTATCCACTAGCCATGAGAAAGCGGCCTGGTTCAATTCCTTGAATTGCTGGGCTGTATTAATTTCATGTTGGCGGACATGCATAAGAGTGCTGGATGCCAAAGCCAGACTCTCCTTAGCTTGCTCTAAGGTAATATCATTTTCATGAATAATTTCTGCGATTTTCAGCAGGGCTTTGTATAGATCCTTGACTTCGGTTATAAATTTTTTATTAACATCAATGGAGTACTGCACAGATCCCATCATAAATTTAATTTCGATATCCAAATCTACCGTACCCGCTGTTTCGAGCATTACATTAGAAATTTTATGATTGCTGTAGGTCAATCTGCGAAGCGTGCGTTTTTTGCTTAATGCACTGTTGCCATCCAGATGTATAAGAGCTAGATTGGTAAAGCAATACTCATCGGACTTGGATTTAATCAAGAAAAATATCTTCTCATCATCCTCATGCATGATGTAATCATCTGAATCTACCTTATCATAGTTTTCAGGCTTTATTACGGAACCAATGTCGCTTAAACCTAAAACATCGGCTGCTATTCTACCGAACATACGATCAATCCCTTCATTTTGGGTTTCGACTAGATTATACCATTTGGCATATAATATAATCAAAGATAGGAAATCAGAAGATTGTAAATGAAGGAAGTTGGTTGCCGATGGAGCCTATTTCGCAATATCGTTACGTTCAGTCCATCGCAAAAGCCACAATGAGTGAGTTGAAGGACTTTATTACAGAAGGTGTTTCTGAAAAAGAAATAGCTGTTAAAGCCGAGAACATCATGTGGGAAAAGGGGATTCTTAGCTTTTGGTACTATGAGGTGGGAGCTTTTGTTCATGTTGGTAAGAGAACGACAATTTCTGAATCAGGCCGCATAGGCATGGAGAATATGGCTTCAAAAGAGAAGATATTTATTTTTTCCAAAATGGGGAATTGTTTGTTTTATAGGAGGGGTTAGTTTGTATGACGAATTGGAACTGATGAATATGCAGGCAGAGGTTCTATATACTCACGATGCTTTGGGGAAAATCACAAAAATTAATGATTCGGAAGAGCAGCCAGCACCTCGGCTTTTCTGGGGGAAAACAAACAAAGGCAATGTGATCAGATTTCGTCCTGATGTGCCCAAAGCCATGATGAATCAACTTGCAGAAATAATAAATAACAGTGACGTTACCAACCTTGCAGTGGCAAAAATAATTAACAAATTAGAGCAACATGCAAAAATAAGTAGTTTGTGGATAGGTCCAGCTTATGTTTTTGTAGATCACAGTTTTGCTGGCAGCAAAGCTGTTAAAGTAACAGATGACAATAGACAATTTTTAGAGGCCGGGTTCGAAAATGTATGGAGCACAATCGAACATCGGGAACCATGTTATATGGTAATTGAGGATAATAAAGCAGTCTCCGTGTGCTATTGTGCAAGAAATACAGATAGAGCGGCAGAAGCAGGCGTCGAAACCTTGGAAGAATATCGGGGAAAAGGTTATGCTTTAGCTGTGGCCTCAGCTTGGTCAGCGGCGATACATGAATCCAAAAGAATTGCGCTATACAGCACCTCCTGGGATAATTATGCTTCGCAAGCCGTAGCAAAGCGTCTCCAGCTTAACCTTTATGGTAGTGATCTATCGATATACTGAATAAAAGAAGATAAATCAAGCAGTTATGATAATTCGTTCGACGAAACTGATCAAGAAGGGGTGCTATGCTTATCCTGAACATGAACTATGCCGCTGTGATTTTTGATCTTGATAATACACTGGTTAACCGGAAATTGGCTTTCCAGTCATATGCGAAGCTTTTTACAGAAAAATTTGTTGAGATCGCGGATGAAGACAGTACGGAAACAGTAAATTACATCATATCGGCCGACCAGAATGGCTATCGGAAAAAAAGAGATCTGTATGAAGAATTAAGAAGCAAGCTGGCTATGAAAAATGAACAAACTACCGTTGAAGATATGCTAGAGTATTGGTTTGCAGAGTTTTTTAAAAGCTCTATCTTAATGCAAGGTGCATTAGAGGTCCTAGATACTATAAAAGGTCAAAACATTAAGCTCGGCATGATAACTAACGGTTCCGTTCATTCACAGTATGCCAAGATCGATGCAGTGGGGATAAGAGATTATTTTCATACGATTATAGTATCCGATGAGGTTGGAATCAAGAAACCAGATCCTAAGATATTTAGTATGGCACTTGAAAATCTCAACATTAGCGGCGAGAACGTATTGTTTGTGGGCGATCATCCTTCAAATGATGTTAAGGGAGCCTTAGATGCAGGTATGCATGCTGTATGGCTGAGCGGGTTTGGTGAATGGAATTTGACCGGTGTACATCCAACCCATACGATATCCCAGCTGTCCGAATTAAATGAAATTTTCAGATGAATGCAAGCCAGGCTAACTAGCTAAGCTAACTGAGTTAACTTAACTATATTTAGCCATAATTTCAGAAAGCAAATCTTTCATACAATCCACCAGCTCTGGTGGGTTTTTCACTGTCGCTTCAATTCCCAGCCCAATCATAAACTTCGCGAAGAACGGAATATCACTCCTTGGAAAGCTGCCCTCCAGCCAACCCGAGCCATCCTGGCGAGTATTCAGCTTGGGTACCGCCCACATTTCAGCCTCGCACCTCTGTACGCCTTCTTTGCTCAACTCCACATAAAGAGTCACGTTGTCCTGCTCCATTTCTTGCATCAACAACTTGTGATCTTGTTTATGTCCTGTATGCACAAAAAATTCCCTGTTTCCTAGATGAATATGCCGAAGATCCAAGGGTTTGGATGAGGTTTCGGAAGCAGCATATGCGGCCGTATGAATTCTGTCACATCGGAATAAACGAATATCTCCGCGAAGAAAGCAATAGGCGGGACAGTACCATAAGCCATTGCTTGCGTAGATGCCAACCGGTTGTATTTCCCTGCTTGAACTTCCTTCCCGTGATTCGTAATCGATCAGAATGACTTTTTGATAAATGGCCGCATCCAGCAAAACGGATAAGTAGGGAAATTCAGCTTGCCTGGCGGGTGTCACAAAGTCAACCCTATCCTTCATTTGATCGATACGATCCCGAACATCTCCCGGCATGTAGAAATAGAATTTGCTCAAAGCCGAAGAAGACTCTGTCTCAAAGGGAAGGAAGGCATAGTGCCGTAAGGCATGACACGCAAAAAAGAGAGCGACAGCTTCCTGCTCGGTAAAAGCGATGGGAGGCAGGATTCTTTCGTTCAGCACCTGGTAACCGCCGTGAGGTCCGACCTCCGAATACAAGGGAAATCCCAACTCACCGAGTTCTTGCAAATCCCGTAATATCGTTCGTGGCGATACGTTAAATTCTTGGGCAAGCTCCTTGACCTTAAACTTCCGCAGCCTGTTAATGGTCATCATTAATTCTAGGAGGCGTTTTGATTTGGGTGACTTGGACATGATCTCACTCCTCGTATCATAGGTTCAGCAGCTATATGATGAAATTTATTTTATATCTATTTTTATATCTATTTTTATATCTATGACAAGACTTGTCACTATTATAAGCTACACTTGGAAATAAGCCCACTTGAACTTGCAGAGCGTGGCAGTCAAATTAATTGAAGGAGCTGTTTGAATCATGAGCTTGCAATTGAATTGTTTTATTATGTTGGATGGACATGCAGAGGAAGCTATCGAATTTTATGAAAAATCTTTGGGTGCTAAAATTCTCTTTAAACAAACCTTGGGTGAGGGGCCGGAGAATCCCGACAATCCCTTGTCAGCAGATGAAAAGAAGCGAATTGCACATTCCGTATTGCATGTCGGTGAAACAGAAATTATGGTCTCCGATACGGCCCCCGGTCAACCGCTTCAAAGGGGAAATCAAGTGAACATCTGCATAACGACTAGCGATACGGAAGTGTCCAAACAAATTTATACAGCCCTGCAGCAGGACGGTCAGATAGATTTGCCGCTGGAAGCAACGTATTTCAGCCCTGCTTATGGGATGATCACGGACAAGTTCGGTGTTACCTTCCAAATCTTCACTAAGCGCCCCCAATAAGAAAGATCAATTGGAGAAGAATGGCTCTTTTCGCATTATTGCGAGAGGGCCTTTCTTTGTCATCGATATCCCTTTTACTTAACGATGTTTTTCATTGTTAAGCTAAGGTTGTGGAGACGCCCCCGTGCTTTTAGCGATGAAAAACATCGCTAAAGTTGCAGCAGATCCTTGGAGCCCATCATCCCCAGCGCCTACGTCCGCTAGAAGATCGCTCCCACCAATAGATGTTAATCCAGAAGGCGTCCATTATCATGCCATTGACCGTACATTTTATTTTCTTTAGTATTTGTTATAAATTTCTCTAATCTACTCTTAAATAGTTCTGGCTGATTTTTATTGCTTTGTATCGTGTCGATCCGTATTCTTTTATAAAGAGCTGGAAATGCCAAAAAATTCTCATATACTTGCCTATCCTCTTTTAGCCTTTGTTCTATAACCCTATCTATTATAAAAGAATCGTGATCCATATCAGGAAGTACCTTCCTACCTTCGTCTCTCATTAACCCCAGCTTTTCGAGGCGGCGGACACGTTCTTTATTCAATTCAGTCCATGAACTTTTTTTGCTTCTAGGAGACAGTCTCTGAGCCACTTGGGTTTCAGATATTTTCTTTTTGACTCCATCAATCCATCCAAAGCACAAAGATTCTTCGACCGCGTCTAAATATAGCATCGCATCCGGGTTTGGCGTCATACTAACTATGACCCAGCAAGATTTTTCAGTCTTACAATTTTCCTCTAGCCAAGCCCTCAAATCTGCTCTCGATGTTCCTGTAATTAGATTTTCAATTTCCATAGATAAAATACAGTCCCCTTTCTAGGTATTAGATATTGTTTTGTCATTCGTATCGTCTCCTTTGGACTTACTTGCCAGGGACTTGTTTTTTTTGCATCTGTTGCTATTATACAAAAAGAAGCATGACAACAGTATGTCATACTTCTTTATAAAGTTTGAGTGTATTTTGAAGCTGCTCTTTTAAGATGCCTCGCAGTGTGTGGGGGGCGAGGGCTTCGGAGCCGCTGCCAAAGCCTCAGGTTCTACCCGGATCACTACTTCTTCCACCTGATCTTGCCATGCTCTGTTTGAAAAACCAGCCTCTTTAGGTACCTCGGGATGTGGCTGAAAGGTATCCTGTGTCAGGAACAAATTCAGCATCCAGGATAGTCGGAACTCTCGATAATCTTGCCGTGTTCGGCAACAACCATATATGTACCAATTGCTATGTTTGAAATGAAGCCTCACCGGCTCCGTATCACGGGTTGTGCGTTCATTTTTTGCATTGATGTAATTCAAACACGGAGGAGAGGCTACTGAGCACGGTGATCAGGGAAGCGACATCATACGAACCAAGCAAGCTTTTATCCGTTTTATAGTTTACTTTCATACTATACCCCCTATTTCGGGAGGAGTTACCCTCCCTTTTGAACTATTCAGAAATCAATCCATAAGATTTGAACACTGCAAGATCACCAACTCTTGTCCATGTAACACCATCGTCTACAACAATGCTTCCTTGTGTAGTTGTCCAAGTAGGAGCAACAGACCCAGTTGTACCTCCAATTGTGACTTGATAAACATTAGAATCAACATTAATCTGACTACCAACAGTTTTGACCGTAGATGCTGTCCAACCAATCTTATTCGCGATTCCTGATTTGATACATACCCATCCAAGATAGCCACCAGCTTGAACATTCGCGTTTCCATACACTTGTGGCTTAGACCATGCTCCAGATGAAGGTTCCGAAAACCCTTCCACTTGAGGATCGTAGCCTACATAAATACCTGCTTCTTCAGAGGGGAGGTTAATGTTTACAAACTCGTTATGCGCAGATATGAAATCCAATAAACCCACTTTTCTTGAGTTATCATAATAAGACAGATTTAGTCTACCCGTTCCAGTATACTCCACTTTAGAATTGGTAATGCCTAGTGTTGCACTGTGGGCGTTTTGTTGAATGAAAGAAAGCAAATATAAAAAGTTAGAATTCGAAATATAAATATTACAACGTTCTATATCTGTTCTACCAAAACCTGTGTTATGCTCTGCCTGAAACAAGTAAGTCAATGTGCTAATATAAAAATTACTGTCTATGACCTTTGTTATCGCAGAATCAGTTGGTGTATTTATGTTGCCATACTTTAGAATGGTGTCAATAAACTTACAATCTTTGTAAATAGCTGTCCTCGTTTTGTTACTAAATATATGATTATTCACAGCACTATTTTTAAACACAGTCTTTCTGAATTGGACTGTTCCTTTAGTTGTATTACTCCTTGAACTCAAGTTAACCTTCAAGTTAATAACACTTGAATTATCGATCTCTTTAAACTTGAATGTGATATCCCTCTGAATCCCTTTTGCCTCAAAAGCACAATCTTGTACCCGATCGAATGTTAAAGTGGGAACTCCAACAAAATACGTACTCCACTGGAATCTATTTCTTTCACAAATAAAGTCATCACTTGCTTCATAGCTAATATTGTTGACATCCACAAACATGTTGTCTCTTAAGATTAGGTGGTAACTACTGTCATTCCCATTAAAGTTTCCAGCGTTATTTGTATTTGAAATGTAATTGCCTTGAATAAGAACGTTAGCGTTAGGCAAATGAGCACTCATCAATCCTATTCCGGTAGCACATCTATAAATGTAGTTATCTTTAACGATAGCATTCTGTAGTGAATAAAGATTTATGGCATTAGATGTACAATTATAAAAGTAGTTTCCGTGAATATGAACGGTAAAACATCCAATTAACACACCTGTAAACATGTTATAGAATAAATTATTCCTAACAGTGCAACTATCGCCATATGAGTCTTCTTGATTAATCCCGTACCTTGTTGGATCGTTAAATCCAGGTTTTCTATCTAACACTCCTGTAGCATCGTGAAAGACGCAATTCTGAATAACATTATAGTCTCCGCCAAGGGTTACTCCGCCCCTGTGGATATTAAATAATTCACAGTTCTCAATGGTATTATGATGAGGAGCGAGACCAAATTTCAGTGTCCATTGCATGTTTTTATTTACATTTGTCTCATTGTAAAACAGAAACCTAAACTTCTTAGCTTCAGACGGGATTTGAACTGGTGTGTAAATCTTCTTGTTCTCATAACAACCAAGATAGGTATTATCTGCTTTGTAGTAGTAAACTCCAAACTCTTTCGTAAAGAGGGATGTTTGTCTAGTGAACCCTTGGCCACCAACTGAAAATACATTGTAACCAGCAGTTGGCAAATTGAACATTTGAGTAGTAAGTGTGCTTCCCGCCGCTGGAATCAAAGCTCCAGTGGCTCGGTCTATACCATTTACAGTCAGACCTAATCCAAACTCAACCATACTATAATCAGAGACACTATCCATGGTAATCTGATCCCCCATGAAGCTGCTAATCTTACAGTTCTTAACTGTACAATAGCTTGATCCTTTCGAGATCATAATCCCATATGTGTGTTCGTTGGCTAACTCTCCATTATTAGCAAAGCTCCGATCCATCTTATCTCCAACCATTATAAGGTTCTTGATATGGGTGTCGGTTACCCCTAGCATCTTGATTATAAAACCAGGGCCACCGCTTCTTGGACCAGGGTAATTGTAATAATCGGTGCCGTCTACCTTGGAATCAAAAGGGTTCTTGTTATCAGAGTCATATATAACCTTTGCTGATGCTAAATTGAAGTCTATCGTTATATTGCTTTTGGTGATTTCAATAGACCTACCGGAATAACAAAACATGTAACTCCCCCGCGGGAGAACTATATAATTGTATCCGTTATCCGCTGCCCAATTAATAGCATTATGGATTCCAAGTAGGTTTAAATCTCCCTTAATGTAATCAGCAGTAACGTAAGGAGGCGTTGCTACTCCAGTGACAATACCCCATCTTGAGTTTTCGATAACGTAGGTTAGTGTCGGGGAGGAAGCCCCCCCAACACCTGTTGGGAGTGCTTTAGCTTTCCACTGCCCATCCGATCCGAAAGTAAGGACATCATCCGTCCCGGGGGATCCAATCGTTACGTCAGAAAGCTCATCTAAAGAGGTAGCAGCCACCCCAACTGACTGGGGTGTTCCTGCTCTCCACTTTGCTATAGCCTGGTCGAATAAAAGAACCTGCTTATCCATAGGCGTTACACTTAAGTCAACATCCGTTAAATCATTTAGTTTGTCAACTCCTGATGATCCTCCTCCAGCAATAATAGCTGCGTCAATCTCTGCTAGCTTGGTCCTTAGTTGCTTTTCTGGACTTACATAGACTGCGTCGGAAATCGTAATTGGAAATATCTCTTTATTATCAATTGTTCTTTTTAACTTTTCTATTCTACCTTTCAATTAAATCCCCTCCATTTAAGGTGTTACAACAGTGGCTGCAGTAACTCCTGTTGATATGTTTCCTACTCCATCTCTTGATTTAACTGTAATGCTATAAGATTGACCTGAAACTAATCCAGTTAGATTGGTTGTGATGGATGGTGCTGCTAGAAGCTGGCCTGGGTTTAAAACTTGCTGAGTCAGTACTCCATTTACCCATACCTCAAAGTAATAAGGAGCTGCTAAGAGAGCTGCACTTACTGTTTTGAAGTCGATTTTGATCGTTGTTGAATTTGTTGCAATTGCAGTCAGTGCTGTCACATTAGCTGGGGGAGTAGTTGGCAATGGTGGTGGAGTTGTTCCAGAAACATCGACAATTTCATAATTGTCATATATAGGATTGGTGGAATTATAAATAGATAGTCCGTGATATACGTTGGATTGGTTAGCTGGATCACTTACTTCCATAGTAAGAACATCATTTAAATAGAAGAGAATTCTTGGCCCTCTTAATTCAACAGCAATTTCATCAGGGCTGCTAGTGTCTGATATTGACTTCTGTGCTAAAACATAAGATGTAGAACCAATTCTTCTGATTATATTCCAATTGATACCGGAAGCTCTTGTTACTTGATACTGATCATTACTCCCTACTGGTAGCAAAGATCTAATCAACAAACCTGATGAATTTTGACCTGTTCCATAATCAACTACTTTAGCTTTAATTCTGATATTATCTGATTTTCCATTTGTAATTAGAGAAGTGGCTCCATAAACAATATCCCCGCCCACTCTATTCTTTACAGCGCTATTTAATACTCCAAGATTACAAGGCACAGACAAGGTTGAATAGGGTTCCCAACGATGCCCAGAGTCACTGATTCCTAAAATCGAATGATCGTCTCTGCTAAATGTATCCAATATATCGCCAGTTGGAATGGAAGCGAGCTGAGTAACAGTTGAGAAATAAGCCGATTCTGACTTGATTGATCCGTATACAGCTAAAACTTTAAAGTTATAAATCGTCCCAGGATTTAACCCTGTTATGTCTATTTGTCGAACACTCCCTGTTGGAGTATAGTTTGTTAGTGTCCAAAGAATATCATCTTTATATACTTCATAACTAGTTGGAACGCCAGTATCAGTAGGTACTGTCCACTGAAGTTTAATTGAGTTTGAAGTTATTGTAGACGAAGAGCTTGCCTTAAGTGCAGTAGGAGCAGCATGTTTCGTAAAGGTAGCCTCAACTCTAGTGCTTGCGTTTCCTGCAACATCAACTCCAAAATACTTAATCGTTGTCGTCTTGGTTAAATTTATTGGGGCTGAATAAACTAAGCTTGATGCAGTTGGAACACTACCATCTAAAGTATAGTAGATGGTTGCTGGTTCATTTGAACTTAATGTAACTGACTCTGAAGTTCCAAAATATCCAGCAGCAGGACTAATTAAAATAATTGGCGGAACCGAATCTGTATTTGTATAAGTTTCACTACTAGGGTCGCTCTTGTTTCCAGCTATATCTACTGCAATGGCAGTTACAACCACACTCTGAGCTATGTTTAGTGGAATTGTATATAGGGTGCTTAGTTCAGTGGGTATGCTGCCATCAAGAGTGAAGTAAATGGAGCCTGGCTCGTTAGAAGTAATAGTTACCGTTTTTGTACCTGAAAATTCTCCACCTGAAGGCGAGATAGTCACAATTGGTTTTTGTAAGTCAGCGATAATGTATTGTTTCGAACTAGGTTCACTTTGATTGCCTACCAAGTCTTCAGCGAAGTATTTAATTGTAGTATTCGTAGTAATTTGTATAGGAGTGGTGTAAATAGTGCTTATTTGGGAGGGTTCAGTTCCATCGATTGTATAATAGATTGTTGCTGGTTCGTTTGTAGACATCACAACCGATTGTGTTTCACCATAGGTTCCAGCATCTGGTATCAAAGTGATAATTGGCGGAGTAATATCAGAACTTTTAGTTGTGACTGTAACGGATACTTCTGTAGAAAGGTTATCAGATGTGTCTCTGGCGCGAACCTTAAATGTATAAGTTGTTAACTCTAATAAGTCACTAACATTAAAAGAAGTGTTTGTAGTGTTTCCAATCAGTGAATTCCCTTTTAGAATGTCATAGGATGATACATCCGTAGATGCACTTGCCGTCCAGCTAATTGTAAGAGAAGAGTCGAGAAGGTTAGAAACAATTATCGAAGATACCGGCAAAGGATTCTCTGTATCATCCAATTCAATTAGCTCTTCAGCAACTAAGGGGACTGTAACAATCCCATTTGCTGTAGGGACAGAACTTGCATCCCATGCACCGTTTTTAAATGTAAGAACGTAGCCCTCTTGGGGATCAATTCCGTGAAAGTTGACATCATCCAGATCCTTTAAATATTTAGCTTCATCATCATTAGGCAATTCTATCACATCTTTTCTTAAGAATTTTAATATACTTTTTTAATTCGCCTGCATCCTTTTCAATTGCAGCTGCTGCATTTCCTTGAACTTAAAATCGCCAAATTGACTCATGCCTGATCCGGCTGCTTCTGCATTGGTTTCACCTCCCAAGAGGATTCGTCCACCCAAAGGCTGGCTCTCAATTAAGTCCTCTTATTATATAGGCCAAAATGTACGTCGGTCGTACGTCAAAAGTTTTTGGATTTTATTTTCTCTTTGGCCCGATCCACATATTGCTGCGCACTCCACTTGGTGATTTGCAGCTCCGCTGCCACCTCGGTAAGGCTCCATCCGTTGGCCATATGGAGGATGTAGCACTGCCTTTCGCGTGTTGAAAGCTCCAGAAGAAAGTAAAAGATCCTTGCTGGCTGTCCGTTTGAGCTTGGTGTTCGTGTGATTCGTGCGATTGTAGCTAAAGAGAGGGAATGGCTGTGGGTGGAAGAGCGGTAGCGTCCGCCTTTAAAGATTTGTTCCAACCCCTCATCCATTCCAATCAAGGGAACAAATCTTTAACAGCGGCTGGAGCCCACAGCCTTTCCCTCCGCATCGCACCCAAGTCACGAAACACGCCCGCTCCTCAAAGGACGCCGCAAGGCGTTTTACATAGGGTTCTATAAAAGTTAGAACTGTTTGGCTCACAAATCGTTTGCTATGATTAACCGTACCAGGTTGCAGATGCCCAAAGTTGGGACCAATCTTGAAATACCTGTTAGTTAAGTGAGGCGATTGTGGCTTGTGATTGAGAGGGGGAGGAGCATTTGAATATGTATCATTTATTTTCAAGAAAGCTGATAAGTGCATCGATTTCAGCATGTTTATTTGTGGTGGTCTATGCACTTTTTGTGCCCAGTCATTGGGTTCATTCGTATACCTCTTGGATCCAGTATATAAGCCACGCTTGGAAAGCTATTCCTATCTATTTAATGTATGCTTTTCCGGTTATCTTGATTTATGGAACGTTAACATCATTAATAAGTGAGTATCTTCTATATAATTTGATCAAATTTACAAAAATAAACCGGCAGTCAAGAGCTATAAAAATCCTCATTTTAGGCATATTGCATCTTGTGTTTGGACTTGTTCTTTTATATATCAGTTTACTTGCTGCTTTCTTGTTTTTTCTAACAGATCTTTGGCTTGCTCATAAGCGGCGGAAATATGATTTGGTATTGGCACTCAAGAGTTTTCTTATTCCGGTTTGTTTATTTTTTATATGTATTGGTTTGATTTGGTTTTTCGATAAAACGTCATAATGCACTAACCAGAAGAAAGGAAGATGAGACGCTAATGAATCTAATCAGGAATGTTTCATGGGTAATGATATTTTTGATTTCTTACTGGGCAGGATTATTTGCTTATGAGCGTACTCTGGAGGTTGTTTGGGGAGAGACTCTTGGAGGGGATAAGACAGCGGTAGTTTTTTGGTCCTTATTGGCCTTTGTAGTAGTACTAGTTCCGTTATATCTTTTAATATGTTACATGATCAAAACTAAAATAAGCCGTACAGCTACGCGCATGCTTTGTTATCCTTTTTTGTGTGGACTCACTTTTATTTTACCTACAGCTTTTATTATGGCTTCTTTCGGGGGTGGGAGTCTTTTCTCGGCGGAGGCCAGGTTATTTTACTCGTTTTTTATCGCATCCGGGATCGTATTTGGTACAGGCTACGGATTGATTTCAACTGTGCTGACATCCCCAAAATCTTCGAGTATTTAAATAGGTGAAACGTTTTCAAAAAACAATTGACCCTTTTTGGAAGATCATGTTAGTATGAAGTCATACTTTTGGGAACGTTTGCAAAGATGGGGAGTCAGGTATGAATTCGACCATTAAAGACATTGCGCAAAAGCTGAACATTTCCACCAGCACAGTTTCCCGTGCGCTGAACGGAAATTACGGTGTTCATCCAAAAACGATGGAGAAAGTGATGGCTGCCGCTCGGGAGATGAATTATGTTCCGAATCTTGGCGCCAAGCAGCTTGTAGGAAAAGGTAGTAATCTGATCGGCTTTTTCATTCCGGAAGTAAATTGGGAAGCCAGGCCGGATGGAGTGATTTCGCTGCTTCCACATATGAATCCTGCTTTGCAGGAGCATGGCAAAGATGTTCTGATTTTCTCAGTCCCTCCATTCAGCTATGTACAGGGGCGGCTGGGCGAATGGATTGCTATGCGGGGGCTTGAAGGATGCATTTTTGAAACGTATTTTACAGACGAACACCCGATTGTTCAGGATGCACTGGACCTGGACATTCCGAGTATCAACTTCAGTGGAGCGCTCGGGCCTCGTTGTTCGTTCGTGCAATCGGATAATTACGAGGGTGGAGTGAGCGGCGGCAAATATTTGCTTGAACAGGGACACCGTTGTATCGGCTACGTCAATGGGCCTCCGCATCTAAGTATTTGCAAGCAGCGATACGCGGGTTTTTGTGCTGCTTTTGCTGAAGCTGGTCTGCACTATGAAACTGATTTGCTGGAGAATGGCGATTTTACAGGTACAAGTGGTGGTCATGCAGCTATGGAATTAGTACTGCGCAGACCTGATATCACTGCGATTATGTTTGCCAGTGACTTAATGGCAATGGGGGCGATCAGGACTTTGCAGGCAGCGGGAAGGAGAATTCCCGAGGACATTTCCATTCTTGGCTACGACGGAAAGGTTTTCAGTGCTTATAGCTCTCCCCCTTTAACGACGCTGATGCATCAATCATCACTTATTGGCACAAGGGCAGCTGAAATGCTGATAGATCTCTTACATGGAGGGACCGGAAAAGGTGAGTTTGTCTCTCCTTCGCTTGTCGTTCGTGAGTCCGCGGCTTGTATAACGAAGTAAGTAACAAAAGCGCTTCCTAACGCTGTGGAGGTGCTCAAGGTTAAGGAGACTATGGAGGTGCTCAAGGTTATGGAGATTATGGAGGCTAGAGGGGCTAGAGAGGGTAGAGAGGCTCTGAACGAACCGATCATTCGTGTCTCCGACGTGAAACGAACATTCGGAAAAGGGACGGGGGCTGTATCGGTATTGAAAGGAGTGGACATCAGCCTGCCTGCCGGAAAGCTAATTGCCTTCAAAGGCCGCTCAGGCTCAGGTAAGACGACGCTGATCAATCTCCTCGGCACACTTGACCGCCCTACAGAGGGAAGTATTATGTTCTGCGGCCAGAATATTACGGGGATGTCCGACCAACAGAGGGATAAGATCCGGCGCACGCAGATGGGACTCGTGTTTCAATCGTTCGCGCTGATTCCGCTTATGTCCGCTTATGAGAATGTGGAATTTGTTTTGCGCATTGCCGGGATTCCGGCTAATGCCCGCAAGGATGCGGCGATACAAGCCCTGGACCAGGTTGGGCTAAAGCCCCGAATGCATCATCGTCCGTACGAGATGTCGGGCGGAGAGCAGCAGAGAACGGCCATTGCCCGAGCCATCGCGCATAAGCCGAAGCTCATCCTGGCTGATGAGCCAACGGCAGAGCTGGACAGCCGGACAGGCCTGCATATCATTAAAGTTTTTCGCGATCTGGTAGAGAAGCAGGGCATGACTATTGTGCTGACGACTCATGATCCGGCTATTATAGAAATCGTCGACCATGTATACGAACTGGAGGATGGACAAATTGTTGCGCATCATTAAACCACTAGTAAAGCTTTGTTTGGCTACCGTAGTTGTAAGCGTTTTAGCTTCATGTTCGCTGCTTCCGAAAGAAGAGGCTGAGCTGACTCCTCCGCTCGTCAAGCCTGCTCAAGAAAACTACAGCACGGCAAAGGTGGAAAAGGGGACGCTCACTAAGGCTATTAATGGAAGCGGTACCTTTGAATCTTTATCAACCGACATTGCCCAATTCACGGGGCAAGGCGGACGAATTGATAAAATCATGGTGAAATCCGGAGATCAGGTTAAGAAGGGCGATGTGCTTGCCCAGCTCCTTCTGGATGGCCTGGATTTACAAGTGAAGGAGCAGGAGCTGGCGCTGGAAAGGGCGAAATATGCCCATGACCAGGCATTGGGCGGGGACAAGCAGACTCTCAAAATCACAACCCTCCAGCTTGAAATCGAACAAATCAAGTATGACCGAATTTTCGCTCAGTTCAGTAGCAAGCAGCTGGTAGCCCATATAGATGGTCAGGTTGTATTTGCCGAATCTCTGAAAGCAGGAGATTTCATCGAACCTTATCAGACACTCGTCATTGTGGCCGATCCAACAAAGCTTCGCATTGCCTTGCGCGTAGAAAATCCAAACGATATAGCCGAAGTAGATGTAGGTGCAGCTGCGGATGTTAAGGTAAGCGACGAGCTTGTGAAAGGCAAGGTTGTCCAGACACCGTCTTCCTCTCCGACCACGCCTAACAAAGAGCTGGCCGATAAATATGCCAAAACCCTATACATCGAGCTTCCCGTGCTGCCCAAAGAAATTTCCATCGGCCAAATAGCGGATGTGAAGATTATTACCCAGCAGCGCGATAATGTTGTAAAAATTCCAAGAGGCGGCCTGCGCTCTTATATGGACCGCAATTTCGTGCGTATTTTAGAAGATGGCAACCGCTTGCGTGAGATTGATGTAGAGCCAGGGCTTGTTGCCTCAACCGAAGTGGAGATTATTAAGGGGCTGGAAGAGGGCCAAGTCATCGTTTTGCAATAGCTGATTCCAGTATTCTTAGTGTTAGGGAGGCTTTGTTGTGGGCTTATTCGTCATGATTATTCGTAAAATGGTACAAAATAAATGGCTCGTCTCCAGCATGTTCTTCGGCATACTGATGACCGTTGCCCTTGTCGGAACGTTGCCGATCTATTCCGAAGCGATCCTCTCCCGCATGCTGGTGAAGGATCTGCAGAATATTCAGGTTCAGAATAACATATACCCGGCCAGTCATTGGTCTACAATGAATTTTTATCATGAAACGCCTGAGAAACGCTTGGAAGCTATCAAAGATCTGGACCGTTATATGAAAGAAGAGGCTGCACCAAGCTTTGGTATTCCAGTCAAGGAGTTGGTCATCGAACGCAGGACCCAATTCATTCGGCTTATTCCCGAAAATGGTGTGGAGGACGAGAAGAGAAAAGATCCTGTCACATCCTTAAGATCTTTAAGCGGGTTGGAGGCGCATATTAAGCTTACTGATGGAAGAATGCCCTCGAATGTGCCGGTTGATGGCGTATATGAGGTTTTGATGACGGAAGCAGCTATGAACTGGTATCAGATTGTGCTGGGTTCTGTGTATCAACTCGTTGACGAGAAGATTCAAGGCACGGTGAAAATCAAACCTGTAGGCCTGTTCACGAAAAAGCAGGATGATGATCCTTATTTTCGCAATACGAGTTTGAGTGATCTGACCTCCGTTTTCATTGTGAACGAGCAGCTATTCGATAATGAATTCCTAATCGCTAACAAAATACCGGTTACAGTAAGCGGATGGTTCTTCATTCTGGACTACACCAAGATGGAACTGCGGAACGTCGATCAATTTCTTGCAAGCGATCAGGGGATTAAAGCGATGATAAGCAGCAAAAAGCCCCAGTTCCAAACCGAGTTGGCTGTGCCTGCGCTGAAAACCCTTACGGCATATTTTGATCGGGCCAAGCAGTTGAACAAGCTGATGTGGTCATTAAACGTTCCTGTACTGATCATGCTTGGTTTCTACATGTTCATGGTGTCGAATCTGATTATAGATCGGCAGAAGAATGAAATTGCGATATTGCGCAGCCGGGGTGCTTCAAGATTGCAGATCATGCTCTCGTTCGCGCTGGAGGGGCTGCTGCTGTGCGCTATTGCTTGGGCAATCGGACCTCTAATCGGGATCGGCTTGACGAAGATGCTTGGCGCTTCCAATGGTTTTCTGGAATTTGTGCAGCGTTCCCGGATGACTGTGCGGCTAAACGGGCAGGCCTACGTGTATGGAGGCATCGCAGCGGCGATTTCATGGATAATGATGCTCGTTCCTGTCATCCTGGCAATGAGAGTGACGATTGTAGGGCATAAGCAGCAGCTCGCCCGTGTGCAGAGAACGCCGTTCTGGCACAAAATATTTCTGGATGTTATTCTACTCGGCATTTCCATCTATGGCTTGTATACGATTCAGAACCGCTTGAAGGTCGTGAACAAGCTAGGGCTGGATATCGAGGATCTTCAGATTGATAACATGCAGTTTATTATGCCTGCCTTGTTCGTGTTAGGTAGTGGTTTATTCCTGCTGAGGCTTTATCCTTTGGCCTTGAAGCTGGTCTATTGGATCGGCCGCAAGTGGTGGCCGCCGTCCTTGTACGCGACATTAATTCAGGTGGGCCGCTCTAACAGCCAATATCAGTTCCTGATGGTGTTCCTGATTATGACGATCGCCATCGGCGTGTTCAGCGCGGGTGTCGCGCGCACGCTTAACACCAATACAGAGGAGCGCATTCGATATGGCAACGGGGCTGATTTTATCGCTCAGGCCCAGTGGCCGAATGATGCGCCTCCGGCTGAACGGCCGCGCGGCCAGGCGGCAGAAGTATCCAAAGTGGATTCGATGACACCGAAGGTCACCCATTATCTCGAGCCTTCCTTCGAACCCTTTCAGAGGTTGGCAGGCGTAGAGCAAGCAGCTAAGGTGTTCATTAAGAACGAAGCCTTATTTACCGTAGGCGACCAAAGCGGGATGGCCACTTTAATTGGCATTGATACCGATGAATTTGGCCGCGCAGCCTGGTTTCCTAAACAGCTTCTTGATCACCCCTTCTATGAGTACTTAAATTTAATGGCTCAAGATTCAAGGGCCGTGCTTATTTCCAAAACGTTAGCTGACCAGCGTGGCATCGGAAAAGGCGACACCATCTATGCAGGCTGGCAAAATGTTAAGCCGCAGCCCTTCGTCGTTTACGGGATTATCGATTACTTTCCGACGTTCAACCCCAACCCGCCCTTGGGTTCGGTAGATGCTGCAAATAATGAATCGAAGCAGAATGCGCCTATGCTCATAGTGGGCCATCTCTCCCGCATTCAATTTCAATTGGCGCTGGAGCCTTACCAGGTGTGGCTGAAGATGAAGCCAGGCGCCTCGACCGCGGAGCTGTTCAACAGCATTAAGGAAGAGAATTTAAGGTTGACGAGTATCGTCAATACGCGCGAGGAATTAGCGGCTGCGAAGAATGATCCGTTCCTTATGGCGCTGAATGGTATATTAACGCTCGGATTCATCATATCTATTTTGATAAGTTTCATCGGTTTCCTGCTCTACTGGATCTTATCACTTAAGGGGCGAACGCTTCAGAACGGAATTATGCGTGCGGTAGGGCTATCGCTTCGCCAGTTAATTGGGATGTTGGCGCTGGAGCAACTGCTGACATCGGGTGTTGCGATCTTCATCGGTGTTATGGTCGGTAATTTGGCCAGCCGCCTGTTCGTTCCTAATCTGCAGAGTGCTTTTAATCCGAGCAACATGGTGCCTCCATTTAAGGTAGTGTTCGAAATGATCGATTTTTACCGCTTATATTCGATCGTTGGTTTGATGCTCTTGCTTGGTCTGGGTATCCTGTCTTACATGCTTTCCAGAATCCGGGTTCATCAGGCGCTAAAGCTGGGGGAGGATTAACAGATGATTACATGCGAAGGCTTGGTCAAAATATACAAGGCGGAGGAGCTCGAGGTCTTCGCGCTGCAGGGACTTGATCTGACTGTGGAGGATGGCGAGCTGATGGCGATCATCGGCAACAGTGGAAGCGGCAAGTCGACGCTGCTGAATATGCTTGGTGGCCTGGATCGCCCATCAGCCGGTACGCTCGAGATTGACGGGAAAAATATGCTGAAGATGAACGAGCGCGACCTTATCCTTTACAAGCGGGAAAGCGTTGGTTTTGTCTGGCAAAATAACGCAAGGAACCTGATCCCCTATCTCACAGCGCTTGAGAATGTAGAGCTCCCAATTCTGCTTAACGGGGGCCGCAAGCGTTCCCGGGCTTTGGAGCTGTTGGAGGCGGTTGGACTCACCCATCGGCGGAAAAACAAGCTGCATGAACTGTCCGGTGGTGAGCAGCAGCGGGTAGCGATCGCGATCGCACTGGCTAACCATCCCAAACTGCTGCTCGCCGATGAGCCGACCGGTTCGGTGGACTCCCGCATGGCGGATCAAATTCTGGATTTGTTCCGTGAGTTAAACCGGACGATCGGGATTACCATCGTCATCGTTACACATGATCCGCTGCTCGCGAAGAAGGTAGACCGCGTCGTGGCCATTCGCGACGGCAAAATCTCCTCCGAGATGCTGCGGCGCAAATCTTACAAGGAGGAACTCGAGGAGCTGGAGCAGGGCATTGCCCAAAGCGAGGAGGAAGACTCCCACGTAGAATATGCCATCTTGGATAAGGCGGGCCGGCTGCAGGTTCCTTCCAGCTACCTCGACTCCATTGGCGTGAAGGATTCGAACAAGGTGAAGCTGGAGCTGGTTGATGGGAAAATCGTGCTGACCTCGCCTGATGAGGCATAGAGGGGAGAAGAGGATGCACTTAAGATACTTGGGATATTTGCTCGCCTGTGGCTTGTTGTGCATCACTTTAATTGGCTGCAATTCTTCTAGCAATCAGCTTGCTTCCACACCTGTTGCCTCCACCGACTTTCTGCAATCTTGGAAGTGGAAGAAGTTGGGCGTTGGTATTCTTGATGTTTTTCATACGACAGATGGGATTATATTATATCCTGAGCCAATAAATGCTATCGGATTAAAGGGGAATTCTGGAAAAGAGCTCTCTTTAGGAACGAGCGCCTACTATATTCGCACTGCTGATGAACAATTTTCAAATCCCGAAATGATTGAAGTTATGGCGAAGCCTTTTGCTTTTGGAATGGGTTTTACAGTGAAAGATCAGTTGTTTCCAGCTGATGGAATATCAAAGAAAATGAGCAGTGGAGAGCTGAATGGAGTCCTTGGAGATGAAACGAACTTATGGCTGGCATCGGAGGATGGCAGTTCGTTAAAACCGATATTGAGTACGGAAGGTTATGATGAGCTAAACGAAAAGGTCAAAACTGACGAAGAAAATACAGGCGAAAATAAGTATATGTTAAACTGGAGTTCAGATCCTCATCCTATGTCGGACGGGGTCAAGCTTGCTTTTATATCCAATAGAAAGGGTATCCTTACGAAACAAAGAGGACAAAGCATTTATATAGTAAACAAAGATGGCAGCGAAGAAAGGCTCCTTCTGGATTCAGCAAAGTATGGTAATATGACCATTATAGGAACAGCCAAGGATTTGATTGCCGCGGATAACGACAAGGATGCTCTAATGATTGTCAATGTTAGTAGTGGTGAGGTAAGAGAATATTCCATAAATGGCATGTCAATCGCGATATCGCCTAATGGGGAGACAGTCCTGTTTCGCAAGGTGAAAGATGCCACTGTCCAGAAGGATTTATGGCTGCTAGATGTAGAAAGTGGCAAGGAAACGATAGTGACAGATTTTCCGCCAGATTATTTCTTCAATACAGAAGGGGAATGGTCCCCTGATGGGGCCAGGTATGCTTTTTATGGTAACGGCTTGGAAGTCACAGATAAAACTAAAGGCTACAGGGACAATAATATACTACTAGTTATTGAAACCGCCTCTGCAAGCATAACCTCTTACGGAAAACCTGAAGGAACTGCCAGCATTTATCCGCTTGGAACCAATCATTGGATCGACGCTGAGCATGTGCTCGTTTACCTGGACGATGACACGGCTTGGATCGCAAAAGTGAAGTAGTCAAATATAGGTAGGGAGCTTGCTTTACCGCGGCTCTTTTTTTTATGGACTTATTAGAAAGGGTAGCAGCAGCCCACCCTCGCTGAAATGAGCGTGTACTCCACTTAACGATGTTTTTCATCGTTAAAAGAGGCAGAATGGCCTTTCAGGGTGGTTAAAAGGGATTTTAACGATGATTTTCATCGTTAAAGCAAGTTTGTGGAGAGGATCTGCTACTTTAACGATGAAAAACATCGTTAAAGTAGCAAGTCCTTCTCACCTGCGCGTGCTCTTCTTCCCCAGCGCCTGCGCCCGCCTTTAAAGATTTGTTCCTACCTCTTCATCGATACCACTTAAGGGAACAAATCTTTAACAGCGGCTGGAGCCCACAGCCATTCCCTCCGCAACGCACCCAAGTCACGAACATGCACCTCAAAAGACGCCGCAAGGCGTTTATCTCATTGAATTGACTATTGAAATAGACTTGTCATTAAGCTAAAGGTCAGATTAGCACAGCCTGCAACTAGCACCAATCGAGCATGAATGTTAGAAAAGTGATAGAATATAATCAAATTAGAGAATGCATGAATCATGTTCTCTAGCTCAAGCTAAGTGCGGTCTTATTAAAAAGCGGTGAACGGAGAGTGTGCAGCGTTGAAAATAAAGGTCATTATTGCCGATGATAACTCCTTTATCCGGGAAGGCATGAGGATCATACTAACCACCTTCGATGAGTTCGAGGTATTGTCGACAGTTCAAGATGGTCAAGAAGCCGTTGATTTCTGCTCGCAGAATGAAGTAGATGTGGCTCTGCTCGATGTGCAGATGCCCGGTATGAATGGTGTGGAAGCGACCAAGCTGATCTCTGAGCAGACAGGAACCAAAGCGCTGATCCTGACCACCTTCGATGACGAGGTGTTTATTCTCGATGCGATCCGCAACGGGGCGAAGGGATATCTGCTCAAGAATAACGATCCGGAGCGAATCCGGGATGCCATCATAACCGTTTACAACGGACATAATGTGCTGCAGGATGCTGTGCTGGATAAGTTGAAATCTAGTTTGCTAGCAGACAAGGATAAAGATAAGAAAGAAGATAGAGGCAGTAAGATCGACAGAAGCTTGTTCACCGATAGAGAGCACGATATTATGTCTCTCATCGCGAAGGGGCTTTCCAATCGTGAAATCTCGAAGAAGCTGTTCATCTCAGAAGGCACTATTGCCAACCACATTACTTCTATCCTAAGCAAGACGGGTCTTACGCACCGTACGCAAATCGCGATTTATTTTCTGACTGGGGAAGTGAATTAGATGACGGAGAGGGGAACCCCTATAGAACTCTGGACAATGGGCATCAAAGCGATTATCTTGAGCTATGTGGTCATCCAATCCTATTTATCTGGAGCTGCGATTTCACCCTGGTATATGCTGTCCATCCTTCTCTACCTATGTTTGAATATATCCATCCATATCGCTAAGAAGGTTAGTATCACGTCGATCGCGCTTCTGCTGTCCATGCTGGTTATCGCTGCGTCCTCATCATACATACAACCTTGGCTTATACTCCTGCTCCCTCTGAGCATATACGAACTCTTCACTATATACCTGCGTAAACGCGGAATTATTCTATTCCTCATGCTGGCTCCGCTCTTGTTGCTGTCACAAGGATCTCAAGCCATCTTGGTTACATACGGTCTCGTTGCGATGCTTAGCTTCCTCTACTACCACTTGCTTAACACTTACATAAGTAGAATTGCAGGCCTCAAAGAGGACTTAGAAAATAGGCATGAGCACATCCAGCAGTTGACTAAGAGTCTGAATGAGAATAAAGAATATATTAGGCAGTCCGAATATACGTTTAAGCTGGAGGAGCGCAACCGGCTGTCCCAGGAAATTCATGATAAGATTGGACACTCGATGACGGGTGCATTGATCCAGATGGAAGCCTCGAAGCGCTTGCTCACCTCCGATCCGGACAAGTCGGCTGAGCTGCTGCAGAATGCAATCCATATCTCTAAGGACGGAATAGAGAGCATTCGCCTTGTGCTCAAGAATATGAAGCCACCGACGGAGCAGCTAGGAATGAATCGGATGAAATTATTCGTAGATGAATTCTCCGCGAAGCATCCAGTTAGAACCTCGCTCACCCATGAAGGAAACGTCGACATTATTACTCCGATCCAGTGGAAGGTCATTCAGGAGAACATCCAGGAAGGATTGACCAATGCCATGAAATATTCGAATGCCACCGTCGTCTCCATCCACATTGAGGTACTGAGAACCTTGATCAAGGTCGAAGTATCGGACAACGGTAAGGGAGAGCAGAAGGTGATCAAAGGCTTGGGAATCATTGGCATGGAAGAACGGGCAGCAAGCGTAAATGGTACGATAATTGTCGATGGCTCAAGAGGCTTCAGTGTCACTACATTAATTCCTCACGGATAAAGATGAGTTTTACGATGATTAGATAGGAAGATTCTCAGGGGTTAAGGATGAACTTGTGCACTGTCGCAGGGGCATCCTTTTTTATTACAATTACATTATCCTAAAGACGAAAACGGGAGTGTGACGAATGAACGTACTTGAAATTAAGCAGCTTACGAAGAAATTTGGGGATTTTATAGCGGTGGATAATATCACGATGTCCGTGAAAGAAGGCGAGATATTCGGATTTCTGGGAGCGAATGGAGCAGGTAAGAGTACGGTCATCAACATGATTGCCTCTCTGCTCCGGGTTACTAAGGGTGAAATTGAAGTTATTGGCAAGAGTATTGCTAAGCACGGTAAATTCGCAAAAATGAACATTGGGATTGTGCCGCAGGAAATGGCTATTTATGAGGATATGACAGCCTACGAGAACGTTCATTTTTTCGCCGGATTATACGGACTTAGGGGGGCAGAGTTAAAGGAGCGCGTGATTGAAGCACTAGCATTCGTGGGACTTGGCGATAAGCATAAGAGCTATCCCAAAAATTTCTCGGGCGGCATGAAGCGAAGATTAAACATAGCCTGTGCAATTGCCCATCGGCCTAAGCTGCTCATCATGGACGAGCCAACGGTGGGTATTGATCCGCAATCACGCAACTATATTCTTGGTTCCGTGAAAAAGCTGAATGAAATGGGCTGTACGATCATCTACACCAGCCATTACATGGAGGAGGTTGAGGAGATCTGTACAAGAATTGCCATTATCGACCATGGAAAAATCATCGCGGAAGGAACGAAAGGTCAATTAAAGGCTATCATTACGACTCAGAAAAATATAGGTATTGAGGTCCGTTCGGCAGAAAATCTGGATAGGAACAAGCTGGAGGGAATCGCAGGCGTAAACCGGGTTGAAGTAGAGGATCGAATCCTTAAGATCACCTCTGATTCCGAGGTCAATAACTTGAACAGGATCATCCAACAGTTGATGGCAGACGATATTGAAATACGTTCAGTGGAAGAGAATGAGCCTAGTTTGGAGATGGTGTTCCTGACATTGACAGGTAGAAGCCTGCGGGACTGAAGAGGCTGAAGGAATAAGGAGGCCAAGGGAAAATGAATGTATTCAGAATAACGCTCAAAGAGTTAAAGGTCATCCGCGATCCCAAGATGCTTTTGTTCTTGCTGGTTTCGCCGCTGTTAACCATGCTCATTCTGGGGACGGCTCTTACGAATGCTTTTAACGGCAGTTTAACGGTTGGGGAAATCAATGTACTCTATAAGAATAATAGCTCATCAAGTGAGTTCTCTAAGTATTGGGACAACTTCACGGGGCAGATGCGTCAAGCCGGCATTCAACTCGAGGAGGCAGACGAGAAGACGGATGGGAAGATTGAAGTGAAGAACAACCGCTATGCGGGATACGTCGAGATTTCGGATAGTGGGCTGGAGTATTACAGCAGTAGTCAGAGCTTGATTGAAAGCGATATTGCTCAGAGTGTACTCAAAGCTTTTACAGATCGTTATCGATTGGCGGCTGAGGTAGCCGGAACAGACTCGGAGCAAGCGGATGCGATCATGGCCGGAAGCGGCGGTGAAAGCTATGTGGTGGAGGAGTCGCTAAATGCGACAAGAAAACCAGGTGCTATGGACTATTTCGCTATAGCGATTACGACAATGATTATTTTATATAGCGCCCTGACGGCCGCTCATTTAATAGACGGTGAACGCAAAAGGAACACAGCTGTCCGATTGCTTGCGTCACCGGTGACGAAAATCGAAATTTTTGCGGGAAAATTAGCAGGGATTGTCCTGCTGAATTTAATACTCACGATTGTCGTAGTGCTCATTAGTAAATACATGTTTAATGCCTATTGGGGAGAAAATTTGGGCCTAGTTTTTCTTACGCTCTTTACTGAAATCATATTTGCTGTGAGCTTGGGACTAGGGCTCAGCTATGTTATCAAGGGTAAGGCGTCGGGCACTGTTGTTATGATTATTATTCAATTGTCCGCATTTCTCGGAGGTTCATACTTCCCGGTCGAGGAGGCAACAGGAATCATGGCAACCCTCGCATCTTTTTCTCCACTGCAATGGTCCAATGCTGCACTTCTTGAAATGATCTACGCAGACAGTCTGTCTGCAGCGGTTAACGCCATGCTGTTAAATATCGGCTTCGCGGTCGTCTTGCTTGGTACCGCAATAACGATGATGCGCAGAAAGGAGGGGTTGTAAGGATGAGAGACACGTTATGGCTGATCCGAAAGACATTTATTTCTACCTTTAAGAATTATTTGAATCTTTTTCTATACTTTGTTTTTCCTGTTATGGCAATCCTGCTCGCGACCTTGGTCCAAGGAGGCTCGGGAGAAGCCAAACTGAGAATGGGCATTGTTAATCATGATGGAGGTCAGTCGATCACTAAGGGAGTTATGGATACGGTGGGCAGACAGGATTCCATGCTTGTAAGTGAGATTGAGGAGCTTGAGATAAAGGAGCTGATTGCCTCAGGCGAGCTGGATGCAGCAATTATTCTTCCTGCAGGTTTCGCACAGAGCTTGATTGCCGGCAAGCCCACAAATGTTAAGATCGTGTCCATTAAGGGGGCGCAGGTTACCGGACATGTGAAGGCGTCCTTGGATCAACATATTAACAATATGGCTTCGATCGGCCAGGTGGCTAAAGGAAATGAGGCTAATTTTAATGCCCTTTATAAGAAATTTCAAGAGTCAGGCTTCGAATTATCAGCAGAGAAAGTAGAGGATCAATCCGTAAATTACAACAAAACCAATCAATCAATAGGTTACTTGCTCATCCTGATGCTGGTGTGCGCTTCGAGTTTATCTGGAATTCTTATTAAGGAAAGAGAGAATAGAACCTATTATCGACTATTATCCTCACCGATCAATCCCAGAACCTATGTCTTATCTAATATCATCGTTAATTTGACTATGATGATGCTGCAGATTGCAGTGACACTGTTGATCATGATAAATATGTTCCGTATCGATCCGGGTATTCCTTACTGGAGCATGTTCCTGATTCTTATGTTATTTGCTTTGGTGGCGATAGGTTTATCACTTGTAATCGTAGCATTCTCAAGCAGCTCTTCAGCAGCCAGCGGAATGCAGAACATGATCCTTATTCCTAGCAGCTTGCTGGCTGGATGTATGTTCCCAATTGCTTTAATGCCAGCAACGATGCAGCAGCTCGCTCACTTTCTTCCCCAGTATTGGCTGCTGGATACCTTTAGTAATCTACAGCAAGGGGTATCCATGGGGGAATTATCATTGAACCTGATCATTCTTGTTGCTTTTGCCGTGGCCTTATTTTTAATCGCCGTCTATAAGTTTGGCAGGAACAATGATACTCGAAGCTATATTTAAAAAAATAAGCTAATCCTACAAAATGTTAAACAAGAACGGAGAGGAGAGGGCAGCTTATGAGTCAAGGTATACAATACGTTCGAGACCTGCTGCACCGCATGACGATCAAGACGGACGAGCAAGGGAGGGAAATTAAGAATTCGCAAGACCAAGTGTCTTGGAAGGCGCTGCGTGAAGCGGAACGGTTGGATGATCCGGCCATGATCGATGCGGCGAAACAAGTTTTGGAGGAAGCTCGGGACGATGAAACAAGGGCGAACGTCTGCTTCCTATGGAGCCATCTGGCGAAAAATACGGGGCATTCCCAGGCCGTCCGCCTGATGCTGGACGAGTTCGCGAAAACGACGAAGATGCAAACGAAGTCGCGGATGATGTGGTCGTTAGCCCGCGTGCCGGAAGTGCCGGATGCCGAACCGTTCCTCGCGTTATCCGGGTCGCGCGATGGTTCGATCCGCAGAGAAGCGCTTCGGGTGCTGGCCCGCTGCCGACCGGAGGAAGTGAAGGGGCGTTTGATTGAAATAATCCGCCGCTCGAACGACGAGTACGACATCATCTATACGCTATGGGCGCTGAAGGAGCTCCGTCTGGGGGAGGCGCTCCCCGACGTGCTTGCGCTCATCGAATCCCCCAACGGCGAAATTCGCAGTCTCGCGATCCGCTTTGCCGCCGATTTCGGGGAGGGCGCTAATGTGCCTTTATTTGTAGCGGCGCTTGAAAACGACAGGTCGCCCGATGTGAAATGGAGCGCGATGGAAGCTCTCGACCAATGGGGAGGCGCTTCAGAAACGAAAATCGTCTTGAGCCGGGTCAAAACAATTGTATCGCGGCAGCGCAAAGGGGGCGGGCAACTTCCAATGAGCGAACTGATGCATGGCATATCTTTTCTTTGGAAAGTAGCGCCGAATAAGGAAGAAGTCAACAAGCTGCTGCAAGCGCTGCGCACCTCGAAAGCGGATAAGCTGTTCGAACACGAGGCGAAATGGTTGGCCGAATTGATGAAAGGTTCGTCTGGAGGCTAATAAAATAAAAAGCCATTTCCGTTACTATCACTCTGTTGTGTGTTCCGCTAGCAGGCTATCGCAGCTTGCTTTTTTTATTACGCTAACGGGCCGTACAGCCCCGAAATATGGTATTATTATCATGGTGCAGAGCAGTTTACTTAAACTAAAATTCATAATAGACGGCATTTACATAAGAACGTACGTGCGATATGATAATTTTGCATATATATCCCAATATTGAGTTGGCGTTGGATTATTGGGTTACATTTAGTGAATTTTATTTAGGGAGTGTGTCTGCATGGACAAGAATTCTGTTTATAGAACAAACATTATAGGCGGTAGTGAGGTTGGCGCCATCTCGATCGACATGGATAAGAGTCTTGTTCATGAAACAAACAGCTTATTTTGGGATACAAAAGGAAATGATGTTTTAGGAGCAACTTCACTTCCTCTTTATGGAGCATTTGTCTCAGAAGAAAAATGCCAGATTTTTGGCGATGTCTCAGGAAAAAAGATACTAGAAATAGGCTGTGGAAGCGGTCATTCTTTGCAATATCTGGGGGAACGCAAAGCATCTGAACTATGGGGTATGGATATATCAGAAAACCAAATCGAGAAGACAAAGCAACATTTGACGGAGTGCGGTCTATCAGCAAAATTAATCTGTTCTCCCATGGAAGAAGAGTGTGGCATACCAGAGGAATATTTTGATTTTGTTTATTCGATTTATGCAATAGGGTGGACAACTGACCTTGAGGGTACTTTTCACCGGATTGCTTCTTACCTAAAAAAAGACGGCGTATTTGTTTTCAGCTGGTCTCACCCTATACACAAATGTGTTGCTGTAGAAAATAATATGCTTGTTTTTAAAAAATCTTATTTCGATGAATCTTGGTATTCGCTATCTCTTGACGGAAGTACGCTAACATTATCGGACCGTAAACTATCAACCTATGTGAATGCGTTGGCAAAAGCGGGATTTGTCATTGAGCAAATGATCGAGCAATCTGATGATGAAATTATACAATCGCATAACAGCGATTTTGCAAAAAAAGCAAAGATGCTTCCTGTAACTTTTGTAATCAAGGCAAGAAAACTATAGAAAGACGTTAGTTAAAATATTACAGCGGCAATTTAAGACTGTATTTTCTAGTCTAAGTGTGCCGCTGCGTCTCTGTGTGAAGTTGGAAACTGGAAATTGTAGGGCGTTATTGAAATGGCTAAACTGATCTACGCTGCTAATGTATCTTTGGACGGTTACATTGAGGACGAGCTCGGCAAACAATGACAGGTACTGGCTTGATTATGGATACCTTTTTGGAGCGATATTATTGAGATGTGGGAAATGGAATAATACTCCCTTGTTACAAGACTCATTACGCTAGCGGGCAGTATGCTGAAAAACAAACTTATTTATTGTCACAATTGTTACATAATCACGGTGGGATACAACCACATTTTTCAATTAAAATTAGCCTGAGGTGAATGACAATGGAACAATCGAAATCATCTAAGGAACAATTTGTTCACTCTATATTTGAAAGTATTGCTCCGAAATACGACTTCATGAATGACCTGATAAGCTTTCGCAGACATAAGGCATGGAGAAAGTACACCATGAACAAGATGAACGTGAAGCCGGGAAGTACGGCCATCGACCTATGCTGCGGCACATGCGATTGGACGATTGATCTGGCACGGGATAGCAGGACTGGACAAATGGTTGGATTGGATTTTAGCCAAAATATGCTTGATCATGGTGCTTTTAAAATTCGGGAGCAAGGATTGGACAAGCAAATCACGCTAGTTCGAGGCAATGCGATGCAGCTGCCTTACGAAGACAACACCTTCGATTATGCCACAATAGGACTTGCGCTGCGTAACGTACCGGATTTAGTGACTGTTATCGAGGAAATGCAAAGGGTTGTAAAACCCGGGGGCATGGTTGTCTCACTAGAATTGTCGAAGCCAACGTGGCAGCCTTTTAAAGGACTTTATTATTTTTATTTTCAAAATATTTTACCGCTGCTTGGTAAATTGGTAGCCAAGAGATATGAGCAGTACAAATGGTTGCCCGAATCATTGATTCACTTTCCAGACCATAAGCAGTTGGCTGATATTTTCAGAAAAACAGGGCTCAATCATGTAAAAGCTTATCCACTTAGTGGAGGCATTGCGGCACTTCATATCGGCATCAAGAAGCAGGAATCGGAATAAACGTACTTATGGACGGTTTAGCATGCGCCGCTCATTCAATGATGTGATAAAAATACCGGAAAGAATTACTGGCTTCCACAATAGAATAGAATATATAATTTACCTAAAGGCTAAAGAACCTACTTGCTGCAACGTACTCGTCCCGCATTTTTTATGATGATGTAATTCGAAAGCAGGTATATCCTATGTATGATAGCAAGGTGAAGGCAGACGGTCCCGAGGAACGCAGAGCTGTCCAGATTGACCGGCTGGAACGGCACTATTTGGTAGGGCGGGACATCGAAATTCAGTATTTCCTGCAGCAGCTGACAGTCGGCGGACAACAGGGACGGATCTTGAATCTTTATGGTACCGGAGGCGTAGGAAAAAGCTATCTAATCGATGAGTTCCGCCGGCTGGCAGTGAATGCGAATGCCGCCTTTCTGCTGATGGACAGCCGGGGGTTCTCTCATACACCGCAGGGCTTCTGCACGCAATTGTTGCGTATGCTCGGCTATCCGATGGAGAAGCTGCAGCAGATTACCGATCCGCAGGCGCTTCTGGAGCTATGCCATGACATCCTGAGGGAAAAGGCGCTGAATCAGAAGCTTGTCCTCGCGTTAGACACTTTCGAGGATATGGGTGATATGGAGCTCTGGCTGAGAGAGGCGCTCCTCCCCCAATTGTACCCGGAAATCCTGATTCTCATTGCGGGAAGATTCCCCTTGCAAGGCATATGGCTCAGTTCTCCGGCATGGCGCCATTGGATACACCGGATGCCCGTTGGGGATCTGGATTATTTGTCCGTTAAGCAATATCTGGAGCGCTCGGGCATTTCTCAGGAGCCGATGATCAAACAGATTTGGATGAAAACGAGAGGACATCCGCTCACGTTGTCCTTGATTGTCTCGACGACGATGTTTCAGAACATTCAGGGCTTGGAATTGGTGGATGAAATCGAAGTGTTCGAACATATTCTGAGCATTTGGTTAAAAGAGGTTCCGGACGACAATCTTAGGGAGCTCGTAGAGACTGTAGCTTTACTTCGGCATTTTAACCAGGAGCTGCTCTCCTATGTATTGGATAGGCAGGTAAAGACGGATTTATTCCAGCGGCTGGTCGGACTTTCCTTCATTCGGAGAGTGGATAGGGGTTGGATCCTTCATGATTTAATGCGGGATGCCATCGGCTATGAACTGCGCTTGCGCCAGCCTGAACATTACGACAGGTTATGGAAGCGATGCATCATGTATTATTACAGCAGGATGACTAACCCGTCCAAGAGAAAGACGATCACATGGGAAGCCGTCGAGTGGTACTTTTATATTGGCGATTATGTTGTCCGCAGTCTCTGTTTTCAGAAATTGACTCCGCATCTCATGGAGCCGCTCAGTCCATCCAATTGGGTGGAGGCAGAGCAGTATTTGGACAATCGTCGTATCAATCTGAAGGAAGTTTGCCTTCCTCTCCTGAACCCGGAAACGGGGGAGAGGTTCGAGTATATACTTTCTAAAGAAGCAGGTTTGTACTCGATTAAGCATATTCATCTTCGAGAGCTTTACGAGCTCGATCCTGGCACTGTTAAGCTGATGAGAGATCAACAGGGGGCAATTCGCGGTCTGACGGCAATCATTCCGATTCATACAGGGACGCTTGACTACTTGCTAACTCATCCGCTGTCATCTGCTTATTTCCAAAGTCTGCCGGACCATAAGTTAAAGGAGCTCCGGGTGCCGATTGAACATATTGCAGGTTATTTTGTGAAATCGATCGATGTGTCGGATTTTGAGGATGAGGCGACACGTACAACTGCAGGGCTAACGTTCATCTCACTGCTTATATCTTCCGATTTTGTCGTGACGACGGGTCCTCCGGACCTCTCTTTCTTAAATGAATTCCATCTTAGCTTGGGGTGCGAGCAGGTGAAGAACGTTGCACATTACGATTATGATAGTAACACGCCTACGCCCTATTACGTTCTCGATAAGAGGGGCGGCAAGCTGCAGGATTATTTGAACAAAATAATAGCGTCCTTCGGCCTTGTAGATCATTCCAAACAGCAGGATGATGGTATGGAGATGCTATCCGAGCGGGAAAAAGAAGTGGTAGGGCTGCTAATGAAAGGTTATACGAATCAAGAAATTGCGGCGGACTTGTATATTACAGAAGTAACGGTCAAGAAGCATTTGACAGCGGTATTTCGGAAGTTGAATGTCAGGAATCGAACGCAGCTGGTTAACAGCTACATGAAAAAAACATAATGATCGTAAGGAGACAAGTTTTCTTTCGGGAGAGAGCTTGTCTTCTTTTTTTATTCGTGAGGAGAAAGAAAGTATACCTGAATTCGACTATTTTGCTACGTTTGTATAATAGAATGCGTGAAGGCAAGATGGTATTCTTAATCATGTTAGAAGCTTTTATTGAGATCATAATACTTAATTTACGGGAGGAATAATAATAATGTCCAATGAAAATGAATCAAAAGATTTAAAGCTTGAAGATTTGGAGAAGCCATTGACGGAGACAGAAATGAAAGAAACAACTGGCGGATCGAACTATTTCTATACTGATCCCATTACCGGCAAACAAATAATACAAAAAGGTAGTCGAAGTTCAAACTAAAGCACAAGTTAAAACGATATACTCGGATTGCAGCAATGATTGGATTCTTTTAAAAACAGATTGTTGAAATGAAAAAACCTAACTATCGTTAGGTTTTTTCCAGTTCAATGTGAAGAGGTGGCTTATTATGGACGCTATGGAGCTAGTAGCGTTTAACGTGAACGGTACGGAATGGTCTCTACGCGATGTACTAAAGCTTGCGTGCATGGAGGGACGCTTTTCTGCTGTCGAGGATAGCATTCGAAGAGTCATTATGAAGGAATTTGCAGAAGAGCATAAGATATCGATCGATGAGCAGGAATGGAAAGCGAAAGTCAATGAGCTGCGACAGCAAGTGGGGTTATATAGTGCAGCAGAAACTTTGGCTTGGCTTAAAATGCGAGGGTTGGAGATGACTGATCTGTTCGAGTCGGCCAAAGCCTGGCTTCTAACGGAGAAGGTGAAGAGGATTGTATCAGAAGATAAGATAAACACTTATTTTCTGGAAAATAAACTGTCCTTTGATAAAGCAATTATTTCTCAATTAATAGTCGGCAGCAGAGAGCAGGCGCAAGAGCTGCTGTTTCAGCTTGAGGAGGGCGAGCCCTTCTACCAGCTGGCGCAAACCTATTGTTTGAACAGCAGCAGCAAGTACGACGGAGGGTACGTTGGGGCGGCTGGACGAGCTGTGATGAGCGGCGAAGAGGAGTCATTTGTTTTCAGTTCGGAAGCCGGACAATCAGGAGGACCTTTTCCAATCGGATCTTGTTATCGATTGCTGTATGTTTGGGAAGTGATTCCGGCTGCACTAACAGAGGAGCTTAGGATCAAGCTTGCTGATTTGATTTATGAAGAGTGGCTGAACGAAGCTGTGAAAAGATCAAAAGTCGATATTAAACTATGGGGCTATTTGGCAGGGGAGCCATTAGGCTGATCGTTCAGGAGGCACAGGAATGCGCGATTTACATCATATCATTTTGGATACAATCCCTATTTTTCAGGTGCTGTCGCCACAGGAGAAAGAAGAGTTATTTGCTTCCTTTGAGAGGCTTTCTTTCCATATGGGAGACACGATTATTGAAGCTGGGGAAAGAGGAGAATCGTTCCATCTCATCTTAGAGGGCAAAGTACGAATGATCGGTAAGGATGAGGATGGCAAAGAGCTCAATTTCGGATTAATGGAAGCAGGCTCGCATTTCGGACAGGAAGCTTTGTTGAATGAAGAATTTCAGGAGCATACGCTGAGGGCATCGGCGAAGCTTGAGCTGCTGCGGTTATCTAGAACCATGTTTATGCAAATGATCGACGAGCACCCTGAATTGAGGGTGTACTTACTTGAACAATTGGCCGATGATGCGATGCGCAAATTTCTGAAGCGGACGGCGTTGTTTGCCCCGCTGCATCATCAGGAGCTGCGCTCGCTGCTGGATATTATGGTTATGAAGGAATATGCACCCGGCCAAGCGATTGTCAGTGAAGGGGAGACAGGAGATGCGTTCTATATCCTTCGTACCGGTACGGCTTCCGTACTGAAGGAAAGCGAGGGGAATCGGAAGCTTAATATCGTCAAAGCAGGGGAGTTTTTCGGGGAACTCGCGCTGTTGACCGGGGACCCTCGAAAGGCCAGCGTTATAGCGGACGAAGAGGTTTCCGTGTTTAGTCTGGCTAAGAGCGACTTTGATAAGTTGATTCTTAAGTATCCGAAGGTCAGGGAAACGATTATCGGTATTGCTTCTGCTTATTTACAGAATGCGGTAACGAGCGTTGCCGCGAAGGATAGCGCAGCTTATGCTCCCGAAAGTGTTACGGAAGAAGCCGAACAGGAGAAGCAGCGGTACGGTGGACGAAGGACTTGGCGTTTAAGGAACCGGTTCCCGGTACGTATTCAGCAAAGTGAGATGGACTGTGGCCCCACCTGCCTCTCGATGATCGCCGAGCACTACGGCAAGCGATTGAGCATTCATCGGCTCAGAGAATTAGCACAAGTCGGGTTGGAAGGAAGCACGTTATTCAATCTGTGCAAAACTGCGGAATTGATCGGCTTTCAAGCGGAAGCGGTCCGCAGCACCTTGAAGGGACTCGCCGAGCAGACGCTACCCGCTATCGCCCATTGGAAAGGCAATCATTACGTCGTGGTCGTAAAAGTTGACGAACGATACGTGACCGTGGCCGACCCGGGCGTTGGGTTACTGACCTATTCGCATGATGATTTTCTGAAAGGATGGACACTGAACACGGTGTTCCTGAAGCCAGTGGAAACTTTCTTCACCCAAGAAGAGTCGAAACCTTCATTCAGGCGATACTGGGCTTTTTTTGCCTCCCACAAGCGGGCGCTGATCCACCTCCTATGGATGACACTGCTATTACAGGTTATTAACCTGGCACTCCCACTTTTTACTCAACAGGTGATCGACCGTGTGCTTATTGGTAGAAATTATGATGACCTGAACGTCATGATGATCATTATGCTAGGGGTCTCGCTTCTTACCCTGCTCGTTCAATCGATAAGAGAATGGGTCATTGCGGGTACATTCATTAAAATTGACATCGACATGATCATGAGTTTTTATCGTCATGTATTTCGCTTACCCATGCGATATTTCGCGACACGCAAAGTGGGCGACATCTTGACGCGTGCCGGGGAGAATCAGGTCATCCGGCATTTCCTTGTAACGAACAGTATGAATGCTGTGCTGAATGTAATGACGATTGTTGTTTACATAGTCCTTATGTTTACCTATAGCGTTACGTTGGCTTGGATCGCCCTGGCGTTCATTCCCTGCTTCATTGCTCTTACGCTGATCGTGACTCCCCTTATGAAGCGCAACAGCAGGAAGCAATTCCAAGCCGATGTCGACTTGCAGAACGTATTAGTAGAAGCTATCGGCTCTATGCGTACCGTGAAAGCTCTCGCAGCCGAGGACGAGGTAAGGAAGAAGGTGGAGGGGAAGTTCCGTCAAACTACTTTTGTCCAAATGAAGGGTTGGAAAATCGACATCTTCTCAGGTTCTGTCGCCACTGTGCTGCAAACCTTAAGCGGTATAACCGTACTGTATGCAGGGGCTGTATTTATTATCGGGGATAAGCTGACCGTCGGGGAACTGATGGCTTTTAGTGCGGTGTTTGCACTTGTTACCGATGCGGCGCTAGGTTTAATCGGAATGTGGGATGAGTTTCAAGGCGTACGGATTGCCTTGGAACGGCTTGACGATGTATTCGAGACGGAGGTGGAGGAAGCCGACCTGAACCGGTTGACAGCACTACCGAAGCTTACGGGTGCGATTACTTTTGAACGCGTATCGTTTCGCTATCATTCTGACGGGAAGAATATACTGCAGAACATTACCTTCGACATGGCGCCAGGCAAAACGACTGCTATTGTTGGTCGAAGCGGGTCAGGGAAATCGACCTTGGCGAATTTACTGCTTAAGCTATATGCTCCAAGCAGCGGGGTGGTTCGCATCGATGGGTATGACCTGCAGCGGGTGCAGGCTGATACGCTCCGTAAGCAAATCGGAGTAGTACAGCAGGAAGCTGGACTTTTTAGCGGAACGGTTCATGAGAATATTGCTTATCAAATCCCCGATGCTTCGATGGATGAGGTGATGGCGGCCGCCATGCTTGCGGGGGCACACGAATTCATTATGACATTTCCGAGTGGCTACGATACACAGGTTGGGGAGCGGGGGGCGAGCCTATCCGGCGGGCAGCGCCAGCGTATCGTCATAGCACGGGCGCTGATCGGCAATCCGCGTATTTTGATTTTCGACGAAGCGACGAGTGCGCTCGACAATGAATCCGAGAAGACGATTCAGCGGAATATGAGTACGATACTCAAAGATCGAACGACCCTCATCATTGCACACCGGCTGAGTACGATTCGGCATGCGGACCGCATTCTCGTACTTGATCAAGGTGTTATTGCAGAGTCAGGTACTCATGAGCAGCTAATGATGGATAAAGGTCTTTATCACATGCTGGTTAGTCAGCCGTTAGATTAAGTACTAAAGGAATTTCCCAATATGCTACGAAAGTTCAACATAAAACAACAGGCTGCAATAGTGGCCTATTGTTGCGTTAACGGGCAGTTTAATACAACTAACGGTTGCAAAATCAAACCAACGATTCCACTAGAACCCGATTTACGTTATTATATCATTATGCATAGCAACCAACCGCAAAGAGTTAGCTATGGCTCAAATACAATTTGGTGGTATCGCTTTGCTTTGATTAACTCTGTGATATGCTTTAACAGGCATAGTTCAACTCAAAAAGGAGGAAAAGAACTTGGAGAGCAATCTTACTCCTAATCAACGTAAAAGACAAAAAGAGCGTGAAATTATTGATGAGTATCACAAATTGGTAACTGAAGAAGCTCTGGAACCCTTGTATCAATCCTTTTTGGAATGGAAATCAGGGGCGTTGCCATATTTCGAACTAACTGAACTCATTCATCTATTCCATAAAAAGAACCAGGGCATATACAAGGACTTTGAGTACACAGGTGGTAATCGCCTCATTCTGCTTGCCAAAATGAAATTGGGCCGGTTAACTGAGAAAGATATTATAGAAAACGAGCGGCTTCTGGAACTATTGGGATATGAGGACAAACCCGGAAGCAGCCCGCTCTCCGCCGAAACGAGCGTACGCCCCACTTAACGATGTTTTTCATCGTTAAAGCAGGTGTTTCAGGTCAATCCGTCACGTTAATGATGATTTTCATCGTTAAAAGAGGGCGGATGGCCTCACAGGGGCTAAAAGGGACTTTAACGATGTTTTTCATCGTTAAAGTAAGGATGTGGAAGGGACCTTATGCTTTTAACGATGAAAATCATCGTTAAAGCAGCAGCTCCTCCCGGTTGTGCGAGCTGGCGGGGCCGTTCTTCATCCCCAGTGCCTTTGCCCAGGGGAAAGGTCCTCCAATCCAGAGAAAAATCCTTGCTGGCAGTAATAGGAAAAATAATTCAAGTTCCTACTCGGGAACTTGAATTATTTTTTTTCTTCCAGCTTGCCTCGTTACGCTAACGGGCAGAGACGGATTATATTAATCGTTAGGTGCATGAACTAGTAACTTCTTGTTATACTAGAAATTAGAAAAAGCAGATAGTGGAATCTGCTAAGGGAATCATGAAAATAGGCAGAATAAGCCCAAAGGAGCATTGGAATGTTAGTAAACATAAATGGTACAACGATATTTTATAGAACAGCAGGAACAGGATCACCACTTATCTTATTACATGGTAATGGTGAAGACCATCATATTTTTGATAAGATAATAGAGAAATTGGAAGACGATTTTAGCATTTATGCAATTGACAGCCGGAATCACGGCCAGAGCCTGAAAACAGGGGATTACTCTTATGAAACCATGTCTGAGGACATTTATGCATTCATACAAGCCTTGAAACTAGAAAAAGTTAACGTTGTTGGTTTTAGTGATGGTGCAATTGTTAGTTTGATTCTTGCGATGAATCATGGAGAGTCTATTGAAAAGATGGCTCTGCTGGGGATCAATCTTAAACCAGAAGACTTTACGGAGGAAAGCTATCAATTCGTCATGGATACCTACAAAGAGACAAATGATCCTCTGTTTAGATTAATGCTTGAGCAGCCCAATATCGAACTCAAAGATGTCGAGAAAGTGAAAACTCCTTCTCTAATCATTGCTGCTGATAACGATGTATTTAAACCGGAAACTTTTGTGAAACTTACAGAAGCCTTACCTAATGCGGAATTGAAAATCATGAAAAACCATGAGCATGATAGTTATATTGTAGACCAAGATATTCTATATGCAGATTTAGTTCGATTTTTCAAATAGATATTGCTCATTTTTAGCTGAGTCCGCAGGTAAACAGAAATTCACTAACGATCTTTATTTTTCTGCATCTGTGTAAGGCACTATGGGATAAAGTGAAAGCCAAAGGATTAACCCTGACAGGTTCTTTTCCCCACATCCATGATATGAGACAAGGGAGGCACAATGGACAGATCAAAAGCGATTCTGACGTTGTTGGCAGTCAATATACTGGCTGTTCTGTACATCGGCTACACGATCAATGCCGCGATTCTCAACAATGGCAATAAGACAAAGGCGGAATTTCAAAGTATGCAACAGCAGGTGCAGTTGCTGGAGAACCAGATCTTAAACGGTATCAGCCGCGAGCTGGCTGCCCGGGCCGACAAGGTGGAGAGGCTCGACTATACATTAACCGGGGCTGATCTGGCGCAGAAGAACGCGAAGGTCACTTTACAGGTTGCGTTGAAAGAAGTAACTTCCTCTGCAGTCATTGCGGTGTCTTTGCGCAGCGACGGGCAAGATCAGCCGCTGGAAGCGGTGCTGGAGCATCAGGGAGGCATGCAGTACGGAGCAGAACTGGAACTGTCGCTGGAGCACAACTACGAGCTGACCGTGTGGGAGCGGGGTGACGCGGGGCAGAAGCAACTAAACGCCGATTCGCGCCGGCTGCCGCTATTCGACGATGTGTACCGTAATAGAATGATCAGTCCGAGCACGGGCACCGGGATTTCAAATGAACGGTTAAATGCGGAATTTTCTTTTTTATTGAAGGATTTAGGGATTCCGGGAACACAGCTGGAGACGGCGCTGCTCCGAATCAACAGAGGCGATAAGCTTTATGACGAGATCGATGTGACTCAGCAAGCGACGCCGCGCTCAGATGGGTATGCGGGGATTGAAGAGTATTACAAGGTAGCTCGAGCATCCGGTCAAATCGATAATTCCGTGACGTTGGAGCAGTTTGCCCACGATAGCGACTTTGATCCCTTTCAGATGGTTTCCATCGAAAAGGCTGGCGAGACATTAGCAAACGCACGGTACTCGTTGTATTACACGATCAATTTTAACAAAGATTATCCGGAACTGAAGCTCACCCGCGATTCGGCCGGACAGCTTTCCTTCCAGTGGGTACTGCGCTTTAAGGACGGGTATGAGTATTTGAATTAAATGGACTGGCTGCGTTGCCGGCTGCTAGGGGATATTGTCCCGGGCGGCTGGTTTACGTTTGCTTGATAGGAAATAAAAAAATATTTACTTCCTTTGTCGATTTGACCATTGTTCATTCGTCGTATTCATGTAAGGACAAATTCAAGTGGAAAGGTCGTTAATATTATGGGAGCACAAATTCACTCTTATTTGATGTCGGAGGATGCAAGAGGTCAGGCGAATTTTTACGTGGAGTCACTTGGTGGCGAAGTTCAGTTTCTTACTACATTCGGTGAGACACCAGGAACACCCGAGGCGATGAAGGAAAAAGTCATGCATTTGGCTTTGACAGTGGCGGGCACGAATACGTTAATGATGTCCGATTCATTCGAGCCGGTTTCGTATAACCGAAGTATCAGTATTTCCTTGAGCTATGACGATGTGTCAGAAGCCAGTACGGCATATGCCAAGTTAAGCGAGGGCGGCGAAAGCAAGTATCCTTTCGCTCTTCAGCCATGGGGTGCTTATTATGGAGAAGTCATAGATAAATTCGGTGTAACATGGATGATTACCAAACAGTAAGAGCTTTCGGAAGATTTGTTCGGAAGTCCCGTGGAATGAAAATTGTGTGAGCGCAAGACGTCAGCAACTGCTGAAAATAGCAGGAAATCCACTAACAAAACACCGCAACCCTGTCATTCGGATTGCGGTGCTTTTGTTCTCGTTCAAGCATCCTTCTATCGTTCTTGTGCAAGATGTGCGTCCAATTTCTCCATCAACTGCAGCACATGCGCTCGCCATTCGTCCCAACTTGGCGTTTCCTGCCACAGCTCTGCCAAATCCCGCTCGGGGTCCCCATCCTCAATGTCATTCCAAATATCCTTCAGATGCTGCAGCAAAGCGTCAAGCGCGGCATGATCAGCCGTGAACGCTTGTACTTGCTTTAAGGAGCGTTCTTCGTACTCCCAACCACCATTCTCCTGAAATTCGATATACAGCTCCGCGAGGCCCAGCGCTGTTTCGTCATAGAGGAAATCGTCCGCTCTGAGCTTCACCATCAACTCAGCCAAATCCACCGTTTCACAAGGAAGCAGTTCCTCTATCGCTGACAATAGATCCAACCCTTCATCACTTTCCAACGCTTTGATTCCCCATGCTCCCATTTGATGCCCTCCTGTCACTGTCATTCTCTTTCATTATATGGAGCGTGTCCAATGCGCGTCAAATGTTACCGGGACTCCTTTTATTAAACTAAAGGGCAGGATAATTCCAATATGTGGTATTATTAAAATGCGGTACTTCGTTCTTGATTAATAACTATTCATATAAGGGAGCTGTCGTTAGTGAGAACCCTAACAGTTGCGACTATTCAACACAATAGCACTGTACCCGATCAAAAACTGAATACGGAGATTGGGCTACGGTATATAAGAGAAGCGAAAATGCTCGGAGCAGACATCGTCTTATTTCCTGAGTGTTGGATCACGGCATATGCCTTTCCGGATATTGTTGAAACGAAGCTGCCTCAAACAGAGATCGAAAATCATCCTGATTTCAAAGCATGGTATGATGCGGCTTTAGATGATAACAGTTCACCGATAAAAGAATTTCAGGATATTGCGAAAGAGTTGTCCATTGGAATCGTGATAACAAGTTTTACAAAAGGAACAAAACGACCTCAAAATTCGGCGTTTGTAATTGACAGGAGCGGAGCTATTCTATTGAAGTATAGTAAAGTACATACCTGTGATTTTGATGCAGAGAGAATGCTGGAGAGCGGTACGGAATTTAAGGTTTGCGATTTTGATGGTGTCAAGATCGGTATAATGATTTGTTACGACAGAGAGTATCCTGAAAGCGCTAGAATACTTATGTTAAAGGGGGCAGAAATCATTTTGGTTCCCAATGATTGTGGGACCATGAAACCAAGATTACAGGCGCTTTCTACAAGAGCATATGAAAACATGGTTGGTATAGCCATGGCAAATCCTCCAGGCGAGAACGCAGGATGTTCCTGTGCATTTAGTCCGGTAATTTGGGATCACAATGGTAAATCAGTCGATAACACGATACTGGTAGCAGACGAGATGACAGAGGGTATATTCATCGCAAAATTTGATTTAGATGAACTGCGAAGCTATCGGGGTAATGAAATGATGGGAAATACGTTTCGGAAAGTACATGCATATAAAGATTTATTGAGTGATAAGGTAGAAGAACCTTTTATACGGACGTAATCATAAATTGAAGGTAAATGGTTCACCATTATTATTCAGCTAATTGGGAACGAGAACTGAATAAACACCTAGGACGAGACTGCCGACATGAACGGCAGTCTCGTTAACCTAACGGGCAGTTTACAATATCAGTGACTGGAACTTTTTGGGGCTAAAATTCGTCATTATGGACAGTATAGTCACTACTAAAAATGGAAAGAAGGCTGACAACATGGGAATGCGTGGATATTACTTTGCTATGGATGACAACCTGGTGAAGCAAATCGCAGCAGGCGACATTGCATTGAAGAGTTTGAAGATAGACGATTATCCCGGACTGGACATTGATAGATCCTGGGAGGCGATTCACTACTTGCTTTGTGGAGATATTTCCGATGGAGAGCCGCCTCTTGGCTATGTTGTTCCGCTGACGTCAGACAAAGGTATCGATTTTGGCTCATTCGGGGCGTTTTCCTTACGCGCCGAGCAAGTTGCAGAAGCGCTTCAGGCTATGTCTGAACTGGATGAAGCGCAGCTCCGCTTGCGGTATGATTTCCGGGCCATGGTCAAGGACGAGGTATATCCTCTTGAGCCTGGCACTGTTTCTGACGAGGATGAGGACGAGTTCTTTTCCTATATGCTTCAGCATTTTAGCAAAATCCGGCGTTTCTGCAGCCAAACTGTAGCCGAGGGCAAAGGTCTCATTTTTTATATTTTCTGATTCCAATAATTTGAATCATCGCAAGCGGCAAAAAAATCATTACATAGGCTCATGGGATTCCCCGCCTAACTTCATATGGTTGGACATAAGAAACGACCCCGAGCTTAGCTAAGGTTCGGGGTCGTGAAACTTTTATTTAATGGAGGCTTCATAAATGTATTGAATGGATTTGGAAAGCACCCCGTTGAACTCACCATCGGTTGCCCGGCGGTGAGATCCTGCGATAAAGCACGTGAGAAGCTCGCGATCAATCCGTGATTTTGTGCCAGCTTTTCGTTTGCTTCCGCTTGCGAATAGCCGCCTGACAAAACGACAATGCGTACAACGTGCGGGTCCTTCATCAGATCATTGCAGAAACTGTTTTCCGTCGGTATGGAAAGTTTAAGCATGACCTTCGCGTCTTTTTCGAGGGTTGATAATTGAGCGGAAATTTCGTCCTTCAACAGTTTTCCGATGCTACCTTATCCGCGCTGTAAATATCCACTTCCGACTCAATGATCGGAACCAGTCTGCCGCAGCTCCTTTTTCATTTATTAAGCTTACGGGCAGTTAAATGCGACAATATATAGTAAAATTATCCATAAGAGATGAGGTGCTTTTATCAAGAAAAGAAATGCTTTCCTAATAGTTGCCTTATTGTTGTTTGTGATGGTTTATACAGCTCCGAATACTCAAGATTATAATATTTACCTCCATAAGGTCCATGGCATTGATTGCGATAGTAGCACAAGCTCCAATTGCTTTCACACCATAAATGACTTGAAGTCGGCACATACCACTCATCTACTTATTTTTATGACAGCAGAAACCCATATATTTGGAGAAGAAGACAATAAAATAAGAGTATTAGGTATTATTAATCACTTCTTTATAATAGAAAATAGTCTTCATCCTCAATCAGATGATAACATAGTTCAAGAATTATAAAACTTATAGTGATCAAATACCGACTAATCCTACTAGCTGGTCATTAAATAAAATCGTATACGAATTAAATGACGAAGTAGAACTAAAACATATTGCGATTAATGGTTTTACGATAACAAGCCTGGGAGAAAAGTATCCAGGAGTTGAACGCTTTGAATGTATTATTTCAGTGAACCTTCCACTAGAAGCCGAATGAAGTTAAAAAGGAAATCGGACCAGACTTATTAAGAGTGTTTATGAGTCCTACTAAGAATGAAAAACTATGTGAAGTTGTTTTAACGGCTAGAGAAATATATAAGAATTACATCGAGAAGTTAAAGTGGCTTATGCAAAAAAAGAGACACTACGCAATCTATTAGAGCTTTATATGTACGAGTTGAGTTCTTATCCGATTAATATCCACCTAAATGGTGGCTTTTTTAATTTACCGGAACATATTCTTGTCATTTCTCCTTGTCAAGATTATAGACCGATTGCCGACAAAAGAACAACAGTATTCAAACGTTGTATTGTTATCAAGAAAATCATTATTAATTAGTATACTATTTGATATTAACACCTGCACTTGCATAACCTACAACGGTATTCAAAAGCGTAGTTCCTGCCGCTGTTGCTGAAAATACCATCAATAAACGGTCACCTTCGGATACAGAAATATCCAAATCGGAATTTGTCCCCCTGCTGCTGGCGCCAATCGCAATTGGACCCGGGATAGGTGGGGCTAGTGTTACAATGGCACCTGGAATTGGACTAAAGATGTTGGTTGTTGTTTCAGTGAATAATTGAGCTGTGATGGTTATAGTGGTTGTTGCAATATCCAGTGCTACTGCTGCGCTAAAAAATCCAGAAATAGATTTTATCGTTCCATCGCGGGGGACTGAAAATGCCATATTAAGAAGCGTTCCAGCAGCTCCTGTGAGATTTATCACCCCACCTGCCAGTGCGATATTGGAAGCAGAATTTCCGAAGCCGATGAGCCCCGTAGTTCCAACTAATCCAGTCGCTAGGGTAGTCAATGTAACTGGAAGTCCAGATGCATAAGGAATTATCGCACCAGGACCTGCATCGCCTTCTCTACCTCTTCTGCCCCGGGAACCTCTTGGGCCCTGAGTTCCTCTAAGCCCTCTAAGCCCTCTAAGCCCTTGTGGAGCTTTCACACAAACTTTTGGTGAAGGACAAGTCACCTTCACTACTTTCTTCTTTGGACAACTCATAAATGAACACCTCCGATTTAGTATGCTCTATCTTATGAATTGTCTCTTATTATAGATTGGACTTGCATCTCATTTTTAATAGACTTCAAACTATTTTATGGAAAATAGTTTTGAATGGTTTTTAAAGTTATGACGGCGATCTAATAAGCCCATTTTTACGTATTAGAATTTTGATAATTGAAGGATGAAACCAAAATAGCACATGGAACCTTTACATGCTTAGGTCCATGTGCTGCTTTATGTGGTGGTGCAGTTGTTTTAAGTTCTTTCCCTATCTCGGCTTCGCAGTCCAGCCAATCCAACTAGTCCGAGAAGTCCAAGCCAACCCCAGTTATTTCCCCTATTATCAGTTGCGTTGGTCCTGTAATTATTATTTGTATTGTTACTACCTGCAGCTGTAGCCCCATTTATGTTCGTTGAGCTGACGCTTTGCACTCCTGAATATGAAGTCGGGTGTTCCATATCCATTTGATTTTGATTCGCAAAAGCCGGTACTGAAAGGATAACAGCCAAGATGATTGTTATCAAAAGTGAAATAGTTTTTTTCATTTAATGGCCTCCATTTTTTATTTAAGCTTTCACTAATTCCGGTGTTTTGATTTGAAGAGGGGGCGGGATAAGCCAGCCTTTTTCCTTATTCATTTTTAATATACGAAGGCCCATCGCGGTTTTTGCGAGATGATATTTGGCAAATAGGGCACCGATATCTACACGCACGGATGAACCCATCACTTGGCTGCAAGTCACAAGTCCGATTGAATTATCCGCGGATATGGCTGCCGCGATCTCCGGATCACTGAATCTTGCTCCAACAGGAATATCTTCTAATTTTGCTTTCGGCTTATCGGGGAGCGCTGGTGCTGGAATAACACCATTATCTTTAAGCAGTGTGTCGCACTCTTTCTCTTCTTGTTTCGCCTCATTGATCATGTCTTCAACCAAATTCTTCAAATCCTTATCACCGGTATGGTTGAGATAAGACTGATAACAAGAAATAGCGCTTTTCACTGCCAACGAATAACTCCACACATTAAATATTTCGCCGTAATGCATTGGCTCGTCCTTTGGATTACCACTAAGTATTCCCACTAAATGTTTTCCTCCTTTAATATATATTCAATGATAAGATCCCCTCTTTTGGGCTAAGTATTCAATCCACAAAGTTATTTTTTACTTGAAACTAAAATAGCCCTCACCTGGGCTGTGAAGGCTATTTTATATTTTAAAATCATTAGGCGGTCTCGATTGCTTCAATGGAGTCTGCAATAGTTTCGAACCTCTGGTCCTTGAATCGTTTTTTATTGATTCGGTACCCGACGCAGTCATCATCAATATCCGCACCATCACGTACTTGAATATCAACACTGAGATGCGTGTGTACGGTTACCCACATCAAGATATCCCCCTCAACCCCATAAAGGGCAAGCACAGTTTATATATTTTATTCAGTCACTCCTAAAGTGTTATCGATGAAATAACGCTTGCTGGAATCCTGCTTTCCTTGCAGCAAGCCCCAGGTTCATTAAGGTTGAAGCAGTCTACGATCCCATCTATTTACTTATTCCATTGATTCTTTCTCAACATCCGTCAGCTGCCGACCTATGGCCATCTCCAGCATGATTTGATTCAAGCGCTTCTTCTCCTATAGCAGTCTCGCTAAGTCGCCTTTGATGTAATCCAGCGGCGCTAATGATTGTGCGTATATCCTCGGCGTTAAGCTAACAGGCAGGTTAATGTAGTGGAAAGCCCATGGAAATTTGACAGTAAAGAGCTTCATAAAACATAAATTTTTATACAAAAGTTGTCATTTTATACCCAAAATATGGTACATTTGAATTTGGAGGGATACTAATATGTACATAATCGGACAAATTGTGAATTTTATTTTTTTCTTATCTCCCTGGGCAGTGATATACCTGCTGTATCGTTTTTTAAAAGTGTACGAGTCGAAAAAACGTACAGATGAGGAACTACATCGTAAACTCGATGAATTAAACAAACATATTGCAGAAATAAAGGAGAACATGAGTTAATTGGAATAGATAGGAGACTTTTTTTCTGCAGCAGTCATTGCGCTAACGGGAGACTTTAGTTTAAGGATACAAGGAGCAGTTTGCCGCGGCAGTTGCTCCTTGTTTTTATTAAGCTAACGGGCACGATAGCAAAAAAATAGGACGAAATCCTCTTTTACATCATGTATCAGTAATTGGTAAAATTAGCACATGAAATAGCAAGGGAACAGCCCTGATACTATCATAGCTGGTTGTGCTGATGATAGGCTTGCGCTGTACTCACAATATGACTAGATAAGGGTTGCTAGAAACTGGAGGAATGTGTATGAAGATAAAAGTATCTAAGAGATTGGAAACCCATATGCTGCCCAACCAAATATGTGACAACGATTATCAATACTTTATCCTTGAACCGAATGGAAGATGCTTGCTTTATAATCGAAGCCTTTCATTGGTAAAGATATTGGATGTATCGATAATGAAAACAGAGAAATCTTGGGAGACAAATTATCCGTATCACATTGATTTATCAAATAAATGGATATGCTTATATGGGGAAACGGGATTACAAATATATGATTTTGAAGGAAGAGAACTCTACGCGTTACAACAAAGTGTGCTGGCTATTTCTACTGCCCCGGATGGTTTCATATGGTTGGCAATCAATGTCGATAGCAAGCAGGTGGAGTGTAGATTAATCAATATTACCACAAAGAAAAGGGCTTCAGTTTACTTGAATGACCCTATGGCGGGCATGGTGCCAGATGGAGAACATGCCGTTGAGATTTTGGGGATACCTGGAATAATAGATGAGGTCTGTTTATGTCTTAGTGATGCTCAATGCAGCATAAAAACATATTGTATAATAGAAAACAATGGACAACTTGAGATTTTTAGAGAACTTGAGGATGATTTTTATCCACTGTGTTTTTCCGACAATGGTCTGCAAGTGTTAACCAGAACTTTTGGAGATTTTGATGGTGTATTCAGGGTTTATTCGATTCCAGAATGGAAGGTTGTGGGGGAAGTAAATTTCCCCGATGAAGAATCCATGTTTTCTATGACTGGATTTTACTTAAACGAACATACGGCTTTGATTTATGAGGAAAATATAGAGGAATACTGTTGCCTGAACGTCGATAGTATGCAGTTGGAAAAACTGGAAATAGACTGGAATGGATATGACAAAGGTATCAATGATGAGATTTTAAACGACTATCAGATTTTCAAGAGTGGAAATGAACTTTTTATACGAGTAAAATACCCTAACGAAGAAGGTTGGTATTATTGGGTTGAAAAGTCCGCGTAAAGCGGGCTTTTTTTAAAATCGGAAGAGATTGTCCGATGTCCACGGATTTTTTTTGACGTTCCACTGCTAAGCTTTCGGGATATCAAGTGTTTTCCAATGATTTGGCATTTCATGCATGACGAGTTTCATATGAATTTGTTCTGGAACCCCCAAGAGTTAAAATTATTTTGAACAGATAAAATTATCGGGAGGCACATATGCGAGATATAGATTACAGCAATTATTATTGGCAAGATGATGAAGTTAGATTGCGTTCCATATAGGCTGAAGATTGGGAAAGTTGTTACATAAGCGGATATGATACTCCTGCACGTCGTCTTTTAGAATGTGCTATTGAATTACCACCTACAATTTCAGGGGCAAAAAAATTCACAGAGGAAAATGCTGATTTTTCTTCAACTAATAGACGAAAAATGTTTACTATTGAAAATTTGAACGGAGAAAGTATAGGTGGTATCAATTTAAACAGTATCGACGAGAGAAATGGAACATTTAGTATAGGTATAGTGATTGATAAACAGTACCGTGGTAAGGGGTATGGTACAAGGGCTATGAAAATTCTCTTAAAGTATGCTTTCTTTGAACGAAGACTTAATAAATTCAATGACTATGTTCTTGAAGGAAATGAAGTTTCTGCGAAGATGATGAAGAAACTCGGCTGTGTTCAAGAAGGTATACGTCGACAGGTCGTGTATATAAATGGCCAATATTTAGATTTTATTTTGTTTGGTTTAACTAAAGATGAATTTATTGAGAAGCAAAAAGTGGATTGAGAATTGCCACTAGCGGGACACGATAGTTGAGGAGCTTGCATTGCCGCAGCTCCTTTTTCGTTTATTAAACTAACGGGCAGATTTGTTGAATTAAGATATGTTTTTGAATGAATTTCTGCTACGATTTAACGATAGCATTTATTACCATATTGATTGATGGCGAGGGGGCTGTTATTTTTGGACAGTGAAAAAATAAAATTTCACAATCTCCATTTACCAAATGAGGTACGAGTGTTTCAAATTCCTAAAACTAATATTCGAGTGTGGAATGAAAAAGTAATGGTTTACGAAGTTAAAATTGATGATGCGATTGGTGGGAATTTCACTTTTAGGCATTATTCATTTTATGATAAATGGTTTGAAATAAACATTACTCTTGATGCAAGTGGTAAATTGATTACTGAACCAGGACCAATTGATTGGAGCTTTAACTGTGATATATGTACGCCTTGTTTTAGTAAAGGGACTAATTTTTTTAATTTAGATTTGGAATTAGACATCTTAGTTAGTAATGACGGCAAAGAATATGTAGTTATTGACGAAGACGATTTTGAAAATGTAATTAGTCAGGGACTCCTAACTGTAAACGAACGTATTGGAGCAAGAAAAGGACTTGAAAACTTAATTCAATTGATATTATCAGGAAATCTAATTTCATATTTGGAGGGCATTTGTTCTTTTACAGATTTAATCAGTTTATCCGACCCAATCCCATACAATAAATTGCAATTATCTGAAGTATCTTTATTAAATATGTCTGAAAGAGAAAGTTATTACGGTAAAGAGCTTGAGAGCTAAGAAGGAATTCCTATTGTGGTATCGGATACGATAGTTGAGGAGCTTGTATTGCCGCCGCTCCTTTTTCATTTATTAAGCTAACGGGCAGGATACTTCAAGCGATAAGGTGTCAATTGACGTGGGAACGTATGGTCGATATGCTGGTTATAAGTTCCATATAACATAGTAACTCTTAATTATCTCTGAGGAGGGATGGTCCAAGTGTTTATGTGTGAAGTGTTGAGAAAGAGGAGTATGAGGCTGGCGGGATTAAGTTTCTCCGGCCCGTTGTCGGAGTTTCCGGATGCGTGCGTAAGAGTGGAATTGGAACTTTATAAAAGGAAACAAGATTTTACGCAATTAAGAAGTCCGCATATCTGTTACAGCCCACATTACGAAAAAGGGAATCTCGGCACCTACTGGGCTTGCTTCGAGGTGGAAAATTCGGCGGCGATACCGCACGGAATAACAGCATTTGAGTACCTCAACAGAAGTATGCGAAGGTGATTTGTGATGGTAATTCCATAACGGAAGCTTATCAATGGATTTATAAATGGATCGAGGAGAATGGTAATCAACGAAAATCGGACGTATACGAGATTGAATGTTATTACAAGAGCATCGATAATGATGCTGTAGAAGAAAAAGTCGAGATCTGGGTGCCGATTGCATAGAGAATAATTGCATAATTACGCTAACGGGACACGATTCAAAAGTTGCAAAGGGAGTGATATCCAAATGAAGCTATATCTATTTCGTCACGGGGAATATGATCGCAACAGTCAACTGGTTAACGTCCGTGGAATTTTCGATCCTCCGTTAAGCTCCAATGGGAGAGTTCAAGCCGGAGCGCTTGAGTCCCGGCTTCAGGGCATTTCGTTTGCCCGACTTTATTCGAGCGATTTCACCAGGGCACTGGAGACGGCGGCATTATTAGAGCATCCGCTGAAGTGCGAGACACGGGCCGAGCCGGCTTTGCGAGAAATCTTCTCCACCTTTTCCGAAGATCAAGTCGAAGCCGCTGTGGAATCGCTCCTGAGCTTTTTACGTAGCATCCCGGATGAGGCGGGACATGATGTCGCGCTGGTCACGCATGGTACTCTGATTCAATATTTAGTCTGCTATGTATTAGGGATGGAGAGAACAAAACGCGTCAAGATTGGGCCTGTCAAGGAATGCGGCATCACGGTGCTGCAGCGGGAAAACGATATCTTTAAACTACTCAGCTACAACGCATAAGCTACTGCAGACAAGAGGCAAATGGTTGAATGGGAAATGTAGCGAGATAAAGAACGAGGCTGGCGACATGATAGGCAGCCTCGTTTTGCCAACATCATATTCCAAACTGGTAAAAAATACTCCAGATAGTTCCACTTAGAATCCTTTGTGGGACGAGTTCATTCCGCTAACGGGACACGATAGCTAAGGAGTTGCTACGCAGCAACTCTTTTTTCGTACTGGTAACATCCCATTAAGCTAACGAGGAACGATAGTTGAATCTACTCATACACCGCGGCAGCCGGCCATACGATCGGCTGCCGTTGTTCGTTGAAGTAACGGGCAGGATACTGAAATTATATCTTCATTCCCTATCATTTCAAGATAATGTAGTGACGTAGGCACCCCTCAAAAATCCACCTTCTTTATTAAATCTTTCGTTTGTATCCTCTTAATTACTTGACAAAAGGTAACTAGTTAGATATTTTAATACATAACCAGTTATCTATTGTGGGGGTGGAAA
>NZ_JAGGLB010000035.1 GCF_017874215.1 Paenibacillus eucommiae
TTCCGTCGTTGTGATATACGGATTCTGCATCGGTCTATTCCTCTTTTGTTGTTGGGTAGGACTTTCAACCGTACAGGATTGGCAGATGTTTTTCCTGTTTTAGCTATCCATTCATTTGTCAAGCACTGATTGTGGTGGTGAGCCAAAAATAAAACAGCAAAAATAAACAATGATTTTTTTGGACAGGTTATCTGTTTCCATATAAAATTCCAGCTTTTATAAATTATACATACCCTACACATGTCCAATACGTTTTAAATATTCTGCGTATATTGATGGAGTAAGAACTTTTTCTATGAAAGGAGTGGCGAATATGTCCGAAGAAATTTTCCGTCATAGCACCAGCACTGCAGCAATTCTGGTTCTCTTCATTCTCTTAGTTATCATTTCTGTAACATTTTCATTCTAAGCAATTATTAAACTGAATAAACCCTCGATCCTATTACAGGAAAGAGGGCGGGCTTTTTTACAAAGATGACGAAATTTTATTTAAAAATACGGGTTAACTATTCTCCGGTTTCTGTTTCTTCTGCTTTTTGGCAATGGACAAGTAGTGCTTTAATTCTAAATTTAACTGCAGCATAGCAGACCTGACTTCAAATTCCTCACGCGTTTGAGGCAGTGGCATTTGCTTGAATTGTTGTTCCATAGCCAAGAGTACCTCTTCTGTACGGCCAGTATAATACTCTTCCTTAACATCCGCGCTAAGACCTTCGAATATGGAGGCGATCGATGCTCCCTGAGGCAATGTACTATATATTTGTGCCACAAGCGCCGCCATTCGGGTGATAGATTCAAGCTGCTCCCCCCGCATGTAAAAATAAACCCTCCAATAGGTTTCACCACCAAAAATAAGCGTATTATCCAGTGATTTTCTGGCGAGCTCAGAACCGTTGTCAACCGCCGCTGATGCATCCAAAATTTCTTTACCGTCCCAAACCATGCTGTTATCCCGCAAATGCGCTGCTATCTGCAGAAATATACCCGAAAAAAATTGCTCCACCTCAAGCTTATGAGCCAATATCTTCTTTTCCGCTTTGGGCATATAAGCAATATTGATAAGGATTGCAGTCCCGAGGCCCACAATGAGCAGCAGTACTTCGTTCCAAATACCGGCAAAAGTTACAGACCCACCGGCATATATATGAAACATTACGACGGATCCTGTCACCGCACCTTCACTAATACGCATCCTGTGCAGCAGCGGAAACACAATCAGCACAAACACACCAATCAGCCATATATGGAATCCAAATAAAACAAACATGAGCGAGCCGAATAAAAGACAAAGCACTGAGGCAGCTATTCGCTGAAGCGCACTTCTTATGCCCTTTTTCTTTGTAACTTCTACACCTATTATAGCAAGCAGCCCTGCGGACAGTGGTGCTATTAATCCAAGGAATTGCGCGATATAAATGGATATTACTACTGCTATTGCAGTCTTCACTACTCTAAAGCCCATAGCTGCTTCCTCATTTCTGCCCAGCCAATCTTCCTGTTAAAAGCAAACGCCTAGCGGCGTCCTTTGAGCGTGTTCATGGCGCTGGTGCATTACGGAGGGAATGGCTGTGGGCTCCAGCCGCTGTTAAAGATTTGTTCCTTTGAATGGTATAAAGGAAGAGGTAGGAACAAATCTTTAAAGGCGGACGCTACCGCTCTTCCGCCCACAGTCATTCCCTCTCTTTATCTACAATCGCACGAATCACACGAAAACTAAGCTCAAACGAACAGCCAGCAAGGTTTTTTCTCTGGATTGGAGGGAATTTTCCAGCGCTCACAACCGAGAGTATCTGCTACTTAACGATGTTTTTCATCGCTAAAAGCACCAGGTTGTCTCCCCAACCCTATTTTAACAATGAAAAACATCGTTAAAATCCCTTTTATCCCCGGATTGGGGCCATCCGTCCACTTTTAACGATGAAAAACATCATTAACGTGACAGATTGACCTGGTAACACCTACTTTAACGATCAAAAACATCGTTAAGTCAAGCTCACGCTCCATTCAGAGGGAGGCGGACTGGGACAAATCTTTGCATGCAGACGTTAAGGCTCTTCCATTGACATCGACATCCAGATCTACATCTACATCTACATCTACATCTACTCCCAGTCCCTCACCCAAACCCACACTCAGTCTCAGTCCCAATCCCTCCTCCTCTTCCTATCCCTCTACCTCTACCTCTACCTCTACCTCTACCTCTACCTCTACCTCTACCTCTACCTATCCCATTCCATTCCCTCTTACTCTTCCAGCTACAATCCGTATACGTGCTTGTATTTATTCTCGAGATATTGGATCAAATATTCCGGGTTTAACGGTTCTCCGCTTACTTTCAGAATAATTTCGTCCGGGGTTAGCAGCTTTCCGTACTGATGAATCTGATCCGCCAGCCATTCTTTGATCGGCAGTAAATGGCCTGCAGCCACCCAGTCATCGAACTCTGGAAATTGCTTGCGCAGCGTGTTCGTAATTTGTGCGGCATACATATAGCCTAAGGCATAGGAAGGGAAGTAACCAAAAGCCCCGCCGGACCAATGCACATCCTGGAGCACTCCTTCACTATCTGTGGCAGGCTCAACGCCTAGATAATCTTTGTATTTGGCATTCCATGCCTCAGGGAGATCAGCGACCTTGATATCGCCGTTAATAAGGCTCTTCTCGAGTTCATAGCGGATCATAATATGTAAATTGTAAGTTAACTCGTCGGCTTCTATCCGGATTAACGAAGGTTCGATATGATTAATCGCCCGATAAAAGGTGTCCACGTTCACATCATCAAGCTGTCCTTTGAAGTTCTGCTGCAGCTCGCCGTAATAACGCTCCCAGAAGCCGCGGCTGCGCCCCACCACATTTTCCCAGAAAAGTGATTGTGACTCATGAATACCCATCGAAGTACCTGTACAGAGATTCGTTCCGATCAAATCAGCAGCGATGTTCTGCTCATACAGTGCATGGCCGCCTTCATGAATAGTACCAAATAAAGCACTCGTAGGATCATTAGGGAGAAAACGGGTCGTAATCCGCACATCACCTGGATTCAGTCCTGTTGCGAACGGATGAGCCGTCTCATCCAGACGTCCCGCATCGAAATCATAAATCATTTCCCGTAAAATAAATAAGCTGAATTGCTTTTGCTTGTCCTTATCAAACTGCTGATTTAAGAAGGATCTGTCTGGATGATTGGGCGATGCTTGAATTTGCTTAAGCAGAGGAACAATTCGTTCACGGAGCGCCCCGAACACTTTATCGAGCTTTTCCACGTTCATACCCCGCTCGTACATATCCAGGAGACAGTTATATTTAACTCCTTCATAGCCCCAGAGATCGATAAACTTGATAGTCGTTGCAACTATTTTTTCTAGATATGGTTCGAAAAGCTTAAAATCATTGTTATTCTTCGCTTCCTCCCAGATGGTTTCCGCTTGGGAAGTAAGCACTACATAAGCCTGATATTCGTCAGGAGGGATTTTTTTGCTCTCGTCATACTCTTTCTTGCTTTCCGTTACCATCTTACGGCTAATGGCGTCAAGCTCTTCAAGCTGTCCGGGCGCTGTGAGCACCTCCAGGTATCCACCCATTTCATCAGATACGGACATTCGGAATATTTCAGTCGAGAGCTCTCCAACTACCTCTGACCTTGTCTCCAAGCCTTTTTTCGGGGCACCTGTGCGCATGTCCCAGTACAATAAACCTACGGCTTCCTCGTATTGCTTCATTTTGCGAACAAGCTTCTTATAGCCTGCTAGCTGAGCTTCAACCTCCACTTGACTTAAGCGACTCATCGGGCTGCCTCCTTATTTATCCAAAAGTTTCTTTCTGTAATCATACTTCCTTCCCAAAAGAGAATCAACCTCACAGTCACAGCCCTTGTATGCTACAATAAGTTGTAACAGAGTGAAAGGAAGTGGCAAGTAATGCATATCACATTTACAGACTCAGCAATCAGCAAGCTTAAACCTCTCCTGTCTGGCCTGTCTGGAGAAGGAGCACTGCTTAAGCTGGTTTTTGATTCTGAAGGCTGCGGTTGTGCGATGAATGGAGTGCCTACACTGTGGATTATAGCTGAAGCCGATGACAAAGATCTGGAAGCGAAGGCTGAGCCCTTTCGTGTAGTCTATAGTCCTAAACATGAGGTTTTTTTCGAGGACCATATGAAAATCGATTATCAGGCAGAGAGCAAAGCATATATACTTAAAAGCAACAATCAGATATATAATGCCAATTTAAATGTTATTGATAAACAAACAGACGATGCTCACGTAACATGAGCGCCGTCTGTCATTGCCTGCACAAGCAACCTGATTTAATTTTTAAAAACCTTGACTAAGCGCTTGGCATTGCCATTTGGCGTTTCAATAAGCTCATACATGTTAATGCTTGTGCCGCTTTCGACTTGATCTATTTTCACACCGTTAAAGCTGACCGTCTGTTTGCCGCTCACCAGCTTATCTAATCCCAAGAATGGCAAGGTTTGACTGCCCAGCAAACGTCCTAAGCCATCGACCAATTCAAAGTACACCTTCGAAAAATTCGTATCCACAATAACCTGCTCTTGCCGGGTTACATCCAGGAACAGCAGCAATCTGTACGTAAATGAAGAGTTGCTATAATTCCAGGTAAAGTAGGAATCCTCTACTTCCACTTGAAAAGGGTAGAACGATATCGGACCATCCGCTGCCTCCTTCTGAAGCTTCACTTTAAAGGAGCCGATCCCGAGGCGGTCATTGTTATAGAGCGTCATCGCCAGCTGCTCGGAGGTTTCTGAAGGAGGAACCTGGAATGAATAGCTGATCACATTGCTCGTATTCGGGAGTATTTGCTTGGCCGTATTCGTCTGTCTGACTCCTGCGTAAGTAAACCCATTCGAGCTTGTCAAATCAGTTTGGAATTCTGGCAAATCAAGCGTCGAAGTTCCTTTGTTGTTAATCTTATATTTTGCAATAACCGTGTTGTAACCAAACTCTTCATTCTCATGCAAATGAAGCTCCATTAAAGAAACCTCTATCTTCGAGTCAATCAATGGATTCGCATCCAAAAGCATAGCGCTCCCCAAGGTGTACTCCTTTGCATTTGCATATGGGGTAAGTTCCTTCCCGCTGCTAGTTCCTGCCAGAGAAGTAATAAGTATAGGCAGAGCTGAAGCTGTTTGTGCGCTGGATGACTGATCGCCGCTGCCCTGCTGATTGCTGCTGCTTTGCGCCGTTGTGCTTTGTTGCACGGCTTTATTTTCAAGCACGGCTAGCTGCAAATCATCCACATTTAACCCCGAAGGCAGAATGGCTGTAAATTGGAACGTTGTTGATTCCTTAGTTGATAGATAAGCGGAACGCACAGCATTGTCAACCGAGTTCAGAGTCACACTCCCCCGCACGGATTGAAAAGCCCCCGTCAACGCAGGTACACTGATAATTTCACTGCCATTGTTAGTCAATGTTACATTTGCTTGCACATGAAGCCCATCCAACTGCTGATTAACTACCGCCCATGTTGTGGACAAAGTAGCTCCTTGCAGATTCTGGTCAGAGGTAGGATAGGCAACCTTATCTCCCACCTTACTAACTGCCCAAGATTGTTTAAGATCGAGTGTGCCTGCAAGTTCTTTGGTAGTTGAAGAGCTATTAAACATTTGCAAAACAAGTGATTCCTTATCCAGAGAGCTTGAAACTGGGGTTTGCAGAGTTACCTTGATCTTTTGTTTAGGCAGCAAATCTACATTTGCCACATTATTTGTCCCATTACTTGTACCTGTGCTTGTACTTGTACCATTTACCATTTGAGCAGCATATACGAGGCCGTTTTTATCCTTTAAATTATAGGCTAGATTAGCTGGGAGCTTGAATCCTGAGCTGCCTAAATTCTGAACGAACAAATCCGTATAAACGTGCCACGTCCCATCCTTCAAAACTCTGTAGCTATTTCCCAAATCAAACGCTGCTATAGCGTCTTCCCGCAATGCAGCATCCAGATCGTACATATTAAGTTGAACTTGTTTGGCTGCAGAAGCTGTAACGGACATAGCGGCTGCCACGGACAAAGATCCAACATCTTTCATATACGAAGCTTTGCTGTAGTCCCATTGAAAAATTTTCACTTTGAGCTGATCCAATTTCGCAGTTAAAGGCAGTTGGGCGGTAAACTTAAAATTCTGCACCTGATGCGGCTTCGCTCTCGCCGTTACCTGTTCACTTAATGCTGTTGTGTAACTTGCTCCACTGCCATCTGTAATAGTGACTCCATATTGATTAAAATCGATGCTTTGAGCACTGCCATTATTCAATTCCAAGTTGAATCGCAGAGTTCCCTTATCCGTTCCTGCCGAATACGCCACCTGTCCCAGTGAAAAATAAACAGCATCTCTAATATACACACCTTGCTTGGCTGCCAGAGCCGCAGTTGAAAACGGAACAACCATCATACTGGCCGCAGTCAACCACATAGCAGTTCTAGAGAGCAAACTTCTCTTCATTGCTTTGAATTTCATTCAGTAACTTCCTCCTCGGAGTTTTACTTCAGCAAAACTTACTTTTTAAAGCATTGGTTAAAATAGACGCCTAATGACTGTCCTTTTGGGAGAAAGAGCGATAAGCAGCAGCACATTAATAGCCTAGTAGCAGCCCGCAGCAGCAGCAGCAGCTTCAACAGCTGCAGCCAGATAGCAGCCCGTATCCCACGAATGGTGAGCGTATGCTTCACTTAACGATGTTTTTCATCGTTAAAGTTAGCGTTTCCAGGTCAATCAGCAAGTTAATGATGATTTTCATCGTTAAAAGTGGGCGGATGGCCCCAATCCGTGTGTAAAAGCGATTTTAACGATGTTTTTCATCGTTAGAATCGGGATGTTGAGAACACCTGCTGCTTTAGCGATGAAAAACATCGTTAAAGTAGCAGATCCTTCTCAGCCTAGCGCTCTCTTTGCTGCAAGGAAATCACTTGCTATCAAGAGGAAAAACCTTGCTGGTTGTCCATTTGAGCCTGATGTTCGTATGAGTCTGGTGTCCTTTTGAGCTTGGTGTTCGTGCGATTGTAGCTAAAGAGAGGGAATCGCTGTGGGCGGAAGAGCGTTAGCGCCCGCATTTAAAGATTTGTTCCTACCTCTCATCTGTACAAATCATGGGAACAAATCTTTAACAGCGGCTGGAGCCCACAGCCATTCCCTCCGCAACGCACCCAAGTCACGAATATGCTCCTCAATGGACGCCATTTAATCGAAACGAAGCGCATCAATCGGACGCAGCTTGGAAGCTTTCAGCGCGGGATAAAGGCCGAACACGATTCCTACGACTACGGAAAAGAGGAACGCGTAGATACTAATATCAACCGAAATTCTCGTAGTCTGTTCCGGATTAAAGTAAGGCAGGAAGTAGGATATGCCTATACCTAGCAATAAGCCTATTAAGCCTCCTAAACCGCTTATTACCACGGCCTCAACCAGGAACTGCAGCAAAATATTGCGGCGCTTGGCTCCAATCGATTTGCGGATGCCAATTTCTCTTGTTCTTTCGCTTACCGTCACCATCATAATATTCATGATTCCGATACCGCCTACAAGCAAGGAAATGAATGCTACCATTACAAGCTGGTTCGTTAATGTATCCGTAGCAGCCGTGCTCGCTTTCAAAAGCTCGTCTTGATTCGTTAAGGTATAGCCCTGATCCGTCTTGAATTTATAAGTCAGATATTGCTTAATCGTCTCCTGCGCTTTATAAATATCTTCCTTCGTAGGAGCTTCAATGTAGGTCGTGCGGATTTGACCGAGCTTAAACTGCCTTCTTGCCGTTTCCAATGGCACTATGACTGCACTGTCCACGGAAGTGCCGCTAATATTCGAGCCTTTTTCCTTAAGTTTGCCGATGACTGTGAAAACAACCCCGTCGATATTGATCTGTTCCCCAACAGGATCCAAAAATCCGAAATAGGCTTTAGCAACCTCACTCCCCAATACAACTACATTATTGCGGAACTCCACATCTGCAGGGGCTATGAAACGACCAGAGTCCAGTTGCCCCTTAACTATCGAGAGATAGCGGTCATTGGTTCCTATAACATTGTACTGCTCCTGTGTGCGGTCATATTTGATATTTGAAGCAGCTTTGGTCATCGTGGGAGCAATCGTTGTAAACTCCGGAAATCCCTCAAATTTCATCAGTTCATCATAATCGAGCTGTGTAGCTCTTCCTGCACCATTCACGCTAACAACTAGCAAATTGGTCCCCATTTCCTCGTATTGCTTCGAAATTTGATCAGAGGTTCCCGTTCCTATAGCCACTAGAGTAACCACGGAGCTGACGCCAATAATGACACCCAGCATGGTAAGGATTGTACGGAGCGGATTGGCTATCACTGTTCTCATTGCCATGCCCAGTAATTCCATCACTCTCATACCGTCACCTCATAACCACGTATCATTCTGGAAACTTGATGATCGCTAATAATCGAACCATCTCTCAGCGTGATTACCCGCTTGGCGCACTCTGCGATATGTGAGTCGTGCGTAATCAGAACGATGGTATTCCCCTGCTCGTTTAAATCAATCATCAGCTCAAGCACCTCTGCCCCTGTTTTGGAATCGAGTGCTCCTGTGGGCTCATCTGCCAGCAATAAAGCCGGGGAAATGGCCAGTGCTCTTGCTATAGCTACCCGCTGCTGCTGCCCGCCGGAGAGCTCACTTGGCTTGTGATGGCCCCTTTCTCCCATCCCAAGCTTTTCCAGCATGCTGTGAGCTTTCTCCCGGCGCTCTTTTCTGGCAATGCCGCCATAAATCATCGGAAGCTCCACATTCTCCAGTGCATTAAGCCGGGGAAGGAGGTTGAACTGCTGGAAAATAAAGCCGATCTTCTGATTTCTGAGCGTGGCCAGCTGATTATCCGACATTTTTTCAGTCGCAACACCGTCGAGGCTATAGCTGCCCGAGGTGGGGATGTCCAGTAAACCGATCATATTCATCATCGTCGACTTGCCTGAACCACTGGGACCAACTATCGCAATAAAATCTCCCCGGGCAACCACTAGCGATATACCGTTCAAGATGTGGAGTTCTTCTGCGCCGCGCATATAGATTTTGGTGATTTCATTGAGTTCAATCATATTCATACCTTCATCCTCCTTCCAGGAACCTGGGATCAGCCCTTTTATCTGCTGCGGGTTCCGCCTCCACCGGCACCTGTGCTGCCACTGCTTCCAGCACCACCCATGCCTCCGCCACCTCCAGTACCTCCGGTTCCACCTGCGCCACCGCCGCCGCCGGGAAAGCCTCCGCCACCAAAGCCACCTGCGCCTCCAGCTCCGCCATTTTGCATAAATTCCTGCCTCATCCGTTGGATTTCCTCTTGACTTAAGGCTTGCTGCCTTTGTATAACCGGAGTTACGACCTTATCCCCCTCTTTTAAACCTTCAGTCACTTCTATTTGCGTCTGGGAACGAATGCCGATCTTGATCTCATGCTTGGCTTCCTCTGTTCCATCTGCATTTTTCAAAGTCACATAACGCTTGCCCTGCTGTGATTGCAGAGCCTCTGGTGGCAAATAAAGAATATCCTTTTTATCCTGTATGAGAATTTCCGCAGTTGCTGTCATCCCGTATTTCAATAGCTCATTGGTGTTGGTCACTGCTAAAACTACATCAAAAAAAGTAACACCATTGGTAGTTGTTCCAACAGTGGAAACCTGTGCGACCTCCCCTTTGAACATTCTCCCGGTGATCGAATCCACCTTCACTTCAGCCGTCATGCCCGTTTTGATATTAGGCAAGTCCAGCTCATCCACCTGAATCGGCAGCAGCATCGTACTAAGACTGGCAACGCCACCGAGCTGTGTATCGCTTGTTATTTTGCTTCCTACCGGATAACTGCTTAGCACATTTGTCTTTTTATTAACGAAATCCGTTGAAAACACGCCATCAAAAGGTGCCTTAACGGTTAGCTCATTAATTCGCTCCTGGGCGTTATCCAGGCTTAGCTTCTGTTGATCAATCGCTGCCTGCTTGCTGAGGATATCATCATTTAAAGAATCATTCGCGAAGACAGCCAGCAGATCACCTGCGTTCACCAGGCTGTTGTTGGAGTATGGCAAAGTTTTTACATAGCCGGATACATTCGCAAGCACAGTCGCTACCTGGCTGTACTGCAAAACCCCGGTTTCTTGAGAATCCACCTCTCTCTCACCAATCACAGCGGTTCCTTTGGCCACAAGACCAGCATACAATGAGTTGTCGTTGGCAATGGAAATCTCGATATCGATCATTTTCCCGCCTTTACCATCCGCTCTTGGCTCCTTGCCAATCGATTGAATCGTGCCGGATTTAGTCAGCATGAAATTATCGATGGTAAGATCAATCACATCTCCAACATGTAGCTGGACAGCGTCCTCGAGCCCAAAGGGAAGTGTCACTATCAGCGTTTTCATATTGGAAATCGTAGCTATCTTCGTTGTTTTGTTGACGTTTGAGCCTACTTCCAAGTTGGCTGCATATGTAATTTTTCCGGTGATTGGGGCTGTTATTTGCATATTTCCCTGCTCTTTGAGCAGATCACTGAGCTGTTTTTGCAACTCATTATAGCTGACTTGGATTTTTTGCAAATCGTTTTCCAGCGCCGGACTGGACAGCTCCAACAAAGTATCTCCTGCTTTAACGGCTAAATCCCGGGCCAGATTCATCGTTTTGATCGTTCCATCCGCCGGAGCAGCAATGATTTGACTATCCTTCGGCTCGAATTGAGAGGTCCCAGATACCGAGGAGCGGATACTGCCCTTTTTCACTTCAACGATCGTTTGCTGTTCTTCCTTTGCAGCGGTTTCGGTGCCTTTGCTCAAGAATATATAAGTACCGCCAGCACAAACCGCCACAACAATTAAAATGATTAGCCCTTTGCTTCGCCACCACTTCATTCCTTAACCTCCTTGAGCTTTGCTTCCAGTAAATCTATGACCTGCTGCTCCATGCTTTGTCCCGTTCCGCGAGCATTCGCAGGTCCATTTCCTTGCCCAAAATCCTTCTTTCCAAGGGGTTCGCCTTCCGGGCTGCCGCCTCTCTCTGCTTTAAATTCCTCGATCATCTTCTCCCGTTCTTCTGGAGTCAAATCCTGTGAATTTCTGCGGCTCACGTCATTCCTTCTCGATTTCATATCCTCTTCAAGCTTTGTATAGAACTCTGTTTGCCCGGGGGTGAAGAGGGCCATAACTTGCGTTTCATTTTCTGCTGTCATCTGCCCCTCCTCCTTGCTTTTTCGAATAAGCGGGAGCATTTGTTCAGCTTGCGTCTTGTCGATTGATAGCCCTTCCTGCTTATCCATCTGCAGAATCGCCTGAAACAGCATCACCATCTGTCTCTCTTGGCCATTTTGCAGTTCGGGGCGCCTGTTCTGCATCTCCGATTCCATACCGGGAGACTCATCAGGCTGTGCAGTTGGAGCTGAGCCAGTCGAATCAGAAGCTTGGGAAGCACAACCACTGAGCAGCAAAAGCATGAGTACTACAATCATCCAAACTTTAAATGAACCTTTCATACTTACGCACCTCCAAATAAAAAAAATCCTGTCACTGTGGACAGGATAAGCGATAACTATGAATAATGTGTGATGCAGTTGTAAAATAATTGTAAAACGCAGTTACCGTTTCATCATAACCGGAAAAACAATACGGAACTCCGAGCCTTCGCCAACCCGGCTTTGAACACTGATTGTACCCTTCATTCCGTTAACCAGATGCTTGACAATGGTCAACCCCAAACCTGTTCCCGTACCGCCATCAGGGCGCGTGCTTCTGGATTCGTCTGCCTTGTAGAAGCGTTCCCAAATGCGTGCCAGCTCAGCCTCCGTCATACCACGGCCAGTATCTTGAATGTATAGGATAGCATCACTGCTTGTAACCTCTAACGCGATAGTAAGCTTTCCACCCGAAGGTGTGAAATGAATAGCATTGTAGATTAAATTATGAATGATCTGCGCAAACCGGTCCGGATCCAGATAAACCTCTACCTCGTCATATTGAGGGGGCGGGACAACAAGAGTAAGCGTAATTCCCTGCTCGGCAATAGGATCTTTAAGAAGCTCCAGCACTTCTTCCATCTTATGGCGGATCTTAACCGGCTGCATCTGAAAGCTATCGGCCCCGTTTTGAATTCTCGCCAGATCGAGCAGCTCGTTAACAAGCCTCTGCAGACGCTGTACTTCGAGATCGCATATTTGTAAATAATGTGAGTATCGTTCCTGCGGGATGACCCCATCGTTCATAGCGACAATAAAGCCGCGCAGTGTAGTTAAGGGAGATCTGAGCTCGTGGGACACATTGGTCAGAAATTCCTGGCGGGCTCCCTCCCAATTTTCTAACTGATCGACCATGAAATTAAAGCTTGCTGCAAGCTGGCCGACCTCGTCATGCGTTTGGACTGGCACCCTTGTAGAGAAATCCCCTTTTGCCAGCTCAAGTGCGGCAGTATTCATCTGCTGCAGCGGTTTAGCCAAACGGCGAGATATAAAATACAAGATCACTCCTACTGCAATTAAAGAAAATAATAAGGGCAGCAATATATTAAACCTTACCGTCGATATACCCTCGTTAATATCACCTGCCGGGATTTGCAGAAAGGCAAGGATCGGCTGTCCACTAAATTGTAATGGAGCGTAGTAGGCAAACAAATTTCTTGGATTCGTTTCAGATGGCCATGGAGAAAAAACTTCAAAGCCAGATTTTCCTTTCATCCCTTCAATAAACATGAAATCCATCGGCTTAGGCAGCATAACGCCTTCCATTTCCGTGGAGCCTGTAAGGATGATGCCTCGCTTATCCACCAGCCAAATATGTCCGTTGATGCTTCGCGCTACAAGCCTCATTGTAATTCTCAGCTCTCTGGTACTGATCGATCCATCCTGGTAGGAATCAAGCAGCTGTGACACTTCCTCAAATCTGGAATGCAGCAGCTCCTTTTTATCCTTGTAAAAATAATCTGAAAAATAATAGTTCCAAAAGATGCCGAGTCCTACAAAAAAAAGCACGCATATCGCCAGAAAGGATACAAATATTTTAAAATACAAGCTGCGGTAAAGTCCCCGAATGTTTGTTTTATTCATGACTTTGCACCTGGCTGTGTACCTCTAAGGAGTATCCAATTCCCCAAAGGGTTTGAATCGTCCATTCTTTATGTGTCCCCAGCTTCTTGCGGAGATTTTTCACATGAGCATCCACAGTTCTTGTCCCGCCTATAAAATCAAATTTCCATACATAACCAAGCAAATCTTCTCTTGAAAAAACACGTCCAGGGTGACTGGCAAAAAAATAGAGCAGCTCAATTTCCTTGAGTGTTAGCTCAACTTTCCTGCCTGCCATTGTAACGCGGAATTGCTCCATATCTATACAGACACTCCCAAGAGCCAGCATCTTTTCCTGTTTTCCCTGCTTTTCCTGCTGATCTGGCTCTGACGGTAACATAGTCTTCGTCCTTCTAAGTACGGCTTTGATTCGCGCCATCATCTCATTGGGATCAAAAGGCTTCACGATATAATCATCGATCCCCAGATTAAAGCCTCTGAGCTTATCAATCGACTCCCCTTTAGCTGAAAGCAAAATAATCGGGATATGAGATATAGGAGCGTCCAGCTTGCGGATACCCTCACAAATTTCATATCCTGATATATCAGGCAGCATGATGTCCAGGACGATAAGCTCCGGCTGTTCGGTTAGCAGTGTCTTTATCACCTCTTGCCCACGATGCAGCACTAAAGAATCATAGCCTGAATGCTCGATATAAAGTCTTACAACTTCCGCAATGTTAACCTCATCGTCAACGACCAGAATTTTACCCAAGCTCATTAGATGAGCCTCCCTTGCGCTGCTGCCTGAGGAGTATCTGATTTTTACGTGCCTCAATAACCTCAGAACGGTCTCGCAAGGTATGCTTATGAATTAAATGTTCATTGCTGCAATCACTAGGATCGTTCCAGCTTAAACCGCGGCTCTGGCAAATGTCCTGGCACTGTTCAAGCAGGATCGGATCTTTAATCGGCAGATCAATATCAGCATAGAGAATGGCTCCCTCAAGTAAAGCCTGTATGCGCGCAGCAATGGATTGCCTTAGCTCCACGCTGTCCAAACCAAGCCATTCGAGGTGCTCATCTGTTAAATGTTTATAGGCACTTTGCAGCATTTTCACGGCGCCGGCCATATTGCCTCTGCGTTGATGATATAGACCAACCGCCAGTTGAATCAATCCGACATAAGCCAGACTGTGTTCATCCGCCGGATGCTCCTTCCAATATTCCTCCATAACTTCATGGCATTCAAAATAATCGCGCTCTGCCTGAAAATAAACCACATATTCTGTATATGCTAGCGGATATGTCTTCACGAAGCACTCACCTTCTCGATCATAGAAATGAGCCCCCACCTGTCAAGCTCTTATCCATAATGTTAACCGAAATCCGCCAGTCAGTCTATTAAATACCCAGCTTTAGTTTTTTTAAATGAATGGTAAATGTACTGCCTTGTCCCAGTTCTGATTTTACAGTAAGAATTCCTCCGTGTGCCTGAACGATTTCTTTGCAAATCGACAGCCCCAGACCGGTACCCCGAATCTGCATGCGATCGGAGTGCTCCACACGAAAAAATTTGGTGAACAGCTGGCTAATATCCTTCTCGGGAATGCCTAAGCCATAATCCGTGACATCGATTTGAACCTCGTCATGGGTCTGCTTCATCCCTATATGTATTTTTTCGGCGTCCGGCGAATATTTCACCGCATTGCTAATTAAATTATGTAAAACTTGCTGCAGCTTCTGATTGTCCCCTCTTACGATCATATCTTCAGGCGGTATACTCAATTCTATGTAGTGAGGCTTTCTCTGCCATTGCTCAATAGCTTCATGAACCAAAACCGTAACATCCGTCGGAGCAAAATGATAATCCTGACGCCCGGATTCCATCCGCTGAATATCAAGAAAATCGTTTAACAAATCCGTAAGACGATTCGCTTCGCGGTGTACGATCTCTAAATATTTGTCCTGTTTTTCCTGAGGAATATCTCTATGTAGAAGGATCTCTATAAATCCAAGTATAGAAGAAAGGGGCGTTCTAAGCTCATGCGAGATTACTGAAATTAGATCACTCTTCATCTCATCCAATTGCTCCTGCTCGGTCCGATCCAAAAAAACGAACAAAATTTCCCTCGTCTGCTCCCTGGCATTCCCGATAGATGACGCGATCAGCTCGATCACTTTTCTTTGCCCTTGTAAGCTGTTGTAAGTGAACTTCACTTTAATTTCCTCTGAATTCCCCTCTACAATATACTTGACCTGTTCAAACAGCTTCGTATTTTTCACTAGCATATAGTGATGAATTCTCTCACAGCAGGCCATGATCGTCTCCCCACGCATGGGTTTAAAACCAAAATAATCAATCATCCTTTGGTTCGCAAATTGAATAATTCCTTGAGAATCACTCATAATCATCGCCTCATGGTTAGCATCTAAAATCCGCTCCACGAGCTCACCGTGGCTTTGGATCTGTTTCAGTGTGAACTGAAGCTGCTCCTGCTGGCTGAAAATTTCTTCATTCTGCTCCTCAAGAAGCTCAAATTGCACCGCAAGCTCTTCTCGAAGCTTAATTTCTTCCGTCACATCAATCGCCACTCCAAGGTAACCTGTCTGATTCTGCTCATAATCATACATAGGCGCCAAAATCAGACTAGCTTTAATGACGCTGCCGTCCTTGCGGATCATAGACCAGTTTCTTCTTTCCGTTTGTCCATCCTTCACATTATAAATCAGTGACTGCTCAGGACTTACCTCTCTTTGCTGCATGCTGCTCACTTCCTTGGCACGCGCTTCTAATTCAATAAAATCATGAAAAATCGAGGCTTTCACCTGCTCGTGCTCCAGCATCTCCTGCTGGGTGTATCCAAGCATCTTTTCCGCTCCAGGATTAAAAGAAGTAATGACACCGTCCAAATCCGTAGAAATAATAGCTACTTCCGAGGCCGATTGCAGAATCGCTTCTTTTTGCAGCACAGCTGTGTTCATTTCATGAGCATTAATATTTTTGCGCGCGGCCGCATTTATCATCAAATAAATAATGACACAGGAAATGGTTCCAAAAAGTAAAGTAGCGCCGCTGATCCGAAGCCAATATAGAGGCGGTAATTTGGAAATCACAAAACCCACAACAGCATGAATGATATAATAACTCACAGAAATTTGTAAAATGCGCCGAAGCTCAAACAGCTTAAGATAGCTTTTGTTGTCAGGGCGATGAAATAAAGCTCCCAGCAGGACAGGAACTAATATGGTTACTATAATTGCAACGTAAGGCAAGGAGCCTGCTTGATAATACCTGAATAACGAAGGCAGAATTGCCGCAAGTATCCCCGTTCTAAAGCCGAACATATAAGAAATAATCAATAAAGGAACACTTCTTAAATCTACCAGATAACCATCTACATGAAATTGCTCCTGCATAATAGCCACAGAAAAAATCCCGGTTGTTAAAGAAATAAGCCATTTAAAGCTTTGATTCGGCTTCCACTTCATTAAATAATCTCGAAGCGAAATCAATATAAAAGTAATGGTCACAATCAATGTCATATTATGTAAAAACGCTTTTATCATGGATTCTTCTCCTTAGGTTCGAAGGGCTATATGTTACTTCTGTAATGATTGGAAAAAATCCTCTTTTTTGCGATATTAAGACCAAAGAACTAGATACATTTTTCAAAAGAGTACTACGAATGGGGCTGGATGAAGCATTATTTCGATTGCAAAAAAAGCCAACTCCCTTAGATTAAGAAGAGTTGGCTTAAAAATATAATGATCAGGTTGATCAGGTTGATCAAGTTGTTCTAACTGTTCAAGCTGTTCTAACTTTTCTACCTGTTAGCTATCAAATTGTTGACCATCCAGCAGTTCCGCAAGCTCAGAAATATCAGCCGTTGGTGCCTGACATGCAAAATTCTGGCATACATAAGCAGTAGGTTTGCCACCAAGCGCAAGCTTGTCTTGAACAAGCGGGATCAACTTGCGAACTTCCTCACCCGCAGACCCCTTAGGATGCAGGATAATCAGCGCATTCGGTAAAAATGTACGCTGTACAATGCTCAGCATTTGCTGAGTCTCATTTGCTTCAGCAGCTCCTGCGATGACAATCTCACTGCTGTCGCTATAAGCAAAGTCAATTGCGGCGAGCATCAACGAATGCCCTATTGGATATTGAGAAACAGCTCCGGCGAAAGCCTCTAGCTGCCGATCTGCCTTCTGGGACAGCTGTGCGTCGTAGGTCAGCTTGGACAAGCGCAGCATATTCAGCGCGGCAGCAGAATTTCCTGATGGCATGGCGCCATCATAAATTTCCTTGGGCCGGGTAAGCAGTTGCTCACCATCACTGCCATAAAAGAACAGGCCGCCTTTCTCATCATCCCAGAACAGCCTCAGCATCTCTTCATTCAGCTGTATGGCTTCTTGCAGATAGCGCAGCTCAAAATTAGCTTCATACAGCTCAATAAGTCCCCATACGAGAAACGCATAGTCGTCCACGTAACCGAGAAAAGCGGCTTCCCCATCACGATATCTGGCAAGAAGACGTCCGTCCTCCCTGCGCAGATGCTTCAGCAGGAAATCCGCCGCTTTTGCGGCCGCCTGAGCATATACTGGCTGCTCATAAGCCCTTGCAGCCTTAGCCAGCGCCACAATCATAAGACCGTTCCACGAGGTCAGGATTTTATCATCCTTGCCAGGATGAATCCGCTCCTCGCGGTGAGCAAACAGCTTTTGCCTTGAAGCTTCTATGCGCTGACGCAAAGCCTCAGTCGGAATTTGCTTGCGGGTCGCAAACGTTTCGATTCTCATCCCGATCAAATTGGGAATGTTATGTCCTTCGAAGTTGCCCTCTTCCGTGATATCATACAGCTCACAGAAGAGATCCCCTTCTTCAGCACCCAGCACATTCACAACCTCGTCTGGCTTCCAAACGTAGAACTTGCCTTCTTCGCCTTCGGAATCAGCATCCTCAGCTGAATAGAAAGCTCCACCCTCATCCGTCATATCCCTCAGCACATATGTGAAGATTTGCTCCGCAACTTCTTTATAGGATATTTTACCCGTGACTTGATAAGCCTCGGTATAGGTAATGGCAAGCAGCGCATTATCATACAGCATCTTCTCAAAATGGGGCACCAACCACTTCTCATCGACAGAATACCGCGAAAAACCGTATCCAATATGATCATAAATACCACCGCGATGCATCGCATCAAGCGTCTTTTCGACCATTCCCAACGCTTCCTCTTGCCCAGTTTTTTTATGGTAACGAAGCAAAAAGGACAAATTATGCGAAGTTGGAAACTTGGGAGCATTCCCAAACCCGCCATATTCAGCTTCAAACGCCCGCTCATACATTTGAAACGCTTTGTGCAAAGTAGCCTCTGAAACAGAGCCCCCTGCTTGATGCTCCAGCAAGCGACTTGTCGTGTCGGCAATTACCTGCTCACCTATCTCCTGAATCTTTTCATGGTTTTCGTTCCACTTTTCTGCAATCTGCGCGAGCAGCTCCATCATGCCAGAACGGCCATGCCTGCGACTTTTAGGAAAATAAGTCCCCGCAAAAAATGGCTTCTTATCAGGAGTAAGAAATAAAGTCAGCGGCCAACCTCCATGTCCTGTCATCGCCTGACACACCGCCATATAAATATTATCGATGTCGGGACGTTCTTCCCTATCTACCTTGATGGATATGTAATTTTCATTCAGCAGTGCTGCTACTTCTTCGCTTTCGAAGGATTCGTGTGCCATTACGTGACACCAATGACAAGTCAATTGTGCCCTACTACGAATACCCAATAGATAAAAAGACAGGTTTGTTTTCCTGTTTAGCTTTTTCAAAAGCTTCTTCTGACCAAGGGAACCAGTCAACTGGGTTGTCTTTATGCTGAAGTAGGTAAGGCGACTTTTCCTTGGCTAATCTATTGGGTTTATTGTTCGTTGTCATGGGGCATCACCTCCTTGGTTTTGGAATATTTTTGATGTTGATGGGTTTAGTTTAGCACAACCACAATAAAAGAAAAACTTTGCTGTGACAATGTATAAATTGACCAGGAACTCCAAACAATACACTTACATCCCAGAATAGGAGTTGTGCATATGTCCAGAAGAAAAAGCAGCAACACATTGATCATTCCACAGGCTCAACAGGCTCTAGATCAACTTAAATACGAAGTGGCTCAAGAGCTGGGAATTCAAATCCCTCAAGATGGCTATTATGGATATATGGCTTCACGCGATACAGGAGCCATAGGTGGTCACATAACACGTAGACTTGTCCAAATAGCTGAACAGCAATTAACTGGTTTCAAACGCTAATCTGATCGTTATATTAAGAAAAAAGACTGTCCTACCCTCTTCCTTCTTGGGGTACAAACAGTCTTTTTGTGTTCTTCAAATGGAGGATAATTAGCTTTCAAATCTTCCACACTGTCATATTTCCCTGTTTCAAAAACAATTTTCGCGGGAGCCTTATCCGTTACAATTATTCGATATCAAAATAAAACTCCTTCTATTAAAAGAAGGAATTGAATGGTTTAATAAAATCTACATTTAATTTACTCGCCTGAATACTTGTTTTCGGTTATGGAATAATGAAAGATTTCTATATCCTCGCTTATAAAGCCTCTTCTTTGAGCTACTACTAGTGTTTCATACATATTGACTGGTTGCATCATTGCTCATATCTTCCTTTAAAAATTTCATTTCATAGCACAAAATACTATTCGATTATATATTCATCAAGTATCTTTTCTACTGATTTAACAAAATTATTTGCTGCTCCCCAATCGAAATTGAGAATCATGCCTTCAGAACTACCTGTAGCAATAACCCTTATATTTGTTTTTTCCTTAAAATTATCAATAATTACTATTAACGCTGCTCGATTCCTCGATCTGAAATAATATTTTTCATAAATTAGCGTACCAATTGACCTATCTTTATCTACTTCATTATATTCTTCATGTACTAAGTCAGCATTTGCATATTGAAATTTTTTAATTAAATCCATAGCCACAGATGGGGTAATGCTAACGTTATAAGTGACCCTGCTCATACTCACACGACCCTTCATAAGATGTAGCACCATACGATACAAGATAAGAAAAGGTTTCAATATTATTTTAAAGTGCTAATATAGCATGCCTCCATGGTTAGTAATCACAATCATCCGACTCAGATAATTATAATAAATGTTTTATTGATCCTTTTTCTTCCACTTCACCTTTACAGTAAAGATACTTAATAAAACAGTCAATATCACATATGTCCAGAAACCGTGAATTTCAAAACCAGATAAATACCTATCGAGCAACCACAACTTTATCGGTGTTAAGACAAGAGAGGCTAAGATTAGCACAGGTGTAGTAAGACAACCAATACCTACTACAATGGATAGTATGGACGCGGCCATTAACAAACTGTACAAGAAGCTAATTAAAAACATAAGTACGGATGCAAGTATTAATGTCTTTGTATCAGAGATAGCAATGTATTGACTATAATACTGATTTCCAATCCAAAAAACTAACACCATAACCAGAAAGTTAAGAATATTCCTCATTATTAATACCGCCTTTCCAAATAAATCTATCCTTACAATCTATTTCATCATTGAGACGTAATTCTTGATCATCTTTCATGTGATCATCAGGGACATCGTAATCTTATAAAAATTTCAGTCTCTCTAGAGCTTCTTCAGGAAGTATTCATAAGACAAATAAAGGCCATTAATCTGATTTTATTCTGATTTGACCAATCTATGCAAGCTTTACTGTTTCGATGAAACAGTAGATCATAGCGCTGGCCTTGGCACCGCGCGGAGTATTTCTTGATTTCAAGCAGGTATCTGAACCTTCAGTATGTTTTTTCGATCTATTTCTCGAAGGCATATAGTTAATAAATGTAAAAAATAATTCATAAACGCTACTCGGGCTAACCCCCCAATTAAATTATAATGTACTTAGAAAGCATATGAATGAAGGAGTGATAATCTTGATTAGTGCTAATAAACAAAAGGTTCAACAAATTTTTTTAGTGAAATAGTTCGGATAACAGGGTTTAATTAGAAACTATTATGAAAGTTTATAAATAACAGAATAAATAAACAAAAATTATATTGGAGGTTTTCCATGGCAGTTTACACAATATTTCCAAATCGCGAAACGGTGCACGGATCTTTTTCAAAAGAATTTGAAACAATTTTATCTATAAATTCAGGGGATACAGTAAAATATTCTACGCTTGATGCAGGTTGGGGGTCACCATCTAAAGAAGATAGAAAGAGAATAAAATTATTAGAACGAAGGAAAGACATCGATTCCGGACATGCTCTTATTGGCCCTATCTTCATTAATGGTGCTAAGAAGGGGATGACTTTAGAAATTAGGATTAATGAGACCATCCCTGGACCTTATGGCTTCACATCTGCTGGAGAGTACCCAAATTGGCAAAACCAGAAACTGGGTTTAACGGAGTGTGAAGAGATTACTCTGCAATGGGAGTTAGACAATAATACTATGATCGGCACCACAATAATTACTGACAGATCATTTTCTGTTAATTTAAGACCGTTTATGGGTATATTCGGCATGCCTCCAGATGAACCGGGAATTCATTCTACATTTCCCCCTAGATTTTGCGGTGGCAACCTTGATTGTAAAGAACTAACAAAAGGTAGCACTTTATACTTACCAATAGCTGTTGATGGTGGGTATTTTTCTGTTGGAGATGGTCATGCTGCGCAAGGTGATGGAGAAATAAGTTGTCAGGCAATTGAATGCCCTATTGAATTGGTTGAACTGACATTCACATTAAGAGAAGACAAAAAAATATTAATGCCTCAAGCAAATACTCCCAGTGGCTGGATTACCTTTGGGTTTCATGAGGATTTGAATGAAGCTACAGTTATAGCTTTAGATGGAATGCTTAATTTGATGGGAGAATTATTTGGACTTAATAGAGTGGAAGCAATGGCTTTAGGAAGTATAGTTGTCGATTTAAGAATTACACAAGTTGTTAATGGTATAAAAGGAGTGCATGCAGTTTTACCACATGGGGCATTAAGATAATTTAGAATAACAGAGAAGTTGTCAACATCTGCTGGGTTTGTGTGACCATGTGAGCAGTCAGTTTTATTTAGTCTATCTTAGTCACACAAACTAAACTCCATATCCCCTCATAGTAACCTCGAAACCAAAACGTTCTCCGTACTATTCTACAAACCGCTTAAAATTGCTTACCGGAATGGTCACTAGTATGTCGATTTAAGTTTTATTCCCATACTAGATACCCCTTCCTCATTTTTGCAATGTAATAGATTTGTCCTGTGTGACTAGGTAAATGTCTGAATTGATGCAGAAGCATTTCTAGAATTGTGGATTGATTGTTTAGGCCAGCACTGCTGAACGTTGGAAAGTTTAAATAAGGTTGATCTAGTAACTTTTCTGGATTTGCTGTTATGATTTCAAGAACTTGTATGACGCTGTCGTATGATTTCTTCAAAAGTTCCAATGCTTGCTCCTTTGTCATTTGTAGACCGCGTTCAAATTCTTTACTCCTATCTTCAATATGTGGAGCACCAAAGTATGCGGCTTCAAACCATTGATATAAAGCTCCCGAAATGTGTGCTACCAAATTTTGCGATGCTGTTACTCTCAGGCGTAGGTGACCAAACGATATCCTCGTCAGACAATTGCTCAATGGCAATGCGAGTCCATTTCTGGTCTGCTTTGTATTTCCTTAAGAGATGGTCAATCACTATAGTTGAACTGTCCAAAACCCTTCACGCTCCCATATTTTTCTTCAATCTTACCAAACATACGTTTCCCTGTAAAGTGCGACAAGTTTCTCTTATATCCAAACTCGGATCAATGGACAATCACACAATCATGCCCGTTAATTTAATAATTGCTTGTTTGTATAGGATTCTCATGTGTGTAATGATCAAGCAATCTATCATTTCATATATAAATTATGTAAATTATCATTATATTATTTATAAGTATGGATGATATAATGATTATTGCAGGGAAGGAGATGATTCCCTGGCTGGAATGGCTTGAAATAGTCAAAGTTACACGTTGGAGGGGTTAACTTCCCCTTGTTATTCGCCAATAATATTACTATTCCATTGGCAATATGCAAACGGCATTACTACAAAGAAAGGGTAGATAACATGAATAAACGTACAAAGTTAACTGCTACATTGGGCTTAATTCTCGGCTTTCTATGTATCATATTTGCTTAACCTGCAGTGTTCCTTCTAATCCTTTGTAATTATGCCTTTTTCCATACACTTCCTATGTGTTTCTTTCTACATCACACTTATATACCTAATTATACCAATATTATCATATATTCTTTTAGATAGCAGGGGTAAAGTTACTACACCTTGAAGCTTGTCTTATCGTAAAACAAAAAAAAGCCCGATTAAGGGCAATAAATTACTAAAACAAACCAAGTCCAGTTAACCTTGCAGGGCAAGCCTTTTATCCATACATAATCACAAATACCGAGCAATAATCCGAACCAGCTTTGCAGGCAATTCCGTTAAATTGGTAATATCCAAAAATCTCTCGTTTCCATAAATTTGATTAATCACATCTTTGTCCTGGCCTATCGCGGCTGCAAGAAATGTGATGCCTTTCCGTTCGTATTCATCTATGGTCTGTTGCATGTCTTTGATTGCATAATTTCCGGTATAATCTTCCATGGCTTTGGGTTGCCCGTCGCTTATGCTGATCAATAATTTTGTCCGTTGTTGTGAAGCAGCTAATCGGTCTGCCATAATTCTAAGCGCCATCCCATCACGGTTATTGCTTCTGGCACGAATCCCCATAAGTCTGAACCGATCATTGGAATCTGGTTTATCAAAATCGGTATAGGCATAAATCGACATTTGCTCAAGCTTGGAAGCATCCGCTGTATCCCCGTTGATCAGTATGGGAATATGACAAATCTGACAAAATTCATATACGGCTATCACCGCACGTTTTGCAGCTGATAGTCTCCCAAAAGCTGACATGGATGCGGACTCATCAACTCTTAAACCTACCACGAGGGAGGGGGATTCTGTTGGAGGGAGTTTCTTGGCAAAATACCTGAAATCCCGATAAGCAACGCTATCCGCTTGAAATTTACTTCCATAAAATTGATTCCTCGCAAATTCAGAAGAAGTCTCGTGTTCTAAGAGCGGAAGTGTCTTTTTGGCAATTTCCCGTATGACAGGCATAAGCTCTTTACTTAGGTTTATATATTCTTGCTGGGATTCAATACCGAAATCCGGCCGGTGAACAATGAGCTTAACCTTTTTATGAATTGATTCGGACACTACCTCCCTTGCATCGCGATTCAACTTTTTACGGAAATCCCGATCTTTTTGTTTTGTTTCGTCTGACAATGCTTCAGGATTTACCTGATGATATTGAGGAGTCCCCTCCTCTCCCATATCTGAGCTTTCCATATCGGTAGAATCATCTGAAGCTTGGGAGGTACTTTCGTCACTATCTGCAGACTTTTTTAAGGCGATCCCCTGCTCCTCTTCCTTCTTATCATGCTCAAAATCGGTGTCGTCGATATTTCCCCATGTTCTTATCTCTATTTCATCAAATATTCTTTTTTTTTTTAATTCAATCTCAACTTTATCTAAGCCCGCTAACAAACCATGGTTGTTCAGTGCTTCTTCCAATAGTTTGATTTCTTCGGAATCGGTTGTTATCTTGTAAATAACTTTATGATAAAGGGATTCCTTTGCTGAAGCACCTCCGGCAACGGCATCCACCCAGTAGAAAAATGAACGCATACCAGCTACGCCTTTAATCGCATTGACCCGGGCAGTTCTGTCCAAAACAATAATCATTTCTGCTAAAACATCCAACACCTTTTCATCCTTATAACCGGTTTTGGATATTGCCCGTTCAATCATAATTTCTTTGGTTGGCAGATCCATTTTTTCCGTGTGCTGAACTCTGTCACGCAGTGATTCGTTTAGTGGTCTGGTTCCTGCATAACTGCGATTTGTTGTGATGACCGCTATAAAATCTGGGTGCCTGCGGATGATTTCTGTGGGAAGGTTAATGCTCCCATCCAGCTCTAAGGCAGAGTTTAGTGCCATTAGCACAGCGGCATCCCGTATCACTGTTGGTTCTTGAATTTCCAAAAGATAGCCTTTTTGATAGGCTCTGACGATTTCGGAGGGGTAAAAGCGATATTCAACCTCTTCGCCCTTCGTGTTTTGCTGCAACCTTTTCAGTAATTGCTTCATCTTTAACGCAGCCTGTTCCTGTGTAACCCCCAGCACGTTCATCAAGATTTCAGCAGCGCTTTGAAAACCATCGTTCTCATACAATGCTTTCAAAACGATTTGCTCCGCAGGCTCCATGGTCTCTATTCGATCCGATGAAATAACCGGCAAAATAGCCCCAATAATATCTGATTTATCCATATCGGCAAAACAGGTTACTTTCGTATATGGCAGCCCTAAATCGGCAGACAATGCTTTTGCGAGTTGTGTTTTACCAGAACCGGCGTCACCCTCTAACAAAATATTGGCGATTTTCATTTCGCCGCGATTCCAGTTGCGTTTTATTTCATTACATATGCGCAGTTCTTCTTCACTATCTTTATGAGATAAAGGCTTTTTCCAAACTAGCTCTTGTTCAACATTAGTCAGTTGTCTTGCAGGAGACAAAACATATTGCTCATGGTTGTTCATACCACTTCTCCTCGTCCAAAAATTTTAATACCCCATATCTTTTAATAGCCGGGATAATACCCGAAGCCGTTCTCCGATCATTTCGCCATCATCACTGAGAGCCTGAGCAAAAAGCTTAATATCATTATCAATCATTGGATTTTCTGTACAAACGGATACACTCATTGCATCCCCTTGCAGCCCAATGCGGTCAATCGTAGTGTTATCAGGGTCATACATTTTAGGGAAACGGTAGGCTTCCTGAAAATGCAAGCTGCTGCTGCAAATCAAAATGGCAAGATCAAGAACACGGTGCATAGGCAACTCCTCTGACTGCCTTGACCATTTTTCCCCTGTGTATCTCCATACTTTTGCCGAAATATCGACCTTCCCCCTGTCATTCCACTGGGCCAATCCCAGGGATAGACCTTTTGCATCAGTGTTCTGGGCATATCGGCCGTCAACCTGCTCATAATTTTCCGACACGATAACAGGTTTATGTTTTAAAGTTGTTGGTATTTTCATTTTTTTCACACTCTCCAATTTTAATTTACTAAATTACTAAATTACTGATTTACTAAATATAAAATAATTTTAACCTTCATTTCTTCATATGTCAATCCGGTTAGTTGGCCAGAAGTTGGTCTTACGAATAAGAATATGAATATCTTTCCACCAAGACCTCTTTATATCGTTAAAATGAGAATAACGCCTTGCAGCGTCCTTTGAGGAGCGTGTTCATCATGTTGGTGGTTCGGGGAGGGACTGGCTGTGGGCTCCAGCCGCTGTTAAAGATTTGTTCATTTGAATGGTATAGTTAAGGAGGTAGGGACAAATCTTTAAAGGCGGACGCTAACGCTCTTCCACCCACAGCCATTCCCTCTCTTTAGCTACAATCGCACGAACACCACGCTCAAACGGACAGCCAGCAGAGGTTGCATTCCTGAGAGAAAGGGATAGTGGCGATAGGATGAGCTTTCTTAGCTTCCTTTCTGATTAGTGGAGGCTTGGCTTTCCGCAATTAGAAGGCAGGCCCCATTCCACACTTTAACACTGTAGAGCACTTAACTTTCTTTTTTGTTAAAAAAAGCACCCGTTATGGATGCTCTGTAACTTATTTCAAATTTGAGGTAGACTTATTCTAATGAATAATTAGTGAGGTGAGCCAATGATATTTGAATACAAATTAACTGGTTTGGGATGGGCAGATGGATACATAGAAATTGATAAATCTGAATGTTATTTTACAGCAAGTTATCTTTCAAATGCCTTGAATGATTTCTTGGATGCATTGCTCAATATAATACCTGGTTGTGTGCCTGATGATGAACTTAAAGTTTCAAGCTCTTTTGAATGGGAAGCAGAACCTGCTGGAACACAGTGGACATTGACTAGACTAGAGGATGGAAATATTCATGTAAAAGTTGTTTTTTACAGTGACCTGTATCTAAAGTTTGACCCTGAAATACAAGTAGATTCTATATGCAGTACTAATGATTTTGTTAATGCTGTTGTCAAAGAACTAGAAATTCTAATTAGAACACATGGAATTATTGGCTACAGGAAGTGTTGGAGCAATCATGATTTCCCTATATCCAGTTTCTTAATTCTTAAAAATTTCTCTCTGAATAATACCCATATAGAAGTAACAGATTATGAGCATAAGGGCTGCCAACTTGTAAAAACTGATTTGGGTGATGATATCAAATTGTTGCTTTCCTAATTAAAAACAATGAAAATATGTAGTCACTCATTCATTGAGTGGCCTTTTTTTATTGGAGGATATCGACTAAAAAAATAACTGCTCGAAAATACGATGTTTAATTAGCAATAAGAAGATTTATTCCAAAGTAGGTTCTATAAAAATTAGAACTATCCAAGAAGAACTGGCCGGAATAGAATGGCGTTATCGACAGCTATATTCTTAATATCGAAATTTTGTTCATTAAGGTGGTTTTGTATATGAAGAAAATAATCGGAGTAAGTCTAATCATTTTAGGTATCATGGTTTCTCTTGCTACATTTGACCCTCTGTATGTAATGTATAAAGAGGGGCAAATATATAAAACATTAGACAAAAAATACTTCATTGATCAACCAGAATTTAACACAAACCAATTTGAGATAAATGATAATCGTATTGAAATCATCGATACCCCTAAAGGAAATATAGTGAATCTCCAAGTATTAATAAACGGAAAAGCACTTTTCAAACCTATGGATGTACCTGTCTCAAATGACGGGGACTATGCTCGCGGAGTATGGGTAAACATCCTTAATATCCACAACAAACAAGAGACAAATCACCAGAACGATCTAACAGCTATTGTACAATCAATGCCGCCGGACGCGAAGAGCTGGAATATTTATTATATTAATGGTCAAAAGAAAATGGAGACTAAACATATAACCAATGAGGACCGTTTGAGCAAGACCAACGAGAATATTTCAAATGATTACTTAGAGATACAATTATTGAAAAGAAGCGGTGTTTCAATGATTGGATATGCGTCTGATATTAATTATGCTTCGATTAATCCTTTTGCTACTCTAATACCAAGGGCTATCTTTGTTTTTGGAATTGTACTAATTGTAATAGGAATTTTGTTTTTTGTGAGTGGTCGTAAATCGAAAAAAATAAATTGAATAGCTGGGCTCCTAATGTTAGGAGATGACGTGTAATCCACCATACCTTTACAAAAGGAGCCAATTAAACTTTAACATGTATGTATTTCGCTAGAAGCTTTGACCAACAACTTACCTTAATTCAAATCCATAAAAGGGTATAATGGACCCACCTAATAACCAGGCTTCAATCGTCTACCTTGTAAAGTGACCAATTATTCGACTGAGCTTGGTAAATTATCGATCTTATTCACACCATTCGTTTGATTTGAGGCATTCTCATAATTCACATTGGCTCCCATTGCTTCCGAAAAGATACGAAGTGGGAATGTTTCACTAATTAATGGAAATCCGAATTGCAAAGCTTCACAAACTACCTCTCTTGCGTCCTTCATAACCCTCCCCACCTCTGTCTTTTGACAAATATTTAAACAACAAGATGAAAGAAATTCCAATCGTATAGTATGAAAAGGAAAGAAAGAAGAATCTCCGTTGTAACGAGCCGAAACCATTTTTGGCCTCTGGATTGCGGAGCTTCTCTGCTTTTTTGACTGGATACAACAAGCAGCAAAATAGCAAGAATGGCCAGGACCCAGTTCACAAGAACTCCAATGTTCAATTGGACCGCGGTTTCGCTTTGATTAATGACGAAGCTCCACAGCATGAATAGAACGTTTAAGACAAGTGCCGTACCAAATACGATCAAGGCCGCGAACAAACGATTCGCTGTACTTGAAGTGGTTATTCCTTTTCTTTTTCGTAAGAGCCAGCGGATGAGCAGAACAACAGGGGTTAGCAAAAAGAAAGCAATGGCGATCACTGCAACGATCAGATAGATGATTAGCAGCGGGAAGGAACGGCTTCGTTTAAGCGGCAGCACATCCGTAGCTTTACCTTTGCTGAGCCGAATTACTTTTCCTTCTGATTTTTCAGCGTATAGAATAGGTGCAATTTTTTGAATAGCCGGGTGTCCGGTTTTATCCATTTTATATACATTGGGACTAGTTTGCTTATAATCTCCCGACATTCCCATTACCGTTAAAGAAAGATCATGTTCACCCTTTGCTTCGATCTTAATTAGACCCAGGTAACTCATAACCTCCTGAATGGTGGAATAGTTGCTGCCTGAAAGTACATAGTGTCCGGCCACATCCTTTGAATTTGGCAAGTCTTTGACTGTCGGCTCTACTTCCTGGGTCTTGCTCTGAATCAACAGGTCAATTATACCGGAGGTAATTTCTTGCTCAACCTCAGCGTTAGTTAATACGACGATGCCAAGCTTTTCTTCTGGAACAACTACAAAATTACTAGAGAAGCCCATGGTATTTCCAGCGTGTCCTACGGACCCGGGTTGTGCGGTGTATTCCCAAAGACCATGTGCATTGGAAAGAATGTCCTTATTGGGCGTATAGCTTTGTGTCAGCATTGTTTGCAGGGTTTGCTTGTTAACGAACAACTGGTTATCAGCGGCGGTCAGTGCCATAGCGAATCTTGCCAGGTCTTCAGCGGTTCCTTTCATGGCTCCTGCAGGATACAATGGCACAAAATAGGGAGCTCTAGCCTCAAAGCCATCATTTTCTGTAATCCCATAGCCTGTAGCTGCTGCCTGCTGCAATTCCAAATGATCCTCCAGCTTCGGATGACCGGATGTATGATTCATACCGAGCGGACGTAAAATCCGGTTCATTTCATAGTCAGAAAATGAGACGCCACTTACCTCCTCGACCACATAAGCAGCCAGTGCTGTCGCGTAGTTCGAGTAGGCAATGACCTTGCCAGGCTCATATATTTGCTTGGGCTGTGGAGATAGCAGTGTTTCCTCCAAAGATTTCAGCTTCTCCGGAGATTGGGTAAATAATGCGAGCGGATGCTGCTCAAAACCGGCGGTATGGCTCATGATATCCAGCATCGTAATCGCCTTGTCGTAGCGAAGCTTCGCGGCAAATTGTTTCGGCAAATAAGCTCTGATGTCTTGATCCAGCTTCAATTTCCCTTCTTCCTCCAATTGCATAACTGAGGTCCAGACAAACAGCTTGTTGATTGAACCATAATCAAACACAGTGCTTGCGGAGTCGACCGGGACTTGATTTTCAATATTGGCGTAGCCGTAACCCTTGGAGAAGATCATCTCATCACCTCTTGTCACCACAATTGCAGCGCCTGGGCTTGACTTCCCGACATAGGCATCCACATATTTGTCAATCTCCTGCTCAAGCTGGTTGTAGAAAATGCCAGATGGCGTCCTCTCTGTGCTTTCAGTGCTTTCAGTGCTTGCAGTCCTCTCAGTACTCTCTATACCCTCAGTGCTTGCTTCTTCCGCGGATACAGGAATTGAACAAGCAATACTTGCAAAAATTAAAAGTGTGCTCATCAAAAATGCAATAATTTTAATCGGTTGTTCTATGCTTATGTTCATGTTTCTACTCCTTATACAACAGTTTATTTGTTGTATATAAGTTATCACATGAGACCAGATTACAAATCCGTACCTATCAGCATATTCATACAGCCAACCCGCAAATATAATGCGTGACCACGCAGAGCAGCAATCTTGTTGTTAGGACGGCTCCAAAATTTTACACGCTCTTCTCTCCCATCATCTCCACAGCAGAATTTGAGGGGTCAGCAAAGAATACACAAATAAACCCCAGTTCGTACTTACAACTGTGCATACCATCCTTCTACATGTAAATAATCCACTTTAGTATCAAATCTCTTTATTGACCGCACACCAGAGGACTAAAAGTCCTCTTTTTTTTTTGTCCAAACCGTTCCTATCAATCAATCATAGAATAAATCATTCCAAGAAAAAAGGGTGATAGAATTGGCAAATACAGATGTAAGGCTTCAACTATTCTCTGGTATTAATTTTACAAATCGGCGGATTGTTTTTAGACGTGGAGGTGTTGCCGTCCGAGATTTGGGAGCATTTCGTTTTGATAACGTCCTCTCCAGCTTCCGTCTGAGAAATGTTTCAACTATAGATTCAGTAACACTAGTTTTGTTTTCCCGAATTAACTTCCAAGGGTCCATTCGAATATTTCGCGGACGCCAAAATGTGTCTAATTTAGGTAATTTCAATAATCTAACTTCTTCCTTTATTTTAGTAGGACGCAATCTTACTAATTCCCAGATTCAACTAATCCAAAGTACTGGAATCCCTCCTCGTGATATTTTAGTTATCAGACAATAACAGCTAGGGAAAGGGGCACAGGTATGTGCCTTTTTTTCTTTCCCCAAAGGTACAAAATTCCAAAGAATATAACGAACTCATTCTACACAGTTTTTCTCAAAGTAGCACTGTATTACGGCTGTGCAGTCGGTCTAATCACAATCTCATTGACTCCGGTATCCTCGGGTTCATTGATGGCGTAGGCGATCGCTCTAGCGATACTGTATGGAGAAATGGCCAAGCCGCTAAAATGACTCGCCATCGCTATAACCTCGGGGCTATTCACGGTGTTGAGCAGCTCCGTTTCCGTAATTCCTGGCGCAATAATGGTAGATCGGATATGGGAGGACGGAGATTCTTCCTTGCGCAGGCCTTCAGAAATTGCTCTGACGGCAAATTTGGTGGCACTGTATACAGCCGAAGTTTGGTTCACCTCATGGCCCGCAACTGAAGAAATGTTGATAATATGTCCTGTTTGCTGTTCCCTCATGATTGGCAGCACCGCGGCGATGCCGTACAGCACACCTTTAATATTCACATCTATCATCTGATCCCATTCCGCAATCCTTAGTTCATTCAGTCTCGAAACCGGCATAACTCCGGCGTTGTTCACCAGCACATCGATGCGGCCGTATTGTTTCAAGGCGAACTGTGCCAGTTTTTGCATATCCTCTGATGAGACAACGTCCGCTTTATAATAAGCAGCTTCCCAGCCTTCTTGTTTAATTTCATTCACGATCGCCTGCAGACGCTCTTCTCTTCTTGCTGCCAGAACCACTTTTGCTCCCTTTTGGGCCAATAACTTGGCTGTGGCTTCCCCAATTCCGCTGGATGCTCCCGTTATGATGACTACCTTGTCTTTTGTATGTTCCATTCGTTACCGCCCCTTAAGAAATTTTTTTATTCCCATAATAGATATAGTAGATATTCTAGTCATACTAATTATCGATCAGATGTTCATTATTCAATTCATGTTGATTATTTAACGGCCGTTGATTATCATTATATAGAGAATACACATCAATTCAATCGCTAATACATGCGCTTTTGTTTCATATACAACAGATGCCATGAAATTGTTCATTTACTGGAGGGTGCAATCGAAGAATGGAGACCGTAACCAAAACCGACCGGCGGATTATCAGAACAAAGGAAGCCATCAACAAGGCGTTTCTGGAGCTTTTTTCCGAAAAAGAGCTCGAACAAATCACTATTAACGACATTGCCGAACGGGCGAATGTTAACCGCGGTACTATCTATCTGCATTACAGTGACAAATACGATTTGCTAGATAAATGTATTGAGCAGCATTTAAACATACTCATCACGTTCTGCAGCAAAAATGAATTGAACCGGGAAATATCAACGCTGGTCAGTGATCTGAAGCCAGTGTTCGATTATTTTGAGGCGAACTTTCTGTTCTTCTCCGCCATGTTCACTAATCAAAGAACCACGGTATTCCGGGAGCGTCTGCTGCAGTTCGTGGCCACCAACGTTAGAGAGAAGCTCGATAGGCAAAACCTCCAACCGGATATAGACAATGAAGTGAATGCCCAATTTATGGCCTCGGCTTTCATTGGTATCTTGGAGTGGTGGATTCGTAATGAAATGCCGCATTCCCCAGCGTATATGGCAGATCAAGTGCGCAAACTATATGAAAAAAATGAGGTTTTCCCCTTGCTCAAATGAACATCTCATCAATGGCAAATCCATTTCTATCGCTCCTGCCTAGATGAAGAACTTCACCTGACATTCGTATTTCAGCCAATTTACGACATTTTTTTCACTTCCATATATGACTAAAGTCATGTTTGTGTTACCATTAGGATAGTCAATTGATTATTCCAGATGAGGTAAAATAATATGGATGAACATCTTCATAGAAGAATGACTTTCTTCCTGACCCTATTCGTTTTAGGCGGGACCGTCATCTTATTGCTCCATACCCCTAATTTTTCGCTAGCATTATGCCTGCTCTCATGCAGCTATGCTATTCTTGTCCTACTTCGGGATTACTTCCTGAAGCTTGATCTGCGCCGAATGCCCGGCACTCTATTTATCATTTTGCAACTCATCTTATCTATAGTCCTCTCGGTATGGTCAGAAAGCTTTTTTGCCCAAATTTACCTCTTGATCCTCATTGGAGAATTTACCTTCTACCACTCCAGGACCCATTCTATTATCTTTACGATAGTGAGTTACATTACCATTTTGATAGGTGTTATGAGCTATCGCCAGTTTCCGAATTTCGAAGAGATCTATCTGCTCTTCCCTCGCGTTATTGATTACTTCGCCATATTCGGGATGAGTCTGCTGGCGAGAATTGCTTTTCAGCAAAAAAATCAGCTGGCTTTAGACCATGAACAACTGCAAATCGCTTCTAGGGAGCTGGAACAGAAAGTCAAATTAGAAGAACGGACAAGAATATCCCGGGACATCCATGATTCCGTTGGGCATACATTAACATCTGCCTTGACGGGACTGCAAACAGCCGCTCACGCGATAAGGAAAAATAATCATACGGTTGCCCTCGATATGATAGTCAGAACGGAAGACAATATTCGCAATGGACTGAATGATGTAAGAACATCTGTACATTTGCTGCGTGAGAACAGCTCTGGCATTCCGTTTATTACCGAGCTTATGGGTTTGATCCATGAAACAAAAAAGCAGACCGGAGTGGATATTACCTATGAAATTGATACAGCACTTCCGGATTTGCCACCTTTAATGGAACTGGCCATTTATCGCGCACTGCAAGAGGGCCTGACAAACGGCATGAAGCATGGGGCCAGCACGCATTTCCGGTTCTCCTTGACCTGCCGGGCGGGGATTATCAGCTTTACTTTAACCGATAATGGCAGGCCTCCCGGCCCAATTGTGTTCGGCTTTGGCCTAAATGCCATGAAAGAAAGGCTGGAGCAGGTTGGAGGCGCTTTGGTGATTTTTGCCGGGGATGGTGATAGAGGAGTAACATTGGACATCACCATACCCTTTGCGGACGGAAAATGATCAATTGTGGCCACTTTCATCCACGGAGAGATGGTATAGTGTCAATGGTACCTTCTGTGCGCATTTATGAAAAACAGAGCATACTGCTGAACAGATAGTCTTCTACAATAAAAAAATCGCCCTATCCATTATCAGAGGAAAGGCGATTATTTTTTCTATCCATCAACTTCAGACGTTAGCCCTAGCAAAGTATTTCAAAATTATTTCGCTCTCATGCGGTTATTTCTAGGATTATGCTCTACTTCTGCAAGCCCCAATTCCTCCATTAAAGGTGGGATATACATGCCAAACCTCCCCCTCAGCCCTTTCTTTAATCCGTACCAGCCACTAACAGGATTTTCAGCCGAGCGGCCCCAAGCTTCAACAGTACCTTCTTTTGCAGGTTTTTGCTCATCAGCACTGCCAAGCTCCATCCAATCCCCATGCTGCTTGAGCATAGCGTGCAGGTCTTCAAGACAGCGATAATCGTAATGTAAAACCGTCTTCCCTACTGTGCATACTATAATCTCTTTGCCATCTTTTTCGTCCTTGTACATTTCATACTCAGATGTTTGTGGTGGTGTTTTTAATTTCCAAGGATTTTCCTTGGTTCCATTTCCTGCTGACATATGTTCCACTCCTAAATTTAATATTCCTGAAAAGATATCAGGCTTAACCTCCTGCTAAAATCAATTGATCCCCAAACTTGATTATAAAATAGCTTCTCCTTAAAGCATAGTTATGATAATTTTAACATGGAATCAACCCCGGGAGTGGAAGATCCTTTTGCCCCTGAGGAATTTGTGAATGATACCATCTTGGAATTTATGAAGACGTATCCTCTGTAATAAGCTAAGTTTAGGAAGAATTCCTTCCCTCGCGGTAAAAAAACATCGTTAAACGCCCTCCTCAAAGTACCCCCTAAAGGAGTTTTCTTAATTATTAAGAAAATTTTGTTTAGAGCATTCACCAAGTGCCAAACTCATGCTATACTAACGAAGAACCTAAATAATCTCATTTTTTGGGAGGAAATAAACTTTGAGCTTAGAAGAGAAGCATTGCAAAATTATCGAGAACAAAATAGCCGCGGCCGTCGTCATTGTAGCTGATGAAAGCGATGCCAAGACAAAGGAAGCCGCTGAGTTACTAGCAAGCTATGTGTTCAAGGCAACAGGTGCAGTACTGCCTGTTCTCTCAGTAAGTGAAGCGCAGAGTAGCATACATACAGAGGAAATCACACGAATTTTTATAGGAGCTGCTGTGCATGAAATTGCTGACGAATGGGACTCCTTGTTAGCAGGGATGGACGTAGACGGATTTATTATTCAAGTGCAAGACAAAGTGGTTGCCATTAAAGGTCCGTCACCGTGGGGAACTGAGTTCGGCGTTTACGAGTTTCTTGAGCGATATGTCGGAGTACGCTGGCTGATGCCTGGAGAATTCGGTGAGGCAATCCCGCAGTTGAACGAACTTATCTTACCTTTGGAAGTTGTCAAGCAGGAGCCGGTCTTTCTAAGCCGGTCTTTCTCAGGCAGCGATGAAGTATGGGATCAACGGAACCGATTGCGGCATCGCTTTCAGCTTGGCCATAACCTTTGGCAATTATTTTCACCGAAAAAATATGCATCCACACATCCTCAGTTCTTTCCTAAAGGAGTCAATTTAGACATTGAGACAGATTGGCAGCCTTGCTTCACAGCTCCAGGCCTTGCTCAGGAAGCCGTCAAATCGATCAATGCTTATTTCGATGAACATCCAGATCAATGGTGTTATTCCATTTGCACCAACGATAATGGCGGCTTTGATGAAGCACGTCCGGACCACCCGCTTAACCCGCATCGTAAAAACTCGGTGGGCGAGCATCATATGTCAGAAATCTTTTTCAAATGGGCAGTAGAAGTTGCAAATGGCGTCAAACAAAAGCATCCTGATAAATATTTAAGTGTGTATGCCTATTCAGACTTGTATGATCCGCCAGAAACCATTACTTTACCTTCTAACATTATTGTCTACATTACAGATGATCGGATGTCTTGGGAAGATAAGCCGATTGGCCAGATCGGGCACGATTTAACTATGCGATGGCACGAGGTTGCCCCCTCATTAGGCTTTTACGAATATGCTTACGGATCCCCCTATACAGTTCCTAGGGTCTACCTGCATCGTGCTGCAGAAAATTACCGCTACGCTCAGCAAAACGGGGTGCTAGGCCACTACGCCGAACTGTATGCAAATTGGGGAGAAGGCCCGAAACCCTGGGTATTAGCCCGGCTGCAATGGAATCCTCAGCAGAGCGTCGATGCGTTGATTGATGATTGGTGCGAAGCGGCTGTCGGCAAGCTGGCTGGTGGTATTTTAGCACAGTATTACAAGCATTGGGAGCATTTCTGGTTAAAGACCTCTTTGCAATCTTCATGGTATAAACACTATATTGAAGCACCTCATCGTTACAATTACATGCCATTTTATAATGCATCTTATTTATACGATGTTACTGAAGAGGATATCGCTCACAGCCGTCATCTGCTCGAATCTGTTCTGGAAAAGTCAGAAACGGAGGTGCAACGCCAAAGAGCACAATTATTAATCCAGGCTTTCACGTTCTATGAAGCATCCGCTCTGAGCTATCCGCGCAGACAGGCGCTAGAAGCACCAACAGACGCAGCTGTGATGCTGCAATTGCTTGATGAAAACCTGCAGCGTGTTGCTCATTATGCGCAGCGCATCCAACTTGTAAAAGATTTTCATGGTCACCCTGTACTTCATCAGTGGATTACGCCTGAATCATGGAATGTAACATGGATTCCTTTGAATTTCAAAGCACTCTCGTTGATCGTTGACTGGCTTGACAATCATGGCGCGAATCAAGGAGCCTCCAATGCATTGGAGCAACGAATTAGCTCGGCGCAGCAGCATGCACACCTTGCCGTTCGGCAGATGGGCTCACTCCTGCATGAAGCCTTCATTGCAAAAAGTGGACGGCCTGATGCAACACTAGCCCTTCGAACGCATGCTGGAATGAGCAGCGGTGGCGAACTGGCCGCGGAACCGGGCACCTATGGTATGCTTTGCCGTTTTTACGTGCCGGAGCATATTGCTCCGTCCGATTGGATATTGCTGCAGATGTTGTTTCAAGATGCTGCCGGCAATGAGCTAGATCATGCAAATACCGTGCTGATTCCTTTGTGGGCTTATGCTGGAGAAACCATTATCATCCCGCATTTAGCCGAAGTGCCGCAACAAATTAACGGCCAGAATGTGGATTCCGTGAAAATATCAGTCCATTTCAAAGATTGCAAGCCTGAGGAAATGTCGCCTGAGTTGATTGGATTTTACAAACTATCGAGTATCAAGGACTCCTCCCATAATTGATTTCAACGCCTTCCAACTTATCAAAAAAACACGACCGCTTTTGCTCAGCCATAAAAAGGCGAGGGTAACCTCTTCTTTTTTCACTTTATTCCACCTTATTACACTTTATTTCACTTGTTTTCCTCAGGCAATGTGTCCAGCATGTATCCATCTACACAACTGCAAGCAGATTCGTCCCACAGTCCCAGGTATTGACAATCAATACAGGTTATAATGAGCTTAGGTCTTACAGTAACAGTATCGTGTTCACCCTAAAGCAATGTGCCCAAAGAGGAAGGTGTTGGAGTGGGAATCTTTGATTTTTTTCGTAAAAAGAAACAGGACGGTGATTCACCAGATGAGCTGCCTCCGCCAATAGATGAAAAACAAGAAGCGAGCAAGGCAGCTCTTCTGGAGTTGGGTACCAGGTTGTCTGCAGGCAATGTACAAATTGTAGCCGAGATTAAGCTAGCAATTGAACAGCCACTGGAGTATTTCAACACATGGGAGGACCGTCTGATCAACCGCGGCATTGATAGCCCCATTGATGATCAACCATGGATTTCTTTAGTGGATGCACTCGCGGAGGATCAGCTCGCTTTCGAAGTAGATTGGAAGGAAGCCTCGGATACCATTGTGTGGGCAACGCGCAAGCTGCTTGATCGAAAGCAGTTTACTGTGCCTGAATCGGTACTGATTGAGGTAGAGAATGAAGACTCACTGCCCACTAATGAAGTACTGCAAATGTTGAGAGATAACCTTGAAAAATTCGGAGTTACATTAGCTTTTATGGATATTGATAGTGATAGCTATGTATTGATTACAGTGAGATCAGACGAAATCGAATCCTTGCAAGCGTTGGCGAGTAAAGCAGGTTACGGAATTGTTGATGATTTTCCGTAAGTGCTGGCGGAAGTTATCACATTGAATTCGCACCGTTTCCCCCACTTAAATATACGCCTTGCGGCGTCCTTAGGTGAGAGTTCGCAACTAGGGAGTGTTGTGAGAGAGTGTGTTGTGAGAGAGTGTGTTGCGAGAGGGAATAGCTGTGGGATTCAGCCGCTGTTAAAGATTTGTTCCCTGAAATGAATGTAAAAGGATGGAACAAATCTTTAAATGCGGACGCTATCGCTTTTCCACCCATCCCCCTTACCTCTTTCAGCTACAAACGTACGAACACCAAGCTCAAACAGACAGCTATCAATGGTTTTTCTCTTGGTTAGTGGAGATTTCCTAGCGGACACAGGCTCTGGGGATGATAAGCTTATACAGCTGTGCAGGTTCTGCTACTTTAACGATGTTTTTCATCGTTAAAAGCATCAGATCCTCTCCTCAGCCTTGCTTTAACGAAGAAAACATCGTTAAAATCCCTTTTAACCACCCTGAGAGGCCATCGGGCCTCTTTTAACGATGAAAATCATCATTAACGTGACGGATGGCCCCAGAACACTCGTTTTAGCGATGAAAAACATCGTTAAGTGGAGCATATTCGCGTGCACACTCATTTCGGCGGAGTCCGGTCTGCTGCTCGGCTACTGGCTGCTACTAACGCTCATCCACCAGCTCATCCTCCCTTAACCTGGCTTCATAGTAAAAGCAAAGTTGAGGACGATCTTCTTTATTGTGGTTCTTCCGTCTTCCACACCAGACGAATGGAAGTCCCGCGGCCTACTGCAGTATTCACCTCGATCATTCCCCCAAGCCCTTCCACCAGCGCCTTGGTCACGGCCATGCCGAGACCAGTTCCTTCTGCCCGGCTCTCGGTATCCAAACCACGGTAATACCGTTCGAACAGCCGCGAAGCTGTTTGCTCGTCCATCCCCTCTCCGTCATCAGTGAAGGTCACGATGATATCCCCATTTCCGGCAGATTGCACAGATATCGTTAGCTTCGTATCCTCCTTATTGTGCAGCAGAGCATTAGCGACAAGATTATCTACAATCCGTTGAAACCAGGGCTTGTATAGCGCCAGACAAACGGGATGATCTGCGGGCATGAAGCGGATGCTGTCCTCTTTGTAAAGTGGATGGTTGGATGATTCCCGAACGGCCTCTGCCATATATTCATTCATATTTACGACCTCTACAGACGGTGCTGCGCCGCCGCTCTTAAGCTGGTACGTCAATGTCAGATCATTGATCAGATCGTCCAAATACAAGGATTTGTCCAAAATAACCTTAGCGAACGACCGCACTTCATCCGCTGTCCAGTCATACGAATCGGCCTCCAGCATATATGCATAACCTTTGATGGAGGAGAGCGGCGTTTTCAGGTCGTGGGACACCCCGGAAATCCATTCGTCCCTCATCCTTTCAGTCTCGGTACGCATTCGTTCATTGCGGCGGAGCGTTCCAGATAAAGAGTCGAGGGAATGGATCACATCCCCGTAAATGCGGTATTTGCGTTTCCTCTTGCCAAGACGGTTTTGGCTTCGCGGGATGCCGTCCGGTAAAGCTGGCTCGGCATAACTGCCTTCATCCAAAGATCGCAGCCACTTCATCATATGAATGATCGGAGAACCGAAGCGATGACCAAACCAATAGGAGAAAAGTACGAAAACAAGCATCGCCGCAAGCAAAAGCGTGCCAATGCCCACCGCCAGCACCCGGGTTTCCGGATCCATCCGTGGCTTCTCGCCGGGTTGGTATCCGGGAAGCGGGGAGCTAAGAATCCATGTTTCCCCGGTTTCTTTGTCATAATGGGTAATCAGCTTCATGCCATAACGATCGGGATAAACCGAGCGGAGCGCCAGTTCCTGAACAGAGAAGCGGCCGATCGCCTCAGCTGGTGTGTTGACTGAGGCCAACTCCTCCCCTTCCGCGTCCACCACCTGGAGCCAGGAGCCGCTTAGCTTAATCTGCTCCTCCAATTCCTCAGGCAGCCGGATTGTGCTTCCCATTATAACTCCCTGCTCCATCAATTGCTGCAGCTGGAGCTGGTTCTCATCCTTTTTATCCAAACCGTAAATCAGCGTATGGTTAACACCATTCTTTTCCTGAATCCACAAGTATAAATGATAAGGAAAAGGGCTCCCTCCCAGCCAATAAGCTGTAAACTCGCCAGGACCGTAAGAGTCAGGCACGTCAGGTGGCGTAAAGAAAGCATCGGTTACCTTACCGTTCTCGTCGATACGCTGCAGCCAGCCCCCGCTTTGGCGGACCATCTCCAGCAGTTCAGGATCAAACTGCAGGTCGTCTCCCCTGGTTCTAATCGTTTGGACCAGCTGGTATAGTCCAGCGCTTTCGAATTCTCTTCCTGCCTGGATTCGCGACAGTTGGTTGTAAGTCCAATAAAGCGCACCTGCGGCAAGCATCGACAGAATGAGGCCAACAATGGCCAGCCAGGCAATAAGCCGAAAGGTAAGCCGCCATTTCACGTTCATGGTCGCTCGCTCTCCTTCTCGATCAGTTTATAACCAAGACCTCGAACGTTCACAAGGTATTCCGGCTGTGTCGGGTCGGGTTCGATCCGCTCTCGAATGCGATGAATATGAACCATGATCGTGTTGTCATCACTGATGCTGTGCTCGCCCCACACCCGCTCGTACAGCTCGCTTTTTGTAAAGATCCGGTTCGGATTTTTGCAAAAGAATAACAGCAATTGAAAGACGAGTAATGGGCACGATACGGGCACCCCTTCAACAACCAGCTCAGCAGCGGTCTCATTCACTTGAAACCAGCCAAAATCATGCACGGTCGGGCTTGTTTGATTTGCAGCAGCAAATACGGATTTGCTTGTACGCCGCAGCAAGGACTTGATACGGGCAACGATCTCCAGCGGATTGAATGGCTTCGTTACATAGTCATCGCCTCCAACAGCAAAGCCAGTCAGCTTGTCGAAATCGGTTGTTCGCGCACTCAGGAACAAAATCGGAGCATCCGTTAATCGCCTGATAAAAGGACAGGCTTCAATGCCGCTCATTCTAGGAAGCGTCACGTCGAGTACGATCACGTCATAATTGTTTTGCTCACAGGAAGCGATAGCCATTTCAGCGGTTGTTACTTTGTCGATATGGACGAAACCTTCTTTGCGCAGCACTGTCTCCAGCATCTGAAGAAGCGCCTGCTCATCGTCCACCAGAAGGATGGCGGCATCATTCAATTTAACCTCTCTCCTTTCCTGGTACATTCTTCATTTATTCTACCATTTTCAGACGGTTAGAAAAACGGCAGCTTCCTTAACAGAACCTTAATTCTTGTCTCATTAATTAAGACAGCGATAAGGATCCGTTTCCTTGGAAATAAGATTAAGCATCTATAATAAAACTATAAACATAAAAAAAAGATATAGGATGGTGCAGAGGGATGAAGAAAGCATTCATAATGTTAACAGTTGCGGCGGTCGTTCTTACAGGCTGCGGGGGCAAAGAAAAAGAGCCGAAGCCCGGATCGGCTACAGAGACCACTGAGAATACAGGAACAAGTACACCGAAAAATACGGTATCCCCGGAACCGGCCGGCAAGAAATATGAAGCCAAACAAATCGGCCAAGCTTTGCTTGACGGGGAATATGATAACATTTATAAGCAGCTGAGCAAAGATTTCCAGAAGCAAATTACAATAGACCAGCTCCGTGAGGCAGCGGAAAGCTTCAACCAAGGCGTCAAATCTTGGGACATGCAATCAGAAATGCTGTTGAATGGCGGTCAATACTACACATGGACCGACCCGGAAGGCAAGAAGGGTCTTGTTGTCACCATGAGTCCAGAAGGGGAAATTTCAGGGCTGCAGGTCAAGCCACTGGAGAGCTTTCCGGAGACTGATGCAGCTCAGACGAAACTCGCTTACGGACTGCCTTTCAAAGGGGAATGGTATGTGTTCTGGGGCGGGGCTAATGTCCTAGCCAACTATCACTATGAAGTGGAAAGTCAGCGTTACGCTTACGATATCATTCAGGCCAAAGACGGGTATTCCTATAAGGGGGACGCCACGAAAAACGAGAGCTATTATGCGTTCGGCCAGGAAATCCTTGCGCCACAAGATGGCAAAGTGGTCCATGTGGTGAACGATATTGAGGATAACAACCCTGTGGGGGTAATGAATGCCGAACATCCGGCAGGTAACGTAGTCGTCATTGATCACGGTAATGGGGAATACAGCTTTTTGGCACATTTAAAAAAGGGTTCGGCAGTTGTCAAAGTCGGTGATCAGGTATCCAAGGGCGATCCTATAGGCCAGTGCGGCAATTCGGGTAATTCCAGCGAGCCCCATCTGCACTTTCAGGTGTCCGACAGCGATGATTTATTCACTGGAAAATCGATTCGCCTGCAGTGGGAGCAAGATGTGAGTCTGACTCAGGGTAAAGCTGTTAAAGGCTAGGAATGCATTAAATATCATGAAATTTGAACACGCGGATACGGCAAAGAGTTGGCATTTCTGCGATTCACCGGCATTTACCTTAATTTCCAGGAATCCCCATTTGCCGCATCCTTGTTCAAATCAAAATGATTTTTAGTATTCAAATATTAAGCCTTCAACTTCTCCGGCTTGCCATCATTTCCCTAGCCGCTGCTGCGGCAAGAGCTGATTTGGGCAAACTTAAAATAAGCGTGTCGTAGAGACATGCAGGCCGGTTTATGCAATCCACTTGCCAATCCTCTTGCCAGTCCACCTTCCAATCTGATGACAAATCCGTAAAAAGCGGATAATTGAAAAGTGACTTCAATCCGTTTCCATAACGTATGATCATTTTGCAATCGGGATGAACTGCGGTTTTAAGCTCCTCAACAATCTCAATTTTCTCGGGAACAAGTGACGCAATGAAGACATGTGTGCATGCCCCTGCAGCTTCGGATGCCTTCAAGTGACTGTCCAAATAGTGAACGCTCCTCTGCAAACCTAGAAATTCCGTTAATTTTCTTCCCTGATAAACGGCTTCATCGTCAATATCTGTACAAATTACCTCAGCAGACGTGTTTCTAGCAATTGTAAAAGCGGACAAAGGGAATGCACCAGCACCGATAAATAAAACTTTGGATGTCTGGTCAATTTGCGTATATCGCCATTCTTCCTTAACAGATGCAGATAGCAGCGATATGTATAGATTCAAGTCCAAATTCCCGCTATAAGCACGATAAGATCTCATTTTTTCAACCACACTTAACGCATGGACCGATATTTCTCTTACATTCCCTGAGCCTTGCTTAATTTCTTCGCTGCTTCCCCATTTTCCCCACCGCTTCTCATTATCCTTATTCACTATAAATTCACAAAGATGATCCAGTTTAGCGCTAAGGATTTCCAAACCTTTTGAAACACTGTGGACTGCCGCCAATGAATGGGCTATCTCATCTTCAAGCATCTTCAAACTATAAAGAAAATCCTCCTGGTTTTCGACTACGCTTATTCCCTCCGCCTCCTCCATGTTCATGTGCTCGTTCAGCACTATGAGTATATGAGGGAAGTTAAGACATCCATTACTTTTATCCAACCAAAGACTGCGCGTCAGCTGGCAGTTGTCTAATTTTAGTGATATAAGCCGTCACACGAAGGTCCTCCTGCCGCGGATATTCGTATCCCAGACGTTCTTTCTGCAAGCGGGATACCAATTTTGCGGATAAAGGCCCCTTTTACTCAAAGAATCGTCATGAACCTCGGGAATATTTTTGACAGGCTTAAAACTGAGTTCGATACGAACACTATCCTCAAATTGCATTCGCACTCCCTATAGCAGCGAACATGCTAAAAGGAGGAGTTTTAAATGAAATTATTTATCACTTTAATTTAAACTACATTGCTAAGCTTTCTTTACTTATTGCTGTGTTATAACTAGATAATCTTTTCCCAACCTTCTCATTTGCACTAATGTTGTAATATAAAGACGTATGATCAAATAAGAACAAATACCCTAAACCCATTTTGAAACGGAGAGATGTTATTTGAACAATAAGATCGTCATAACAGGCGCTCGTGAGAACAATCTGAAAAATATTACGTTGGAGATTCCCAAGCATAAGCTGGTCGTTCTGACCGGACCTTCCGGCTCCGGGAAATCCACTCTCGCCTTGGATACGCTGCAGAGAGAATGTCAGCGGCAGTACATGGAATCGATGGGGATGGTTTCGGATGCAGTAGGCAGGCCAAAGGTGGATGCCATCGTTGGTTTATCACCCTCCATCAGTGTAGGACAGCATGTGACGAACCGAAATCCGCGTTCCACCGTCGGTACCGTAACAGACATACATACCTACCTGCGTGTCATCTACGAAAAGCTGGGCGAGCGCCCTTGTCCCCACTGCGGCACGACTCTTGCCCCTTCATACGATCACGGAGCAAACCTGCTTGCTTCAGGCAGTGAGGAAGAGCTTCCCGTTGATCAGCAATTCTTCGACTGTCGGGCTTGCCGGCACCGCTTAGAGAAGCTTACCCGTCGGCACTTTTCCTACAACACGCCGGATGGAGCTTGTGAGTGCTGTGGTGGATTAGGACATACGATCAGTTTGAATCTCGACGCCGTCTTTGACGAGGGCCGCAGTCTGCGCGAAGGCTGTGTCACCTTCTGGTACGAATCACTAATCGCCTACCAGACGAGTATATTGTCAGCAGCTGCCCGGCATTACGGCCTCGGCTTCGATCCTGACCTGCCACTTCGTGATTGGACACCCGCCCTGCGGGATCTGCTTTACTATGGGGTAGAAAGCGATTCGTTCAAGAGCCATTTTCCAGAGCAGAAGCCGCCAAAAACCGTAACACAGGGTAAATTCGAGGGCGTCGTTACCGGCATCTGGAGGCGCTACAAGGAAAAGGACGGCCAGCCTGGTGAAGCGGCGATGTTCCGGGAGCAAACCTGCGGAGACTGTGGAGGCCTGCGGTTGAAGGCAGAAATCCTTGCCGTTAAAGTCGGTGGCGCTTCTATAGCAGAGATTGGCAGCTGGCCGCTTGATGACGCGCTTAATTGGATGAAGCAGCTGAAGGCAGAGCTGTCTCCAGACAGCCTATCTTTAACAGAATCACTATTACACGACATGATCGTTAGACTAAATCGGATCGTTGATGTGGGGCTCAGTTATTTGTCGCTGAACCGTCAGACGGTAACGCTCTCCGGAGGAGAGGCGCAGCGTCTTCGGCTTGCTTCGATCCTTGGTTCAGGCTTGACCGGAGTGCTCTACATTCTCGACGAGCCTACTGCTGGACTGCATCCCCGGGATACAGCAGGCCTGATCAAGGTGCTCAAGCAACTGCGAGACCTTGAAAATACAGTGCTCGTCATTGAACATGAGGTGGAGATGATGCGCGCTGCCGATCATGTCATCGACATGGGGCCTGGAGCTGGAAGCTTCGGCGGGCGCGTCGTTGGGGAGGGCAGTCTGGCAGAGTTGGCTGAGTTCCCGGAATCGGTCACAGGCTCCTATCTGCGGGAAGCAAGTCTTCAGTATGCAAAACCGGTTAAACGAAGGAAAGGGAACGGAAACGTGCTGACCATTCACGACGCATATGAACGGAACCTGAAGCATATCACAGCCTCCTTCCCCTTAGGATGCCTCATCTCCGTGACGGGTGTGTCTGGTTCCGGTAAATCCACACTGCTATTCGACCTGCTTGCAGCTGGTGGAACGGACAATCAGCACCGGCATGGCTGCGAGCGTATTACCGGGCTGGGTGCAATAGATACGATGATTACCGTGGACCAGTCACCAGTTGGCCGGATGAGTCGTTCCAACGTTGCCACCTATACAGACGTCTTCACATTGATACGTAATCTGTATGCTGGTCTGCCAGAAGCTAAACGTTCCGGACTGACGTCCAAGCACTTCTCTTTCAATACACCAGGCGGCCGCTGCGAGAACTGTCAAGGCTTAGGTGTCGTATCGATGGACATGTACTTCATCGCCAACCTGGAAGTCCGCTGCCCGGCCTGTCGCGGTCGACGGTTCAAAGATGAAATATTGGCGGTCTCTTATAAAGGCTCGACGATCTCCGATCTGCTGGACATGACCGTGCAGACGAGCCAGCCGCTGCTGCAGGACAATCCCAAGATTGCCGAAGCCATCACACTGTTGTGCGAGGTAGGACTTGGCTACCTGCAATGGGGGCAGTCCTTAAGCACCCTCTCCGGTGGCGAAGGTCAGCGAATCAAGCTGGCGAAGGAGCTTGGCAGGAAATCACGGAATCACACGCTCTATCTGCTGGACGAGCCGACAACGGGTTTGCATCCTGCTGATGTAAAGCAGCTTCTTGTTCTTCTGAACAAGCTGGTTGATGCAGGCAACACCATCATTACGGTTGAGCATAACCTCGACGTAGTCCGTGCTTCGGACTGGGTGATCGATATGGGGCCGGAAGGCGGAGAAGCTGGCGGCGAGATCGTCGCTGAAGGTACGCCTGAGACAGTCGCGTTGGTTGAAGCCTCATATACAGGACAATATCTAAAAGAAGTACTGGCCATTCCTGTAGCGAAATAATTGCTGTTATCGATTGACCATAGAAAAAACTAATGAACATTTAAGTACAATTAAAAACATTTAAAAAAACTTAAAGCAGCTCAAATGAGCTGCTTTAAGTTAACAATAAGCCAATATGGCTCTTATGGTGGAGGCATCTTAATCTACCACACTCATACTAAAGACTTTTTAATTTATAGAAATCGCCTTGCTTATCCATCAGTTCTTCATAGGTTCCGACCTCGGCAATCCGTCCCTTCTTCATGACCACAATCCGGTCGACATTACGAACGGTTGATAGACGATGGGCTACGATAAATGTCGTTCTTCCTTTAATCAGCTGTTCCATCGCTTGCTGCACATGCTTCTCAGAAATATTATCCAGTGCGGATGTTGCTTCATCCAGAATAATTATTTTTGGGTCTCTAACTAACGCTCTCGCAATCGCAATTCGCTGTCTTTGACCACCTGATAGCTTACCCCCATGCTCCCCGATGGAAGTATCCATGCCTTGCGGCAGATCATTGATTACATCCTGAAGGTTTGCCATCCAAATGGCTTGTTGAACTCTTTCTTCCGAAACCGTATCCAGACCATAGGTGATATTCTCGCGAATAGTTCCAGAAAATAAGATATTGTTCTGCATAACAAAAGCCAGGGATTGACGATATTCTTTCATACTTAGCTCCGTCATTGGAAGATTGTCCATGATAATCCTGCCTTTTTGAGGCTTATAGAACCCAATAATCAGATTTAATATCGTTGATTTACCTGCTCCCGATTCTCCAACAATACCAATTTTCTCCCCCGCCTTGACATGAAGATTAAAATCTTCTAAAACATGTTTATCGGAATCACTATACTGAAAGCTCACGCCCTCAAACTTGAAGTCCCCATGAATATGCTCTGGTTTATGGCTCCCTTTATATTCCTCTACTTCTTGAGAAAGAAGCACCTCTGTCACTGAATATAAGGATTCGAAACCTTTCATTAAATTAGGATAAACATTGAGAATCTGTGTTACAGAGCCAATCATCATACTAAAAAATCCTTGATACATAATAATATCGCCTATTTCCATGTATCCAAGATGTGCCAGATAAGCCGTAAAAAACAAACAGATGACTTGGAAAAGCTGAAACAACATCCAGCTAATAGAGCCAAAGGTCGCTTCAATCATGTCCATTTTAAATCCACCAGCACGAATATTTTCTAACGCATGATCAACCTTCTTTATTTCGGAATCTTCCAATCCATGCGCCCGGGTAACAGGAATCATCTCTACCGTTTCAGACACCTTGCCAGACATATTTTCAATATTTTGCCGAAACTCCCGATTGTACAATGTAATTCTCTTACGAAAAAATCGCACCAGAAAAGCCGCTGTAGGCACCATAAACACAAAAAACGCCGCCACATACCAGCTATGTGCTAAAGTAATCGATATAATTACACTAAGACTTATGAGCGCAGGAATGATAGAAAGTATAATCTGCCTCGACAAGAAATCAACCGCTTCCACATCACGAAGCACTTTGGATTGTATCTTACCTGCATTCATATCTCCATGATAGCTTAAAGACAATTTCTGAAGCTTTCTGATAAGTGTACTCCGTAAACCCGCTTCCACATGCCGCACAGACTTGCTCATAAAACGAATGTGAATTACATGTGTTGGAACATTCAGCGCAGTGATTAACACAATCACAATTAGGTTCATCCAGAATTCAAACATAGTGTGATTGTCTGGGTAACTAAGAATATTAATAATATTAGCTGTCACAATTGGCAAAATCCAAAGCGGAGATGTTCTAAGTACATAAAATAATCCTGATAACGATAATTTACCACGATGACCATGATACAAACGCCCTAATAAACGAAGAGGATTTAGACGTTTAGCCGGTGCTTGTTCAAACCATTTCGAGTAGTCTAGTGAATCGTGTGATGTCTGTTTCATGTCTTTCTCCCCCTTAATATTGGAAATTGTTTCAAATTTCAGTAAGATACATTTTACATGAGACGCATTCTAAAAGCTATCAATTTTATCCAGACAATGAAAAATACTACTCTCAAACATCGTTAAATGAATCGCACGCTCAAAAGGACTGTCCATAGAGGCTGCTTCCTGAGGGAAGTGGATAGTGGCAATAGGGAAATCTGTGTTTCCTTTCTGATTCCCTTGGTGAATGAACAGTCACACCGAGTACTTCATCACAATAAAGCTGCACCATGCTACTAATTCCTTTCACTCCAGGCATCCCCAAAACTTATACTTTAATAAGTTTCACAAAAAAAAAACATCCCATAAAATCTATGGGATGTTCTGCATGGGATCTTTTTGTAATCATTAATGAAATCATTGGGGAAACCACGTACCTAATTGCCAGTAAGAACTCTTCGCTCCAGCCAATCTGTGTTTAGGACATTACCAGTGCCGTTGGTTATCCTTTGCCAGCCGACAATCATGTATTTATTTGGGGCTGTTCCTGCTTGTAGAGGGGTGGCTAATGTTATAGAATCACCGATCTTCCATGTGGATTGTGCAGGAAGAGCTGCAAAGGTAAGCGCTTGACTACCTGACCTCTGTCCATTTACAACGATAGTGTCCTCTATAGAGTAAGATGCGGATATATCTATTCTATTTCCTTCCATGTGAAGGCGTTCTAGTGTGGCAGGTGCTCCATAATTACCTAGAAAAATGCCCTGATATGTAGTTCCTGTCCCTCCGCTGATATCATTGGATGATATGATCATACCACCTTGCGTTCCAGACACATGCATACCTTGTGGAGTGGGTACACTTGTGGCCCCTTGGAGGTTGCAAATTACATTAGATTTTATTATCGTATTGTAAACGGATCCAAGAGCCCCTAGCCCTACACAAATCCCTCTGCAAAAACCATTGAGCAAATTATCAGTTATCATCGTATCTTTCATATAACCATTTGCAGCAGCACAGACCAAAATTCCAATGTTAGAAGATCTGTCGGTACAATACAATTGATTCCCAGTAACCGTCATCCGGTCACCCCCGCCATCTTGCATATTCAGGAATACAGCGGTCTTTGGGAAGCCCATACCCGGATTTAGAATTTCACCTGCAATAATGTGGATTCTGTTTTGTCCAATCAGAACATCCGATGTGCCGAGACCTATAGGATTAATGCTGAACAAACCAACACCAAACCACGAAACAGTAAAGGAATTCCCTGTTATGCTAATTCCCCTTGAAGGTGTTTGCTGATTACCAGAAATCCATAGCCCTTGCGTATAATTATTTACAATATTATTAGTGAAGAGATTTTCAGACCCATGAAGCTCAGCAGCGACTACTGGTCCTGCAATACCTGTGGAAACTGTAGGATGATCAAATACGCAGTCATGAACATTTATGGAATCGCCCCACATGTAAATAGAAGAGTGGTCACTACTATCGATACCGTTGTTGTAAAATCTGCAAAAACTTATCTCCACATTATTGCTATGTACACCGGGGGCTTCTTGCTGCCCTGTAGCAATACAAGTAACTCCAGGGGAGTTAATAAATTCGCAATTAGTAATCTTTGAGTTATACAACCTCGCGTCAGCGCCGGAAGTGGCTACAGTTCCAGAGATGAAGATTCCTGCACAATTAAAAGCGTTATAGCTGCCGCTGCTTCTATTTGGACTAATTCTATTGTTAGCCCCGTTCACATCAAATGTAATACCTTCGACATAAAGATTATTTATTACCGTATTTCCAGCTATTATATTATAGTATTTGGGGCTAGCATCGGTAGATTCATTATTCTTTAGCTTGAATATTGTTTTTCCAATACCTGCCCCTATCAGATTCATTTTATCCCGCGCAATTAAAGAACAAACAGAAGGTCCGCCAGCAAGCGTAATATTTTTTGCCAGCGTTAATAAATAGGTCCCTTCCGGGAAATAAAGAGGGCTGCCTGCGTCAATAGCTGCCTGAATGGCTGCTGTATCATCCGCCGTACCATTTGCCCGTGCACCGAACATATACGGGGTAAACCTTTCCTCATACAAACGAATCAGACAGCCGGTTCCTGTTGGAGCTGTTTCTCCTGTTTTATTGAGAAAACCCACCAGACCCGCTGCTGTTCCATTCCATGGAACAGTGGCAGAAATAATGGTGCCACCATTATGAGCTGATTTTGCGCGGGTTTTATCCACATAGAAGATGCCGCCGCCCATTTTTGTGCTCGGATGAAAGCCACTTATAATGACATGCTGGCCATCAGTAAGCGAAGTTAAATTAAGATTTTGAATATCTGCAACACTTTTCAGAGAAATGACATCACCAATGCTGCTTTTTTTGGATGCATGGACGGACTGAGGACTGCTTAGCAGCAAACCGCCAGCCGCAACAACCGCCCCCAAACTCCCCACCGCAGCTAGAAATTTCCTCCTGCCTAAAGCTTGCGTTGAAAGAAGCAGCTCTTTATCTCCGTCTGAACCTTGGCCTTGCTCTCTAACTGTTCCTTGCTGTTCATCACTTTTCTTGAAATGATCCATGGTTTCTGGCATATTGTACTCCTCCTGAATATGAGAATTGATAAAGATTCTTTGGTAACATTCCCCACTTATGCACTATCCATATCCATAACGACGGCAGGCGTTTCAATCCCATCCATGATCTGTTACACAACTGTCGCCCCCCTTCTTTGATCCCGGCTTATTTTTTCGTTTTATACCATTCATTCACATCGGCCAAGATCTCATTTCCTCCTAGCTCCAACCATCGCTTAACGAATGTATCGAATTCTTCGATGGGAGATAGCCCAAGTATGATCTTGGTGAATGTTTCCGCTTGCAACTTGGATAGTGCTGGAGCATTTTGCACGATAGATTCAAGAGGTGATGTTGAAAATTCATCATTCATATAGAGATTGTTCGTTCGATAGTAGTTGGATACCGACAAGGCTTGCCCTTTACTGAATATCAGGTTCCAGCTCCAGTTGGTCAGATCTCCGGATTGGAATTTCAGAATTTTCTCATAAACACCTTTATCTTCTGGGGTTAATTTGGATGTTTCGTTAGTTTCTAGCGCATTAATGATCCTTAAGCTTTCTTCTATATTCTTGAATGCCTTATACGCAGCCATATTATTGAGAAGCCAGACCTGGTTGCCATCCTCAGGAGCAGTATTAAACTTCTGATAAATCTCGTCCGACGTATTTTCATAAAACGTTTTAACCCAGAAATCGAGCATTTTAAGAATCGCCTCGGGATGCTCGACTTCCTTTTTCACAACCCAATAGCTATTTACGCCCAAGGACACTTGGGATTTGGCAGGATTACCGTCAACCGACATGATCGGAAACGCTTTCCATTCCATGGAAGGGTCTTTGTCTTTAGCCGCTTGCAGAGGATACAACCCTGCATAATACGCATAGTACATCATTCCGATCTTGCCGTTAGCGATCATCTCGAATACTTTGGTAATATCTTTTGCTCCGAATTCAGGGTCGATTTGCTTCGATTTAAACATCTCATTCAATTTGGCTAATGCGGATTTCATTTCAGATCGAGTAGCTCCGAAGGTCAAATTGCCATCGCTATCTTTTACCACAATGTCCGGATAGGCATGAAAGCTGTTAAAGAAACCGTTCAAAAGCATAAAATCTTTATCTACCGCCAAACCAAAAGTATCTTGTTTACCGTTATGATCAGGATCTTGGGTGGAGAAAGCCTCGCTGATTTTCATGAGATCATCCATCGTCTTTGGCTCTGGAAGTTTGAGGGCATCTAGCCAATCCGTACGAATGAAAACCATTTGTGAACCTTCCCTACTTGGATTCGTAAAAGGAATGGCCATTAGCTTGCCGTCAATGGTAGCAGAATCTAATGCCATGGTTCCCTCTTCAGTCAGCAAACTCTTTACTCTTTCGGAAGCGTATTCATTATATACCTCAGAAAGATCAGCAAGCATGCCCGCTTCGGCAAGCTGTTTGAACTGAGTTGCATTTACCCGGAAGAAATCCGGAATGTCGCCGGAAGCAATGGTCAAATTCATTTTTTGATCTATTTGGCTTGAATCCACAGCCCACAAGGTCTTAACTTTAATGCCATATTCCTCTTCATAAGCACGAGTCCAAACATTATTCTGGATGGAATCCCCATCTGTGAACTTGACTGTGTTTTCCTGAGTTCTCACCGTCGTCAATGTAATAGGCGGATCATATTTCCCGTCTTTGACCGCATTCTCCGATTCTATGACCTGTAAAGCTTCAGAGTTGTTTTGCGCAGTATTCGCGCCAGGAGTTTCCGCTTCATTCCCTCCACTGTTACCGCTATTGCTGCTATTACTGCTGCAAGCTGACAAGACCAAAAAACCTGCCAAAACCACCACAAACATAAACCTGTTCAAAGATATGCTCCCTTTTTTCACTTCCAGTTCCCCCTGTATCGAAGTTGGCCAATCAGAATAGTGGGTACTCCTGAGCTTTCCATCTGAGCACACCTTGATTATATAGGTGCATGTTCTCTCCTTGATAGATGCAATTTCCGTACTTTTATTCCCATTCTGGTATTGTGCCTGGTAAAGATCAATTGATGAATAGATGTTTGGTTAATGTGTGCTTATTCGCTTCCTTGAAAGTACACGAAAAGAAGCGACCTATGGATCGCCCCTTCACGTGCTACTACACTTTACTTAGTTTTTATACTCCGGTAATAATCACTAAGACTATTTGGAATATGCCCAATGGCAAAAATCACACTGAAGATAAATAAATAGGTGGAGTGAGTAATGACTGAGGCGAACAGAAAATAAAGAATTGGAAAAATAGCTAAAGGCACTGGAACACCCAGCAATGGAGAGAACAGCAATTTAAACTCCCTATTATTCCTAAAATATCTTACCCATCCAAAATAGTACATAAAAAGAGATAGTAACATCACAATTAGTGAGATTATTTCGTATACATTTTGAATTTGTATAGAAAAAAATATGGGGACTATGATCACCCCAAATCTCCCAATGCCTTCTACTACCGCTAAGATCAGGCTTTTCTTTTTTTCACTAGGCACAATCTGCGGCTTTAATTTTAAGAAAATCAGGTTCGGCAACAATATCATAAACGGTATCCATAGACTCGCTGGATGAAGCAATGCTGTGCCCCCTTTTTGAAGTTCAAGTGCCCTTAGTATACTGTAAATATTAGTAATTAGGAACTTTATCTAAGTTGTTTCCCAAGTTGAAATAAGCAAGGTCCAATCCCTCCCGCTCCTCTTCCCCACCAACACCTTGACTCTCCCCTATACGTCATGGTTTACTATGTTCATATTACAGACACGGAGGATGGGAGCCGATGTACAGAATTGGGAAGCTCGCGCAGGAAGCTGGCATTTCTATAAGGACACTGCGGTATTATGACAAGCTTGGGCTGCTTAAGCCAACTATGGTATCTGAATCCGGATACAGATATTACACCAACGAAGACGTTATGCGGCTTCAGCATATATCGACGCTCAAGCAGCTCGGCTTTACTCTCGCGGAAATTGCGAATGTGCTATCTTCAGCAGAGCAAGAAGGTAATCGGGCTGAAAGCTGGAAGCATGCCATTCGCCTGCAGATCGAGGAAGTCCGCAAGGAGCAAAAACGTCTGCACCTCCTGGACCGCATGCTGCACATAACACTTCATACGGTAGAGGTCCGGGGGGACGTAAATGCCGAAGAAGTGCTAGGATTTATCCAGATTACAGAAGCAAATACAGCAACCGGGGAAAACGGTAAGCTGCGGGATGCGCTTCGAAAGGCGAATTTCACGCAGGAAGAGCTGCCCATCCTCGAAGCATTGCCTTCACTTGACACAGATGACCCGCGGAATCTGAATTGGCTGCGGCTGCTGAAAGAGGTGCACGAGAGGCTGAATGTTCCCCATGATTCCGATTCGGAATCAGACTTGGAGTCAGAGGATCGACTAGCTGAAAAGCTGCTGACTGTTGGCGAAGAGCTGTTTCAGGGGAGCGACCAATTATTCGAAAAATATTGGGAATGGGTCCGGCCGGAACCAGGCAAACATGAGAAGGTGCTTGGACTCGATGGTGAAACAATGGCCTACATCGATAGGATCGTAGATGCTTATTTGCTCAGACAGCAAGAGAATACAACGAAAGGACGAGATGAATCTTGAGTGATAAGATCCCGTTAGAGAAAACAGATAAAAAAGATAAAGTCATTTCAAAAAATAAGGCATGGCTTTATGTGGCGCTGGGCGGCGCTCTGGAAATCGTCTGGGCGTCCGGGTTTAAATACGAGGCGGTACCCCAAATCCTCGTACTGATTTCGCTATTGACCAGCTTCGATTTGATTATCAGAGCTACCAAGGTACTGCCTGTCGGCACGGTTTATGCGGTGTTCGCCGGACTGGGGACAGTAGGCACCGTGATCGTCGAAGCTATCGCAGAAGGCAGTATTAGTGCAGCAAAGATAGGGCTTATCTTGATGCTGCTGTTGTTTATTTTCGGATTGAAATTAACGGCTGGCAAGGAGGGAATCCGATGAGTTCTGCATGGGGGATGTTAATCGCAGCTGGACTGTTGGAGATCGTTGGAGTCATCGGGATTAAGCGGGTTGCTGAGAAGAACAACTGGACCAACAACATTATCCTGATTGGAGGGTTCATATGCAGCTTTCAATTACTGCTCGGCGCACTTGAGACCATCTCACTCTCCACTGGTTATGCAGTCTGGACGGGGATTGGCACAGTTGGTGCCGCTGTTGTGGGGATGCTCTTCTTTAAAGAATCAAAAAGCCTGATGAGGATGGTTTGCATACTTGGTGTTATCTTTTGTGTGGTTGGTTTGAAGCTGTTGGAATAACCGTTTCTGTGGAAGAGGCTGCAGCCCATCTTGTCGTGGGCACAGCCCTCATCATCACTCGTATATCATGTTCATCAATCCCACCAAAAGTACCATGCTGTAGAACCTTTTAATTGGCTTGCAAGCGCACGGATACTGTCTCCACCTTTTCCTGCCTGCATCACAATATCATAGCAAAAAGCGAACTGTTCTTTTGCCAGTATTTCTGCTTCCACTTCGGACTTTGGCGGATTTGTAAGTTCCAACTCCCAATTCTCATAAGTCACTAGACCAGGAACTGCCCCATATTTCTGGTGCCAGCGGCGGAAAACCGCCATTTGCTCCTTAGGATTTGGACAGTCATTAAAACCGCCCATAGGAATCCATGCTGCAAGCTCCCAAGGGTTTCGAGTAGGAATTTTAGCTAGAATAATTTCCTTATGAGGTGTATTTCCATCCATATGGCTGTAGAAATAGCCGCTTGATTCGACCTCCGAAAATTCGCCTAATACATTTATATCCTTGTGCATATCCATGTATTCCGCAAGCCGATCAGCCAAGAACGCACCCACATCCAGCTTTTCAGCTTCCTTGATGACATTTGCACGATAAGCAGCAATACCCTCTGTCGTGTTTTCCACATCAAAATCATCAAAGATAAATTCAATTGTTTCAGCCAGCGTATCACTTGCAACAACAATCAATGGGATGAATCCATCTTCTTTGCCTAGCTCAGTGAGTTCGTTAAAGCGGCGGAGAATGTTCTCGCCACTCTTTTCATTTTCAAACAGCTCATAATCACAATTCAAAAAATCTAGTATGGCTTTACAATCATCGGTCATAACTAAAACTCCTTTTTTTCAGAAAGATTTCAAATCTTCAATCATTTTATTTAATAGTTCCGAATGCTCGCCCCAGTTCAAAACTTTTGCTGTTATTTTCATCCTTTCCATGGAGTCGATCGCACATTGCCTTAGTTGATTATCCACTTTCCCTGTTATTTTTATCTGACCAAAAGCCACAGCATAAGTGATCATATCACTTTGCGTCATGTCCATCTCGTCAGTTTCGACTAATTTTTTTACTTCCTCTTCTTTAAGGCTGCTAACGGGAATATATTTCATTCCCCATTCATGTTCGATCATATATTTAGGAAAATCAACAAAGTTCTGCTGACTTTTATTTCTCAGATTTTCGCTTAGTATTGACAATGCATCTGAACCTTCATCACTACCGAACGGTGCTTCTTCATCCGCGCAGTCATAATAAAAATCGTCGTTAAAATGTTTTACAAAATTTGGATGGGAAGTCTTTGAATGCGGCCCTATTTCCTCATCATCAAAATAAAAACGATCTATAAAATCAAAATCATAGGCAGGCTGATAGCCCTTTTTCAGTTTTTTGGTAATAAGCGATTCAGCTTGTTTGGTGCATTCCTCTTCAGAATCAAATTCTTTGAGTTCATATTTTCCCGTAGAGCCTGTCTTTCCATAATTAACAGCTAAGTCACAGCCACTATAATCTATCCACCAAAATTTACTAGATTTCTCATCTTGAAAGGTAAATGCCTTTTTCAACTCCAAATTCCTCCAAAAATATGAACTTAGTACTTTGTTAATTTTAACAAGTTTCCAAACAAAACGCTAATAATGGGTAGGAAAAGCTTTTATGACAGTTGAGTATGAGAAAAAACACAAGCTGGCGATTTATTCTGCCAACTTGTGTTTTCCCTAAAAAAAGGATATAAGGTATCTGATGCGCCTTAAGACGCTAATGAATAAAGCTTCCGACATAAATACGATCAGCCGGCATTTGAAGCAGCTCATTTTTTACCCTTCGTCTTCTTAGTAACCTTGGTTTTAAACCCGAGTCTGCGCCTTGTATGCTTGCCCAGCTTGTACCAAAGCTTCCCTTCATCATCGCGAAAAAACTTAATGCCAATCTTGCTTAAAGGCGTCCACACTTCGCTAAAATAATAATATGGCATTCTCTCGCCCCCTCCATATAACAATAGGAGGAAAAGCATAAATCCACTAGTGTCGGTTGTCATACCCATTGTCATATGACATTTTACGGGTGCTGTTTGCGCAGCAGCCGGACGATAGCTTCAGCCCGATTATTAACCTCAAGCTTGCTGTATATGGTGCTCACATAATTACGTACGGTGCCCTCCGATATTTGTAAATCTTCAGCAATTTCCTTGTTGGACAGCCCCTTCATCACCAATCTGGACACCTCATCCTCCCTGTCTGTTAAGCGCATTTCACCCATTGAACCCTCATATTCATGTTCTTTGCGAGCTAAGCGGGCAGCTAATTTCTCCGCAATGACACCTTGCAGTACGAATTGGCCAGCAGCTGCGTCACGAATGGCGCTGATCAGCCTATCACCGTCCATATCCTTGAGAATATAGCCGCTCGCCCCGCTCGAAAGTCCTTCCACGATATAGCTATCATCTACAAAAGTAGTCAAAATCAGGATCACTATATGAGGAAAATCGCGCTTAATGCTTTTTATACTGGCTATCCCGTCCATAACAGGCATTTGGATATCCATCAATATCAGATCAGGCAGCAAGGCAGCTGCCAGCTCGTAGGCCTCCATGCCATTTTTGGCCATACCGACAACATCCATATCTTCTTCCGAATCCAAAATTGTTTTCAAACCTTCGCGAGTGAGGAATTGATCATCCGCTATCATAAGTCTGTACAAGCGACTATCTGTAATCTTCATCTTCATCCATCTTTGCCTCCTCCTACAAAAGGTAGGGTATAACTATTTGCAGCAAACACCCTTGCCCTGTTACTGGCTCTATATATAAGTTCCCGCCTAAACCCTCAACCCGGTCTCTCATCGCCGTAAGTCCAAACCCAGGGTTTATTTGGTCCGCTCCTTCGCCATTGTCCTCCAATCGAAAAACAAGAAGGTTACCTTCAGTTTTCAATGTAAAATGGAATATGTCTGCAGCACCATGCCGTATCCCATTGGTCAAACCTTCCTGAAGCGCATGGTAGATAACGTGATTATAAACACCAGTTAGCTCTGGAATTTGCTTAATAGTAACATGTATGCTAACGTTGGCCTGATGCTCGGTATTCCGAATCAGTTTAAGAAGCTCTTCCTTGAGATCAAAGGACTCTCCTTGCTTCAGCATATGGACGGAGCGACGGATTTCTGATAAACTATGCCGGAGCTGGTCTTGCACATTTTGCAATCTCACTCTCGCATCTTCCTTGTTAGTATGAAGCTGCCTCTTCCCGGCTTCGATTTGCAGTATGCTTGATGTTAGTGCATGCCCTACAATATCATGAACCTCCGCAGAAATACGGTTGCGCTCAGATTGGATCGATACTTGCGTCAACGCTGCCGCTGTTTCCTCCATTGCATGCTCCAGTGTGCGTGTCCTTTCCTTGACTTGATCCTCCAGACTGTTTTTTAACCGTTCTATGTTCGTATATAACCTTGCATTATCGATGGAAATAGCGCATTGCGAGCAAAGCAGCTTCAACACATCCATCCTGCCATGCGTGAAAACACCTGCAGACATATTGTTTTCCAAGTACAAAATACAAACCATCTGGTTATTTTTGACGATCGGCATACAAACAACTGACTTCAGCTTTCTCTTCTGAACATACGTACTGTTCGTAAATAATCCTTCACTTGAAGCATCCTCAAGCACAATTTCCTCCATCGTTCGCGCCACATAACCGACAATCGCTGTTGATACCTTGTCCGTGCTATCCAACATTTCACTTGCCAGTTCGATATGGCCGGCCGTTCCATAGGCTTCAACGAACAGGACATGCTCCTGCTCGAAAATCAGGGCTCCCCTCTCAGCACCAGCATTCTGGAGCAGGATCCGCATCAACGTATCCAGTAATTTCTCCATCACTACCTCCTGAGATATCGCCTGCACCGATTTCATTACAGCATAGTAATCGATGCCGTCAACAGGAGACTTGTTGTCGATAAGCAGCAGGTGCTTGAAGCGGGCTTCCAAGTCGGCAGCCTTTGCCTTTGCTCCCCAGTTCAAATAAGCTTGATGAGCGCGGGTCATACACACAGCTGCCAGATAAACATTACCTTGCCCAAGATGGAATTTCCCTGCACATTCCGAAGCAATCGCCATATTGTGGACATGCCCATGCTTTTCCGCGTCAACATAAGCTTCTTCGTATAAACGTTCGGCCTTGAGCTTAAGCCTTGTCACACGCGAAATTTCCGCCGCGAGCAGCAAATATTTATGCTTATAGTTTTCTGGACAACGCTTAGCGATACGCTTCATGTGGTTTTTATAATGCTGCATGAGCTTCAAGAATTGCCGTTGTTCTTGCGGACTTACTGAGTCATAGAGCGCAGCCATAATAAGGACATAGTACATGCCATGAGCCCCATACTCATACTCTCCTTTTTTACGCCCCTCGTTAAGCTTGTCCGCTTTAAGTACATAAATATAAGCTTCCTTGTATCGCCCAAACAAATAACTGGTTAAATAGCTCATAAAATATATGCCATCCAGAAGCCCTTGATCATGCTTACCTTGATCGATTAGAGTAAAAGACTCATCGTACACATCGATGTCAGTAAAAGGATCGTTATCATGGGGCTCACCAGTTAAACGGACAAATAACTGCGCCAAAACAACTGCAGAATTGAATTGTCTACTGCTGTGATTTCGTTTTATCTCATATGCATGGTTTACGATTAATTGATAGGCTCCTTCAATCGGCTTGCCAAGAAATAAGGCTATTGCGCTTGCGAACAAAATACTCATATTTACATGCCACAAACTGCCAGTCTCCAGCCTTGTCCGTTCAATATTGCCGACAAACCTGTCATACAAATCAGGATCATAACGACGCCAGCTATCGTAACATATAGAAAAGGCATTGATGGTAATAGCACGCACCCTCGGATGAGATTCAGACATTTCGCACGCGAGCATTCCCCACTTATAGGCATCTTTATATTTCCGGGTCTGCATCGTATGCAGGATAGCCATGCCCACATAAGCAATCGATGATTCTGGAGCACAACCGTAGTCAAGTGTCAGTTCCAACATAACCAGAATTGAGCTTGCCCAGCTCTGCCTGTCGTACATAAAATAAACGACTCCCATGCTTGTAAATACAGCAATAGCAGCCAAATATCTAGGATCTGTCATCGGCGGGAGACTGCGAAGTGACTCTACACTTCGGCCACGAAGCTTCCACTGAATCCTAAGCCAATGGCGAAGTAAGCTTATATTTGTTGTCTCCGGAAGTTGCCGAACCTGAAGCAGTTGGAGCGCTTTGTGTCCCAGGTCGATCACTTTATGGTAATTGTATTGATTCGATTCCAGCTCGATGATTGTAATGTAGAGCTGCGCGCTTCTAAGATCAGAATCCGATTTTTGCAATAGTGCTTCAAACAATTTATCAGCTTCATCGAAGTTTGCGCACAGAAATTCACATATTGCCCGCTCTTGAAACGTTTGATACATCGCTTCATAATCCGTTTGCCAGTCTTTCTCCTCAAGCAGCATGGTTGCTTGCCGATAATAGCGCAGCGCAGCTTCATAGGCTGTCGATTGCTTGGCTTTCTGCCCGGCCAGATCATTAAGAACCGCCAATTCCCGCCTTTCAGCTTCATTCCGAATACAGGAAATAGCTGCATTCAGATGTTTGACGACTTCAAACAGCAGCATCTCCTGCTGAGAATGTGTATGCAAGCGGCTTTTCAATAACTGGCCAACCTGTCGATGCCAGGACGCACGCTCCTCCTCAGGAACAAGAGAATACAAATCCTGCAGAATACGATCATGCTGGAAAACAAAAGCAGCTGCACCTGATGGGCTGCTTCCCGCGGCATGGAGCAAACCAGCTTTCACGGCTTGCTCCATGCCCGCGGCTGCTTCTGTCAAGGACAGACTGGTAAGCTGTGTGAGCAGCTCCAGATCGAACTTCCTTCCAAGGAACGCCGCCCAGCTCAACAATCGCCGTGTAGACAACGGAATGCCGTCAAGCTTGCTGGATAAGTAACCAATTGCACGCCCCGTCGCTTCAATACCAGACATTTGCTGCAAATCCCACTGCCAGCTGCGATCCAGACCTTGAAAGGTCACAAACCCCTGATCGTAGGCATGCTGAAGAAAGGGCTTGATATAAAAGGGATGACCGTCGGTTTTTAGCATCATAACCGCAGTCAGTTCTTCCAAATTGCCGGACGTGGTACCCATAGTATCAGCAAGCAGCAGCTTGATATCCTCCGCCTCTAGTGGAAAAAGGCGAATGGAGACCACTTGTTTCTCCTTTTCCACCCATAGATCTTTCAATTGATCCATAGGGTGTGACAGTTCAAGCTCTTCTTCCCGGCAAGCGCCGATCAGCAGCAGATATTGGGATTGCCAGTACAGCATCAGCTGGTTGATGAACTGTAGGGAAGCATCATCTGCCCACTGCAAATCATCAAGAAAAATAATGAGCGGATGACCCGCATCTGCAAAAACATGAATAAACCGGTTCAGAATAAGATGAAAACGATTTTGCGCCTCCATTGCGGGCAGGTTCGGAACATGGGGTTGGGGGCCTATCAATAGTTCTAACTGGGGCACCAATTCAACGAGTAACTGGCCGTAATCACCAATTCCCTCCATAATCCTCAGCTTCCACAGCTCAATTTCCCTTTCCTTTCCTGTAAGCAGCTGCGCCACGAGCTCCTCTATCGCCTGTTTCCATGCTGAATATGGAGTATCCGATTGAAACGGTGCAAATTTCCCGGATATCAACAAGCCATATGAAGCCTGTTTCCGCAGCGTATCACGTATGAAGGTGGTTTTGCCTATACCTGCTTGGCCGCTGACAAGTACAAATTCGGACTTCCCGCTAGAGATACGTTCTCTCGCCTGAAGCAATTGTTCCTTCTCTTTTCTGCGGCCATACATGATCGGGGAAATGTGCAATTGCTCTGACTCATCCTGGTCAGCCAACTCAAATGGGACCACATTGCCAGTTTGGCTCCATTGATCCATGCATGCCAGCAGATCCGTTTCTATACTGAATGCGCTGCGATAACGCGCTTCAGGCGCTTTTTGCATACATTTAAGAACTAGCTCGGAGACAGTCAATGGAATTAAAGGATCCCTCTCATTCAACGGAAGCGGCATGCCTGCAATATGCGAATGAATGAGTTCCAATGCATCCTTCGTATAAAAGGGCAGGCTGCCGGTAAACCACTCATATAAAGTAACACCCAGAGAATAAAAATCTGTGCGATAATCCGACATACGATTCACTCTTCCCGTCTGCTCCGGCGACATGTAGGGAAGCATCTCTATAGATAAATTCGATTGTTCGGTATGCACTGGATGCTCGTGAAGATGAGAAGATTGACGAAAACCGGCAAGCTTCACTTCCATTGTTCTAGTATTAATAAGGATATGAAAAGGATAAATAGCATTATGTACGATATGTTTCCGGTGAATCTGCTTGAGGCATCCGGCGAGCTTTGAAGCTATATCAAGCAGGTTATGCATGCTGAATTCTGTAGCCGATCCCAGCTGCTCATGACTTCGGTTCCTTATCAACTGAGATAATGGAATACCATTGAAATCCTCAACCAGTAATACCGGCCTATGCCCACTCCATTCCAAACATACTGGTTTCACTGCGCCACCACCGTCCAGCTTGCCCAATACTTCATATTCGCTTTTATAGGACGCTATTGCTTTCTCTCCGGGATATTCATCTCTTGTTGTGATGGCTATCACACGGATTCCTTCCTTTATATGTATACATCGATAATAGAATGTATCGGAGCTTTCTCCTATGCATTCTATTGTTCGATAGCCTGGCAGCTTTAGCATGCATGCTGACCTCCCATCCCTCCTATATTTCGACAAAATACGAGCAATTTCCTTCATCAAATAGGATTAGTGGGGCAGCGATCATCTTTTGTCAAGCTGGAGGAAACTTCCAGCAGTGCAGAAGGCAAGGTGCATTTCATCCAAGCGGGCTGCAACACTAGAAATAATGCTAAACATCCACCCTCGGGCTATCCCGCATGATTAAGATCTTTAGCGAATGACACGCTTATCTTGTCTTCCTCACAACAAGGACATAGAACATTCCTACTAAAGCTGCGCATGCAAAATAAGGGATCGACAAATGTAATGAATAAAAAAGTGTACCTGTGAGCGGTCCAATGAACGAACCTACACCTTGCGCAGCGGCCGTATAAGACGCTACAGATGACTGTTCATTCTCATTTACAGCAAGTGATGCTGCCGTAATATAGCCAGGCAAAGTAAATCCGATTCCGATTCCAAATAAGATGAATACGATCAAATACATGGAAGGCAGTAACAGGAATAAGGCAAAGGCAATGCAAAGTGAAAGCAGACCGATCTTCAGCAGCCGTCCAGATTTCCACTTCAGAAAACGGCCAATCAAAAGCTGTACAACCACAACAATGAGACCCGCAACCGACAACCCAACGCCTATGAGCTGTGCAGCCTTTTGAGCGGATATTGCCAACTGATCCTGGATATAAATCCCGCATGTCACCTGAAGGATGATCATTACAGTGGACAGGGCAAGTCCAATCGCTACATAGAGACGTATTCGCACATCTGTGGGAGCTATTTTAACTGGATTTACTCCATCCGACTTGGTCTGTCCGGACGAAATCAGAATCGAGAATGCTGCAACAACCAATAGCAATAAAATTACCGAAGCATACATCGGTGCCGTAAAGCCGACGGAAGTCAAGGATGCACCAAGCGCCGGTCCCAACACAAAACCTAATCCACTCGCTCCCCCAAACAATGACATACCTGCTGCACGGTTCTCTACTGTTGTCCATTCCATCAAATAGCCTTGTGCCATCGCCGGAATCGCGCCAAAGAAAAAACCTCCTGCCGCTCGCAGAATGAACAATTGCCAATACAGAAAAGTAAGATTCATAGCTCCCGATTGTGCCTGATCCGCCGTATAGGCAAACGCAGCAAGGCTCAATAGATAACCAAGCAGAGCTATAATCATTACTGATTTACGCTTTGTACGCGCCCATTTCGCCCACAAAAAACTTCCGAGAATCCAACATATGCCTGTAATGGAAACCAGACTTCCAGACTGAATTTCCGTTAATCCCAAACTTCTCGCCAGCAGCCCAAGAATAGGATTAAACGTGGCGATAGAAGTCATAGCAACTAGAACAATAGCGAAAATAATAACAAATTTCGTTTTCAACACGGATTTCCCCTTTCGTTTCCCCTCATATTCGTTTACCTCGTATACTTTTGCATCATACCGGTATTCGATATCCATGCCTTTATTATCAATCAAAGGAAATTTTGCAGCTACCTATAGAAGCAGTATTATCCCCTAAGAAAGGAGCTGAGAAAAACACTTTGCGAGGTCCTTTGAGGTGCGTGTTCAACACTTAGGTTTGTTTTGGAGTGAGGGGATATGGGGCAAGTTTTGTCAGGATAACACAGCAGTATGTGTTCGGTATTCCGCATACATGCTGCCGCTTCGGCCGCGCGTAAGCACAATGCTTGTGGTTGGTTTTTCGCATACATTTTGCCGTTTAGCCACTCGCAAGCATATTGTGGTTGGCTTTTTTACGACATTTTCCCTTTCGGATTGCTCCTACCTACTAATTGATGACAGCCAACCTTCATTTGCTTGTTAACCCGATAACAATGGGGAAATGAGCTCCAACAGCTGTGAAAGATAGGTTCTATGAGTAGACTTAGACGGCAGAAACCTATCTGTAAGTACGGACGCTATTGCTCCTCCAGTCAAGTCCTTCCCTCTCACAGCTACAATCGCACGAACACCAAACTCAAATTCAAACACACAGCTAGCAAGGTAACAAGGTTTTTTCTCTTGTTGGAGGAGATTTTCTAGCGGGGAAAGGTGCTGGGGGTGAAAAAATGAAAGGACCTGTTACTTTAACGATGTTTTTCATCGCTAAAAGCACCAGTTCCTCTCCACATATATACTTTAACGATGAAAAACATCGTTAAAATCCCTTTTATAACCCGACAGAGAGGCCATTTTTCCTCTTTTAGTGATGAAAATCATCATTAACTTGCGGAATGACCTGGAAACCCTTCCTTTAACGATGAAAAACATCGTTAAGTAAGCTGCGACGTCACTCCACTTCCCCAATTCTCTTTTCGTGAGCCAATAGTCCCTTACGTTCCCTTACGTTCCCTTATTTTCCACGATTTTATGATTTCGAATGTCTCTTTTTCCATAACTGCCTGAATGCAAATAAAAAACATATACTTTACTAAACAAGATCAAAAAAAACTCCAACACGTGAACGTGGCAGAGGATTTTCTACTATTTGTATTGAATGGATTTGATCGGCTTGGTCGGTTTTATTTGTTTTATTTGTTTTATTTATTTGATTTGTTTGATAGGTTTGATTTGTTTGGTCGGTTTGATCGGCTGGGCCGGTTTGGTCGGTTTGATTTGTTTCATTGTTTTCATGAGTTACATGGGTTACATGGGTTTGATCAGTTTTATAGATTAGTTGGATGAAATGATTGCAAGCAAATGCCTATAAACGGGACTGCTCTACTTACAATTTCGGCCGCCGATTCAGCTGTGCAATATATTGTCCTGGATTCAGGCCGTATTGCTTACGAAAGGCTAACGTAAAATTGCTCATATTGCTATAGCCAAGCTCGATAGCCGTCTCTCCTACATTGAACCCTTCATTTTCCATCAAATCAAGCGCCTTTTTCATCCTTTCGGTACGGACAAGCTCGAAGATTGTGAGGCCGAACAATTCACGGAATCCTTTTTTTAACTTATACTCATTGATTCCTACATGCTTGGCAAGTTCCCGAATCGATAATGGCTGCTCTATAAAACTCATAACCCGATTTCTAGCTTCCTGCAGCTTCTTTATGTCATCTGCACTAAGAGAAATGGATAGCTCCCCGCTAGCCTTCTCTCCCTCGTGACCAATCAGAGCAATAAGCTCCATTGCTTTACTCTCCGCATATAGCCTTTTCATTGCGCCCCACTCAGTGCAGTAGAACAGCTCGAGCACACATTTCTGTATGAGTGGCGAGTTAGCGTAACTTCCGATTCTCCCTTTATATTGCAATAGCAGCTTCTCCATAACATGCTGATCCGTCGTACCGTTCACATATCGCATCAACTCATCCGGACTTAGACGAATCTCCAAAGTTCGGGTTCGAATGCCGCCTTTTTTCTCCATATACAGCTTCATATTTTCCAAATAGCAAACGTTGCCGTTCTGGTTGCCCGTGTGATGGTCCTTTCCGTCCCAAGAACAATATATGTCTCCATCCAGACAGTAATTCAGCTCAAATAAATGGTATGATCCCTGGAAATTCAATTTCAAATCCTGCTCCAGCTTCATATCCGAAATAATAATTTCCATTCCTTCACGAATGGGAATACGGGTAATGGTACCCACTCCAAAACTTGGCGCAAGTTGAACCTGCTGTTGCCCGTCTTTATTCAACACCTTACCATCTATATGCTCAGAGAAGCGGCCAAAATATTCATGGATATCCTTAATCCTAATCGTTGATGGCACGTTGTTCTCCTCCTTTCGCCTTTGCTAACCTTACTTCACATCTAGTATACTTCACCATATAGTAAATGATAATTATTATCAACGTCAAATTAAATATTCCTTTCTCAATTTCCAGCGAGTGCACGAGTGCTCAAAAAAAAGTCCCAGGCGCCGGAATTTGGTATTAAGCATTCAGACGACTGGGATATGTCCATAAAATGATCAGGTACATTCATTGGCCTCTTTGGCCTCATTCTAAGGATGAGCAGGATTTTTTACATCTGTTTCAATCGAAATTTCTTTTGGCAGGCGTTCAGACATACTTGGCACTTCACGCGGCTTGTATTCGATGATATCGGAAGAGTAAATCGTGACGAACATTCTTCCTCCTCCTGCGTACATGCGGATCAGGACAGGCTGATTGTACTGGTTCTGAAAAGAGAAATCCGGCCCGCCCCAGCTTACCGTAGCATCACGCCCTGGCAGCACATAAGGCACATTACGGCTGTGGGAATATCGCTGCACGATCCGCAGCCCTGCCCGGTCAATCGCATTGAATAACGTGGAGGAGACCTGACATATTCCGCCGCCAATCCCTTCTGATAATTCTCCGCTTACAATAATGGGTGCTTGCTGATATCCTTTCTCTTTCGTTCGCATGCCAACCACTTGATTAAACGAAAAAATTTCACCTGGAAAAACGACATAATTGTTGATTGCTTTGGCCGAAAGGGCAATATTGTGAGCACGGTTTTTATTACTGGCGTTGAAATAAGTAACGTAATGTCCAATTGCCTTTTCTTTAATTAGGGAAAGCAGTTCACTGTCCACCTTCGGATAAATCGTCACACGCGGCGCTTGAATGATGGAAGGCCCGCTGCCCATAAAATAGGAAAAAAATTGTTCAGAGAAAAATTTGTGATCCAGCTTGTAACCAAGCTGTTCAGGCACGATTTCTCCATAATTGCCGATCCGGGCGTTTTGAGGCGCCTGATAGAGTTGCTTATCAAGGTCTGCCCATTGCTCGATTTTTTCGAAATTCACTTGTGGCACAGCTGTCTTAACTGGATCGGCTCGCTTCACAGTGGAAATGGGTAATTGCTGTTGTTGAAATGTTAGGCTGGCTGGCATATATACTTGAAGCAGCAGCAAAATAGCGGTATACGAAACCCAATTCAACTTTTCGACACCCCTCTTATCATCGAAATCATTGTAGATACGATTTCCTAAACGCACCCTAATTATCCCGAGTGTGGGAGCAATCCCTGTAAAATTTGTTTTTTATATGCCAACCGTTCTATTTTTACATAAATATCTGTCCATTGGTTGAACCTAAAAAAGGAGCTGCTGGTGTTTTAAGCTGCTGTTTTCCAAATTTCCATGATATCAAGCAGGAGGGATTACGTTTTGAACCGGTTGTATCGGGCAATTATGATCATACTCGCATGTGCAGTGGCTGGTTTGCTTCAGGATTTTCAAGGAGTTTCTTCAGCAGCAGTTGCTAAGGAATCTCAGAATCAGAAGTATATAGTTAACTTAACTGTACGTTCCAGTCACAACGCGGAGCTAATTAGCAGGCTTGATATCGATAGTCCTGCAATCTCACAAGCTTTGCTCGCAGCCAAACAGGAGACCGTGACTGATGTCCTCTCTTTGACCGATGTTTATGTAACCTTATTGCAGGGGGGGCACAACATACAAGCTCGTTTGGAGAAGTCCGGAAATGTCGTGGATGAAGCTGCTTGGAAACGGTTGGTTCTGCCAAAAAAAGCCGCTGACAGCTTACTTCATGCTGCGGAAGCATTGAGAAAGCAGCATTATGGAAAGCTGGTCAGCTGGGAAGTTGCGGAACGAATGCTGCCCCGTAAAAGTAAGTTCTCCATTACTGATTTGGAAACTGGCCTTACTTTCAAGGTCCAACGAAGGGCCGGGGAAGATCATGCAGACGTACAGCCGCTTACGAAAAAAGATTCAAAAATAATGAAGCAAATTTATGATGGCAATTGGAGCTGGAAGCGCAGGGCGATTCTCGTCCAATCTGGAAATGAATGGCTGGCTGCCTCAATGAACGGGATGCCGCATGGTGGGGATGGCATACCAGACAACGATTTTTCGGGACATTTCTGTGTCCATTACGCAGGCAGTTCAACACATCGATCCGATCAGCCCGATCTTGCCCATCAACTGATGGTGTATAAAGCAGCTGGCAGTCTGCGGTCTTTTTTGGATGCAGCCTCTCCACTTGCACTGGCAAAAAGTGTTGTTGAAGCGATGGATCATCAAGATTCGGAAATACTCCGCCAAGCTTCCGAAGGAATTGCCAAGGAGAAATTCGAGGGTCTCGTTCAGGAAATGAAATCTATGTCCTACATTCGCTTCTTGGAACAGAAGAAAGCAGAGAAGAATAAACTTGACGATTCTGGTTCCAATGAGAAATTAACCGATGAAGTCAAGCTGCCCCTTGAATTCCAAAAGCATGGCGGGTCCAAGCGCAGCAAAGCTTATACTTTTATTTTCAAAAGAGATTCCGTACAATCACCATGGCGCATGGAAGATATCGTAACAAAATAAAAAGCAGCTGCGACGATACTTCGTCCAGCTGCTTTACTACTCTCCCTTAGTTTTCCATAAAACATACCACAACTAACCTTCTTTTAGTGTTCTTTCCCCTTCTCCAAGCAGCTTCGCCGCGGCCAAGCCTACAAGCAAGCACCAAATCGGTGCTGAAATGCCTAGAAAAGAAACATTCGCTACAGCAATAGCAAATGTAAAGGCTGTTGCATACCGGTAAGATGATACTGAAAAGGCGGAATGCAAGCTGCTGATAAACACACCTAATAATGAAAATCCAGTAATAATAACGATGAAAGATAAAGGGAGTATATGGATAAACGAAAGAACCTTCCAGGAAAATAATCCAAATAACGAGACAAGCACACCGGACACTACCCCGGCTAAATAACGCTTCTCCTTAGGCCCCGCCTCACTGCTGCTGCAAAGCATACTCATCATCCCGCCAATATTAACAGCATGACCACCCAGCCAACCGGCGATTGAAGTAGCAATTCCTGTTACTGTTATTGTTTTTACAACCGAGGGATCATAGCCGTTTTTGCGGAGTGCAGCTAGGGCTACAAATACATCATTGCTTAATACCAGAAGAGCAAGCGGAAGCGCCAGTGAGAAAAAACTATTTACAGTGAAAACAGGTTGAATTAGCGTCGGCCAAGCAAAAGAGTACGATTCCCAGGCTGGAAAATCATATCCCAAAAAAAGGCCAATTAATCCAAAGCTAAGCACGCCTAGAACTGGCGGAAGCTTTCTATTCAGCTTAGGCAGTAAGAAAAAGCCAATTACTGCTAAGCCGCCAACGAAAGGAATGTCCTTTAGAGCAGGCACAATTTTTACAATGTGGGTAAATATTAATCCTGCCAGCATTGCATCCATCAAGGGTTTCGGAAGTAAAGCAAGGAGCTTGCCTGACAAGCCGGATATCCCGAACACAGCTATGAAGATTCCAGCCATTATACTGGCGCCAGCTAATTCCTGAACCGAGAATTGAATCCCTGACATGCTTAAAAAAGCCGCCGCCGTAATAGAATGGGCTCCTCCAAATGGAATTTTGTACACAATCGATAAGGTCAAATTCAACAAACCGCCGAGAAAATAGACGGCAAACAGCCAGGAAATAAGCTCTGAGCTTGTAAATCCGGCCATTTCCGCAGTACTAACGATCAAGACAGCCCCGCCCGTGCATGCCATTAACGCTGACAGGATGCCGGTCATTACATTTTGCATGTTCATTATTGGTAGTAACGCGATAGCTCGACGATCAAAGCCCCCATTCTCTCACTTTGAGGAACCAGAACACGCGACACTCCTTCTTCCCGTATAGCTTCCGCAGTAACTCTCCCCACTGCCGCTGCAAGCACGCTTGTCGCAAAGAGCTCTTGAATTTGCTGATAGGAGCCGTTATTTCTAATATATTGAAAAAAGTAACGCACTTGAACCGCTGTTGTGAAGCAAATCGCATCTACTGAGCCTTCAGCCATTTCTTGGCACAGCAGCTCCAATACATGATTTTCTGGCGGAATGTGCGTATAAGGTAAAATTGTTCTGACAACAGCCCCCTTCGACTCCAAAAAGTCGACCAAGGAGGGAACAGGCTCTCCATGAAGCTGCACCGTTACTCGCTGTCCAGTAAAATCAAAGCTTTCCAGGGCTTGAATCAGTCCCTCTGTCGTCCCATCATGGTCTACTGCTATTGGTAATATCCCTAGTTTTTTCAGCAGGGCAAGCGTCTTGTACCCTCTTATGGCTACTTTGGAGCTTTTGATCTTATTCAGAAATGTGGAATCAAAGCCTAGCTGCTCCGATTGGTCCAACAAAGCCTGAAGTCCTATCCCCGTTGTGAAAATGACCCAGTCAGAGCCATTGTCAATGAATGTTCGCAGATCATGCTCGACTTCTTTTTCTGCAAGAACAACAATGCCCTGCAGCGAGCGAATGATAGGTATGCCGCCTTGCTTTTCAATAATTGTGCTCATTTCAACCGTTTTACGTGATCCTGCAATCACTATTCGTTTCCCATGCAAGCTTCCAGCCAATTACATACACCTCTCCTAGTCTAAACATGCTTTCAATAATAAACGATCAATTATAAAAACAAACCATCCAAACGCTGCTTTTTATAACCAGCCATTTGTAAGCCAATTGTATCTCCTGTCCTAATTGCCTAGTATAGGTTATCATAAGAAAGGAGAAATAGAAACTATTCCTTACCCTATATTCTTCAGCTGAAATTTTAAATTATAAAGGAATGATCAAGACAAATGAGCTTTCAACTGACAGAGCGGATAATTAAGCTGTTATGCGGAGCAGCTTCATATGAACGTGGAGAAGTATACTACCGGGAAGGAAATGCAGCATTGACGAAATATGATCCTGATGCTTCTTTCTATGAATCTAAGGTTAAAGGAATTAATGACTACCCGGTCACCATTGATATAAGAAGAAACGGAGATGTGAATGCGTCATGTACCTGTCACGCTTTTCATACGGAAGACAATTTCTGTGAACATATAGCGGCTGTCCTGTTGAATATTTATCATATGCAGCAACATTCCATATCCCAAAATGCAGGATTTCAAGCAAGACACTCCGATATATCTAATCGAGCTAATCGGGAACTGGTCAATGGCATGCTGGGACTGTTCAGTGATAAGCCACTTCGTCCAAGCAGTTTACTGCCGCGCTTTGATTCCAGGGCACTGCTGGAGGTGGAATTCATCTGCAAACCCTTCGCTTACGGCTTTCGGAAGTATATGTTCGGCATTGAGCTCAGAATTGGGCCCAAACGACCTTATATCGTACAAAAGCTAAGAGACTTTCTCGAACGCATGGACCGCAGGGAAACCTATTTTTTTTCCAAGCACTTCACTTACGTTCCAGAGCTGCACAGTTTTCAGAAAGAAAATGATGCCGTCATCCGACAGTTAATCGAAATCTATCAATATGAGAAGATGTATCGCGAAACAACGAATGCTCAAGATTCTTATTATACAAACAGTATGAGCGGCGACCGGATGCTTCTGATTCCTCCAGTACTTTGGGAAGCCCTTCTCCCTTTGCTGCTTCGGGCTCCCGCGGTAAAGATGGAGCAAGATGGCCGCTCTTTCGAGGGCATTCATATTTCTGATGATGAAATCCCTCTCCATTTTGAATTCGATCAATCACAGACCGATGGCTATCAGTTGAATATTCATGGCCTGGACAACATCACCGTCATGGAAGCCTATGGGATTGTCCTGTGTGATGGAAAGCTGCTGAAGCTGCAGGAATCGCTGTGCAAACGGCTCTCGGGGCTGGAAAGAATGGTTGAAGCATCCGGCAAAAACGAGGTACAAATTCCTCCGGAGGAAATGGAACCTTTCATGGAGAAGGTCATTCCTGGACTGATGAAGCTGGGTAGTGTCCGTATCGCTCAAGCCGTTTCTGATCGCATTGTGCAGACTCAGCTTAAAGCCAAGCTGTATCTGGACAGGGTTAGGGATCGCCTGCTTGCCGGACTTGAGTTTCAATACGGCGATATTGTCATTAATCCGTTAGAAGGAGCAGGCAAGAAACGTGGCGCCGACCGTATCCTTGTTCGGGATGGAGAGCAGGAAGCCCAAATCCTCAGTCTTATGGAGCAAAGTCCCTTCGCTGTAACTGAAAGTGGATACTTCATGGATGATGAAGACGCGGAATATGACTTTCTGTACCACATCGTTCCACAGCTGGAGAAGCTGCTGGAGGTGTATGCCACCACGGTTGTGAAAGAAAGAATTCATTATGGACATGTATTTCCTAAGATTAAGATAGATACGAATGAACGAATTGACTGGCTGGAATTCCAGTTCGATATGCAGGGGATTCCTGAAGCTGATATCCGCAGCCTGCTGCAGTCCCTGGAGGTGAAGCGCAAATACCACCGCCTGAGCAGCGGCGCTTTATTGCCGCTTGAAAACCCTGATTTCCAGGAAATCATCCAGCTGATGAATCAACTGGAAATTCGCCAAGGAGATTTGGATGGCGGCAAAATCCGCCTTCCGGTAGTGCGCGGGCTCCACCTGATCGACTCTTCCCTAACACAAGGAAATGCGATCAGCCTGGGGAAATCGTTTCGCAGGCTTTTGGAAAATATGCGAAATCCGGATAATTTGGATTTCCCCCTTCCAGAAAGCATGGCCTTAGTGCTGCGAGATTACCAAAAGTATGGGTTCCAATGGTTAAAGACGCTCGCCCATTACCATTTTGGAGGCATCCTTGCAGACGAAATGGGACTTGGCAAAACTTTGCAAAGCATCGCTTTTATTGCCTCTGTGCTGCCGGAGATTAGAGAGCTGGAGCTTCCAGTGCTGATCGTATCCCCTGCTTCTCTTGTGTATAACTGGCTCAATGAGATGAGAAAATTTGCACCGGAAATCCGGGCTGTCATTGCAGACGGCAGCAGAGCAGATCGCAGTCATGTACTGAAGAACGATTCCCGGGCGGATGTTATCATTACCTCCTATCCACTTTTGCGCAGAGATGTGGATCTGTTTACTGAGCTTTCCTTCCATACGCTCTTCTTGGATGAAGCACAGTATTTCAAGAACCATGCCACGCAGACGGCAAAATCCGTCAAACAGGTTCAGGCCCGCTATCGCTTTGCCCTAACTGGAACACCTGTGGAGAACTCACTCGAGGAGCTATGGTCCATCTTCGATGTAGTGTTTCCACAGCTGTTCCCAGGCAGAAGAGCATTTGCCGAATTGTCCAGGGAAATCGTGGCCAAGCGTATCCGTCCATTTCTGCTGCGGCGCTTGAAAACCGACGTTCTGCAGGAGCTGCCGGAGAAGATTGAGTCGCTGCAAGCCTCCGAGCTGCTCCCTGAGCAAAAAAAGCTCTATGTAGCCTTCCTGGCCAAGCTGCAAAAGGAAACATTGAAGCATTTGGATAAAGACAGCTTTCAGAAAAACAGAATTAAAATTCTTGCCGGCCTAACCCGTCTTCGCCAGCTGTGCTGTCACCCCGCTCTATTCGTCGAAGATTACACCGGAAGCTCCGCCAAATTCGAGCAGCTGATGGAAATTATTGAGGAATGCAGGAGTGCTGGGAAACGCATGCTAATCTTCTCGCAATTCACCAAGATGCTGGATATTATTGGACGTGAGCTGGGCTATCAGGGTATTCCACATTTCTACCTGGATGGCAAAACGCCTGCGTTCGAACGTGTAGAGCTATGCAGGAGGTTTAACGAAGGTGAGAAGGACTTGTTCCTCATCTCTCTCAAAGCAGGAGGCACCGGGCTGAACCTGACTGGAGCGGACACCGTTATCCTCTACGATTTGTGGTGGAACCCTGCTGTCGAGCAGCAGGCCGCCGACCGGGCACATCGCATCGGGCAGAAAAATGTCGTCCAGGTGATCCGGCTCATCACCCAGGGCACGATGGAAGATAAGATGTACGAGCTGCAGCAAAAAAAGAAAAACCTGATCGAGGAAGTCATCCAGCCGGGACAAGAAGCACTGTCTTCCCTAACTGAGCAGGATATCCGCGAGATTCTAATGATTTGAGAAAGACGCCTTTTGGGCTTCCTTTGAGGTATGTGTATGTTCGGGACTTGGGTGCGTTGCGGAGGGAATGGCTGTGGGCTCCAGCCGCTGTTAAAGATTTGTTCCCTTGAATGAAGTGGATGAGGAGGTAGGAACAAATCTTTAAAGGTGGACGCTACCGCTCTTCCGCCCACAACCCTTCCCTCTCTTTAGCTACAATCGCATGAATCGCACGAACAACAAGCTCAAACGGACAGCCAGCAAGGGTTTTTCTCTCGAGTAGAGGAGATTTCCTAGCGGGCACAGGCGCTTGGGATGAAGAGCGCCCCCGCCAGCACGCGCAACCGAGAGGAACCGCTGCTTTAACGATGTTTTTCATCGTTAAAAGCACCAGGTCGACCGCACATCCTTACTTTAACGATGAAAAACATCGTTAAAATCCCCTTTCCCCCCCGAGGAGGTCATTTGCCCTCTTTTAACGATGAAAATCATCATTAACGTGACGAATTGACCTGGAACGCTTGCTTTAACGATGAAAAACATCGTTAAGTGGAGCACACGATCATTTCGGCGGAGGGCGGACTGCTACTAAGCCGCTACTCTCGTTCTTCCTCCCACATGCCTTCCCTCTCAGCTTCAAAATGCCGATCTTGCCACGCTCAAACAGACTGCCAGCAGAAGTTGCTTTCCTGATTGGAAGGGATAGTTGCGATAGGATAATCAGAGCTTCCTTTCTGGTTACCAAGGAGGAGGATGGGCCACACCGTCTACTTTTTTTACTATAAAGCTGCACTGTATGATCGAGAATTTTTCTCTCCAGGCATCACCACAAAACTACTTTATATGTTAAAACAAGACTGGACCTGATCTTCTGCTCAGGTCCAGTCCTTGTTCGTCCCGATTTTCGTGAAGCTTGGTCATCCATACAAACGGATCTATATTTTACGCATATATTTTAAAATATGGATCCATGGTTGTGCGATGATAAGGGGGCATTAGAATGGGTTATAAACTGGATAAAATGTTCAAACATATCATTATGGCCAAGTCTCCCGAATTGGCTTCTTCGCTTCCTGACACGAGGAAAATGAGCAATCACGCTTTCCACACCCTTGTAGCTAGATACCGAAAAGTAATCATTAAACCAAGCGCAGGCTCGGGGGGCTTCGGAGTCATTCAGGTAGCCTCAATTGGAAAAGGAAAATATGAAGTCCACTATGAAAAAACTAAAAAAACGATATCCGGGCAAAAAGAAGCCTATGCTTTCGTTCATAGTAAAACAAAAAAAGCCCCCCATATGATTCAGCAAAGAATTCCGCTGTCAGAGATCAAAGGGAGACCGTTTGATATTCGTGTGATGGTGCAAAGGGAAGGAAAGTCCAACTGGACCATTACTGGTAAATTAGCCAAGCTGGCCGGTTCGGGGTATATTGTCACCAATATTGCCCGCAGTAAAGGGACTGTTATCCCGCTTATCACTGCGATTGAGCGTTCTAATATCACAGGCACTTCAGCAAAAGAAATTCAGAAAAAAATGGATAAGGTTTCAACAAAAACAGCCCAAATACTTCACGCTCACTACCCTTGGCTTCATACGATAGGCATGGATATAGGCCTCGATTCCAACGGCAAGGTATGGATTATTGAGGCGAATTTTGCGCCCAGTATATCTCTTTTTTTACATTTAAAAGATAAATCCTTTTACAAACGCATCCAGTCCTATAGCCGTAAGCACAAGTCTAAATAAGCAAAAGAGCAGCCGCGTGTATTAAATACGACTGCTCTTTTGCTTCTTATTTACTGCTGCTCAAACTGGATCCAAATTCCCGACTTGTCATCAGACACCTTAAACCGCGGATAACGCTGGCAATCCTTGTCCTCGAACTCCAGATTAAACAGCCACTCCGAATAGTCCTTCAGCGTGCTGCCGGCAATGCGCTGCGTCAGTTCCTTCATCATATCGCGGGATTCATTTCCGCTCTCCGGATGCAAGAAAAGCCCATCGGTGACTATAAGCAGCGCCTTCAATTGATTCCGGTTAATTCGGCCGTATTCGATGAAGTTGGCCAGCTCAGGTTCGCCACTCATCACTGAATAACCCCCCATTGTGTTCATACTTGACTTATTTTGAACAATAGTAGGCTTGACGAGCTCCCATAAGTCTTCACGTTTCGTAATTCCTTTGCGGATACCTTCTTCCCAAATCAGCTTGGATTTGCGGTCAATGTGCGCAACTTGATCGTGAGTTACCAGCCGAATGGTACCGTCATTATATACGGCTGTAATCATACAATCCCCTACCTGTGCATAATCAATATTTGTATCCGTAATATGGATGAGGGCAAGTGCGGTTGTCCATAGGCTAGCTTTGTCATGAGGATTGATCCCGGACAACACCATTTGTTCGTGCAGCCGGAAGTTAGCTTGGAGGACAAGCTGCTTCAGATTCATATCATTAATTGCTTCTGCGTTCAACGACTCTAAATACTGCTTAATGAGCTGAGAGGCCAAGTAGCCTCCTGTCTCCTTATTGGGGCCCCGATATGGATGCAGAGAGGTAGCTCCATCTATAACCCCATACAACTGCAATTGTTCATTGATAACGAGTGCGTCCTCATTCCATTCAGTAGTCCCCTGCAAACTGATCGTTTCTATATTCATGCTTTTGCTCTCCCTTTTTTATGTGCAGAATTGCGCTCGTGTTTATTCAACTGCAGCCGGGACCTCTGCTTTTTGTTCCAACTGCTCGAGCTGTGACTGAACAGTCTTCCAACGTTCAAAATCTGCTGTTGAAGGATATTTCACAACGAACATTCCCGTCGAATCGAGAATCTCCTTCTGCCGCAGACTCCAGCCTGTTTCTTCCTGCAGCTTGAACACGATATCGGAACGGGAAGGAATCATCCCATCCATCCGCCATAAAGCAGCCTGTGTCTGCTCCCGCAGCATATAAGTAATGAAGCTTTCAGCCGCTTTCACCTTGGCAGGCACAGATTGTAAAGCAACCAATCCATGTATGCCCGGAACGATCCCATGCTGCTCCATTTCCGGCAGGTGCCCGGCATCAAATTGAAACTTGCCTCCAATATAACGTTCTACTGTGGGAAGCATCTCCGAAGAGCTGATAAACAAGCCTATTTTCCCGTTAATAAAATCGCTGGCCGCTCTGTGATGGGCCAAGGGCTTCATAATTCCCAAGGTATGAATCCAGTTGCTCCACCTCGAGTAAAAAGCATCCAATCCAAGGGTTGATTCATCATTATTCCCGCCTGGTGTAAAGGACAGATTATCGACATACCACGGCAGCTCCTTATCAACGCCTATGCCCCAATATTGTTCAGCATTGGCGGCTAAACCCTCCGCTTGCTCCTCTGAAGCTGCCCGCTCAACCTCATCCCATCGGGTAAACGCTCCACCTTGTGTACGCTTCAGCAGCTCTTCCCGATAATAGAGCATAGGTATAGCCCCTCCTATCGGGACTGCCCAATCTTGATCCTCATAGTGAAAAGGAGCTGTAAATGCCGGATTGATCTGGCTCCATTCCTTTCTTGCAGACCTATTAACAGGAAGCGCTGCACCTGTATCCACCAATTCTGCAACGCCATAGTAGCTATGCAGCTCAGCTAGCTGTGGCGCAGCGTTGGCAGAAATGGATGCCAGAAGCTCCTCAAGCAGCTGCCTACTTGAACGGAAATAGCGCACATCGATAGCGACGTTTGGGTACATTTGCTGAAATTCACTGATATAGGCTTCCCAGCCTTGGCTGTACAGCCAGATCGAAAGTGCTGTTCCAGGGGTCGACTCCTTGCTAGCAACACCAGATTTATTGCTATTTATCATATAAAATACAGTGGCTGTAACGATCAGCAAAGCCGCTATGCCCCACAATGCCCATTTTTTCAGACTCATGATTGTGCCACAATCCTTCCCCGCCAATAAGAATGCATGCTGGAAATCGTCAGTCAATGTTAATGAAAAGGCAAAAGCCTGACAAAATTTCAACCAATTCCTATTGTAACACAAGAAGCAGTTAGCCCAATTACATCATCAGCCCTTTTTTGCTGAGCTTGTTGGCAACAAGCAGGGAAACCAGCGTCGTGACGGACAAAATGGAAGCCAGCGCAGCGCCAGTGCCATAATTGGCTGTAAAGACCTCGCTGTAAATCGTAACAGAAATCGTCGCAGTTGCCCCATAGTAAAGGACGATCGTAGAGCTCAGCTCATTGATGGTCGTAACCCAGCTTAATATCGCTCCCGATAATACGCCTGGTGCCATTAACCGTCCCGTAGTTTTGAAAAAAGTTTTCATCGGAGGAACACCCAGGCTGATCGAAGCTTCCTCCACACTGCGGTCCAGTTGATACAATATGGCTGTACTGGAGCGGATTGTATAGGGCAGCTTACGCACAACATAGGCAATAACAAGAATGATCCATGTGCCTGTCAGCACAACCGGAGGCTTGTTAAAAGCAATAATCATACTGATTCCAAGAACGGTTCCTGGCATTACATATGGAATCATGATCAAGCTATCGAGCATTGCCGTAATCTTGGATTTTCTGCGGACCAGTACATAGGCCACCAGCATACCCATTATGACCATAATGACAATCGAGATTAATGAAAACGTGTAGGTGTTTAGAATGGCTTTAGGCACACGGAATAATATTTCCTTGTAGCTGTTCAGACTGAAGCCTGCATGAAACACTGGCCCTTTTGTTTTAATAAAGGAAGTCACAATAACCGTGGCCTGCGGAATAATCGATACAAACGCCACAAGCAGTGCGCCTGCAGTGAGCAGCCATTTCGTAAGTGGACGCAGCGTCTGCACCTTCGGTGTGCGCATACCGGTCATCGTATAATTTTTACGGGAAACAAAATACCGCTGAAGGAAGAGGATGCTTGTCGAGCAGACGATCAGAATAATACTAAGTGTGCTCGCCATGGCTGGATTGCCGCCCATCTCACTAATAAACTGCTCATATGCCAGAATCGGCAGTACCTTGAAGCCTTGTCCAAGCAGCATCGGTGTGCCAAAATCAGCAAAGGAAGCCATAAATACCATAAGTGCTCCGGCTGATAATGTCGGGAAAATCAATGGAAGCGTTACCGTGCGAAGCCTGTGAAAGCTGGAGCGTCCCAGACTCTCCGCGGCCTCCTCGAGTGAAGTATCGATCGTTTTTAGCGCGCCAGACACATACAAGTAAATATGCGGATAGAACTGCAGTGTAAAGACGAATACGATCCCTTTCCATCCATACACCGAACTGAACGGAATACCGATGTCATGAAAAAAACGGGTCAGAAATCCATTATTTCCAAGCATCAATATCCAGGAGTAAGCTCCGATGAAAGGCGGCGATAACAACGACATAATGACCAGAATCTGAATAAGTCCTTTAAATTTCACATTATATCGGGATGTTACATAAGCCAAAGGAACGCCAATCAGAATAGCAAATATGGTTGCAAAAGCTGACACCTTCAAGCTGTTCCATAAAGCTCCATAATAATATTTAAGTTTAATGAAATTGGCGTAGGTTTCAAGTGAGAACACGCCTTCATCGTTGTAAAAGCTGTTAATAAATAAAGAACATAAAGGATAAACAATGAAAGCGAACAAGAACAAATACATGACCAAGGTCACCCAGGACCAAAAATCCCACTTCTTAAATGCAAACAACCTGCTTCTCTTAGTAGGTTGCACGATAGATCACCTCCTTGCCGCCTCCGTCAAACATCGTAGCCTTCTCCAGCTGCAGGTTCACATGCACAGCTTGCTTCACTTTACGCAGCTGATGCGGCTCTACTGCATGCTCCTGCACGTCGATAACAGGCCCGTTCTGCAGCCTCACAAGGTAGCTCACCTTTTCTCCAAGGAAGGTCACCGATTCAATTGTACCTTCAATTAGCGGCTTCGCTCCATCTGGAGCTTCAAGCCGAATACGCTCGGGCCGCAGCGACATCATGACCTTCCCCTCATACGGCTTCGTTAGCGGAAGGTCAAAGGATGCCCCCAACAGCTGGATATTCCCTACTGCTTTTGCTTCAGCCACTACCTTTTCATCTGCAGCTACCGCAGCTGCCCCTCTCTGGCAGTGTGCTTCAATAAAATTGGATGTACCAATAAAGTTGGCTACGAACTGATTGGCGGGATACGCGTAGATGTCCTCCGGTGGAGCAATCTGCTGGATAGTCCCTTCATGCATAACGGCGATCCGGTCTGAGACGGCCAGCGCCTCCTCCTGATCATGCGTCACATAAATCGTCGTGATGTTCAGTTCTTTCTGCAGCATGCGAATATCGGAGCGCATCTTGATTCGAAGCTTGGCATCCAAATTGGAAAGTGGTTCGTCCATTAACAGCAGGCCTGGACGAATAACGATAGCGCGTGCCAATGCGATCCGCTGCTGCTGGCCGCCACTCATATCAGAAGGAACCCGATCACGTAAATGCTGGAGTTGGACCATTTCCAGAGCTTCCATAACACGCTGTTCCGTTTCTTTCTTGTTTACACTTCTTGCTTTTAACCCGTAGGCTACGTTCTCAAATACGGTCATATGCGGGAAAATCGCATAGTTTTGAAATACCATGCCGATATTGCGTTCATGCGTGGGCACATCATTGATCTTACGCTCTCCGAAGTAAATATCGCCTTCTTCCTGACGGTAGAAACCTGCTATCGTGCGCAGCAGTGTTGTTTTCCCACATCCGCTTGGTCCAAGCAGCGTAAAAAATTCGCCCTCCTGGATAGTCAGATGAGCATCATTGACTGCCTTAGCGGTTCCAAAATATTTGGTCACGTGGTCGAACACGATTTTTTGCATGACAAAAACCTCCATTTTCTTGAGAAAAACACTTTGTAAGGGATATATAATGCTGTCTGATGCTATTACTAGCTTCGTTTGCTTCAATCAATCGCAGTTTTCTAAAAAAAGGGTGCCTTCACCTTTAAAAGTTAGGCACCACGCTTTACATAACAAACTTATTCCTGACCTGTTACAATTTTACCGAAACGCTTGATGTTGCTATCTTTGTTCGTAGCGGCCCAATCGAAATCATAATCCACTACTTTGATATCCTTGGCGTCAGCAATCCCATTTGGTGTCTCAGCATCCTTGCGTACCGAACGGCGTTTGAATTCTTTTTGAATCAGCGACTGCACATCCTTGCTTACTAGAAAATCGATAAATTGCTTTGCCTGATCCAGATTTTTAGCCCCTTTGATAATCGCGGCGCCATCTGGTACCGTTGACGTTCCCTCTTCCGGATAAATGATGCCGACCTTCGCACCACCTTCAACATACCGCAATGCTGCTTCCTCAAGCGTAACACCCAGCGCAAACTCCTTATCAGCCACGCCTTTATAAACAAGTCCTGATCCGGAAAGTACTTTTCCGTCGAGGTTCGTTACAAACTTTTTGACAAAGCCCCAGCCATCATCCTTGCCGTTAGCCGTAAGCATGGTGATTAATTGCGTGTAGGCGGAACCCGACTTGGCAGGATCGGCAAAAGCGATTTTACCTTTCCATTTCGGATCCGTCAGATCCGTCCAGCCTTTCGGCTCCTCGCCTTCCTTGACCAAATCTTTGTTGTACATAATGATCATAGGCAGTGCAGCAAATGGTGTCCAAATGTTGTTCTTATCTACATACTGCGGAGCCAGATTATCGAATTCCTTCGTTTGGTAAGGTTCAAAAAATTGCTTGTATGCCTCCAATGAATCTGCACCACCAGCCCAGAACACATCACCTAACGGATTCGAAGCTTCTGCCTGAACACGCTTCAGCAGATCGCCTGTCCCCCCGGAAATAAGCTGTACTTCAATTCCTGTGCGATCCTGGAATTCTTTAATAATTGGATTATTAACCTCTGCTGCATTCGGAGAATACAGTGTCACCTTACCGCCTTTTTGGGGTTCTGGCTGCTGGGATGATGTCGGAACCGTTGAGCTTCCTGCTGTTTGGGCAGGCGTATTATCCTTGACGCCACAGCCTGCTAAGGAACCGACTAACAGCAAAGATGCCAAAATACTAGTTACTGCTTTTCTCATTGTGTAACCCTCCATGTTTTGAATGCGTTTACTTACTAGTATTACTATATCCACAGATGTAAGTGTTTTCAATGCGACGAAATTGCGGGAATGTTTAAATTTTTGCCATCACCTTGTCCTTGAAGAGCATGTTCGAAACCTGGGTTCGTTAGAAAAAGAGGGCGTGGCCACTGTAAAAGATGCATTCCCCTTTATTGGACCTTTGGCAGTTAACCTGATTTACATGACTAACTTGATTGGGCAGCGGGGATTGGATCGTAACGTATGTATTTTGTGCTTTAGAGCACAGAGTTAGTCAATGGGGGAGCGATTTTAATCAATAAAAAAACGCCATGCGGGACTGTTGACAAATTACCTTTTTGACGAAATTGACGTTTGAGAACCCGCATAAACACTGGGAATCTAAAAGTCTTTTTTCGTAAAATTGGCTTTTGTCAACAGTCCCTTGCGGCGTCCTTTGAGATGAGTGATCTTTGGAGCTTTACGGGAGGGAATGGCTGCAATCGCACGAATCGCACGAACACCAAGATCAAACGGACAGCCAGCAAGGGCTTTACTCTTGGTTGTGGAGCTGAGGAGATTTCCTAGCGACGGCAGGTGCTGAGAATGAAGAGCTAGCACTGCTACCAAAGGCAGAGAAAAGGACTGCCAACAGAGGTTAAAACGGCACATTTTCGATGCCCAGTCTCTTGCGGAATTCGGTTGGAGTTTCACCAGTATATTTGCGGAAAATCTGGCTAAAATAACGGGAATCCTGATAGCCAACCTGCACGGAAACCTCATAAATTTTCAATCGCGGATTCGTTAGCAGCTCCTTCGCCTGCCGCACACGAATCAATGTCAAATATTCGAGGAAGCTGGTGCCAACCTGTTTTTTGAACAGCCGGCTGAAGTGGCTCTCGCTCATGTGATGGCGTTCCGCAATGCCCTGGAGTGTAATATCCTCCGCATAATGCTGTTGAATAAATGCCTCAATATCTTCGAATCCACTCTTTTTATGGGAATCAGCCTGTTCTGTATATTGACGGTTCCACTCTGACAAGGTAGCAATCAGTCGGTGCAAGGATTGCTCCAATGGCTCCTCAACCCGCTTCGCAGATGCAAGTAAAAATTCGCTGTCCAGAACAATGCCACGCAATTCGTTATCACGCAATAAAAGAGAGTACAGCATCACCATAAATTCATAAAAACGCCGGCGCATATCCAGCCCATCTGAATAACGCTGAAGCAGCTCCTTGTACCATAAGCGGATATTATCGTGAATCGATTCCAGACTCCCCCATTTGACCAGTTCAACGAGCTCCAACATGATAGAGGGACTGAGCTCATTTGGATTCTGAGTGCCTTCGGCATCATCAAACCAAATCACTCGTTCCCGACCAAGAAATACGGTTTGATATAGAGCGCTCATAGCTTGTTGGTAGGCAGCCGAGAGTGAATCCATCCCAGTACATGCAAGACTCACCCCAATCAAGCAGTTATCCGCAAGTGTCGGCTGCGTAAGCAGTATTTGCTCCAAAAAATGAGCTATCTCCTCGCGTTCCTTCAGACGGTTAACGATCAGTGCATAGCGATTTTCCTGAATTCTTATAGATGGAAGAGCCGTCAACTCACCAAGTTGTTCTTCGAGCAGCTCCCGCAGCCGCACGTGATCCAAAACAGCTTCAGGCAAGCCATCCAGTTGCACCACCATTACTCTATATGGAACATAGGTCAATGTATCAGTGCTGGCAAAAGTGGCAGTGGAGCCAGAAAAGCTAGAGAAGTTAGAGGAGGTAATACCTTCTTGCAAATCTTGCTCAGTTTCTTGCAAATCCTGCTTACTTTCTGGCAACTCCCTTTCCAGTTCCCCCTTCTTCTCTTTAATCATCTCCCTGCCGTACTCAAGCAGCCATTCCTTTTCCATCGTTCCGGCAAAATCCAGCATAACATCATAAAGCATTTTCTCCAGAATCAGCGGCTGTTCCCAGCCATACCGCCTCTCCCTCTGCTCCTGCAGCAGTTGCACCTTGCGCTCTTCATCCAGCTTGGCGGTAATTCGCCCAATCACGCCGATAAGCTCTTCCGGATTTGTTGGCTTCAGTACGAAATCGACGGCTCCCAGCTTAACAGCCTTCTGCGCGTAAGCAAAATCATCAAAACCGGTAAGGAACACAATCTTTACCTGCGGCCACTGCTGCGACACCTTTTCTGCGAGCTGAATGCCATCCATGGCTGGCATGCGGATATCTGTAAGCAATATATCTGGCTGCTCCACTTGTATGCGTTCAAGCGCAGTCACTCCATCACCAGCTTCTGCAATAATGCTGCAGCGCATTTCAGACCAGGGAATTGTCATTTTCAATCCCTGTAGAACTAGCCATTCATCCTCGACAATCATGATTTTATACATGGCGATCCTCTCCTGCTGTCCGCATGACGGGAATTTCAATGGTAACCTTCGTGCCCTGTCCTGTTTGACTCACGATATCGAACCGGAAATGTTCATGGAAATAAAGCTCCAGCCGTCTCCTTAGATTATCCAGTCCTATTCCTGTATTATGTGCGTGTTCGGACTCAAAATTACCGTCAAGAATTCGCTCTACCGTTTCCTGTGACATCCCTGCACCATCATCGCTAACTTCAAAACGAACATTTTCACCTTCTAGAGTGCCTCGTATCGACAAATGCCCTTTGCCAGGTTTCATTTCAAGTCCATGTGTAATCGCATTCTCCACAAGCGGTTGTATCAGCAGCTTAAGTGTAAACAGCTTCTCAATCTTCTTATCGATCTGCATCTCCATTTCCAGCCTGTCGCCGTAGCGCATCTTCTGGATGACCAAATAATTGCGGATTTGCTGCATGTCCTCTTTCACCTGAATGAAGGGCTGGCCTTTGCGGATACTGAATCTCAGCAGTTCACCCAAGGAAATCGCTGTCTGACTGATATCATTCATCTTGTGAATACGGGCCATCCAATTGATCGAATCGAGTGCATTATAAAGGAAATGCGGATTAAACTGCGCCTGGATCGCTTTGATCTCAGCCTCCTGAACCATCAACTGCTTTTTGTAAACCTCATCGATTAATTGGTTAATACGCTGCAGCATTTTATTAAAGCTGAGCCCCAGCTGTCCGAACTCATCCTTGTGCTTGGAAGGAAAGGCCACATCCATATTCCCGGTTTCTACCTGGAACATGAGTGATTTCAGCTTCCTCAGCGGATTCGTGATCGTTACCGAGAGCACATAAGCGGCACAGCAGGATATCACACCAAACAAAATAACGATAAAATAGGTGAGGCTGCGGATACTGCTGCTTTCCTTCGTAAGCACAGCTACAGGTACAACACTGACCAGCTTAAACCCGGTTATTTCTGATGTATCGTAGATAACCATAGCCGGAGGGCTACCTTTGCTTGCCAGTTCAAAAAAACCTTTATTGCCCTCCAGCACATTTTCCAAATAGGGCTCATCCAGTTTCGTGCCGACAATATGCTTAAAGGGGCTGCTGGAAATGACGTAGCCGTTGCGATCTAAGAGCAGCATCTGTCCACCGGGCTGAAGACGGGCCTTGTTATATTTGTCAGCAAGAGCGTTCTCCATAATATCAACAACCATATATCCGAGCGGCTGACTCGTCTCAATTTGCTTCAGCAGCCTGCCACTGCTCAGTACAATGCCGAAATCCTCGGTTTTTTTCATGCTATAGTGTGTATCCCAAACGACATTGCCGCCGGCCAAGCGCATTTTGCGAAACAAGCCCCAATCCTCATTGTAATCGTCATATTTGCTCGGAAGCAGATTGTCTGTAAAGTATCGGTCGCCATTCGCGCCCAACAAATAAATCGCAATATTCCAGCTTTTAAAGCCCAAAAAAGTATCCAGAATATCATTGATCTGCTGCTCATCCTCATGCTTCTCTGCCAGTGTCCGCTGACCATCCTTGGATAACACTTTTTGAATATCGCGATTGCTGTAAATGTACATGGTTAACTGCTCAATATCCTTTACAAAATAATTCAAGCTGTAATTGACCTGCGACAAGCTTTCCAGAATCGTTTGACAAACCTGCTGCTGCACAACCTGCGACGATTTATAATAAGAAAATGTGCCCAAAATGGATAACGGGATGATTGCCAAGGGAAGAAACAAAATGATTAGCTTCCTTTGCAGGCTTATTCCAAGCAAGTAGTTCTGTATCCGATTCAGTAATCGCAACATTTTCTCCTCCTGGCAGCTATTTTTAATTTCATCAGAACCTCCACCTGCCCCGGTTACCCAGCAAATTCTGCCAGGCTCGAATGAGCTGAATGTCCGGTTACGTAAAGCGGAACTCTGCAGAATCCCGGAATGAAGTCGTGATACGTGGACCTAAAGAAGCCTTCCTCGAGGATCTGAAAATTAATATTACCATGATTCGTAGAAAAATAAAAAGCTCCATGCTTAAGCTAAGCTGGAGCTTCGTGAGACTGACTTCAGCCATTTATTTACCCATGGCCTTTATGATATGTTCAATGCCTTCGATCTTGGCCAGAGCCAACGGTCCTACAATCGAGGGATCTTCGAGGTAATACACGCGATTGTTTTTCACAGCTTGCATGCTGTTCCACACCTTGCTGTCCTTCAAAGCTTCTTTGACGCCTCCCTGAATAGGGTCCTGCCAATTGTTGATTACAAAAATGTGGTCTGGATTTAGTGCTGATAAGCTTTCTAGTGTAAGCTGACCGCCTTTCTCTGCTCCTTTCACAGTCTTAAGTCCAAGGCCCTTATAAAAAGGATCGAATCTTTCCACCTCCCAAGTCAGGAACTGCTCCTTCCCGCTATACATCGTAAACAGCACGGACTCTTCACTTCTAAAAGCAAGCTTCGTCTTGTATTCCGCAGATTTACGATCAAATTCAGCCAGCACGCTTTTCGCTTTATCTTCTTTACCGATCACCTCGGCAATTTGCTGCAAAGTTTCACGCCAATCACCAGCCTGCGGAAAAATCACAGTCGGAGCCATTTCGGATAACTGGTCATACTTGTCCTCCATATCATTGGCAGCAATAATCACATCTGGCTCCGATACAAGCAGCTTCTCCATATCCACCTCCTGCCCAAGATCAAATATTTCTTTTCCGGCAATTAGCTTGCTTAAGCTCGGGAAACCACGCCCAATCGTCTCAACGCCTTGTGCGGCAACCGGATATGTATCCAAAACAGCAAGGTAATCGACAAAAGCAATATACGGTGTTGCGATTTTGATAGGCTTGGCCTTGATTACAGTCTCTCCTTTCATATGCTTAATCGTTTTTGGAAACAAACCATCTGACGCGCTGCCAACACTTGTTGAAACTGGAGTTTCTTTTGCTTCCGTCCCCGTATTTCCCTGGTTCTTTCCTGAACAACCTGCCACCATAACAATCATGGCTAAAACCATAACGACCATAAACCATTTTCTACCAAACATTAGCTCCCCATTCTCCTTCTCACATCTAATTTGTTGATAACGATATTCATTATCACAAATTTATCTTACTATGGCTGCTAATTCGGCATCTACCTGTAGACGGAGTACCATGCTGGTTATTCGGATTAATAGATGCAAAAAGACTCCTTACGGGGTCCTTTGATGCGGGTGTCCTAGCTTTGTGCGTCCAGAGGAAATGAACGATGGGTTCCACCGCTGTTAAAGATGGGTTCCCTGAATGTATATAAACAGCGGAAGGAACCCATCTTTAAATGCGGACGCTACCGCTCTCCACCCCATCGTCCATTTCCTCATTCAACCTACTGAGTAGGAACACAACTACCTCAAACGGACTACCAGCAAAGGATTTTATCCCCTTACTGAAGGAAATTCCCTTCCGGATGCGGCCCGAGGGATGAAATTAGGCATCTCTACTGATGTTGGAGAGATGGAACCATTGTGAATCAACGCGAAAAAGACTTAAAGTTGCATTGAGACATAAGCACGCTTTACAAACTCTCCCGGATTTATGCCAAATTTTTCGCGAAATGCTTCTGCAAAGTAGCTCGGGTTTGAATATCCCACGGCACATGACGTATCATTCACGCTGATATTTCCCTTTTGTAGTAAAAGAAAAGCTTTCTCCAAACGTTTATTCCGCAAATAACCATACACAGTAGTGCCGTACATTTCTTTAAAGCCTATTTTCAATTTATAGTCGTTCAGACCGATCAGCCGGGAAAGCTCCAAAAGTGTTGGGGGCTCCGCCATGCGATCCAGAATCACATCATGTGCCAGCCGTATTTTCTGCATATCGCTTGTGGAAAGCTTCGTTGATTTCGAACTTCTCTCATAGAGGAAGGAACGGAATGCTAAAGATAAAAGCTCCAATACTCGACACTCAAGCTCTATATTTTTTGTGCCATTGGTTTGGGCAGATTGCATGAATTGTTGAAGAATAACGGAAGCCGACGGATCAATTGTTTCTTGAAACATACGAAAAGATTGACCGCCAAGAATGTGATCAAAATCAATCGATTTTGAACCACAGGCATCTTCCATAAAATGATGAAAAGTGGCAACGGGAATGCCAATACCCAGCATATGAAAGGATTGATTGCCGCTAAATTCGAATCGAGCTTCAGGCTTGTTCATAAATTGCAGCGTACAGCTTCCTGGAAGATGCTCATGACGTTTGCCCGAAAGACTGAGTTCCCTTGCGCCTTGAAAGCAGTAGCTCAGCTCGATCATCGGTTCTTCAGGCTTAAGATTCATAATGACATTGCGATGAAATGAATATTCTGAAATGACTACTTCCATATCACAGCGCGGTACGAAACGGCGAATGGTGCCCTCACCGATTTGTGCCTGAAGAGTTATATGCTCCGTTCGATTAGCGTTCTTCCTCGGCTGTTGCAGCACATCAAAAAAATGGTCAAAGTTTTGATGAAAATCAGCTGTATGCATTAAGCTCTCACTCCAATTCAATACCTCATATGGATTTGAATCCTATCATAATTTGATAATCATTCTCAATTATAGCAAGTTTAACATACCTGCCATGTTTGTGAAAGTAGATTATGCAACTTGTGCGGCATCCTTGAGGATCGTGTTCATGTGTTTGTGTGTTTGTGTGTTTGTGTGTTTGTGTGTTTGTGTGTTTGTGTGTTTGTGTGTTTGTGTGTTTGTGTGTTTGTGTGTTTGTGTGTTTGTGTGTTT
>NZ_JAGGLB010000036.1 GCF_017874215.1 Paenibacillus eucommiae
TTCGACGCTCCTTAAACAAAAACTTCCTCTTCTTTCCTCTTTGACTTCTGCTTATCGCGGACAATTTTCCTTTTAGCCTACCTAAGTAGTAACTGTTTTTCATCGTTAAAGTGCTTGATCAATTGGAAATTTTTGTTTTAACGATGAAAAACATCATTAAAAGTCCCCTTTTCAGCTCAAAGGGGGCCAACTGGCGTATTTAGCGATGAAAATCATCATTATTTCGCAGATTCGCCTGGAAATGTTTGTTTTAACGATGAAAAACATCGTTAAGTTGATAGGCGAGCTAGCAACAACAAAAAAACCAGCCCAATTCGAGGCGGGTGGGCGATAATTTTGGTTCTGATCTCCCAAAGCTGATAAATACAAAAGCCGTCTAGCCAATTTTTCTGCTAGACGGCTCACTCGCATGTTTCATAGCTCTCACTTGTTTCATAACTCTCACTAGTTCATAGCTATTTACTTTTTAACAGCCACAACCCGTATGCGCCGGTAATCCATGACCCACTGGCCATTCTCGTACAGGGATGGTTTCAGCTCCGCTTCCATAAATGAGATGATATGCTGCCGCTTCTCCTCGGGCAATACACTTAATATGCCGTTAGCAAAAGTACTAAGCCATTGTGCAAGCCCATCCTCGCCAGCTAGCAAGGGAGTCGGGCGGTCAAAGCAGAGCGCCAGATCGACCCGCATTTGATTGCGCTCCAATAAAGATGCATACTGGCCTATACTCGGAAAATACCAAGGTAATTGCAACTGGTCCAGCACTCCAGCCGCCTGGAAGGCATTTGGCAGGCTTTTCACAATGGATGCAATGTTACCATCCCCGCCAAATTCGGCAACAAAACGTCCGTTTGTACGAAGTAGGGCTGCGATAGAAGCTGCAGTGCTCTCTGCGTTGGTCATCCAGTGCAGAGCTGCATTACTGAAAATGGCATCTACGGGCTCAACTGCACTGTAAAATTGTCCATCTGCATGAACAAACTGAATATGAGGATATTTGTTGTGTGCAGTTTCAATCATTTCAGGGGAGGCATCGATGCCTGTCACCACTGCTCCCTTATCCGCTATAGCTGCTGCAAGATCACCAGTTCCACAGCCCCAATCGATAATACGTTCGCCCTGAGCAGGGTGGAGCAAGTCGATAAGAGATTCTCCGAATTGGGAGACAAAAGCCATGTCTGTATCATAATGTCGTGCATTCCATAGTTGACTCATATCGTTCGTCAGCTCCTTTAAGGGTATAGTTTATTTTTAACACAATTCTCTTTATTGAGGAAATATATAAAAGGTATAACCTATATAGGTTATTCTTATAAGTTGATGCTATTGGGTGAAAAAGAAAAACCCCTTATCAGATAAGGGGCCACCACAGGTTGGACATCATTTTCAGCTTCCACGCCTATAAATATCCATTCTGGTAAAAGAATACAGCAGGAATAAGTACAGTCGCGATAATAAGAAAGATACCAATCAAGGCTTCCGAAAAAGAACCGGTTTTGATTGCCATGAACTTAGGGACTAGACGGAATTTGGTTTTTATTGGCCATAAGAGTGCTACGCCCTGTTCGTTGAATAAGTCCAGAAAGGGATGCGTGGCGTAAGCAATTAAGCATGTCCAAAATAAAGGCTCTGGCAGTTGGGAAAGCAGCATAAACAATCCAAATAGAAAAAGAAAGGAATGCGTAAGCGTACGGTGACGAACACCGACAATGCGCAGTAAAAAAGATAAAGGCATGAAAACTTTGGCCATTGTGGAGCCGGGTTTGTCGATGTCAGCCATTGGACCCGCTAAACATCCGACCATAAGCGCGGCAGCAGATTCCCATGAAACCAAAGGTTGGTTAAAATAAAGCATGACGCTCTCCGCGGCTAATAAACCCGCCAAGCTGTGAGTCTTTTGCAACATGACATATGCCTCCGAATTTCTTGTAAGCTGAGCAATTTATGAGGAAGAAATTTCATTATAGCAAACATATGCTCCTATTTACAACCATCTTGCTTAATTTATACTATTATATGAAGGGAGAGGATCAAATGAGAGTCGCATTTATCTCGGATATACATGGAAATGCAGTCGCGTTGGATGCAGTTCTGGCAGATATACAAAACAAGCAGATAGATCAAATTTATGTGCTGGGTGACCTTTGTTACCGCGGGCCTGAGCCTAGGCGGTCTCTTGATACGATTCGCACTTTGGATACAAAGGTGATTAAAGGAAATGCGGATGAATGGGTAGTCCGGGGTGTTCGTGAAGGCGAGGTTCCTGACAAGGCTTTGGTATTAATGAATTCCGAACGTGAGTGGACGGTTTCGCAATTAGATCCCGCAGATCTTGATTATTTGAAGGACTTGCCGACTGAGCTTCATTTGGAGATCGAAGGCGTGTCCATCAGTGCTTATCATGCGACGCCAGAAAGCTTGTTTGAAATCGTTCCAGGAAGCTCGGAAGATGCAGTTCTTCAGGCAAAGTTAATGTCAGCAGCCGATTCCACGATATACGTGTATGCGCATATACATAAGCCTTTTATCCGCTATATTGGCGGCAAAGTTCTCATCAATATTGGCAGCGTAGGCCTGCCCTTTGACGGTCTTGCGAAGGCATCATACGCCATTGTTGAGGTAGACCACAAACGGATAAGTACTTCAATTGAGAGGGTTGCTTACGATATTGAAAAAGTTGTGCAGTTGTATCAGGAAGTGAATTACCCCAACTCAGAAATGATGGGAAGAATTGTACGCAATGGCAGTGTGTAGCCGCGTGAAATAGGAGTAAAAAAATTTGTAACACAAATGAAATACTGCTGTTATGACTTTATCATATCAATAGGCTATTATAATAAGCATGACCCCCTTTTTTAATATAAACACTTTGGACCCGGCCCCGTTGGCTGGGTCCCTTTTTTTGTGGAGTTACTGGAAAGCATATTTATAGATGTGTTTGAGGGGTACCTGGCGATCGATACCGCGGACGATGGAGAAAGCACTTTAGAATGGCTGAAAGGTACGGATACCTTGCCTGCGCCCGCTAGGAAATCTCTACTAACCAAAAGAAAAAGCCTTGCTGGCAGTCCGTTTGAGCTTGGTGTTCGTGTGATTCGTGCGATTGTAGCTAAAGAGAGGCTGTGGGCGGAAGAGCGGTAGCGTCCGCCTTTAAAGATTTGTTCCTACCTCCTCATCGATACCATTTAGGGAACAAATCTTTAACAGCGGCTGGAGCCCACAGCCATTCCCTCCGCAACGCACCCAAGGCACGAACATGCACCTCAAAGGACGCCAAGCATCAGTGGGCAGTCCGTTTGAGCAAAAGTTAAGTGATGTAATTATTTGAATATGTATTGTATTTGTCCAAGCAAAAGGCTCTCCGATTCTATACTATAAAAAATATGCCAAATTAAAGTTCTTTTGAGATAGGGAGGGAGGAAACTGAGGTATGGGTCTGGACAAACGGATTTTTTTATCTCCCCCACATATGGGTTGCGAGGAAGAGCGCCTTGTACAAGAGGCGTTTGAATCGAATTGGATTTCACCCCTAGGTCCGCAAGTAGAGGCATTCGAAAAGGAAATGGCAGAATATGTTGGTGTAAATGGAGCTTTGGCAGTAAACTCCGGAACGAGTGCACTCCACTTAGCATTGCGGTATTTGAGGGTAGACCAAGGAGACATTGTTTTCTGTTCCACGTTCTCATTTGTTGCTAGTGCCAATCCTATAGTATATCAAGGAGCTGTTCCTGTATTCATAGACTCCGAATGTGAATCATGGAATATGTCGCCATCGGCTTTAGCAAGAGCATTTGCTCATTATGAACGGATGGGAAAGCTGCCTAAGGCGGTGATCGTCGTTAATTTGTTCGGACAGAGTGCGGATATGTCAGCCATATTGAGGATTTGTGATCAACATGGCGTTCCAGTTGTTGAAGATGCTGCGGAATCACTAGGGGCAACTTACCATGGAAAAGCTAGTGGAACTTTTGGGAAGTTTGGGGTCTATTCATTTAACGGTAATAAGATCATAACGACCTCAGGCGGAGGTATGCTTGTTTCCGATGACAGGGAGGCATTAACAAAGATGCGTTTCTGGGCTTCCCAGTCCCGTGACCTGGCTGTGCATTATCAACATAGCGAACTTGGATATAATTATCGCTTGAGCAACGTCCTAGCTGCTATAGGGAGAGGACAATTAGGAGTATTGGATAAACGAATATCTGCGCGAAGGTCCATCTTTCAACGTTATTATTTAGCACTTTCCAATTTGGATGGCTTTATGTTTATGCCTGAACTTGCCAATAGCCTGCCTACTCGTTGGCTTACTGCGCTGACTGTCAACCCATTATATGCCGGGATATCCTCGGGGGAAATCATAGAAGCATTAGCTGAAGAAAACATAGAAGCGCGTCCTGTTTGGAAACCATTGCATTTGCAGCCACTATTTAAAGATTGTAAGTACTTTCCGCATACTCAGGATAAGAGTATATCTGAACAGCTCTTTAAAGATGGTCTGTGCCTGCCTTCGGGTTCCAATCTTTCGGAGGAAGACCAAGATCGAGTCATTAAATGTATACTTACAGTTATGAATTCTAGAGGTACGAAAAAGTAAGTGCCTAAAAGGGAGACGAGTTCATGTGCAGGAATTTATTAGTAATCTTATAACAAACATTCGAATTAAGTTGGCAAGCTTCGCAAAAGTTAACCGGATTCCTCTCCCGCCGAATACTCTTGATGAAATAAGTATGGAAGAAATAGTAGGAAGAGAACTGGTGAAAATGAATGCAGATAAAATTGCCGGATTTGTAAGAGGAAAGGTGATTCTAGTAACGGGTGCCGGAGGTTCGATTGGGTCTGAACTTTGCAGGCAGATTCCTGGTTTCTATCCACAGAAGTTAATATTACTTGGCCATGGTGAAAATAGCATTTTTAATATTGAAAAAGAATTAAAAATCAACCATCCCCATACGGCTATTGAATCCGTAATCGCAGACATTCAAGACAAGAAAAGACTGGAAGATGTATTTGCCCATTTTCGGCCTGCAATCATTTTTCATGCGGCAGCCCATAAGCATGTCCCTTTAATGGAGTTAAATCCTTCTGAAGCGATAAAAAATAATGTTTTTGGAACCCGCAATGTTGCCGAGTGCGCTCTCGACTATAAAGCCGAAAGATTCGTTTACATTTCTTCGGATAAAGCAGTGAACCCCTCAAGCATCATGGGAGGAACCAAAAGACTGGCCGAATTAATGCTGCAAAGTATGGAAGGGACATCTAAAGACACGATACTGCTAACGGTTCGGTTCGGGAATGTGCTAGGCAGTCGGGGAAGCGTCCTCCCTTTGTTTACCCAACAAATCGAGGCTGGAGGGCCTGTAACAGTAACTCATCCTGATATGATCCGCTATTTCATGACAATTCCGGAAGCTGTGCATCTTATTTTCCAATCCTGTGTGATGGCTAAGGGAGGGGAGATTTTTATACTGGATATGGGGAGACCAGTGAAAATTCTGGATATGGCATATCGGGTCATTCGTATGTCTGGATTAACGCCGGATGAAGATATCAAAGTTGTCTACACTGGCATACGCCCCGGTGAAAAGCTGGTTGAAGAGCTGTTTACAGCCGAGGAAAAACTAAAAGCCGTCAAACACGATTCTATTTACGTTTGTGAATCCCTAGCTTTCTCAGAAGAGCACCTGCATGAAACTTTAAAGAAATTAGAAGAAATGGTTGCACATGATCCGACATTTGACCTATCCAATGAGATACGGTCCGTTATTAACCGGGTCATTCCAGGATTTAGTAAAGGAGAGATTCATTGATGAATAAATCGAACAAATCGAATAAATCGAATAAATTGAATATCTTATATTTTACAATCAATTGGTCTACTTTTACCTACAAACCTGATCACTATTTCAAGTTGGAACTAGTTAAGCTGCCAGATGTCAACGTCCATTTTGTGTACGGGGAGTTCAGTAGAGGAAAAAAAGGCGGATATTTGCCGGATATTATAAGTGAACTGGATTTCATTCCAGATTTTATCTACTTGGATGATTTCCAATCCATTAGAGGCTGTTATGGGCTCCCCAGTGGATTGAATCAGGTAAATATACCGAAAGGGATTTTGTTTCACGATGTCTACAGAGTCAGGGAGGATTTTCACAGCTTTGTGAAAGAGAATCACATTGACTTGGTTTTTACCCACTACCGGGACAGTTTTTCAGCCTATTTTCCTGAATTCCACAATCAAGCAAGATGGCTGCCGAATCATGTTTATGAACCGGTGTTCCACAATTATAAATTAGAAAGAACCATCAAATATTTAATGATGGGCAAAATCAACAACTATTTATATCCTCTTCGCGAAGAAATTTTCAACAACATGAATCAAATAGACGGTTTCGTTTCACATAAACATCCGGGGTATAAATGGTTTTCGAAGAAATCCGCAAAATCCAAGTTCCTGGATGAAAACTATGCGATGGAAATTAGCCGTGCGAAAATATTTCTCACTTGTGGCTCCAAATATGATTTTGCGGTTGGCAAATACTTTGAAGTTCCAGCTTGTGGAACATTGCTGCTTGCTTCCGATTTTCCTGAACTTAGAGACTTGGGTTTTGTCGATAAAGAAAACTTCGTGAGAATTGATAAAGATAATTTTATGGAAAGGGCCTATTATTATCTAATGCATAAAGAGGAGCGGAATCACATTAGAAAGAAGGGCTTTGATTTGGTTCATTCCCGGCACACTACCCGTATCAGGGTTAGAGAGTTTGTTGATGAGCTTTGGAAATATACAGGGAAAACCAGATGAGATTGCGTCAAGAGGAGGTATGGAACATATCATGACAGCCTTCAATATTCTGTTTACTAGCGTTGGTCGGAGAGTATCGTTAGTCAGATATTTTAAAGAAGTGTTGAAAGAATTGTCTTTGGACGGGAAGATCGTTACCGCTGATATGAAAAATAACGCTCCTGCTGCTTGTGTAGGAGATATTCATGAGCTGCTTCCTCATGCAACAGATCCATTCTACATTTCAAGGCTGCTGGAAATTTGTTCGCAGCATGACATCAAACTTCTGATTCCTCTGATCGACACTGAATTGCAAGTGCTTGCCGAACATCGGTTAGAATTTGAAGGGGTAGGAACGTGTGTGCTCGTAAGCTCTCCCGAGGTTACCCGCATTTGTTACGATAAGAGAAAAACATCCGCTTTTTTTAAAAGTATACAAGTAAATACGCCCCAAACTTTGAACGGTGAGCAAATCCTATCTAATCCGCATACCTGTTATCCTCTCATGTTAAAACCGGCTAATGGGAGCGGTAGTGTGGGGGCAACAAAAATTAATAACGCTGAAGAGCTGGCTTTTTTTCTAAAATATATTCCTAACTCGATTGTGCAGGATTACATTGTAGGCCAGGAATATACCATCGACGTCCTGATGGACTTTCAGGGAAAAGCGCATGCGGCAGTCCCGCGTTTACGCTTAGAGACAAGAGCGGGAGAGGTTTGCAAAGGGATGACGGTCAAAGACAGTACGTTAATGACTACCGCCAAAAAAGTAGCGGAAGCTCTGCCTGGCGCCATAGGCTGCATTACTTTACAGTGCTTTGTAACAAGTGCAGGGAAGATCGTTTTTATTGAAATAAACCCGCGGTTTGGAGGAGGCGTCCCACTTTCCTTCGTTGCCGGGGCTAACTATCCTAAAGCGATTATACAATGGCTTCTAGAGAGACCCATAAGTTGGATGGATATGGACGATTGGCAGGATGGGCTTGTCATGCTGCGTTATGATGATGCATTTTTTGTTGATGTGAACAGGCAGCTATGAAACAAGCCATTGTTTTCGATTTGGATGATACACTCTATTGTGAGAAAGAGTACGTAATTAGCGGATTTCAGGAAGTAGACCGCTGGATTCGTATACATTTGAATCGTCAAGGATTTTTTGAGCAAGCGGAACGACTTTTGTATCAGGGACACAAAGGAAATATATTCGATAAAGTTTTACAAACATTACGAATAGAACATGATTATAGCATTATTCGCGAGATGCTAACGATCTACCGTGAACATCTACCGCGGATCAAGCTCTACGAGGATGCCCTGTGGGCACTGCAATATGTGTCAAGTAAAGCGAGGACAGGACTAATTACGGATGGTTTTTGGGCAGCCCAACGTCAAAAAGTCATAGCTTTGGGCATACTCCCCTTTTTCAATCACATTGTATATTCGGATGAGTTGGGTAGAGCATGTTGGAAGCCTTGTCCACTACCTTATATCAAAATGACAGAGAGCCTTGGAATTCTTCCTTCCGCATGTGTATATATTGGTGATAATCCCCAAAAAGACTTTATAACGGCAAAATGCTTAGGCTGGACAACGGTTCAGGTCAAGAGAGAGGACGGCCTTTACAAGGATATTATCGTAGACAGTGATTATTGGGCGGATTATAATGTTTCATCATTATTCGAATTAAGACACTTAGGCTTCGTATAAAATTTTAGTCCAACACTTCGGGGCTCGCCCTGCCATTAACTCTCGCCTGAATAGAGGTCAGGGAGTTTTGTAACACAAATGAAATATGGCTGTTATGGCTTTATCATATTAATAGGCTATTATAATAAGCATGACCCCCTTTTTTAATATAAACACTTTGGACCCGGCCCCGTTGGCTGGGTCCCTTTTTTTGTAGAGTTACTGGAATGTATAAGTTTTCGGGGCTGACCGGAGCACGGCCACGCTTTTTCTTTGGAAGTTCAGTTGCGAGTAGGTCAGGAGTGTCTTTTTTCTTCTCCGATTTCCTTCAACATGAGTGGCATCCATAATGTAGAGGCGTGGATAACCCTTCGTGAAAGGCTTGTTGAACTAACGCATTTTGTGTTGCTGGATCTCAGACCCATTAATGCCACAATCCGTGCTAAATTCTATATTTCTTTTCAAACGATTCCTGAGGTCTTTAATAGTTGGGATGCGTTCCACAATTCAATAAAAAGAGATAGCAGCATCGCTGTATAAGTGAGCCGAGTCGGCTCACCTAAAAGTGCCTGTTTAGTTAGAGTTGAAAATAATAAATTTTAAGCACTATGCTGGTACTGTTGTTGCAGCTAGAAATACTATCAACTATAACGTACCATTACTTTTGGGAGCTCTAGGTGTGACCGCTTTGACTGCAGCTTCAGTGTTAGGTACAATTGGAGGATCGATAGCTGTTGCAGGTTTCGCAGTTGCAATATGGGATGCTGGCAGTAACGCAGATAGTGCAATGGGAAGTGCTTATGCAATTCTAAACACTCTATGATAAATGAATTAGAATAACTTTATTAGGTTTATGTCATAGTAGATCCATTTGTTTTTGTTATAATAATACACTAGATAAAGCGAAGTTAGTTTTTTAAATAGAATTTTTGAGGTGAAGTGTGTGGATATTAGTACTATACTTCTTATTGTTTGGCCCATTTTAATACTCTATATCCTCATCAAAAAAAGTATAAATCTAGACGTGAAAAAATGGGTATTACAATGTTAGGCCTATTATGGATAATTTACATATTGATAAACTTTGTATTGCAGAAATGATATCTTAACGAAATACAGTCATGATATCCGGGTAATCTGAGACAGGAAATCCCGCCAACATCTGATTTGAATAAGACATGTCGCAACTGAATTTGGTCGCGAAATCTGATATTTATATTTATGAGTGACCTGGAGGTGGTGGAATGTATTGTCAAGAGAGCCTGGAACAAAAACGTGCCCTAATGATATGGTTAAAAGACCGTTCCAAGAAGCCAAATGGAGATTGCCGATGAAACAGGTGTATCGTCTGCGTTTGTCGGCACTAGAGTTCGAGGAGCTCTTATGGCTGAAACTTCGCGGAGCTATAAAGTGTGGCAGTTTAACGAGATGTAGTTTCACTTTCAAGGTTTTACTGGCAAAAAGGGTTGTTCGGATCGTTTCAAACGACCTGGCAACCCTTTTTTTTGGACTTAGAAAGTATAAAGTTTTTAGGGTAGCTGGAGCGAAAAATGCAATTAATACAGTGCAGATTTACAGTGATAAAGTGTTTGGTCAGCCAAGGCTGGGAAAGAGGTATCCGTATAACAAGGTTTGCTACCTCAGTGACTGTCGATTTTAGGGTGGTCATATTTGAGATCGTCGATGACGGCCATGCCTACCTCAAGCAGTCTGATTTACCTGAATTAAATCAGAATTAAATCAGAAGTAAACCTGAATAAGAATTTCATGCGGTAAAAGCTAGCTAGTTATTCGATTTTTTTAGCTATTCTTCGGCATTCTTGCACTTTTAGTGGCTATCTTCTTAATTAGTGCTCCAATAGTACTTCGAAAAAGCAAAAATTCAGTATTGACACAAAGGAAAAGTGGCATATATAATGAATTAACAAATCAATTACAAACCACAAATATTAAATTACTTTCATTTCCTTTCAAATAACAAATCAGATGAGAACCAGTGAGGGGTTTTGCACCATGAGAGCAGTTAAGGGGTTGAAGGGTTCGGCGCATGTAGTCGAGCTGCCTGATCCAGTTGTCCAACCACAGTTTGTAAAAGTGAAAACGGATTATTCCGCAGTTAGTGTCGGGACCGAGCTATTGATGATACGTGTGAATGAGGACGCTGATCTTGGCTACAGTGCTTCCGGTATCGTTGAGGAGGTTGGAGAAGGGGTTACCCATGTGGTTCCCGGGCAGCGTGTTGCCTGTTATGGAGTTCCAACCCATCGGCAATTCTTGCATGTACCGAAGCATTTGGTTGTTCCGATTCCTGATGGGGTTAGAGCAGAAGAAGCGGCATTCGTCGGGATTGGCGCGATAGCGATCCATGCACTGCGGCAAGCTGATTTAAACTTTGGCGAAACGATTATCGTTGTAGGGCTAGGTATTCTTGGGCAAATTATTGCAAGTATTGCTCATGCCTCGAATTATCGGGTGATTGGACTTGAACCGATAGAGGAGCGCTGCCTTATGCTTGAATCGATCGGCGCGACAGCATGCCGCACTAAGGAAGAGCTGCAGGCTGCGATCGAATCCGATCCGTTCTGCAAGGGGGCCGATGCCGTGCTGCTTTGTGCGAGTAATCGGGAGCACAGCATGATTGACGATGCCATCGATTGGCTGCGTGATCGCGGACGGGTAGTCATTGTCGGAGATACGGGCACAGAATTCAACCGCGACTTACTGTTTATGAAGGAAGCCAGCATTCATATATCACGTGCAGGCGGGCCTGGCCGTTATGAATATGCATATGAAAAGCAGGGCATAGATTATCCTATAGGTTATGTTCGCTGGACAGAGGGCAGGAACATGTACGAGTTTTTACGTATGCTGGCAGACAAGCGGATTGATATGAAGCTGCTTATCCGAAATGAATGCGCTCTCGAGGATCTTCCGGCGATGTATCTGAAATGCTCAGAGATGCCGCAGCAAATGATGGGGATTGTAGTTAACTACGCTTAGGGAGGCCTGCGGTACATAATGTGCTGCAAGTGAACTTAATTATAATGAACTTTATAAACTTTATGAACTAGATTCAACATGGAGGTGACGGGAAATGCAAGCAACCGGAAATATGGCTTCTATTGAACCCTCGAATGGGCTTTCGAAGGAGCCTGCTGAACCGGCAAATGAACCGGCAAATGAACCCGCGAAGCCAAGAAAGCGTTCACGCTTCTTAAAGACCATCATCCGCTATAAATGGCTGTATCTGCTGCTTGTACCAGGTGTTCTGTATTATATCGTGTATCATTATATCCCAATGTTTGGGCTTTTAATCGCTTTTAAGGATTACAACCTGATGAAGGGGGTTTGGGACAGTCCTTGGGCGGGATTTGATAATTTCCGGACGATCTTTGCCTCGCCAGACTTTCCGGTACTGATTAAAAACACAGTGCTGCTAAGCTTTTACCGGATTGCTTTTAATATGCTGCCGGACGTTATGCTGGCCCTAATGCTCAATGAAATTCGCGCCCGCTGGTTTAAACGGGTCGTTCAGACCATTACTTATGGGCCTCATTTTCTTTCCTGGATTATCGTGTATGGTCTTGTATTTTCATTCTTTGCACCTGGTGCCGGACTGTTTACGACTTTGTTCCGCGATCTGGGCTGGGGAGATCTGGATGTGCTGACCAATTCAGCGGCATTCCGCCCGATGCTCCTGCTTACGGAGGTTTGGAAAAGCACAGGTTTTGGAGCTATCATTTATTTGGCAGCGCTTGCTTCAATTAATCATGAGCTTTATGAAGCTGCTGTCGTGGATGGGGCTGGACGCTGGCGGCAATTATGGCATATTACGCTGCCTGGGATTCGTGAAGTTTTTATTTTACTGTTAATTCTTAGAATTGGGAATATTATGGACGCTGGTTTCGAGCAAGTCTACATTTTCTTGAATGCGCGGGTTTATGATGTGGGTGATATTCTGGATACTTGGATTTTCCGACGAGGGATAGAACAAATGGAATTCAGTGTGCCGGCGGCCATGGGCGTATTTAAGTCGATCATAGGGCTAATACTTGTCATCGGAGCAAACCGTTTGGCCAAAAAAGTAGGCGGCTCCGGAATATGGTAAAGGGAGGATTTTGCAAATGCATGTGTTAAGTAAATCCAAATCAGACCGCATCGTAGATGCTATCCTTTACGGAATTCTGGGTCTGTTTTCGCTGGCGACGCTGTTCCCGATTTATTTTGTCTTCATTATGTCCATTACCCCTTATACAGAGGTGCTGCGCAACGGTGGTTTCGTTATTTTCCCTACTGAGATCACCTTGGAGGCTTTTCGGACGATATTTGGCAGTAATGTGGTACCGCGCGCTTTGCAGATTACCATTTTCGTTACGGTTGTAGGAACGGCTTGCAATCTGGCGATTACGACGATGCTGGCCTATCCGCTCTCCAAAAAGTTTCTGCCGGGACGGAACATCATTCTTATGGGAATTGTCTTTACGATGCTGTTCTCCGGCGGGCTGATCCCGACGTATTTAACGGTTAGGGCGACGGGACTGATGAACTCGATTTGGGCGCTGATTATACCCGGACTCGTATCCACCTTCAATATGCTTATAATGAAAACTTATTTCCAGGGCTTGCCTGATGAGATTGAAGAGGCGGCGAAGGTAGATGGATGCAGTGATATTGGAACGATGCTGAAAATTGTGCTCCCGCTCTCCATGCCGATCATGGCAACACTGGGTTTATTCTATGGAGTTAGTCATTGGAATGCTTATTTTGGCGGCATTATGTATTTAAGCGACCGCACGCTGTATCCGCTGCAGGTTGTGCTTCGCAATATGATTATTTCACCTGCAATCAGTCAGGAGCTCGCTGTTCCTCAGTCGGCGCTGGAGGCACTGCCACCAGAAACGATCAAGATGGCGACGGTAGTCGTGGCGATTGTACCTGTGCTTGTCGTGTATCCGTTTTTGCAAAAATATTTTATCAAAGGGATGCTGCTCGGCGCTGTAAAAGGCTAATCGTGTGCGTCAAGTATATTAAGCTTGGGGGGGATGCGGAGAAACGGAGTCAATCAAGGAGACGGTGGAGGAAAGAAAGGCGAGCTAGCTGCAATCTTATTTTAAATCAAGTAAATCTGAGGGGGAGATCGTTTTGTTCGGAAAATACTTAAAAATAGTGTCTGTACTGCTTGTGTTATCGCTGATTTTGACTGCATGCGGAGGTGCCAAGGAAGGCTCTTCGCCAGCTCCGGTGAACAGCTCCGATCCTGCACAAAGCCCGTCTGGACAAAAGGAGAAGCTGGAGCTGAATTGGAACGTAATTGCAGGGAGCTCCTTTCAGCTGCCTTCAGCAGATAAAGATTTCGTGAAGAAGGCGATCGAAGAGAAATTTAATGTAGATTTAAAACTGACTTATATGCCAATGGGAAGCGATTACAAAAATAAATTGAACACCATGATAGCTTCCGGCGACATTCCTGATGTCTTTTTCTCAGAAGGTATTGATTCCAATGCTTACATTAAAGACGGCGTAGCCCGCGACCTGACCGGGATTGTGACACCTGAGAGCATGCCGAACTATTTTAAATACTGGGTGAAAGAAGATACTTTAAAGATGTACCAGGTACAGGGTGTCTTCAAGCGTGCGCCGATTCCTTATGAAACTGATTTGTATCGGACCTTCTATATTCGTCAAGACTGGCTCGATAAGCTTAAATTGAATATCCCGACTACTTATGATGAATTGATCGCGGTGATGAAGGCTTTTACTGAGCAAGATCCGGATGGCAACAATAAAAATGATACTTATGGCTTCACGGCTGCAGGCAATGGTACCAATATTTCGATGGATTTCCCGCAATTCCTGAATAACGGGATGGTTGGGGATACTTATGTAGAAAATGATAACTTGATTGATGTGCGGACCGATATCCGTATGGAAGGCATTCTGAATGATATCAAGAAATTAATCGATATGAAGATCGTTGATCCTGATTGGCTCTTGAATAAAAACGGTCAGCAATATGAGAAAGCGCAGCAGGGGAAAGTTGGCATCGTGCTTGGCATGGGAAGAGATCTGGCATTCGACAACAACCCGGCCGGACTGCAAATGAAAACGAAGCAAATTACGAACAATCCAAATGCAAATTGGGTACCGTTCCACCCTTGGGAGAAAACCGGAACCTGGATCGAGACGATCCCGGGCAATCCTTTCGTGATCAGCTCCAAATCCCCGGATGAGAAAGTGAAGCGTTCTATTGAAATTCTTGACTGGCTTGCCGGTGAAGAGGGCTTCCTGATGACTCGTTACGGACTTGAAGGCGTTCATTACAAGCGTGATGGGCAAAAGATCGAAGTGAACCAAGAAGCCTATACAAAGGATATTGTCGATAACGGCAACTTCATTGAGATTTATGGCTGGTTTACACCAAGAAAGCCAGAGGTTTTCGGTTTCGACATTATTGATCCCAATATAACGGAGCGCGATAAGCAAATTGTTGAAAAAATTCGTTCCTACAAAATTTTGCCTTCTGTTGGAACCAGCTTGGGTATTAAAGAGGGCATGGATTTGGGCGGCATGCGCAAACGTATGAACGAGCTGCTTATTCAAGTGCTGTTCAAGGATAAGGACGCCTCCAAATGGCCTGGATACCGTCAAGAAATTATGAACAAATATGGTGGCAAGGCGATTTTTGATTACTACGCAGAACAGGTTTCTACAGCACAAGGCAAGACGATTACATTTAAAGCAGAGAACTAAGCTTGCAAAGTCAATTGAATATGTATTCATCTTGATACAAGGGAGCTGCTTGAGATGTATGGAGAAGAATTGAGTGCTGATGAAAGTAAGCGTGTAGACGGTGCAGGGGAAGGCCGGGAGGATCATCACGCCGATAGCTCAGCCAAGCTGGGAATGAGTAGAAGAAATGTACTCAGAACAATCGGTATAGGCGGAGTGCTGCTGGCGGGAAGCACAATTGCTTCCAAGCTGGCATTTGCGAATAGCGACGAAGATCAGGCGAAACAAAAGGATGGCAACAGCGACAAAACTTCAGATAGAAGCAGTGAATTGCTTCAGGTTTCTACGGTACAGCATTTGCTGGAGCTGCCTGCGAAATTGCTGAAGGATGGCCAGAAGGTTCATGTGGGAGGCTATTATCAGGATGGTGATGGCGGAGGCAAGCTTGTCCGCTGGGCTGCTGGAAGCACCAAGGCTAACAATGGCGGTACTGTTCATGAGCCTAAGCCGGACAAGAAGCGCGTCGATGGCCGCTGGGAGACGCTGCATAGCGGAGTTGCAGATTTCCGTTGGTTCGGCATCTTTAACGCTTCGAGTCATGCGGATAACGCCCTTGATGCGATGGTAAATGATCCTGCTATTTACCGTATCGAGGGACACACGAATCTGAATTTCGCGAGACGTCATACGTTTCATCGAAGCGGGATTGAGATTGACTTTAACGGCTGCACCGTTACAACCGAGGGCATCGAGCTCAACACCCGTGATAATCCGTTTGGAGCGATTCTATTCTTCCAAGGAACAGAAGCAGGTCAGTCACAAACGGTTACGCTCACGGCCGATCTGGCTGAGCTTACCGATATTCTGGAAGTTGCCGATTCTTCAGTGTTCAAGGTAGAAGACTGGTGGATTGCCCAAGTAGGCAATCTTCCTGGCGGCAAAGCCCAGCGGGAGCTGGATTATATGCTGATGGTGACGGAGATTATCGATGCTCAGCATATTCGCGTTAATTACAAGCTGGGCTGGTCGCTTGCTGCCGGACGGACGATTACGTATAAGAAAATAAACCCGGTTTCCAGATGCCATGTTCGCAATATGAAATTTGTTGGCGTTCCTGTGCCGCCGACCACTTCGACAAGTGTTAGACCCTTTGAGACATGGGATCAGATTGGTTCAAATCCGGTCGCTTATGAATTTGCAGTGAGATGTGACGTTACTGGAGTTGTAGCTACCCAGGTTTTCTGGCCGGTTGTCCAAAGGCGTTACTGTACCCACTATGTGACGGAACGCTGTGAGCTGTATAACCCTGAGGAGAGGGATTGGGGAGGTACCGGCTACTTGACCCAGCAGTTGAATGTTCTGTATGGGCATGTCAAAGATTGTAATACAAGCAATGCGCGGCATTTGAATGATTTCACCTGTGCGGGCTATTGCATGGTTGAGAATTGTCATGGCGATGGCGATGATTACGGTCCCTTCGTCACACATGGCCAGTTCGAACATGATCTTGTCTATATCGGCAATTCCGGCCTAATGTCGTTCGCCAACAGCGGGACGAATTGGGGCGACAGCGCCAAGCGGATTACGGTTAAGAAGCATATCGCAACACGGATTGTAGCCCATAAGAAGATTACAGACATAACGTTCGAAGATATCCACGCCTTCAAGAAGGAGGGACTGGCCAACTCCGGAACGATCTGGGCGAATGCAGATGGCCTGCAAATGAGGGGCTGTACAGCTGAGATGATGCTTACCTTATCCCAAAGCTCCTCACGCTCCAAAAGAAAAAATATGGCCGACGGCTGCACATTCGGGATGATGCCGGATTACGAAATTGCGCGTCCTGTAAGGAGCCCAGCCGTCGGAAACCTGCCGGTTTCAGCAGATTTCACCTTTCAAAACTGTGAGTTTATTAACGTGGACAATAACAATATTGGCAGTATCAACCGGCTTGTACTGATCAACACCTGGTTCAAAGGTGTATCGGCTGCAGCAAGACCCGTCCGGGTCGGAAGTGTGGAGGTCGTCATTCAGGGCGGCGGGTTCCAGAACAGTGGACTGCTGCTGACGGGAAATTTCGATCCGTCCGTCACTGGAACATCCGATCAATCTGTAATGATCGATGGAGGGGCAGTACTCAGTGGTACAAATGCCGAGAAGGCTTTACTCAAAAGCAATAATACAGCCGGTACTGTCACTTGGACCTTGGCAAATCTAACGAGCGTAGCTGCTGATCCGGACACTGCCCATTTGCATATTCAAGGCGGGGTTAACAAGCTGAGAGCATTTGGCACGCACTTTAAAGGCGGCAAGTATGAAATGGTGGATGCTGCTTACGGCAGCGGAAGCTATCTGTTCCTCACATCCTGTGTGGAAGAGTCTGTAAATCGAACCGCATTGCCCATAGAAAAGGAAACAATAAAGCATAGCATTGGCAATTATATAATTTCTTAGTCTTTTAGGCAGTAACATGTGTCAAAGTTAAATTCATGTAAACTTGACTGTTGTTGATTTCACGGCATAATGTTCGATTATGCCGTGAAATCTATTGTGTTGACAAGTAATGGTAGTTGGTTGCTATAATAGCATCAACATCAGTGGATATACAGAATAAGGATACAGGCTATATATTCCTTTCGCCAGTGGGAATGCAGCTTGGAAAATGAGGTATAATAGATGGAAAAACGCACAAGTCGCAAATCATCCCGCGAGCGTTTGAGTGAGCTCATAAACATGCTGCGGGAGGAAATAGTAACAGGCAAACGGCCGATAGGGGATTATTTGCCTGCTGAGAAAACGCTGGCCGAGGATTATAATCTAAGCAACCAATCCGTCCGCAAAGGGCTTGAAACGCTTGTAGCCGAAGGATTGATTGAAAAAATACCGCGTGTCGGAACGAAAGTAATCGGTCTCCATGATGATTCCATCCCGACAGTTAAACTCGGATTCCACAGCTCAGTGACCGGCGAAGCGGATATGCATCGTCTATTGGAGCTGTTTCAACAGACTAATCCGCATATTCGGGTTCTTGCTGTACCGACAGCAAGTAATAATTATAGCTATATCCGTGATTATTTAGCGAACGGTATGCTCGATGTAGTGATGATGAACTATACAAACTTTCAGGAGTTTATGGAAAATGACGCTGCCGGGCTATTGGAGCCGCAGGAACGCAATCCCGATCTGTATCCGATTTTGTCGGATGCCTTTATGGCGGATGGCCGTCAGCTTGTGCAGCCTTTTATTTTCTCACCGCTTATTTTGTGCTATAACCGCGAGCACTTTCGGGAAGCACAGCTGTCTGAACCGGACAGCAGCTGGCAGTGGAAAGATTTGATTGAAGCTTCGTCCAAGCTGGCTATTCCGAATGAACGGCTTGGCTTTCACTGCGATTTATATTCCATGAATCGTTGGCCGCTATTGCTGCTGCAGCATGGAGGTAAATTCGAGCGTCAGGAGGATGGGCGGCTGAAGCTGGCGGGGACAAGGATGATGGACGCTCTGCGCTACTGCGGTGAAATGAAGCAGCATATTCCTTCTCTAAGGGATGGAAGTGTCACCGGTGAATCGGAGCTGTTTCTTGCTAAGGGCAAAGTGTCGATGATTATGACCAGTTATTTTTACCTGAATTATTTACTTGGGGAGCACTTGTCCTTTGATGTGGCACCTGTCCCTCATTTGGGGACACCCATGACGATGCTGTTAAATACGGGGCTGGCCGTTAATCGTAAATCACAGGTTAAGGAAGCGTCTGTTACGTTGGTGGAATTTCTCACCTCCTATCAGGCACAGCTTTTCGTTCGCCAGCATACGTACAGTTTGCCTGCGAGAAAAGCTGCCGCGGAGTACGTAGGGGAAGAAAAGCGTTATCGCCCTACGCGGTTTTCACTTTTCCGTGAAACGATTCCGAGCTTCCGCTATTTTACGGATCTTAACATCAGTGCAAGCGAATTATCCCGGATCAATCAGGAATTAAAGCTGTACTGGGCAGGTTTGGAGACAGAGGAAGCGCTGTGCTCACAAATCGAAGAGAGCTATACAGCAGTTTCACCTGTGTAAATACTCAAGTATAAACAATAAATTCGTTTTAGCTTAGCTTGATTAACTTGATTAGCTAAGACATTGTTCAAGTTAATCAAGCTAAGCTAATTCTGAATGCAGTATATACAGCGTATTAATGATGCCATGAGGACATTTCATTTACTGGAAGCGATTCGGAAGAATAGCGGGAGATGCTCTTTCCGTGTGGGTGTTCTCTAATATGCGTGTGTCTTTGTAGGTCTGAAGGGATTCACCTTCCAGAATCCAATCGACTGAAACCTTGAAGAACTTCGCCAGAGAGAGAGGAGTGCGTCTGCTCCGGGCTTTGCCCTGCCTCGTTCCCAATCTCCGACATTGCCACGGGAAACCTTGATGTTTTCTGCTAATTGCTCCTGGTTAATCCTTGATTTGCCCCGTAATTCCTTGATTCTTGCTCCGATATTCATTCATATACCACCAGGTTAGTAGAAGTGTTTTGAGGTGAAAAGTTTTCATACACGTAAAAAAATGCATTTAAACTGTTGACTTAGCACGGATATTCGTGTATTTTATAGTTAGATTAACAAGTTCACCACTTGGAATCTTACCACAACATTTCCAGTCAAAAACACTAAAAAAGTTCCAAAGAAGCAGCAATGGACCACATCGGGAAAGGAGCGGCCAGACTTGAAGAAAAAGAGGGAGTTGTCTCCGATCGGGGTGATCATTAGGAAACGGCTTCTCGACGTCGGCAAAACCCAGGCGCAGCTTGCTGAGGAAGTTGGAACGACCAAGGTCTATCTTAACTACATTCTTCACGGCGAACGGTCGGGCCATAAATACCTTCCTAAAATCTTCACGGCACTGGAAATTGACCCTAAATCACTTCAACCCAAATACCGCTCAAATAGCCTCAATTCGAAGGAGGGAAGACACCTCAGCGAAGTACACTCATTAACACTGGAATCTATTGCACGAACAGATTTTTTATGAATATTGATGCCAATGATCCGAATCTAATGTAAGTCAATGCTTGAGGGGACATCCCTAATGCAAAAGAACGATGGGTGTTGGAAAGCTGGACTATGAGATGGAACGTGGTGACTGTTAGCAAGTTAAAATTTTTTACCAGTTAACTAAAACGCTTACAAGTAATAATTTTACAGAGTGTGTAATAAAAAGGATTAAAATTTTTTATCAATATTTAAAGCGCTTACAATCGTTTCATTCATGTATACAAAGTTTTTTCCACTGGTGAAATTTTTTGTTGACGTTTCGATATAATCGGTGTAATATGTGTGTAACATTTCAGATAGTTGTACGGTTGATGTTAATTAACTTCACCTTATGTGTTATTTTAATTAACGCGCATGTAACCTTATCTGAGATGAACTTTTTTTATATTCGAGGGGGAAAAGAAAATGGGGTATTCCGCAAAAAGTTGGACGGCAAAGCTTTTCATTGTTTTGTTAGCGTTTGCAGTGTTGGTTGGTTGTAGCAGTGGTGGAAAAGGAACATCGACTCCTGCTCCGACAAGCGGTACTGGAACACCGGCTCCATCAGACGCTGGTGGCGATGTTTATCCAGAGAACGGGCTTTCCAAAACTGAAAAAGTTAAAATCAAATGGGGCTATTGGGAAAACGGTTACGGACGCGCTTGGGCAGATAACGCTGTAGCGAAGTTCACCGAGAAATACCCGAATGTAAGCTTCGAAATGACATCTTCCCCAGTTATTCGTGACCTGATTGGTACGAAAATGGCGGCAAAAAATGATGAGGATATGTTCGATATCATCTCCCCAAGCTTTAACGGAGACGAAGGTACTATTGCTCAACAAGCTGGTTTGTTCGAAGATTTGTCAGATCTTTGGGAACGTGAAGTTCCGGATGCTCCTGGCAAGAAGCTGAAAGATGTTGTATTGGATAACACAATGGAATATGCTGCTAAGGTTGATGGCAAGTTCTATCAAATTCCAATGGGCGCTTACTCTCTTGGACTGTTTTATGACAAAGCCTTCTTCAAAGAAAAAGGCTGGAACACCGCTCCGAAAACTTACAGCGAGTTCATGGCTTTGATGGAAACCATTAAAGCAGACGGAATTATTCCAATTACGTACCCTGGTGTTTATGCAACTTACTTGTACTTTGGATTCACAATGAAACCTTTTGAGCTTGCTGAGCATCAAGGTAACCTCGAAGCTTTCACAAAAGATTTCAGAGCTGGCATAAATATGTACTCTGCACCAGAATATAAGGAAATGTGGTCACGTATTTACGATATGGGTAAAAAGGGATACTTCCCTCCAGGTGTTGCTGCACTAAACCATACACAATCACAAATGCAAATCCTTCAACATAAAGCTGCCTTGGCTGCAACTGGAGACTGGGTAGAGAATGAAATGATCGATTCGACTCCTGATGGCTTTCAGTGGGGCTTCATGGCAATTCCTTTCAGCGAAAAAGCTGGAGATCCGATTTGGGTGGAGAACGGAATTGGTTCCGGAAGCTTGATGATCTGGAAAAACAAGCCTGACCTGGTTAAAGCATGGGCTAAAGAATTTAACCTGTTCCTGATGACTAACGACATTCAAGCAGTTAACGGTGAAAACGGAATTGCTCCAATTCGTAAGGATTTTGCAGATAACGCAGAAAACGTTGCTAAGCTGCAACAAGCTCCACAAGCTGTTCTTGAGTATGTGAAAAACAACAATGGTAAATTTGGTTCCGGTGTTCGCGACGTTGTCTTCTCTGAGCCGGATGCAGCCAAAGCTACTAAGATGATTACTGAAATGATCGTTGAAGTAACAGCTGGTAAAAAAGATCCGCTGCCAGTGCTTGAAGAAGCAGATAAGTTAATGAAGAAAGTAATAGAAGCAAAAAAATAATAAATTGGGCTAATAGAGCTTTCAATTGAAAAACAGGGGAGAGGGACTCCGGTCCCTCTCCGCTTTATAAAGTAAAAACAACATAAGCTGTAAACAACTGTGAAAGGAGGCAAGCAGATGGCTAAAGCTCAATATGGGAATACCGTGAAGACGACCAGCTTAAGTAAAAAGAAAGTGCAAAAGTGGGTCTTTGTTATTCTGGCGTTAAGCCCAAGTTATTTAGGTTATTTACTATTCACGCTATATCCAAATATATTGTCTGCTTACTACTCCTTGCTCGAGTGGAACGGACTTACCGCGGCTAAGTTTGTCGGGCTTGATAATTATATTTATTTATTCAAGGATCATTATGTATGGAGAGATCTAGGGCATAACCTCCTATTGATGATTACAGTTCCTATCTTGACGATTATCCCTTCCATTCTTCTTGCGTATCTGCTTAATGTCAAAGGGTACCGCGAGTCGGCATTCTATAAAGTCATTTATTTTCTGCCAAACGTATTGGCTATTATCGTAATTGCCTTGTTATGGTCGTTCATTTATGACGGGAGCAATGGATTATTGAACGCCATTTTGAAGGTTTTTGGCATTGACAACAATGAGTTTTACTGGTTAGGTGACAAGCGAACAGCCATTTGGGCTCTTTTGCCGCCACTTATCTGGGGTGGAGTCGGATTTTATGTCATTATCTTCATGAACGCTATGAAATCTATCCCTTCATCTTTATATGAATCGGCGATACTGGATGGGGCCTCTCATATGACAAGACTGTGGAAAATTACGATTCCACTGATTAACCCAATTGTCCGTATCAGTACTTTGTTCCTCGTACTTGGTGTATTTAAAGGATTTGAAATTATGCTGATCATGACCAATGGTGGACCGGCAGGATCGACGGAAGTAATCGGATTGTATATGTTCAATATGGCATTCGGTAAAGATTCTCATAGCTATGGGTATGCATCGGCGATCGGCATGTTCCTGTTTGTCATCCTGATCATCTTGAAGCTCATTATCGACAGACTCAGCCCTAAGGATCAAATTGAATTTTAAGCTTCGAAGCTTCAGGAAGGAGGGCTCCCGTGGATACTAATAAACGCACTTTTATTGATGTCATCTGGCGGTTTATCATGTTTTTATGTGCATTAACCGTTATTTTCCCATTGTTCTGGATTATTCTCGAATCACTCAAAACAAATAAAGAGTTTTTTGCAAATGTGTGGGCATTTCCTGAGCAGCTCAGATGGGAAAACTACACAAATGCCTGGAAATCGTATCACCTGGGATCCACCATGCTGAATACGCTCTATTACGTGGGTGTGAGTCTTGCACTGGGTACTTTTTTGGCGACGTTGAGTGCTTATACGCTTACTCGTGTTGAATTTACCGGACGTAAATTTATTTGGGGCACTATTATGATTTCGTTGTTTTTACCAGGGATTAATGCATTAGTTCCTCAGTATGTATTAATGAGGGATTTAGGTCTTACGAACAGCTTGACAGGTCTCATTATTCTCGACAGCTTTGGTGAAAGCGTGTTTTTCCTGATGCTGCTCGGTGGATTCATGCAATCCTTGCCTAAAGAAATGGAAGAAAGTGCTTTTATTGATGGAGCTTCGCTCTTTCAGGTGTTTATTCGCATCATTCTCCCTCTATCGACTCCAGGTATCGTGACTGTTGCGATCTTTAAGTTCCTGGGTCTATACAATTCGTTCCTGGGACCATTTATTTACTTGAGCGATGCCAAGAAGTACACGATCGGGGTAGCGATGTATCATGCTAATCAGATTATGCAATATAAAGCAGATTGGGTGACTTTATTTGCAGGCGTTACGATTGCCATGGTTCCAACGATCATCATCTACATCGTATTCCAAAAACAAATTGCGGAAGGCGCGACTCTTGGTGGAGTTAAAGGATAATCAATGGAGCAGATCGGGACTGCGCAGGAGAATATGCGGCTCGATCTGTTATCATCATCAATGGATAGGAGCATAAGGTATGGATTCGATGCAGTTAAACAATAAAGTCATCCTTATTTCTGGTGCATTAGGCGCTGGAGGCCGTGCGGCTGTGAACTTGTTCTTGGAAAGAGGCGCCATCGTTGCAGCGTGCGATATTAAGTCGGAGCAAGATTTTCCGGAAAAAAATCTATTGCTGGAACGTTACGGCAGCGGACGTCTGCTTTACAAACGGACTGATGTGTGTAAAGAAGAAGATGTCAAGGATTTGGTGGAGCTTGTCGAACAAACCTTTGGTAGATTGGATGGCTCGTACCATAATGCTTATGTAAATAAGGTGGGGACTATTGCGAACCAATCGCTGCAGGACTGGGAGGATAATATTCGTGGAACGTTGACCAGCACCTTTCTTTTCTCTAAATATGCGGCCAGCCTCATGATGAAATCAGGTGGCGGTTCCATCGTTAATACTTCCTCCGTGCTTGGAACTATGCCCCGAATCGGCAATGGAGGTTACGGCGCAGGCAAAGCTGGATTGGAGCATTTGACACGAATTATTGCAGTTGAATATGCGCCTTATGGCATTCGTGCCAATGTGGTTGTACCAGGTGATTTCAAATCCGATGAAGTACTGGCCAATATTGGTCAGCAGCATATGGATATGATGAAAGAAATCTCTTTGCTGGGGAGAAGCGGTAGAGCTAATGAAATAAATGAAGTGGCAGCCTTTCTGCTGTCAGATGCTGCTTCCTATGTCACAGGATCTCTTTATCCGGTGACAGGAGGAATATGGAAGTGATGAACAGCTAACCCCATTGGCGGGGTTATTTTTCATTTCTTCATCACATAGTCAGGGTACTGGTGCTCTGAATAATAAAGTATAATAAGGATACTATACACAGACATAGGAGATAATTATGGTTTCTGAAGCGTGGAGGAAAGAAGTGCTTCGTTCTTTTGGAGCGGGCATCGCGGAGGCAGAGGAACTGTTAGCCTATAACAAAAATAGGTTTGTACAATCTGCGGAGCAAATTCAAAGTCTGCCCCAATTTCCAATGGCTGATGAAGGCTTTGTTCCTGTTTGGGAAGCCTACTTGAAAGAGACAAAGGACAGAAATCTGATTGACGTTCTCCGGTCGAAGCTGATTCAACTGCAATTTCCTATCCAGCAAGGAATTAGTCAAACCCCTGCTTATCGTCAAGCAGTACTAAAGGGCGTAATGACTAGTGATATTCGAGTGAATGATGGAGTGTGTTTTAGCCGTCCAGATTTAATGGATTTGAACATTCACCAAACTGCTGCGGGAAAAATTCCAGTGTTGACCACCAGACACAGACCGGATTTTGTGAAGCTTGTGCAAGCGTTGACCCGAAAAAATGAACCAGTTACCATACCTGATTCTATGGGAGCGTGCATGATAGGAGGGTATAATAACTGGGATCGAATATGGATGCACAAGAAGCATTGGGAGCAGAATCATGGAGGAGCGCATGAAAATGGAGGATGGCAGGAGCAATTCAGCTTGCTTATAGCCCAGAAGGAGCTTTATCAGGATCGGCTGATCCTGTTGACGGATGGTCCCTATAGCTCTGTAATCCCCGACAGCAGCATGAGCGCGGAAGTATGGAATGAATTATCGCTAGTGATTCGAAGAGAGCATGAAGCTGCCCACTATTTTACACGCAGGGTGTTTTCGTCCATGGAAAATAATATGATGGATGAGCTTATTGCTGATTATGCTGGAATTACTGCCGCAAATGGTACTTACAAGGCAGAGTGGTTCCTTCATTTTATTGGTTTGGAGCAGTATCCCTCTTATAGGGAAGGAGGCAGATTGCAGAACTATAAGGGCAATCCACCGCTTTCGGACTCGGCCATGTATATTTTGCAGGCTTTGTTAGTTCAAGCTGCGCAAAATCTCAGTCGATTTGCAGAAAAGCTTCAGCATTCCCAACATCCAATAAGGCTGGAGCATATGCTTGTCACTCTTTGCTGCCTTACGTTGGAAGAGTTGGCTTCTGAAGAGGGGGAGCAATTGTTAGATAAGCACTATACATATTGGACTATTGACAAATCGGCTAGGCTGTAATAAATTTATATTATATTTTTGTGAATACGTATTCAGAAAAAGGTGCTTCCATGATTTCATCTAAAGATGTTGCCAAGAGAGCGAGGGTGTCGCAGCCAACGGTTTCCAGAGTGCTTAATAACCCCGACAGCGTTAAGGCGGAAACCAGAAATAGAGTACTGGAAGCTATGGAAGAACTAGGTTACTATCCTAATTTGATTGCCCGCAGCTTAGTTACTAACACAACCCGAACGATTGCCCTGGTATCTGGCACGCTGAAGAATGGCTTCTTCGCTGAGACGACGGATTCTATTGTACATTCGGCTAAAAGCAAAGGCTACAAAACGATCACATATTTCGAGGATGAGGATGAGGTCCCGGATTTTTTTGATTCTGTTATGGGCTTTAAGGTCGATGGATTGCTCCTTTCTTTGATCAAGCTGGACGATCCGGTGCTGGAAAGGATCAAGAAAACGAAAATACCTTGTATGTTTTTTAATCGCAAGCCGCGTCATGGAGGTAATTTTGTTGTTCTGGATAACCAACTGGCGGCAAAAATGCTGACACAGCATCTATTAGAGCTAGGACATCAGAGAATTGCTTATATTTCTGGACGCACGGATGTTTCTACTTTTCTTGACCGCAAGCTTGGTTTTGAGCAAACAATGGCCGAAGCCAATGTGAATTTGATTCCTGAAATGATCCACTTTATTGGTACTTCCAGTAATGAAGTTGAAGAAGCGACAGTGAAGCTATTGGCGATGGACCCGCCTCCTACCGCTATTATGTGTGTAACGGATACGATAGCGCTTATTTGTATGGATATCATTATGTCGAGGGGCTTACGTGTACCTGAAGATATTAGCATCGCTGGTTTTGACGATATCAGGCTTTCGTCCCACCAGGCGATTCAATTAACTACTGTCGGCAGCAGTGATATGCAGACCATGGGGGAAATTGCCGCTGATAATTTGATTGAACTGATCGAGCTATCGGAAGTAAATGCGGAACCTCGTCAAATTTTGCTGCAGCCCGTTTTGAATGTCAGAAAAACGACTGCTGCACTAAGCTAATTTTTTTAATCTTTTATGAATACGTATTCAGAATAAGTGATATCAATGAGATGGGCAGCGTGTAAACAACTTACTTATATTTGGAGGGAACAAACATGGCAACTTTTTTAAAGGCAGGCAAGACACAGGAGGAAATTCTCGAGCATGATCAAAAGGTCTATGAAACAGTCCGGCGCATCATCGAAAAAATCGGTAAACATGGCGAATCGGCGGTGCGCGAATTGTCACAGCAGTACGATAGCTGGCTGCCTTCAAGCTTTCGTCTTAGTCAGGAGCAAATAGAGGCTGTTGTGGCTAGTGTTCCTGAGCAGGTGAAAACAGATATCCGGTTTGCCCAGGAGCAAATTCGTAATTTTGCCGAAAAGCAGAGAGCGACGATCACGGATCTTGAGGTGGAAACGCTCCCCGGAGTGACGCTTGGACATAAGAACATACCTGTAAACAGCGTGGGCTGTTATATTCCTGGAGGCCGTTATCCGATGGTCGCTTCCGCGCATATGAGCATTCTTACTGCGAAGGTTGCTGGTGTGAAAAGAGTAATTGCCTGTACCCCTCCGATCGATGGGGAAATACCGGCTGCGACGGTTTGTGCGATGGCTTTTGCAGGTGCGGATGAAATTTATATTCTTGGAGGCGTCCAGGCTATGGTCGCTATGGCATTAGGCACTGAAGTCATAAAACCGGTCGATATGCTGGTTGGTCCAGGCAATGCGTATGTAGCTGAAGCCAAACGGCAATTGTACGGAAAAGTAGGTATTGATTTATTTGCAGGCCCAACAGAGGTCATGGTTATTGCCGATCACACCGCGGATGCGGAAATGGTTGCTTGCGATATATTAGGTCAATCCGAGCATGGTCCTACTTCTCCGGGAGTACTGATTACTACTTCATCCAAGCTGGCAGAGGAGACATTAATAGAGATAGAAAGACAGCTGCAGACACTAGCAACAGCAGATATAGCACTAGTGGCATGGAAGGATAACGGTATGATCATTTTGGTAGATAGTATTGAAGAAGCTGTTATTGAGGCGGATAAGCTTGCTTATGAACATGTTGAGGTGTTGACGGAAAATCCAAGGTATTTTCTCGAAAATATGACGAACTACGGCGCACTATTCCTGGGTCCTGAAACGAATGTGGCTTACGGCGATAAAGCAATAGGCACAAATCACACACTCCCTACAAAAGGGGCAGCACGCTACACGGGTGGATTATGGGTTGGAAAATTTCTTAAAACCTGCACTTACCAGCACTGCACGCCCGAAGCAAGCGTTTTGGTTGGAGAATATGTGGCTCGGTTGTGCGAGATTGAGCGATTCATGGGACATAAGGAGCAAGCGCTGCTGCGTGTGCGTCGCTATGGTAATAACGGAACGACGTAATACAAAATTGTGCGTAAGACCCACAGCAAATGGCTGTGGGTCTGTTTTTTTTGCCTATTAAGAATGTTCCAGCAATATAATTGCACTAGCTCTTGAATTAAAGCTTGTTTCTCTTATATGCTTACACATTTTTTTTGACAGAATAGATTGAAGTCTATTAAAAATAGATGCTAGTCCAATCCAGATTAAGAGATCCTACATAAAATGAATCATACTAAAACGGAGGTGTTCATTTATGAGCTGTCAAAAAAAGCATTCAAAAAGTGGATGTGATACACCAAGCAGTTGCAATAAGAAAATAATAAAGGTAGATTGTGCTCCTACAAATGTAAAGGTGAAAGCTCCGCAGGGTCTTCGTGGTCTTAGAGGACCTCAGGGTCCAAGAGGTCCCCGGGGCAGAAGAGGTAGAGAAGGAGATGCGGGTCCTGGTGCAATAATTCCATATGCGTCTGGACTTCCTATTACAATGACCACTATAGGAGGTGGAGTAGTAGGCACTACGGGTCTCATAGGATTTGGAAGTTCAGCTACTAATATTGCTCTTGCAGGTGGAGTGATAGATCTCACAGGTGCTGGTGGCACGCTTCTTAATATGGCATTTTCAGTGCCCCGTGATGGGACAATAACTTCTATTTCTGGATTTTTTAGCGCAACAGTGGCACTGGCCATTGCAACAACGACAATAACCATCACAGCTCAATTATTCACTGAAACCACAACCAACATCTTTAGACCAATTCCAGAAGCGAGTGTAACATTAGCTCCACCTATCCCGGGTCCAATTGCAAGTGGCGCCAGCAGCAGGGGTACAAATTACGGGTTGGATATTTCTGTATCCGAAGGAGATCGTTTATTAATGGTATTTTCTGCAACAGCAGCAGGAACTACGCTTGTGAATACTGTGGTAGGCTATGCAAGTGCAGGTGTTACAATTAATTAGTTTTCTGTAATTTTACAAAAAAAGGATTCCTTGGCATTTAGGGGACTCTTCTTTTTTTTTCGTAGAAATTTTCAGATTAGTATACTATGTTTCTATAAATAGTTTGAAGTCTATTGAATAATTGGGTGCAAGTCCACTCCGTATTAAGGAACAGTACATAAGATAAGAAGATACTAAAACGGAGGTGCTATTTAATGGATTGTCCGAAAAAAAAGTCTAAGAAGAAATCTCACAAGAAAAAAGATTGCAATACTGAAATAATAAAAGTTACCTGTCCTTCCCCAAAACCATCTGCAAGAGGTCCGCAAGGTCCACGAGGACCGAAAGGCTCGCGTGGGCCCCGCGGTAAAAGAGGAAGACAAGGGGAGTATGGAGAAGGAGGGACTGGGGCTACAGGACCTGCAGGGCCCGCAGGAGCAACTGGACCTTCTGGAGGAGAGCGTGGAGCAACAGGAGCCACCGGACCGGCTGGTCCAACTGGAGCTACTGGAGTTGGCTTAACTGGAATTGTTCCTTTTGATCCGCTATTGGCACCAACATATCCGGTAGGTCAAGTCGTTACCTATAATGGAAGCACATATATAGTAAACACGGCGCCACCAAGCGGAACACCAGATACTTCTGGCGACTATACGTTGTTGGCAGCGAGAGGCGCTACTGGATCGACAGGAGGAACCGGAGCTACTGGAGTGACCGGAGCTACTGGAGCAACGGGTGCAACCGGAGCAACAGGAGCTGGTGAAACCGGGGCCACTGGAGCAACAGGAGCAACAGGATCAACAGGAGCGACCGGTGCAACCGGGGCTACTGGAGCTGGTGAGACAGGTGCAACCGGAGCGCCCGGTGCAACTGGGGGAACTGGAGCAACGGGAGCAACTGGTGCAACAGGAGCGCCCGGTGCAACCGGGGCTACTGGAGCTGGTGAGACAGGTGCAACCGGAGCGACCGGTGCAACAGGGGGAACTGGAGCAACGGGAGCAACTGGTGCAACAGGTGAAGCAGGAGCAACTGGGGCTACGGGAGCAACGGGAGCCACAGGGGTAGGTTTAGATGGAATAGTAGAATTTGATCCACTAGAAGCACCGACGTATCCGATAGGTCAAGTCGTCACCTATAATGGAAGCACGTATATTGTAAACACAGCACCACCGACCGGAACGCCAGATACTTCAGGAGATTACACGTTATTGGCAGCGAGTGGAGCCACTGGAGCAACCGGGGCTACTGGAGCTGGGGCTACTGGAGCGACTGGTGCAACCGGAGGAACTGGAGCAACGGGTGCGACCGGTGCAACAGGTGCAGCAGGAGCAACCGGAGCAACGGGAGCCACAGGGGTAGGTTTAGATGGAATAGTAGAATTCGATCCATTGGTAGCACCAACGTATCCGGTAGGTCAAGTGGTCACCTATAATGGAAGCACGTATATCGTAAACACAGCACCACCGACCGGAACGCCAGATACTTCAGGAGATTACACGTTATTGGCAGGGAGTGGAGCCACTGGATCAACCGGGGCTACTGGAGCTGGGGCTACTGGAGCGACTGGTGCAACCGGAGGAACTGGAGCAACGGGTGCGACCGGTGCAACAGGTGCAGCAGGAGTAACTGGGGCTACAGGAGCAACAGGAGCAACGGGAGCCACAGGGGTAGGTTTAGATGGAATAGTAGAATTTGATCCACTAGAAGCACCGACGTATCCGGTAGGTCAAGTGGTCACCTATAATGGAAGCACGTATATCGTAAACACAGCACCACCGACCGGAACGCCAGATACTTCAGGAGATTACACGTTATTGGCAGCGAGTGGAGCCACTGGAGCAATAGGGGCAACCGGAGCAACGGGTGCAGCAGGGGCAACTGGGGCTACAGGAGCCACAGGGATAGGATTAGATGGAATAGTAGAATTTGATCCAGTGGTAGCGCCAACGTATCCAGTAGGTCAGGTAGTAACTTACAATGGAAGCACGTATATCGTGAACACAGCACCACCGACCGGAACGCCAGATGCTTCAGGAGATTACACATTACTGGCAGCAAGTGGAGCCACTGGAGCAATAGGGGCAACCGGAGCAACGGGTGCAGCAGGGGCAACTGGGGCTACAGGAGCCACAGGGATAGGATTAGATGGAATAGTAGAATTTGATCCAGTGGTAGCACCAACGTATCCGGTAGGTCAAGTGGTCACCTATAATGGAAGCACGTATATTGTAAACACAGCACCACCGACCGGAACGCCAGATACTTCAGGAGATTACACGTTATTGGCAGCGAGTGGAGCCACTGGAGCAATAGGGTCAACCGGAGCAACGGGTGCAGCAGGAGCCACAGGAGCAACAGGGGTAGGTTTAGATGGAATAGTAGAATTTGATCCAGTGGTAGCGCCAACGTATCCAGTAGGTCAGGTAGTAACTTACAATGGAAGCACGTATATCGTGAACACAGCACCACCGACCGGAACGCCAGATACTTCAGGAGATTACACGTTATTGGCAGGGAGTGGAGCCACTGGAGCCACTGGAGCAATAGGGGCAACCGGAGCAACGGGTGCAGCAGGGGCAACTGGGGCTACAGGAGCAACAGGGATAGGTTTAGATGGAATAGTAGAATTTGATCCAGTGGTAGCGCCAACGTATCCAGTAGGTCAGGTAGTAACTTACAATGGAAGCACGTATATCGTGAACACAGCACCACCGACAGGAACGCCAGATGCTTCAGGAGATTACACATTACTGGCAGCAAGTGGAGCCACTGGAGCAATAGGGGCAACCGGAGCAACGGGTGCAGCAGGGGCAACTGGGGCTACAGGAGCCACAGGAGCCACAGGAGCCACAGGAGCCACAGGGATAGGATTAGATGGAATAGTAGAATTTGATCCAGTGGTAGCGCCGACGTATCCAGTAGGTCAAGTGGTCACCTATAATGGAAGCACGTATATCGTAAACACAGCACCACCGACCGGAACGCCAGATACTTCAGGAGATTACACGTTATTGGCAGGGAGTGGAGCCACTGGAGCAATAGGGGCAACCGGAGCAACGGGTGCAGCAGGGGCAACTGGGGCTACTGGGGCTACTGGAGCCACAGGGGTAGGTTTAGATGGAATAGTAGAATTTGATCCAGTGGTAGCACCAACGTATCCGGTAGGTCAAGTGGTCACCTATAATGGAAGCACGTATATTGTAAACACAGCACCACCGACCGGAACGCCAGATACTTCAGGAGATTACACATTACTGGCAGCAAGTGGAGCCACTGGAGCAATAGGGGCAACCGGAGCAACGGGTGCAGTAGGGGCAACAGGGGCAACCGGAGCAACGGGAGAAGCTGGAGCAACAGGGGCAACCGGAGCAACGGGAGAAGCTGGAGCAACAGGGGCAACCGGAGCAACAGGAGAAGCCGGAGTCATAGGGGCAACGGGAGCAACAGGAGCTCCTGGAGCAGGAGCAATCATACCTCTGGCATCTGGAGGACCTGTTATCATGACTACAGTAGCGCTGGGGTTAGTTGGAACAACAAGTCTTGTTGGATTTGGAAGTTCTGCTACGGGGATTACTCTTGTTGGTGGTAACATAGATCTGACAGGTACTCTAGCTGGACCTATTATCAACTTTGCTTTTTCGGTACCTCGTTCTGGAACGATCACATCAATTGCTGCTTATTTCAGTAATACCGTATCTTTAAGTCTTCTTGGTACTGATATTACTATAAGAGGACAATTATTCCAATCAGCTACTCCAAATAACACATTTGTTCCAGTTGCAGGTGCAATTGTAACTCTTCCAAATCTCACAGGAACTATCAATTTAGGAAGTTTTGTAAATTCGATAACAACTGGTTTGAGTATTCCTGTCACACCACAGACACGTCTATTAATGGTATTCTCAGCCACTGCTTCGGGGCTAACCCTTATTAATACAGTTACTGGGTATGCTAGTGCTGGCATTACAATTTCGTAATAAAAATGAGCTTATGAAAGGCGTATCTCAGACTGTCGAGAAAGTCTCGGCAGTCTTTCTTTTTGGATAAATAAATTATATCATCACCGCGGTAATATGATATGACAATACCTATGAAATCCTTTGGATATCGTGGTGTTATGAATCCTGCATACGCACCGATCGGGATCTCAAATGAATTTCGGATTAATCTACTGCACGGCTCCAGAAAATTATTTGTGGCGCAAAGTAGCAAAACATATAGATTTTTCTTTTTTTAACGAGAATAATCTAACCTCTATAAGTAAGGGATTAATCGTATTCATTCGAACTAAGATTGTATCTTACCCATGATATGTACCAAACAACGGGCAAGGGCTTCTTATGGCACTTGTTTGCAGCCCAATCGAGCTGCTTAAGCTTGGGTTTGTAAAATTTTTCGAAATTTGTGAAGTCGGTGAACGGATTCCGAGTGCTACAGTGCAAAGACAAATAGAAACCAAAAGGTAACCATTCCTCTAAGAATAGCATAGGGAGGAGTGGCTCAAGTTAAGGTAGCATGGAAGAAAGCTGCCCACAAAAAAAGGCAGCTTTTAATAAATCCTATATTTTAGATTCACCTGGATATCAAATGCTAAAAGTGCTTGAATGAGCGCAAGTAGCTTAATCCGTTCTGGTGAACTCCATAATTTGCCGCAGAGAAACCTCTGTTAAATTTCCGTGGCTCCGATAAACAGCGATCCATTCAAGTACTTTGTCGATCGCCTGCTCCGTATTCCAACGTGGACGCCAGGATAGTCTCTTCCTCGCTTTGGAAGAATCCAGCCGCAGCTGGTTGGCTTCATTCAAATCTCCCTGCGATTGAATCGTATATCCGGCTTGATCACCTTCCGGCCACTGGCTGCATATCCGCTTTACGACCCAGATAACGGAACGCTCGTCTTGCGCATCGGGTCCGAAATTCCAGCCTTCAGCGAAATCTGCCCCTTGCTCTACCATTTTTTGTGCGAGTAAGAGGTAGCCGCAGAGCGGCTCCAATACATGCTGCCAAGGTCTGATAGCGTCGGGGCTGCGAACGATAATCGATTTTTGTTGGAGTTGTGCCCGAATACAATCAGGGACTAATCGATCAGAAGCCCAATCACCGCCTCCGATTACATTCCCTGCACGAGCTGAAGCAAGGGCGACGCCATGTTTTACATACTCCGATTGAGGGAAATAAGACTCCCGGTAACTGGAGGTAACCCATTCAGAACAGGCTTTACTGCTGGAATAAGGATCATGTCCCCCCAATCTGTCCGTTTCTCTATAGCCCCAAATCCATTCCTGATTTTCGTAGCACTTGTCCGTAGTCACGTTAATAACAGCTTTGATCTGACCTCCCGCATCAACAGCCTTGCGCACAGCATCCAGTACATATACCGTACCCATCACATTAGTTTCAAAAGTCATGACTGGATCTGCATAGGAAGAACGGACAAGGGGCTGCGCAGCCATATGGATTACGATCTCAGGCTTGGCGGCACTCAAAGCTTCGAGTAAGGCATGCTGGTCGCGGATATCTGCATAAACCGTTGGGATGACATGTACCATTTTGCACAATTCAAACATGCTGGGGCTAGTCGGAGGCTTCAAAGCATATCCGGTCACTATCGCTCCGAGCTGTGTCAGCCATAAGCTTAACCAAGTTCCTTTAAAGCCGGTATGGCCAGTAACAAAAACTTTCTTTCCCTGCCAAAAGACCGAATCCAGCATCATATCACCACATCTTCCATGGGGCCGCTCCAGATTTCCAAAGCTGCTCCAAATAGTTCTTATCGCGTAAGGTATCCATTGGATGCCAAAAGTTCGTCGATTTATAACCCATTAGCTGCCCGTCCTGAGCAAGTGACTCTAGCGGTTCCTGTTCCAGAACCGTTTCATCGCCACCCAGGTAATCAAACACTTTGGGACTCATCACAAAAAAACCAGCGTTCACCCAGCCGACTTCTCCTTTTGGCTTCTCTTTAAAGCTGTCCACCTGTCCGTTATCACTCAGGCTAAGTACGCCAAAACGACCGGTAGGCTGAGTCGCGGTAACGGTTGCCAGCTTCCCATGAGATTGGTGATAGCTTACCAGCTCTTTAATATTGATCGCCGAGACGCCATCGCCATAGGTTAACATAAAAGGCTCATCGCCAATATACTTCTGAATTCGCTTAACCCTACCTCCGGTCATCGTATCTTCACCCGTGTTGACGAGGGTTACCAGCCATGGTTCGGCTTCATATTGATGAATCTGGCATCTGCCCTCATCTGCCATATGAATAGAAACATCAGACTCATAGAAGAAATAATTCATGTAATAATCTTTTATCATATTGCCCTTGTACCCCAGACAAATCACAAAATCGTTATATCCGTAGTGGGAGTACAGCTTCATGATGTGCCAAAGCATCGGCCGCCCGCCAATTTCAATCATAGGCTTAGGACGCAGTGCCGATTCTTCGCTAATTCTGGTTCCATACCCCCCTGCAAGTATGACAACTTTCATTTATCTCTTCCTCTCAAATACTTGATAAAAAACTTCAGCCATGTAGTCAAGCATCTCCTCCGACAGCCCAGGATAAATGCCCACCCAAAAGGTGTTGTGCATAATTCGGTCCGTTTGTTCTAATGATCCGGCAATCCGGCAATCCATACCTTCATAAGCTGGTTGGTGAAGCAGATTACCACCAAACAACAGTCGTGTACCTACGCGATGCTGTTCCAGAGCTTGCACCAACTGATTGCGGGAAACAGGTGAGCCGGTCTGAACCGTAATCGGAAAACCAAACCAACTGGGAGTGCTGCCATTTGTAGCTTCGGGTAGTATCAGAACATCAGCAAGCCCGGCAAGTTCTTTTCGCAAATATGCGAAATTGGACTGACGCCGCTCAATAAAGCCGGGCAGCTTCTCTAGCTGTGCGACACCCACAGCAGCTTGCATATCCGTAACCTTCAGGTTGTATCCGATATGCCGGTACGTATATTTATGATCATAGCCTTCGGGCAGGCTCCCCAACTTCCATCCGAATCTTTTGCCGCAGGTATTGTCCTTGCCAGGTGGACACCAGCAATCCCGTCCCCAATCACGGAAAGATTCCACGATGCGTTTCAATAGAGGTGAGGAGGTCAGTACAGCACCGCCTTCTCCCATCGTCAAGTGATGCGCCGGATAGAAGCTGGTGGTGGCGATATCTCCGAATGTACCTACTTTTTGCCCTTTGTAAAGAGCCCCAACTGCATCACAGGTATCCTCGATGAGCCATAGCTTATATTTGTCCGCAACCCGCTTTACCTCATCTAGCGCAAAAGGATTTCCTAACGTATGGGCGAGCATGATAGCTCGTGTACGCGGTGTAACTGCCTGCTCCACAAGGCTGCTGTCCACGTTATACGTAGGAATTTCAGCATCTACAAAGACGGGAACCAGCCTGTTTTGAATGAGTGGATTGACCGTTGTTGGAAAACCCGCCGACACGGTAATCACTTCATCCCCTGGCCGCAGCCTCCGGTCTCCTAGCATAGGAGAAGTTAAGGCAGATACCGCGAGCAGGTTAGCGCTGGAGCCTGAATTAGTCAATAGAGCGTAGCGGCTGCCCATAAAAGCGGCGAATTGTTCCTCGAACTTGTCAGCATATCTTCCTGCTGTCAACCAAAAATCGAGCGAAGCATCCATCAGGGCGACCAGTTCCTCACTGTCAAACACTTTACCCGTTACCGGGATATAGTCTACTCCAGGGCGGAATGGGCGCTGCGGCCACTGCTGCTGCTGGTATTCCCGGGTAAGCTCCAGAATTCGGGAGCGCAGCTCTTCTGCATCGTTAGCCATTTTCTACTCATCCCCTTTCTCGGTCTCGGAGGTTTCCTCGATAACCATTAATTTCTTCAGCTCCTGCTCCTCCAGATGGGGAAACATATCCTCGATAGGCCGATTTACTACCAGTTTCGGCGTCACAACCGTATCCTCTTGCAGCTTGATATGAATCAGCAGCGGACCGCTATGGTCCATAGCGGCTTGAATCTGTCGCTCTGCTTCTTCCCATGTATGGATACTTAACGAAGGAATTCCATAGGCTTCCGCAACCTTGGACAAATCAGGACAACTATATCCCTTGCTGGATGACTGCCTTCTTCCTTGGAAGTACAAATCCTGAAACTGCCTTACCATACCGAGGTTGTTATTGTCCATGACGAACATCTTGATCGGCAGGTTATGATGTCTAATGGTTTCCAGCTCTTGAATATTCACTTGAAACCCGCCATCCCCCGCAATCACAATGATCTCCCGCCCCGAAGCCATAGCCGCACCGATGGCCGCTGGCAGGGCGAAACCCATTGCACCCATTCCACCGGAGTTGAACAGGCGCTGTCCTGCCTTCAGACGAAAAGATTGGCTAGCCCACATTTGGTGCTGCCCAACATCCAGGCAGATCATTTGCTCAGATGTACAGTGCCGGGACAATAATTTCATAAACCGGTTGGGATGAATGGTGGGAGAAGAGTCAGAGGGAGGTGTATCAGGAAAGCGATGACAATATTCATGTAGGATGCTGTACCAGGTGCTGTCGTCTCGTTCTTGAGGCATGGTCTGGAGCAGGTGGTTGTTAAATTGCTGTAAAAAAGACCGCACATCTCCTTGCAGAGCCATATCTACGTGCACCTTGGCATTTAATTCATGGACATCGATGTCGACGTGCACTTTGCGGGATGCTCTCGAGAAGCGCTGCGGACGTGTCCCTGTCTGTCTCGAATCCAAGCGGGAACCCAAAATAAGTAAAAAATCACAATTCGCCAACGCCAGGTTGCTGTACCGGTTCCCGTAGGATCCGATTAACCCCAAAAAAGAGGGGTGTTGGTGAGGAAGAGCATCAATGCCCAGCAAAGATGTGACGACAGGAATCCCTGTGTGATCGATGAACTTAAGGAGCTCGGCTTCCGCTCCAGCAGTCCGGACCCCGCCGCCAACCAATACAAGCGGGCGTTTCGAAGCGGATAACAGAGAAGAGATTTCACTGAACGTTTCTTCATTCCAATTGCATTTAGAGGTCTGAAGGTTCGCGGCGAGATATTCCTCACTTTCATAAAATGACTCGAGCTGGTCAGGTTCAATCTCGGACCGCTGCACATCCATCGGAATATCAAGCAGTACAGGTCCAGGACGTCCCGTCTGTGCTAGATAAACTGCTTTTTCCAGCTGGTAGCGAATATTTGAAGGATCCGTCACTATGACGGCATATTTAGTAATTGGCCTTGCAATGCTCACAATATCCGTTTCTTGAAAGCCGACTTGCCGGAGCGGCCTCTCAAATTTGTATTCGTACGTGTTTACTTGACCCGTGACAAATAAGCACGGAACAGAGTCGAAATAACAGCTTCCGATGCCCGTTAGCATATTGAGCGCACCGGGACCGCTTGTTGCCATAGCTACACCCAGCTTTCGGTTGGTTCGGGCGTAGCCCTCTGCAGCGAATGCCCCTGCCTGCTCATGATGCACGGAGACACATGAAATGTCCGCACGCTTACCGGCTGAATCCAGAAGATGGGCAATCGCTCCGCCCACCATCTCGAAAATATGCGAAACGCCCTGCTTCACAATAAACTCAATGACATAGTCGGATAGCTTCAACTCGAATCACCCTAACCTATCTTTTTCATCCTTAGTCATCACTTGCCGTACAAGTCAAGCCTACAGATGGCAGTTTTCCAGTACAAGGACTTGCTCGTCCGCCCATACAGAGATAAGAAAACCTCTTAAAAAAGCTCCCGCGTAGGAAGGAAATGTTGTCCTTCAACTAAACCCATGCGCTGCAGTTGGTATCTTGTGGATGCCATGCTGTTCATATCAGCCAAAATAAGGAATGAATCCTTGGTAGGTATGAACGATCCATCGGCAAAAACAATTTTTTCTGCGTTTTTTTGCTCAGGCTGCAGTGCTTTGACCTCCATGACCTCGGAAATCAAATCTTTTAGTTCAGGTAGGGCCTCGCGTACATAGTGGCAATCAGCCGTATCGCCATACACGACAATCTTCTTATTGAGGGGCTTCAGCTTTTTGGTCAAACTATATAATTGGTAGTTAAAAGCAAAGCCATATAAGAACGTATGGGAATAGGGCTTGCTAAACGTTTGATTCACCATAAATTCATAAATCGTGCTTGGCTTACTCCGGTCCACCAAAAGCTCTAGTAGATGGGACAAAAGTTTTTGACGGTCTTCTCCTTGGAAATACGTTAAATGAGGATCCAGCTTTAAGAGATCCAACACACCCAGAACCAGATTGGGGTAAGCTTCCTGCCAAAGCCCCTGCAGCAGCCGGCTGATGATGGACATGTGTAAATAGTTACTTAAGACAGCTTTCATTTCCATAGTCAGCTCCGAATAAAAAGGCAGACTAGGTAACGCCTTGAAGCGCATTGCTTCCCACCCGTTCAATCGATTCGCTATCAGGGTCTCATTACCATCATGAATCAAATGTTCGATAAGAGGTTCAGCAATGGAGTAGCAATCATAATAATAAACAGCTTTCATTACAAAATCGCAGTCACATACATGGGAATCAATAAGCAAGCCAGTGTAAGGCAGAATCTCCCGTTTAAAGAGCCAGTCGCTGGGCAAGCCGAAGTTGTGTACGGTCATGCTTTCTCTTAGAGCAGCAAACCCTTTGGTTCGTTTATGGTCAAAAGGTACCGTGAGTATTTTTCCCATACTGGGGTATGCTGCTCCACATGTAAGTAGTCCAGCTTCCGGATAGAGGATGGCAGCCTCGTACAATTTCTCCAGAGCCCGGTTCGTAGTGAACCGGTCATCAGAGTGCAGAAACTTGATGTATGTCCCTTTAGCTTCGAGCAAACAGCGGTTATGGTTTCTGGCTGCCCCAATATTTCGTTCGTTTTGATAAAAATGAATACGCTCATCTTTGAATGAGGCTACTATTTCAGCCGTATCATCGGTAGAGTGATTATCAACGATAATGATTTCGAAATCTTGAAAGGTCTGGTTCAAAATAGAAGGAATAACTTCTTTTAAATGTGCTGCCCGTTGAAACGTAGGCATACAAATGGACATAAATGGGGCGTGGATAAGCTGCCACCTCCTGACTTCTATAACCTACGACATATATCCCATTACCCTGTATCCCATATTACGCTTGATGGAATTCTTAAGTGACAAATATAATGAAATCGACCAATAGGATTAAGAAAAAGGTCATTGCGGCGTCCTTTGAGGAGCGTGTTCGTAATGTTAGGGAATGGCTGTGGGCTCCAGCCGCTGTTAAAGATTTGTTCCCTTGAATGGAAAAGGATGAGGAGGTTGGAACAAATCTTTAAAGGCGGACGCTACCGCTCTTCCACCCACAGCCATTCCCTCCTCCAGCTTCAATCACACGAACACCATGCTCAAATGGACCGCCAGCAAGGTATTTTCTCTTGGTTGGAAGAGATTTCCCGCGTTCAAAGGCGCTGGGGAAGAAGAGCGCGTGCAGCCGCGAAGGATCTGCTACTTTAACGATGTTTTTCATCACTAAAAGCACGAGGCCGGGTCCTCAATCTTAGTTTAACAATGAAAAACATCGTTAAAATCTCTTTTTACCAGGCAGAGAGGCCATTCATCCTCTTTTAATGATGAAAATCATCATTAACGTGAGGGATTGACCTGGAATCCTTACTTTAACGATGAAAAACATCGTCAAGTCAAGTACAAGTACAAGCACAAGTACAAGCACAAGCACAAGAACAAGAACAAGCACGCACACAGTTCGGGGGAGGCTGGATGCTGGGTAAATGGACAGCTAGCAGACGTCTGGTTCTTGTACGAAGGGGTGAGTGATTACCAAGGAAATTTCAAACAAAAAAAGCTGCCCGATAAGGACAGCTCTTAGCTTGGTTCCGGATATTCGGAGGTTAACCGTTGACGACTTCTCCACCATTTACATGCAGCACCTGTCCGGCCATATACGAGGAATCGTCGGAGGCCAGGAATACATAGGAAGGTCCTAATTCTTCGGGCTGGCCGGGCCGTTTCATCGGTGCGCTGGACCCGTGCTCGGAGGTTCGTTTCTCGTCGAATGTGGACGGAATGAGCGGGGTCCAGATCGGACCCGGGGCTACCGCGTTAACCCGGATTCCTTTTTCAATCAAATTCTGTGAAAGCGATCTTGTGAAGGAAACGATAGCCCCCTTCGTGGACGAGTAGTCGAGCAGCTGTGGACTGCCCTTATAGGCTGTCACTGAGGTTGTATTGATGATGGCGGAGCCTTCCTTCAGATGCGGTATGGCCGCTTTCGTCAAATAGAACATGGAGAAGATGTTCGTGCGGAATGTTTTCTCCAGCTGCTGCTGCGTGATATCCTCGATCTTGGCTTGCGGATGCTGCTCGGCAGCATTGTTGACGAGAATATCCAAGCGTCCAAACTTGTCCACTGTCTGCTTGACGGCTTCGGCACAAAATGCCTCTTCACCAATATCACCAGCAATCAGCAGGCATTGCCCGCCTTCGTTTTCAATAAGCCGCTTTGTTTCTTCGGCGTCACTATGCTCATCAAGATAAATGATCGCTAAATTGGCTCCTTCAGCTGCATAACACACGGCTGCGGCACGCCCGATTCCGCTATCTCCTCCAGTAATAATGGCTGTCTTGCCTTGCAGCTTGCCGCTGCCTTTATATTTAGGGTCAACGGCGATGGGCTTGGGTGTCATTTCGCTTTCGATGCCAGGTTGACGGTCTTGATGCTGGGGAGGAACCATTTGTTTTTCGTTCTGTGTAGTAGAAGTCATAATGAAATCTCCTTTCATAAGTGGTTTGAGACTTACTGCTATTAGTATACCCTTTAAAGAAAACCACGAAACGATGTGCTTGGATATAATATCCGCTAGAAAGGTTTTAAGCCAGTATAAGCGCAGAAATTTTCACTCTTTTGTTGTCTATTTATTTTCCTATCATTTGTCTTGAAATAATAGAGTTTGAAATGTAAAATGACTACAAGAACGTGCATTCGCCCAAGAGTATCTAGAAAACTACTTTACTTGAAAACTATTATTGAACAGAGGGAGTATCGTTCAAATGTCTTTCTTGTTCCAAGCCAATGAATACCCTACCAGTCCGGGTTGTTATATCATGAAAAATGCAGAGGGGCGCATTCTTTATGTAGGCAAATCCAAGCATTTACGGAATCGCCTACGCTCCTATTTTCAACAGCAATCTGCTCATAAAAGGATTCGGCAGCTGGTTAGTCTCGTTGCCTTGATTGAAGTGGTGTTAGTTAATAATGAGGCGGAAAGTCTGCTGCTGGAAAATAATCTGATTAAAATTCACAAGCCGCCCTTCAATAGGGCCTTGGTTAAAGAGAATAGCGGGTATGCGTATTTACAGCTTACTGCTGAGCGGTTTCCCCGGTTAGATGTGTATTACCGCAAGCGTCACCGTGCAGGCGCAAGCTTAATTGATAAACCAACAAGCCTTAAGCCAGATGTGAGGGAAGAGGCTGCAGCCGTGCAGCGGCTCGGTCCATTCCAGAGCAGAAGGTTTCGCGATGCCCTGCTTGAATTTGTAACTGATCATTTCGGGCTTCGTACTTGTACCTCCATGCCCAAGCGGGTGTGCTTGCTGTACCACATTGGTAAATGCAGCGGGATATGCGAAGGGATGATTACTGAAGCTGAATACCTGAGTAGAGTGAAGCAGGCGGCACAATTGCTGAGCAATCGTGGTGAGAAGCTGATTGAAGCCATGGTTGCCAAGATGGAAGCTTATGCGGAGAGGCTCGAATTCGAAAAGGCAGACAATATACTGCAGCATATCCGCAATCTGGAGAAGGTGCCGGACAAGCAGATCGTGGATCGGGAAGCCGTTATTGACCAGGATGTGCTGTATTTTGGAGAAGGCAGGGTGATGGTGGCGAAAGTCCGGGAGGGGATGCTGCTCGATTTTCAGATGATTGAGCTTGAACAGGAGCATGAGCATGGAGAATTGGCCTGTGACCGATTTCTTGTTTCGCGATATGTTCACGAGCGGCCTGATGAGCTTATTCTTAATAAGATAGCAGATTCCCGCAAGGTAAACGCCTTACTACGTCTTAGGGGAAGCAAGCCGCTGAAAATTACACAGCCCAAACGGGGACTGAAATATGAGCTGCTAAAGCTTTGCCAGAATAATTATGAGTATCGGATAAGCCAGGGGCTTTAGAAAATAAAAAGTAAACTTGCCTATATTATAATACATAAAATTTCACTGATCCCTTAATTTGGATCCCTAGCTGGAAAGGCTTGGGTTCTTTTTTTTCATCTGCTTGCATGGAGGAATGTGTGGTAAAATGAAATCAAAAATTTCCTTGTTTCGAATACCAAAACTCCAACCAACCCGAGGAGAGACAAGTGGATGAATCCGAAGCGCATTTTTGTTTTATTTTTAATGTTAAATATTGTAAATTATTTGGACCGGAACGTAACGTCTGGAGTTTTGCCGCTGTTGAAGGCAGATTTTCAAGTCAATGATGCGATGATCGGACTGCTTGGGACTGCTTTTATGATCACTTATTCGATCGCAGCCATTCCTTTTGGCATATGGTCTGACCGTTGGAATCCTTACAAGGTTGCTGCTATTGGTACATTAATTTGGAGTCTGGCTACCATTTGCTCTGCGTTTGCCTGGTCCTTCTCCTCGCTCTATTTGTTTCGCGCATTGGTGGGAATAGGAGAAGCGGCATTTGTGACAACGGGCAGTACGATTCTATCCAATTTATTCCCGCAAAACAAAAGAGCCCGCATTCTGGGCTTGTTCAATCTTGGCCTGCCGATCGGCAGTGCGCTTGGCGTCACCTTAGGAGGGGCGATCGGCGGACAGCTTGGCTGGCAATGGGCGTTCCTTATTGTAGGGCTGCCAGGGTTAGTATTGGCTTATTTCACATGGAAGCTTCCTCAACAAGGCGTTCGTCAAGCAGTGCGCACAAAAACTACAGATGTAACATCAGAAGAAACTAAAGAATTAGCTACAGAAGTAACTGTAGGAGCAGCAGTAAAGCAGACATTTAATAAAAAAGATATTTTCGAGCTGTTTTCGAATGCACCGTTTATGCTTGCTGCTCTGGGATATGCCGGAATTTCCTTTGCGTTTGGAGCCATTGCTTATTTTGGGACGAGTCTGTTTCATCGGGAGTTCGGCTATTCAGTAGAGTTTTCCGGCACACTTGCTGGCGTGATGATCGTAGCTGCTGGCCTGCTAGGTGCGCCCCTCGGAGGAATCTTGGCAGATATGTGGATGAAACGAAGCCCGCGCGGCAGGATTTATACGGTATCGATTGCTATGCTGCTATCAGCCCTATTTTTGGCAATCGGACTTTCGACGCTGAATCTCTTTATGCTTTATGTGTCTATCTTTTTCATGATGTGGCATGTCGGGATCGCTTCATCGATTATTTTTGATGTATCCAGCAGGCATATCTGGAATACGGCCCAGGCGCTGGCTCTGTTTATTATGCATGTGTTAGGTGATGTTTTCAGTACGGCCATCATTGGTTATATCTCCGATAGAACGGGGCTGCTGCAAGCGATTAAGCTGTTATCGATACCGATGCTGTTTGCCGCTGTTATGTTTTTTGCTATCATCTTTTTTGTACCGTCCCGTAAAAATGATCAACCCGCATAATTTCTTTCCACAAAAAGTGAAATCGATTAATAATTAGTTATTTGTTACACAAATGTAATATTACTGACTGCATTCCTTAATATATATGGAGTAATATAATAGGCATGACCCCCTTTTTAATATATAAACACTTGGAATCCTCGCCTCGGTGGCTTGGGTTCATTTTTTTTGGCTTTTTTTCATCTGGATCATCCACTATACTACTTTACCTCTACCTTAATACTACCTTCGAACAATATCCTTCAAATTGAAGGGATGATACTATGAGGATGTTAAGCGGTGCGAATTCCGCGGCGCCTGATTTAAGATAAATCTTATGGGGGGATTGGGCTTGAATATGATTCGTAAGATAGCGGGTTTCACTGCATTATGCTTGTTCATTTTCGCGTTACTGCCAATATCTCATGCTCATGCTGCAGTTAAACTCGGTAACATTTCACTCGATTTCGGACCCCAAGCCTACAATGTTGCAGGAGAAAAGATCAAGATAAGAATTATGGATGACAGAGCGATAGGCACTTCGCTTGAGTATTTACGAATATTGTTTTCTAGTGATAACGGTAAAAATTGGAGTAATGTGCTTGATTTCCATCAGGAAGGATACGATGGCGAATACGAGACCGCAACGTTCCGTCTTCCAATTGATCCTGCAGTTACGAGAATTAGGCTGCGTGTAAGTGCCAAGTATTCTCCCCTGCTCGGTAGTGACAGTTTTCCAACTACCGATATTTATACGTACGAAATGATGCAGCCCGGATCGGCTAGCAATTTCGTCGCTAAAGCTAATCAAGATGGATCTGTTGCGTTGAGCTGGAACGATAATTCCAACATGGAGTCGTACTACCAGATCAACCGCGGCGGAGGCAAGGATGGGGAGAAAACCTTTATCGTGAAGGACACGATGAATCATATTGGGCCGCTCTCCTTTGTGGATAAAGAAACGAGCACTGACGAAGATACCTTTTATCTCTATACGATAATCCCGGTCATCGATCAATTCGTGATGGATAACGAAGTAAAGCCTAGCGTGCAATTCGCGAGCGTGATCAGCAAGCCGCAGAATGGCATTCTGAAATTTAAAGAAAAGTTTGGAAAGTTGGAAATGTCCGCCATAATAAGCAAAGTTATAACAATGCTTCCTAAGGATTACGCCAAAGTTGATGAAGATGCCATTGTGCAAAAGCTGCCGGATTTTCTCGATCCAGAGGAGATCAAATGGCCCGATTTACCGACCCCGGGAGGTGGTGGCAGCGGCAGTTCAACGGGGGGGGGAGCAAGTACGGGAGGGTCACCAGTGGACGATGCCGTATTGGAAGAGCTTGTGAAGGGCTCAAGCGATTGGGCCAAGGGAGAGCTGAAGCAAGCGATTCAACTGCTGCTGACGACAGCTGCGGTTATCGGTAACTACCAGCAGCCGATTACGCGGGAGCACTTTGCCGGGATCGCCGTGAAGCTGTATGAAACGTTAAGCGGGAAAAAAGCGGAGGCCGTATCCACGAATCCATTTACGGATACGACAAGTGAAGATGTGCTTAAGGCCAATAATGCGGGCATTGTATTTGGTGTTGCGGCGGACAAATTCGCACCGGACGCTACGATCAGCAGGCAAGAAATATGCGTCATGCTCCAGCGTGCGGTGCAAGCGGCAAAGCCTGCACTCGCGATGGATACGAGCCACAAGTCTACCTTCGCCGATGAGAACTCCATCGCGCCATGGGCGATAGACGCGGTACGCTTCGCTTCGAATTTGTCAATAATGAGTGGCATTGGCGATAACCGTATGGATCCGCTCGGCAAAACGACGAGGGAACAAGCGATTGTACTTGTGAAACGGGCTTTTGAAGCGTTAAAATAGGTAATTTCGATTCTCAAAGCCGTAAGGAATTCGCCGCGCAGGTAATAAGACAAACAAACATGTGGAGGAATTGAGCGTGACTATGTCCCGTAAAGTAGTAGTAGGTTTCATGGCTTTATGCTTGTTCATTGTTGCGTTCCTACCAATGTCCCGAGCGCATGCTAAAGTTAGTATTACTATGTCATATCAATGGGATCTCTTCTATGTCGGAGGAGAAGAGATCCGAATTAACTTCTTTGATGACAGAGGGATGGGTACCACACTTGAGGATGTAAGTTATTCGTATACGACAGATTGGGTGAATTGGCAGCCTGTCCCCGATTTTCACTGGGTAGATGATAATGGTTTTATTAGAGGCACCTTCCGTTTTCCTATTGATCCGGCAGTAACGTTTGTCAAGATTCGAGTAAGTGCCCATTATTCTCCTGTAATCGGTAGTGATAGTTTTCCGACAATCGAGTTGGCTCCAATCAGAGTCTGGCAGCCCGGCTCGGCTAGTCATTTCGTCGCCACGGCGAATACAGATGGATCGGTAAAGCTGAGTTGGAACGACAATTCCAATCTGGAGTCGTACTACCAGATCAATCGTGGTGGAGGCAAGGACGGCGAGAAAACCTTTATCGTGAAGGACACGAGTGATCATCTCGGACCGCTTTCCTTTGTGGACAAAGAAACGAGCACGGGTGAAGCTACCTTTTACCTTTATACGATAATCCCGGTGATTGATAAAGTCGTAATTGATAAAGAAGTCAGGCCAAGTGTTCAATTCGCGAGCGTGACCAATAAGCCGCCTAGTGGGATTCAGAAATTTAGAGATAAGATAGATATGTCAACCATAGTCAGTAAAGTTGTAACACTTCTACCCAAGAATATGGTCAAAGTTGATAAGGACGCTATCGTGCAAAAGTTGCCGGATCTTTTCGATGCGGAGACGATCAAATCGATTGATTTAACGAACCTCGGAGAGGGTGTTAATGGAAGCTCGACCAATTCTGGCACCACAGGAAACAGTTCCAATGGTACGTCCAGTGGCACGTCCAATGGCATTTCTAATGGTGTTTCAGGTGGCAAGACTGGCGAAAGTATGACTTCTAGCGGAGGGAATCAAGATAATGCGGTGCTGGAGGAGCTAGTAAAGGGCTCAAGCGAATGGGCCAAGCCAGTGCTGAAGCAGGCGATTAAGCAGCAACTGACAACTAACTCAGTAATCGGCAACTATCAGCAGCCTATTACTCGCGAGCATTTTGCCGGAATAGCAGTGAAGCTGTACGAATCGTTAAGCGGGAACAAAGCGGAGGCCGTGTCCCCAAATCCGTTTACAGACACTACAAGCGAAGATGTGCTGAAAGCGAGCAAAGCCGGTATTGTATCCGGTATTGCGGCAGACAAATTCGCTCCGGAAGCTACGATCACCAGACAAGAATTAACCGTCATGATCCTTCAGGCGGTCAAGGCTGCGAAGCCAGATCTTCTACTAGATTCAGGCGTGACGCCTGCATTTGAAGACGAGGCTGCAATAGCTCCCTGGGCATTTGACGCAGTAAAGTTTGCTTATTCTCGTCAAATCATGCTGGGTGTCGGCGGGGGCCGCATCGACCCGCTCGGTAATACGACACGGGAGCAGGCAATCGTGCTCGTGAAACGCGCCTTTGAAGCATTAAAGTAGTAGTAGTAACAGAATGAGACTAGTGTAAATGGCTCCGCCGCGCTAGAGTTATTGCTGAAACACCGAGCCCCCTCCGAACCTTCACCTCTGTGGCTTGGGTTCATTTTTTTATATTAAAAAACCCTTGCGTGGCAAGGATTTTTGGGTGTTTTATTCAGTGAAGAAGGCGGTTCAGAAGCCAAACGATCAACGATCCGAACCATCAAATCCATCAAATCCATCAAATCACTAGGAGCATTCGAATGTTCCCTTAGGTATTGTAGGTACTGTAATGGTACTGTTTATTGGATAATAAGCATTTTTAAGTCAAGGTAGAGGGTTACTTTCTGATCCATATCTGTTAAATCGATGTCGCCTATTTCCGTAATTCGTTTCAGCCGGTACATCAGCGTATTGGTATGCACATGCAGGGCATCGGCAGCAGCCTTCATGTTGCAGTCGCTTACTAAATATTGTTTCAAGGTTTGCAGCAGGTTGCTTTGATGCTCATGATCGTATTGTTTAATGCGCAGCAGATTCTCATTCTCGTAGTTTGAAGCCTGCTTTTGCTCCAGCATTAATGGCAGTAAGCGGTAAAAGCCAAGCTTCTGGTAGTGATGGACATCGGACAGCTCACTTGGAAAATAAGATTTCACTTGCAGTACAGTTTGAGCTTCTTTATAGCTCTTCTCAACTTCCGTATAATCTTTATATAGAGAGCCGCAGCTGCTTGCAACAAAGGTAGTCCCGAATCGTTCCTTCAACTGCGCGGCACAAATGTCGATGGCTTCGCTGGAATTTTTTAAAGAAGCATGTATGTGGTCTGCAGGAGGAGAGCAAAGCATCGTATACCGGTTGCGATCCGTAACATGGAGGATGGTTCGAATAAGCCGTCCTGCAGAGGCGGATAACAGGTATTGCAGCTGCTGCTGCAGCTTTTTATCGATGTCTGAGGCAAATTCAAAGATAAACACCTGAAAGACAGGAGGCAGCTTGAGGCCCAGCTTGGTGGCCTTATTTTTGGCGGCTGTGTCCGAATCCACATGACCTGTTAAGAGCTGCCAGAACAAGTCTTGGTATTCCTCTTCTTCCTTGCGCTTCTGCATATGCGGCTGTAGCAGCTTTGTTTTGGCTGCCACAGCGGCCTTCTTTAGCTGGTGAAATAAGAAATCCGAGCTTATCTCCTGCTCTTCTTCCATGACCCAGATGTAACCGATAACATCATTCTGGTGCTTGATCGAAATGGCAACGCGATTTCCTAGCCCGATGCTGCTAATCGCCTCTACCCGTACGGGGTTGTCACTCTCAATAAGCTTCGTAATTGCGCCGCTTTGCCATAGGCCGCTAGTCACATGTTCAGGAACACGACGCCCGACAATCGTAGCAATTCTCGCCGGATCTGTCTTGGGCTCATGGCTGCTGTAAGCAAGCAGGCGGTAGTGGGCATCTTCTATCGTTATCGGCGAGCGGATGACCTCGCTAATTGTATCGGCAAGCGCCTGCAGACTGTCAAAACTTCGGTCAAACGGATCTTGTTCAAGCTTCACTTTCCATTACTCCTCGGCGGTTACATGTGAATTCTGAGCTCTTAGTGAGCATTTAAAGAAAGCGCCATGTAAGCATACATTTTAGCTGTGTATTTCTTTTCCTCAATTTTATCACGGAAGGATTCCCTTTTGCACTAGAAACTTATGCTTTCTCTGAATTAGGCTTGCTGCATTTGGATAACGATGTTTTTCATCGCTAAAGTAAGGATCTACAGGTATAACAATACTTTAATGATGAAAAACATCATTAAAGTGGCATGCAGGGCGCTATAAGTCTGAAAATGAGACTTTTAGCGATGGTTTTCATCGTTAAAGCAAGTAGGCGCAGGCGATCCGGTGCTTTTAGCGATGAAAAACATCGTTAAAACAGCAGCAGCAGGGGAGAGTGCGGCCTAATAGGGTCTGCTCGTAGCCGGCTCACCCTCTATGCATCCACGTTTGACACGCACCACAAAGGATCCCCCAAGGTGTTCTTAAGGCATTTTTGTAAATTAAATTAATGATTAAGAAAACTCTTGTTCGAACCCGCTGTCCGTTATATAATAAAATTCAAGTTCGTGGACGATCAAGTAGCTAGTTTATATGAATATAACTTAATGATTAAGTAAAAAGAACGTAACAATATTTAAAGTGTATAAAGTTAGTTTGTGCCTCTAATTGGACGGTTTTAAGTTGGGTCTGTATCCAAGTTAGTGCTGGACTCCATGGGATAGAGGATAAAGCCGCTATTTGTGACAAATCGGATGATTTGAAAAGCTTACGGACACAGCAGCAATTAATGAGGCATTTTTCCCCTGTTTAAGACTGATTTTGGGCAAATAAAGGATCTCATGTCCGTCAAGCACTAATGTTGGCTTTGAACCGAATTAATTACACACGAATAAATCAACTGGAAGGGAGAAGCTTTCAATGACAAGGCATAAGAGGCTGTCTTTTGCAGCAGTAAAAACTAATTCGGTTTACACCCGAACTAACCTGGTCACGATTAAGAACATGGCCAAACCTATGGATGATGCGTATGAGGAATGGCCGCGGGCTGCAGCTGAATCACAGCGATTTGACGAATTGATTGATTTAATTGTCCAAACGCGGGCAGCGGGCAAGCCGGTTATATGGTCGATGGGAGCGCATGTCATCAAGAACGGCATGTCGCGTTATGTGATCGAAATGGTACGCAGGGGCATTCTGACTCATGTTTCGGGGAACGGGGCGACCAGTATTCATGATTTCGAGCTGGCTTTTCTTGGTGAAACGTCCGAGGATGTGGCCAGGGCTATTGAAGACGGCTCTTTCGGCATGTGGGAAGAAACCGGCAGGTATATGAATGAAGCGATTCAGCAGGGAGTAGACAAATATGGCTATGGCGAAAGTCTGTATCATTATTTGAATCGCCATCCGGAGCGCTTTCCGCATTATGATGACTGTGTATTTGTTCAATGCCAGCGCTCGGGGGTTCCGTATACTTGTCACATATCGATAGGCACAGATATTATTCACCAGCATCCTATCGTTGATTTCGAAGCTCTTGGCCGGGCAAGCGGGCGGGATTTCGATACGATGTGCCAGTCTGTGGCTGAAATGGCTGACGGCGGCGTGTTTTTAAATTTCGGCTCAGCCATATCCGGACCGGAAATTTTCCTCAAGGCGCTGAGCATCTGCCGGAATCAAGGACTGCCGATGTCTCATATTACGGCTGCTAATTTTGATCTGCTGCCGGTCTTCGAGGAGCCTCTTCCCTCGGTGAGTGAAGCGGAGTTTTATTATCGTCCGCGCCGTAATTTCCTTGATCGTCTGAGACAGGTTGGTGGCCAAGGATATTTGTTCCAGGGATTGCACCAAATGACCATCCCTCAATTATTTCATCGTGTACTTAAGCGTAAGCAGGAGCTTGGTATCGAATTTCCCGATTATTCGCGGAAAGAGCGATTGACGGCTCAGGGTGTTACATTGTTTCCTGTCGCCGAACGGCAAGCAGCTCTGCAGGCAGACCATTTGGAGCCCTCTATGCAGTTCTCACAGCAATCCTCACAGCAATCCTCACAGCAGTCTTCTATGAAGCACGACGGTGAAGGACATGTGACTTGGGCAAATGCCGATGACGAGAAGTTCAAGACGTTTGCAGGCTCCATCGCGAAAGCTCATGAGCAAGGCCGAGAAGTGCTTGTATCGCTTGGCGGCAACGTAATTGGCAGCGGCGTATCTCCTGTCATATGCGAGCTGATTGCTGCGGGCTTTATTACCCATCTGGCGCTTAATGGAGCCGGAGCCTTTCAGGATCTCGAATTGGCTGCCTTTGGGCAGACAGAAGAGAGAGACGGTGAATCGCTGGCCAAGGGCAAGCTCGGGATGTGGCGGGAGCCTGGTGAGCTGCTGCATACGGCGTTGCGTGAGGGATACGCTCAGGGACTTGGCTATGGAGAGAGTCTGATTGCCCATATGGCTTCACACGAAGAGTTGTATCCCTACAGCCGCTTCAGTTTATTGCAGGCATGCAGCCGGCATGGAATCCCCTGTACAGTGCATGTTACGATCGGTACTGATGCGATTCAGCAGCATCCTGATGTTGATTTTGCGATTCAAGGTGGTGCCAGCGGCAGAGATTTCCATCTGTATGCCCATACGGTATCCCGTCTGGACGGCGGCGTATTCGCCAATTTCGGCTCAACCGTAACAGGACCGGAGGTGTTCCTGAAGGCGTTGTCTATCGCCCGCAACTTAGGACATATTGTGCAGCAGATTAGTACAGCTAATTTCGATATCGTGAAGCTTGGTGACTATGGACGTAAAGTGGGATACGAGGATTGGGATTACTACTACCGCCCGCGCAAAAACATTATTCATCGTCCAACGAGCCTAGGAGGCACGGGTTACCATTTCGAGGGCTTGCATCAGGAAACGATACCCGCCTTGAGGAATTTGCTGATGCCCGGGAGTGCGAATTAGAAGCTCTAATGAACGAATGAGTAATATTAAGTGAGATTAAGCAGCGATTGTGTGACCAGTAAGCAACGAATAAGCAGCGAATAAGCAGCCATTAAGGGAGGCAATTAACCCATGTCCAAAATTACATTTTTGGGTGCAGGAAGCACCGTATTTGCCAAAAAGATTCTAGGCGATTGTATGCTGATCCCGGCTTTGCAGGAATTCGAAATTGCTTTGTTTGATATTGACCCTGTGCGGCTGAACGATTCGGAGAATATGATGAATAATCTGAAGCATTCCCTGGGCAGCGGGTGCAGAGTCAAGGCTTATTCCGAGAGAAAGGAGGCACTGCGCGGGGCAAAATACGTCATTAACGCCGTCCAGGTTGGCGGGTATGATCCGTGTACGATTACCGACTTTGAAATTCCCAAGCGTTATGGTTTACGTCAGACGATTGGCGATACACTGGGAATCGGCGGCATATTCCGCAATTTGCGGACGATTCCGGTGATGCTTGATTTCGCTGCGGATATGCAGGAAGTTTGTCCTGATGCCTTGTTTTTAAATTACACGAATCCGATGGCTGTATTGACCAATGTAATGCTTACATATGGCGGGGTGAAAGCAGTTGGGCTTTGCCACAGCGTACAGGTATGTGTGCCGAGAGCTTTCGAAAAGCTGGGGATGGATTCCACAGGTGTGCAGTGGAAAATTGCTGGTATCAACCATATGGCCTGGCTGCTTGAAGTAAGCAAGGATGGCGTTGATCTGTATCCGGAAATGAAACGCATCGCGCAGAAGATGCAGCAGGAAAAGCATGATGACATGGTCCGCTTCGAAATGATGTTGAAATTCGGATATTTTGTAACGGAATCCTCGAAGCACTCGGCAGAGTACCATCCGTATTTCATCAAGAAAAGCTATCCTGAACTGATCGAGCGCTATAATATCCCGCTGGACGATTACCCCCGTACCTGCCGCAGTCAAATCGAAGGCTGGGCAACGATGCGTGAAGAGCTTGTAAATAACAAAAAATTGGAGCACCGGCGGACTCATGAATATGCGCCATTAATTTTTGAAGCGATGGAAACTGGCGTACCCGTAAAAATTGGCGGTAACGTGATGAACACTGGCTTGATCCCTAACCTGCCAAAGGAAGCATGTGTGGAAGTGCCCTGCATAGTTGACCGAAATGGCGTACTTCCGACTTATGTCGGGAATTTGCCGCCGCAGTGCGCCGCATTGAACCGTACAAATATCAACACACAGCTGTTAACGATAGAAGCGGCTGTAACCCATAAGAAGGAACACATTTATCATGCCGCGATGCTTGACCCTCATACTGCCGCGGAATTGTCGATGGATGACATCGTATCACTCTGTGATGATATGATCGAAGCGCATGGCGATTGGCTGCCCAGATTTCAATAGGCTCATTTACTCATTTACCCGTGATTACCCTCACGATACAGGCTCTCATTTTCGCTTGTGCCGTCTTTAACAGTTGATGTATGATATACGTATCAATTCAATGATTAAGTTAATGGAGGGTATTCCCATCAATTCAAATAAAATTGCTTATTTACAGCAAGTTAAACAGCAGAACATGGCAGCAATTCTGAAGCAAATCTGGAAGTACGAGCAGGTATCGCGTGTGGAGCTTGTCGATCACACCAGCTTGACCTCGGGCACAATTACGAACCTGACCCATGAGCTGATTGAGCTCAGAGTGATTCGCGAGTATGCATCGGTATCCGGTAATGTAGGGCGCAAAAGAGTTTTGCTCGGTTTTGACCCGGACTATTACCGCATACTTGGCCTGGATATAGGCCGCTCTACATTCGAAATTACGGTAACTGATTTGTGCGGCCGTATCTTGAAAACGGTGGGCCGGGAAATCGCAGATCAGCAGGGGCCTGATGTTTATTTTCGGGAAATTGAGCCTGTTCTGGCTGAAATCAAAGAGCAAATTGAGCAGGCTGGACATCAAATTCTGGGCCTGGGCGTAGGTGTGCCCGGACCGATTGATTATGGCAAGGGTGCGCTGCTCAATCCTCCGAATTTTCCCGGGTGGGGCGGGTTCGAGCTGCAGCAAACGCTAAATGAACGCTTTCAGTTGCTGACCTTGATTGAGGATGACGCACGCACATCAGCTTTGGCAGAGCGTTGGTATGGCATTGGCCGTAATGTGGAGGATCTTGTGTTCATTACAATGGGAATAGGCATCGGGGGCGGTGTCATTTCCAAGGGTGAGATTGTACGTGGAACCAACGGACTATGCGGCCAAGTTGGACATATGACGATTGTGATGGAAGGCAAGGTATGTGATTGCGGGAACCGGGGCTGCTGGGAGCCGATAGGTTCCATTCCCGGCATTCTGAGCCGCTGGTCCGAAGGCAGTACGATGGATGCTTTCAAAGCTGCCGTTGATAGAGGAGAGCCGGAAGCACTGAAGTGTCTGGAAGATACGCTGATTTATTTGGAAACGGCCTTAATTAATGTGTTCAATCTATACGATCCGGAGCTGGTGGTCCTGGGAGGGAGATTATTTCCGTATTTGGCGCCATCCATTTCATCCGTTCAATCGCGGCTGCAGTCAAGGCTCTATGCCTTTGCCAAAGACCGTCTGCGGCTCGAACCGTCTACCTTTGGAGCGTCGCAAAGTGCCGTTGGGGCGACTGCCTTGCTGTTCCGCTATTTGCTGAATGAACCAGTGAAGCTGCTTATTGAAAGGTAGATTTTAAGACAATTCTTTTTGAGGTCAAATTACATAAGGAAGGGGTCGAAAATGGAAAATCATATATACCGTCCGCTGCGCAATTACGGCTGCAGAATTATCGATGATGTCGTCTTCAAGGGGTACCGTTCCCTGCTTCTGGAGAACGAGCGGCTCCTCATCCATTTGCTCCTCGACAAAGGTGGAGAGCCGATTCGTTGGCTGCACAAGCCTACAGATACTGATTTCATCTGGATATCGCAAAAGGGAATCGTCCCTCCCAATGCCTTGTATAGCGAATATGAAATCAGCTATTTGGGAGGGTGGCAGGAGATGTTCCCGGAGGTCAGCTATACCTCCACTTATCGCGGAGCTACGGTGCATCGCGGCGAATCTGCGGTAACGCCATGGGATTACCGGATTATCAAGGACGAACCCGAGGAAATTCAGGTCGTCCTGATCAATCAGATCCGGTCGCTTCCACTTCGTACAGAGAAGCGGATTACGCTGAAAGCTGGCAGTGAAACCGTAAGAATCGATGAAACGGTGTTCAATCTATCCCCTACCACTTCCATGGAAGCCAATTGGGGTCATCACCTTGCTTATGGTCCGCCGTTTCTTACGGAAGAATCCTTCATAACATTGGGAAAAGACGCGACAATTCATCATCCGGAAAGCGGAGAGAGCTGGAATTGGCCTCATATGGAACGGGGTGGAGAAACCCTCGATATCTCGCGAATGCCCGCCCCTGGTACGGAGCGCGACTTGTTGTATGTCCTTACGGAGGACAACTCGTACAGGCTGACAAATCCGCAGCGCGGCACCGCACTTGAAGTACGCTGGGATGGCAGCATCTGGCCGTATTTGTGGTATTGGCAGAACTTCAAGGCTGATCAGGATTATCCGTTTTTTGGCCGTGATTATAATATTGGTTTGGAAATGTTTAATGTTCCGCCAAAGCTGACTTTGGGGGAAGCGGTGGAGCAGAAGCTGGCACTGGTAATACCTCCACTGGGGAGTCTATCGTCATGGCTTGAGTTCGAAGCTATTCATCCCGTCTAATTGGGAAACAATAGGAATTTTTCTTTACAGAAGATAGTGCATCCCTTATAATTAACTTAATCAATAAGTAAAAATACGAAGACATTAATCATTTAATCATTTATATCATTCATTCAGGAGGATTCATATGTTTCTGACCTTTGAGAAAATTGGAAGACGTATTCACGAGCTCGACAATTATCGGTACAGCCACCACTTGAATATTCCCACCTATGAATTCCTGCTGGATGAAGAAGCAGAGGTAGCAGCCATGCCTCCCAGTGATGCGAAGTGGGGAGAAATATCCGTAGGAGAGCGATGGACAGGGTGGGATGTAACCGCCTGGCTCAAGACAGAGGTTGTTATTCCCCAAGCATGGGGCGGTAAAACGGTGCTGGGATTGTTCGATTTTGGCAAAACCGGCGCTGGTCACAATTCCGGCTTCGAATCACTGCTTTACGTCGATGGTCGTCCCTTTCAAGGAGTCGGCAGCAATCATAAGGAAGTTTTTTTCCCGGAAAGCTTGGTTGGACAGAAGATCGAGCTGCTTTTCAAAATATGGAGCGGCTTGAATGGGGACACAGGAGAGAAGACGGTGCTGGAGCACAAAATTGAAATGTCAGCATTGGCTATTCTGGAGAATGACACGGATGATTTGTACCATACAGCTTTGGCCGCGTGGCATACGGTTGATGTTCTAGGCGAGAACAGCTGGGAACGGCAGGCTATAATGAAAGCGCTTGATCGGGCATTCCTGCTGCTGGACTGGAGCACTCCTGGGGACGAAGCTTTCTATGAAAGTATCGTTAAAGCGAATGTGTGCTTAAATGAAGAGCTGGCAGCCCTCCCGAAAAATAATCCGGTAACCGTGCGCTGTATCGGTCATACGCATATCGATGTCGCCTGGTTATGGCGGCTTAAGCATACACGGGAGAAGGCGGCACGCTCGTTTTCTACAGTTTTGCGCTTGATGGAGAAGTACCCTGAATATATATTTCTGCAGACACAGCCTCAGCTTTACGAATATATTGAGCAGGATTATCCGGAGATATTTGCCTCCATTCAGGAGCGGGTCCGCGAGGGACGCTGGGAAGCCGGCGGCGCCATGTGGCTGGAATCGGACTGTAACATCCCGTCGGGGGAATCGCTGGTACGCCAGCTTGTGTATGGGATGCGTTATTTTGAATCCAAGTTTGATGTCAAATGTGAATATTTATGGCTGCCTGATGTGTTTGGCTACAGCTGGGCAATGCCGCAAATTTTGCAAAAGAGCGGCCTGCGCCATTTTATGACGACAAAGATCAGCTGGAACGTATACAACCGATTCCCTCATGATACCTTTTACTGGCGGGGAATTGATGGAACAGAAATTATGACTCATTATATTACTACACCGGATCCAAATGCCAAAGGCGATAAATTCACCAAGTTTTATACGTATAACGGTCAGGTTCTCCCCTCTACGGTAACCGGGATATGGAACAATTATCGCGATAAGGAGATTAATGACGACGAGCTGCTGCTTTCGTACGGATGGGGAGACGGAGGCGGCGGCCCAACCCGCACCATGCTGGAGATGAGAAGGCGGCTGGAGCATATGCCGGGGATTCCGAAAGCAACGACGGGGCGTGCGGATGAATTTTTTAATCAATTGGAGCAAAAAGTAGCGGCGACAGATCGTTATGTGCATCACTGGGACGGAGAGCTTTATTTGGAGCTGCACCGGGGTACTTACACATCACAGGCCTATGTGAAAAGGATGAATCGGCGCATGGAGTTTTTGCTTCGCGATGCCGAAGCGTTGTCCACCTTCAACATGCTGCATAGCGGAAGTGCGTCCTATCCGGAAAAATTGCTTTATGACAGCTGGAAAATTGTACTGCGCAACCAGTTCCATGATATTTTGCCGGGCTCTTCCATTACGGAAGTGTATGAAGACTGCCGGGTGGAATACGCAGAGGCTGAGCAGTTGGCAGTCAATGCATTGGAAAACAGCTTTAACGGACTTGTGTCCGGGATAAGTCAGGAGCCGGGAGGCGGCCTGCTTGTATTTAACTCTTTGCCTTGGGTACGCGACGAGCTGATCGAGCTTCCGTGGGAAGAGCGGTTCGCAGGTTTAACCTGGCGTACAGCCGATGGCAGCCCTCTGCTGGCCGAGCGTCTGAGCAAGGGTGAGGACGGCGAGAAGCTGTGTCTGCTGGTCAAGGATATTCCAGCTTTAGGATATACAACGGTTAGATCTGCTGCCGTGGCACCAAACACCACAGTTGAGGCAGTGACTTCAGCTGAAGCAACAACAGCTACAACAGCTACAGCTGCGTCTACAGCGGCGGAAGTCAGAGATGGAAGTGTATCCACCCCATTCTATGAAATCGAATGGAATGAAGCAGGTCAGATCACGAGACTTTTCGATAAGCGTTCAGAGCGTGAAATACTGGCTGAAGGCGCAATAGCCAACCGATTCGATGTGCATGAGGATAAGCCTGTCCTGCATGATAATTGGGAGATTGATATTTTCTATACGGAGAAGGTCCGTCATGTGACGGATATCCAATCGATTGAAATTGCTGAGAACCATGCCAGTCGCACCGTGATCCGCTTCGAGTGGAAATACGGCAAAACGACCATTTGGCAGGATATGATCCTATATACGCACAACCCGCGCATCGACTTCTCTACACGTGTGGACTGGCAGGAGCGCGAGACGCTGCTTAAGGTAGCCTTTCCAGTGCGCATTCGCGCAGCAGCGGCGACCTACGAGATCCAGTTCGGCCATGTGGAAAGACCCACACACTGGAACACAAGCTGGGATTACGCCCGCTTCGAAACATGTGCGCAAAAATGGGTCGACCTGTCCGAGCGGGGCTGTGGAGTGAGCCTGCTGAACGATTGCAAATATGGACACGACATCAAGGACAACGTCATGCGGCTGACCTTAATTAAGTCGTCGAACAGGCCTGATCCGGAATGCGATCGCGGAGAGCATATATTTACATATGCGCTGCTGCCGCATGAAGGTGACTGGTTCGCCGCTGGCACTGTTCAGCAGGCATATCGGTTGAACGTGCCTGTGATAGCCTTTGCACTGCCAGAAGCAGTGGAGGGAGAAGCAGCGCGTGAAACGGAGTATGGCATAGACCATGAAGCGGAGTTGTCTGGAACTACGGCAGGGAGTACTTCAGGGAGTACTACAGGAAGTACTGTTGGAAGTACTGTTGGAAGTACTGCAGGAAGCATTACAGGGAGTACTTCAGTCGGGGGAAGGCTGCCAGAGGCAGTCAGTTATTTGAGCGTGGAAGGCGATCATGTGATGATCGATACCGTTAAGCGGGCAGAGGATTCGAATGATTGGATTATACGTTGTTATGAGTACGCGGGCAAACGGGGAGCGGTAAGCTTCAACTCGCATTACACCATTACTAAAGTGGATGAAGTCAATCTGGCGGAGCGTGAAGCACAGAGCATGGTACATGAGTCGCACAGCTTTGGTGCCTTCTTCAAGCCTTTTGAGCTGAAAACATTCAGGGTTACGATAGCTGCCCCAGCTTCCCCCTAAGCTTTGGAAATGGCCGGTGCCGGGAAGGGAGAGAATCATTTCATGAAAGACAATCACTACAGCTGGTCTTCCATTCAACAATATTCCGGGTTAACCCGCATGCAAGCAGAGAACATTCTGGAGCGCATTAGCTCATTGAAGGTTGGCATTGTGGGAGATGCTTGCCTGGATCTTTACTGGCATGCTGACATGAAGGTGAGCGAGCTTTCCCGGGAAACACCACACTACAATATGCCTATTGTAAATGAAGCATATTTTCCCGGAGCGGCAGCCAATGTAGCTGTGAATTTTAAGGATTTAGGCTGTGCAGAAGTATATCTTTGTACTGGAATTGGCAGCGACTGGCGGGGAAGCCTGCTGAAGGACACTTTGCAGCTTTTGGGTGTAGACAGCAGATTCGTGCTTACCCAGCCCGGTCGTGTGACGCCAGCTTATTGCAAAACGATACGTCACGGCCTCCAGGATGTGCAGCAGGAGGATTCGCGCATAGATTTTATTAACACCACGGAAATGTCGGCTTTGGCTGTGGAGCAGCTGCTCACGGAATTGGACCAAATGGCGGAAAAGGTCGATGTGATCGCTGCGGCTGATCAGCTGCAGTATGGAATCATTAATGCTGCTGTACGTGAACGTTTGCAATATTGGGCGAGTCAAGGAAAAATGATTGTTGCCGACAGCAGGGAACGGATCGGCTCCTTCCGGGGCCTGGTCGTTAAGCCCAATGAGCTGGAGGCGCTGCGCTGGTACAATGGAAGCTTGGATTTTGGCCAGCCAGCATCTGATGAATTAATCAAGGCGGGCCTCCAGCTTTCCAGAAAAGTTGGGGCAGCCTGCTGCATGACACTGGGGAGCGAAGGCGCACTATGGTGTGAAAATGGGAGCTGTATATTTGTGCCGACAAAGGAGGTACTGCCTCCAGTAGATATTGTGGGGGCGGGAGATACCTTCTCAGCTTGTCTGCTCTCCGCTTTGGGCATAGGCTGCAGCGGGCCTGAGGCCCTTGCTTTCTCCCATCTTGGGGCGGCTGTATCTATCCGCAAGCTCGGCAGGGCGGGAACTGCTGCGCCTCAGGAAATTTTGCAGCGATTCGATGAATGTAAGTAACTAAGAGCAGGGGAAGTGGAGTGTTAGTGACAAGTTCAGGATCAGGGTCAAGATCAGAATCAGGATTAGGGTCGGGGATCGTAGAGGCAGAAAATGTACAAAGGCTTCGTGGTGTTTTTGCTCTGCTGTTAACACCATTCGAATTGGATGGCAGGATCGACTGGGAGGCTTATGACCGTTATGTGGATTGGCAGCTGGCGGCACAGACTCAAGGCTTGTTTGCTGTTTGCGGCAGCAGCGAAATGGGCTGCCTGTCCCTGGAGGAACGGTTGCAGCTGGCTGCAAGAGCTGTGGAGAGAGCGGGAGAAGTGCCCGTTATAGCTACTGCGAATGTAGGGCAGGAGACGGAGAACCATAAGGAAGAGCTGCTTCAACTCGCCGAAACAGGTGTTTCCGGCGTCGTGCTGGTTCCGCCTGAAGGGATGGGGCGGGATCAGAGCCGTCTTGAAGCTTATTTTGCCAGCTTGGCCGATGCATCTCCAATTCCGGTGCTGCTGTACGAATGCCCGATTTATCGTCCCCATCTTGTAGAACCGGACGTTTATGGCAGACTGGTCAAGAACAACGGGATCATCGGCATCAAGGATACCACCTGTACGCTCGAAGGGATTGGAGCCAAGAGGGCTGCAGCTCCCGGGAGCATCGTCTATCAGGCCAATACGCCATATATGCTGGAGTCAATTCGCAGCGGCTGCGGCGGTATAATGGCCATAACCTCAACAGCCGCTGCTGACCTTGTGCTTAAACTCTGGACGCTTGCTTCGGCGGGGGATCAGGATGCAGCAGGAGTGCATGAGCGGCTTGTTTTTCTGGATGCTGTTCTGGGAAATGGCTTCACGGCCTCAGCTAAATATGCAGTCGCACAGCAGGGCATTTCCATGAATGTAACGACGAGAACAGGTAAAAGCCTGAGTGCTTCGGAGGCGCGGGCGATTGATGTGTGGCTTGAGTCCGCTAAAGCTGATCGTAATCAGCGGCTCAGCGCAGGAGGGTGAGCAACTGGGGGAATTGCGTGGAGCTTTTTCAGAAATTTTTTCAGAAATCAGAGTCTAATATTTAGGTGGTGAAAGGTATGGCCAATTTGAAAGTGCTGTTATGGTTTGACGTTGAGGATTACATTACTCCAGAGTCACAGGAAGCTTTGCTGAATCTGTTGAAAATGTTAAATCAGAGAAAAGTAACAGGTATTTTTAAAATTGTCGGGGAAAAAGCCCGCAGGCTGCATGAGGATAACCGGAGCGATATTTTGGCTGAGCTTGTTCATCATGAAGTAGGCTATCATACGGATCTGCACAGCCAGCATCCCGTCATGACGGAGTATTTAGAGCACTATGATTTCAGCGCAGGCGCTGAGGAGTTTGCAGCAAAAGAGCGTGCAGGGCTTGAGGATTTGCAGAGAATTACAGGGATGCCGGTAAAATGCTTTGGCCAACCTGGCTACGCCTGGGCGCCTCAGACTTTTGCAGCTTTGAAGCATTGGGGGGTCCCCGTCTATTTGGATGACCATGATCAGATTTCCTGGGAGGAGAAGCCTTTCTGGTATGGCGGTCTGCTGAATTTTACCGATTTAAAAGGTACGATGCGCATGGCACTGAACGCTGACGGACTGGAGAAAGCCAAGCAGGATTTCGATCAGCTGTATGAGGAGCTGTCAGATGAAGCTGTTGGCTTCATTAGCATTTACTATCATCCATGCGAGTTTGCCTGCCGGAGCTTTTGGGATAAGCATAATTTTGGCCTTGGCCTTCAAACGCCGCGCGAAGAGTGGCAGCCGTCTCCGCTTCGTGCGGAGGGTGAGATGGAATTTTACCTGGAGCGGCTGGGCCAATTTCTCGACTATACGCTTTCCAAGGGAAATGTAGAGTATCTCACATCTGAGCAGGCGTACAATTTGGAAGCTTCCAGCCAGGACGTTCTTGAATCTGCGGATATCCGGGCGCTGGCGGCCCAAGTTGGGAATGAGCTGACCTTCCAGGTGCAGCAGAACCATTCCTTCTCAGCGGCAGAGCTGTTTGCGCTGTTTAGGAGTTATTTGCTTGGGAAAGAGCTGCGGCCAGAATTTCTCTACGGACCTCAGAATGGAACGACCAGCGAGGCTGCTGGCTTGCTCCGGGTTGCGGATATCAAGCAGGCGATTTCTGGCGAGGAGGCGACTGTATTCGGATTCAAGCAGCTTCCTGATTATTTTATCGTGGGTGGTGGGCGCATTAATCCCGTTGATTTGACCTGCACGCTGGCAGCGATTATCGATCGGCAGTTGGCTGATGACGATGAAATCGAGCTGATTCGAGGTGTGCTGAAAGCACAGGAATTCGCTAAAGATAATGAATTATGGGGCCCGCGCTGGGCTATATTTCCGGAGGATTTCGAAGCGCCGAATGTGGTCCGGATGTCTAAGCTGCAGACATGGACGCTTAAGCCCGCACTATTCGCCGAAGAGGAGCGATACGCATGAATGCTGCCATAATGACCTTCAACTTAAGACGGGATACCGATGAAGATGGTGGCAACGCATGGCCTTACAGGAAAAGCCTGGTCACTGATTTGATCGTCCGCCATGATCCGCTGATCATTGGTACCCAGGAGGGGCTGCTTCCCATGCTCACGGACATGGAGCCGAATTTAGCCGGATATGAATGGATCGGTGAAGGACGCTTTGGCGGGCATACGAATGAGTACAATGAAAATGAACATAATGCGATTTTTTATAAAATGGAAGAGCTCCGGGTCCTTGAACACGGCCAGTTCTGGCTATCGGAACGTCCGATGGAGCCTGGCAGCCGGAGCTGGGATACGTCCCATCCGAGGATTTGCACGTGGGCACATTTTCAATCGAAGAGGGACGATAGGGATGATAGGGACGATCCTCTTGAATTTATCGTATATAATACCCACTTGGATTATCGCAGCCAGCAAGCCAGAGAACTGGGGATGGGCCTAATCTGGCAAACGATGCTGGAGCATCGAAGCCAGAAGGCGCTGCCCATGCTGCTTCTTGGGGATTTCAACGCCGAGCCGGACAATGCGGTCATTGCCTGCCTGCAGGGAGCTCAGGAATGGCAGTGGCAAGGGCAAGAGCAGAAGCAAGGGCAGGAGCAGGAGCAGGAGCAGGAGCAGGAGCAGGAGCAGGAGCAGGAGCAGGAGCAAGAGCAGGAGCAAGAGCAAGAGCAGGAGCAAGAGCAGGAGCAAGAGCAGGAGCAAGTGCAAGGGCAAGTGCAGGCTGGAGCTGGGAAGCTGCCAAGGGGCTATATGACGAATGGTTACTCAGCGCTTGAAGGGGAGGTCGGGATCACGTATCACTGCTTTGCAGGAGGGACGGAAGGGCAGCCGATCGATTATATTTTTGCCTCGCCTGAAATCGAGGTACTGGAAACCAGGGTCATCCGTGATATGTATGAGGGGAAGCTGCCGTCGGACCATTATCCAATTTTAGCGCGTGTCAAGATTTAAGATTGAAACAGGGAAAAGACAGTGAAAGTAAGATAAACAAGATAAGCCTTCAATCTCTGCATAGTTGTTGCTTAGCAGAGAGTGGAGGCTATTTTTTTTAGATCGAAGTCAAATTAAGTGCTTGACGAAATAGAGCGAGTTAACCTGTTTGAACGAAGCCGTAACGGACATGAGATCCTTTATTTCACCAAAATGAGGCCATTTCTAAAACATACGGACATCAGATACCTTATTTGCCCAGAATCTGGCTTAAACAAGAGAAAAAAGCCTCTTTAAGGGCTTCTGTGTCCGTAAGCCTTTCAAATCATGCGATTTTATCGCAAATAACGGCTGTGATGTCCGTAAGTCTCTTACTCTGCATGCCCAGATATGGGAGTTCAGGAATGACAGTTGCCATCTACCAAACCACCATGTAAGAGCACCCGGTTTAACCGAATTGGGCTAGGCTTTCGCGATATAACGATGTTCATCGCTAAAGCAAGTATTTCTAGGGGAAGCAGCGTTTTAATGATGTTTTTCATCACTCGGGGGGGATTGGAGGCCCATTTAGGCTGATCAGAGGACTTTTAACGATGTTTTTCATTGTTAGGGCAAAGCTTTGGAGACGATTCAGCATTTTAAGAATGAAAAACATCGTTAAAGAAGCGTCTCTCTCATCCCCAAGTCCAACTAGTGAAATCACTAGGCGCACCAAGCTGTCCGTTTGAGAATGGCTTGTTCTGCGCTTTGAAGCTGAGAGAGGAAAGGGGGGTGGGTGGAAGAGCGCTAGCGTCCGCATTTAAAGATTTGTTCCACCCTTTAAATTCCATTCAGGGAACAAATCTTTAACAGCGGCTGGAGCCCACACCTCTTTCCTCCGTAACGCGCCCAAGTCACAAACGTGCACTCAAAGGACGCACTGAGGTGTTTTTCAAACTAATGATGATGATGATCAGGATGTTGGTGAAGATGCTGGTGATGGTCCGCTGCGGTGTGATTGTGGGTGATTCCATGATGATGCATGCGATTGTGCAGCTCTCTGTGCGCCGCTGTAAGTGTCATTAGCATTTGCTTGTAGGTCCGGTCATCGGCTTTCGTGGCTAGTGATTTCACGTAGGCTGTTGACCCCTCAATCTGTTCGAGAATGGTGACAGCGTCGGTCTTATGGAAGCATGATTTACCTGCGACAATGACCATGATAGCACTGGAATGAGCGGCAATAATTTCCGATTTGTCCGGGAATTGGCCGCGTATGCGGAGCGCGATCCAGCAGCTTTCTTTTACAGGAACTGACCATTGTCCCGCATAATGACCGGCTGCCGGATCGGCGGCATGCACTTCGCCAAGCTCACCGTTTACAACAAGCTCGATCCTGGTAACCGGGATGGTGACTGATGATACCTGCCAGACCACGTCGAGTGTTCCACCGGATGCTGTCAGCTTCAGGGTTGAACCCATTTCACAGCCGTTAACACGGAATTCGAGCAGAGGCCCGTAGGTGGCGAAGGTATTTCCTTGGCGGACCGTTTGCATCCAGCTATCGTATGTGAAAGCTTCTCCCTGCAGCAGTGCATAGGTACGGATAGTGCCAACGGCGGTAATCTGTGACATCTTATCGGTACCTCCGACAGCCGGCACCAAGTATCCGCAGTTTAGATATCGATACCAATCGGATAAAGAGTAGGGATTGATGCCTTCATTTTCGAAGGAACACAGTTCTATCGCATCAATTTCTCCGAGCACGAGGGAGGCTGCTCCTTCAGCACGCGGATTTGGAAGATGCGGCATTACGACAAGGCCGTTCTGTTCTCTGCATTGCTTGGCCCATTGCGTAATCGTGGCTTCAAGCGGATCTCCCAGTCCGGATTCGTCGGGACCGCCGGTGCAGAGCGGCAGAATCATTTTTCCTTCGTAGCCTAGGAGGGATATATGACCGAGAATATGCTGGCGGTTCTCCGTTCCAACACGCACGAGGTACTCACCTGATCCCCCGTTTTCCTGGCTCCCTATCGTTGTTTTTCCGTCGAAATCGCCAAGATTGCTGAACATTTCACCCCACTGGCTTGTGAGCAGGTTTACCACATTGACGCCTTCCGCTTCCCCTTCCAGCAGTGCTGTCTGCGGAGACAGGAAATGGACATGGGTATCGGCGGTGACCCAACCTTTTTGACGCCATGGCAAAATATGCTCTAATTCAATTTCTATCGTATTGGTTTCTGCAGAAATAACGAATTGTTTGCGGATGGGACGAATTTCAAATCCCTTCGTTACTTCTATATAAACAGGCCCCAATGGGAGCTTGAACTCGGCCACACCAGGGATATAGCAGCTGTAATGAAGCCCTTGCACATGCTCTGTCCCATAATCCTCGAACCAATGCGGGTTAGGCAGCCGATGACCGTTGACAGGAGCCAAATATTGTCCGTACTCTCCGTGCACATGGATTTTGGCTGGTACCGGAAGCCCGTTACTACGGTCGATGGTACGCAGTGTAACCTTGCGGTCAGCAGCATTTATTTGGGTAAATGACTGATGTTTCTCCAGCTCTTTGAGCGGGATGACCGTGTTGACCGTACTGACTGTGCTAGCTGTGCTGACCATGCTGTGATCGTTGTCCACGAAAAGTAGAGCATCAGGGTGAGCCGTATAGTCGATGATCCATTCATTTGGTTTGGGTACGGGCAGCGGCGGATTGGCATTGTCTAGCCATTGTTCATGACGATAATCGAGCGCTGGCGTGACTGCGATAATTTCACCAAGGTCGATACGGATATTTGCCTCAGGTCCAAAAGGATTCAAAACAACTCCGGGCGCAGACGTATAGCGCAGCTGAGCGCGGGGGTTCCAGCGGAATGGATTGGTAGCCAGATTTGTACCCGTGATACCAAATATGAAAGCGGTTCCTTCAAGCGGCTGGAGCAGCAGGCGCACGAGGTTTTTCTGCGGATACGGATTTTCTAACGCATAGAGCCAATGATGCATCTGGCTGCCAAAGCCCTGGAACGTAGTGCGAAGCTGACTTTGACCCCAAGGAATTTGAGGGGCCTGATTATGAGGTAGTTCGGTATTAGCTTGCATCGTTCTCGGCTTGATGTGCTTGACAGATTCGAAGCTGTTCTCTCCCCATCTGGTCTGGAATTCACTAATTTGGTAGCGTCTGCGAATCGGAAAGCTGACCTCGGTTCCATCCGAATAGCAGAGCTTGTACTCGCACACAGTTTCTCCCAATCGTGGAGTTCCCATCATGGGACGTAAGATCCCTTCGGCGTCTGTAGGGGTTTCCTTGAAATCGGCGGCATGTAAAAAAAGCAGCTGACGATCATGCGAGGGATGCTCGAAGGATAACTCCACAGTTTCGTCCTTCAGCAAAATAACATTATTGCTTCCTTCATGCTTTCCAAGTATAAAGGGGACGCCCCATAATTCATGCTCTCCTGATAGCAGTTGCTCCTTGTTGGCTATCACTTTGTCCGAGCAATCTTCCTTATTCAAGTTTGCGATGCTCCGATTATACGCTGTACTTAAATCGAGTGACATGAATCTTTCCGGTTTCCCTAGGTTTTCAAGGTTTTCAAGATTTTCATGATTTCCTGATTCCTCCATATGGTTTAAGCTCATAATGATCCTCCTCGCTTTGCTGGACAAAAAAAGGGAATTTAATTCCATCATACATTTAATTAATGATTAAGTAAATTCATTTTTACTTGTTTCGGGCGCAGGCAGGGACAGGAAGAAGATGGGGTAGACCGATAGTGGAAAAGAGTGTAGGATCAAGTTTAGAGGTACTTGCATACGAACTTACATCCAAATTTGTTTTGAGGAGAGATTGAAGTTGAGTACAAGAAAATTTGCCGTCATCGGCTGTCAGCATGGTCATATCTCGATGTTCATTTCTGAAATGCTGGAGCTTGGTTTTGGCTGCGCAGGAATTTATGACAAGGACCCAGATTTCCTTGCCCGGCAGTTATGTGAACAATTTAACGTTCCATTAGTATCGGATCCAGAGGTATTGCTTGCGGACGAAGCCGTAGAAATAGTGGGCTCTTCAGGCATTAACAGTGAAAAAATAGATGTTGTCGAGCTGTGCGAAAGCCGTGGCAAAGCTGTTATGCTGGATAAACCTGCAGTTGCAGACAGGGCCGGTTTTGAGCGGCTTCAGGCAGTGATCGGGCGGGGGCGCATTCAGGTGGGCATGCTGCTTACGGAGAGGGCGAACCCTACCATTTATACGTTGCAAAAGCTGATTGAACAGGGGGAGCTTGGGGAAATTGTTAGCATTGGCATGCGCAAGCCTCACCGCTTATATCCGGCTACACGCCCTGGATGGTTTTTCGACAAAGCCCAAAATGGCGGATTGATTATAGATCTGCTCATTCATGACTTTGATCAGCTGCGTTGGTTAACTGGTAGTGAAATCATATCTTCGGAAGGCTACATAGCTAAGCATATTTTGCCTGAGAAGCCTTCATTTTACGATGTAACGGGGATTCAGGTTACGATGTTGAACAGGATTGTAGCTCAGCTTTATACGGACTGGCATACGCCCGAGAAAAGCTGGACTGGCGTAGACGGGCGGATTTTTGTGGTTGGCACAAAGGGGACTGCCGAGCTGAGGTTGAGTGGAGATCCGCTAATTGGAGAAGGATCGCTTTTGCTGCAAATTGGCCATGATGAAGCGCTGAAGTCCATTCCTTTGGAAGCAGTGCCTTACACGGTGTCGGAAGATTTCCTTGCTCGGGTAGATGGAACGGCGCAAGGTGTCGTAGATCACGAGGCTATTTTGGCGGCGACGAAGGCTTCTGTTGAAGCGGATGAAGCGGCACGCAAAATTTAGTATTTTGCACGGTGATGGATATATCTGATCGTCTGTGTAGAAAAAAAGGCCATTTCTGAGCTGCTAATTTCTCAGCAGCTCGGAAATGGCCTGCGCCGCGCTCCGCACATGCTCGCCGATGGCGGGAAGGCGTTCGTCCGGCAGACGCCAGAGGGGACCCGCTGCACTGATGGATGCGACGACTTCATTCATATGGTTAAAAACAGGCGCTGCCACGCAGCGCACGTCCGGTTCATGTTCACCGTCATCGATGGCATAGCCACGTGTACGGATGACTGCAAGATCAGTGAGCAGCTTATCACTCGTAGCCAGGGTGCTGTCCGTGAAAGCGGCCAGTCCGGCTTCGATGACCCGCTGCGTCAGCGGCTGCGGCGAGAAGGCGAGGATCGCTTTGCCGACGCCTGTGCAGTACAGCGGATTGCGGCCGCCGACCTGCGAATGCATGCGAATCGTCTGTGACGATTCGACTTTATCGATATAGACAGCCTCGAGTCCATCGCGGATAACCAGGTGCACGGTTTCGCTAATTTGCTCGGACAGGCTTTGCAGGTAAGGGCGGGCCAGCTCGCGAATGCCGCTTTCATTAAGCAGAGGCGTCGATAGCTTGAGCGCGTAATGACCGATGCGGTAAAGATCTGTCTTCGGATCCTGCTCGACAAGACCAGCTTGCTGAAAAGAAGCCAAATATTTGCAGACATTGCTGGGACTTTCATCTGAACGGGCGGCTATCTCTTTTAAAGAGGCTCCTTTAGGTTGAAGGATATGCAGCTCCAGTAAAATATCGAGCACACGCATCGCCTTGATCACCGTGGAAGCGGCCGCTTTTTTGAATGTTCCAAAATCTGCTTTACGGGATTCATCCATGCTTGAGCACTCCGATCGTTAATTCAATTAAAGTAAGGTTACGTCCACTTGGCCGCCCATACCTTCATCATTTTCGTAATTTGGTAAAGATCCTGCCCTTTGGGCGTTAACGTATATTCAACGGTGGCGGGAACGGTAGGAAAAACCTGACGCTCCAGGATCCCGTTTTTCTCCAAGTGCTTGAGTGCGCCTGATAGAGCTCGTGCACTGACATCATCTATATTACGCTGCAATTCGCCAAACCGTTTCGTTCCTCTGTAAAGCTCACGTATTACCAGAAAGGACCACTTGCCGGACAATACATTTATTGCAGGGTCAATGCTGCAATCAACCTGGGCAGGTAATCTGGGAATATAGTTGTTGGCCTCCATAACGATTCCCTCCTATACATAGTAGTTTACTTACTATAAATAAGATAGCAGATATACAGCTGGTTATAAAGTGAAAAGTATTTCCGTACTTTTATCCCTGTTTGAATTGCAGTACATGGCGATCTCCGTATTTACTCCAGCCCAGCAATCATACAGCTTGAGCAACTCTGCTTGATAAAATAAAGCAAACACTAGCTCTCAACAACGCGGTTCCTCTTACTCTTAGGCCGTGTCTTTTGCATGTATTCCCTCCATAACGAACGACAAAATACATTTTACCCGGGTAATATTGACTTTTTATTTTTACCCGGGTATAATTGGCGAGGTATTCAGAGGAGGAGGTCAGCATGAGAAATGACCTAACGCGCTTTTACTGCACGGCATTTTTGGGTGTGAGAGTGGTCGCCAGCGGTTTGTTAGAGCACGTTGTTTCTACAGTGAAGGATGTTCTGGATGACAGAGACGTCACACAGCTGCTTATATTTGACGATTCCACAGGGAAGCAAATAGATGTTGATTTTCGTGGGAAGACAGGTGACGTGCTCAAACGATTAGGGGAACAGTTTGGTGACTTGCCTGATACGGAAGTGAATCACCAGCCTACACGGCGGGTCGGTCGACCCAAACTGGGGGTTGTATCTGGTGAGGTTACGTTATTGCCACGGCATTGGGAATGGCTCAAGAGTCAACCTGGAGGGGCGTCGATAACATTACGAAAACTCGTTGATGAGGCTCGCCGTGCTGGAGAAAAACAGGACAAGATACGAGAGTCACAAGAAGCAACATATCACTTTATGACCGCTATGGCCGGGAACTTCCAACAATACGAAGAAGCTCTGCGGGCACTTTATGCTGGTGATTTGGATCGTTTTTACCAATTCATCGATGACTGGGCACCTGATATTAGAAGCCATATCAAAAGATTAGCCGCTAATACATTTCCTGAAGGGAACTTATGAATAAAAGCATGTGGAGTCGTAAAGAATTTGGAATGAAAAAAGAACTACGAAAGAAGCCGCTATGACGGAGTTTGGATCTATTCGTTACATCGAACCATCGCAACGCGCTGGCATGAGGTTCATGCACATGCAGCGAGGCACTGAGGGCAGCATCGTCATGTTGAACCTGCTGCGTTTTCATGATGTTGCCGATTACACAAGCCCATCCTGAACTAACACCGGAGATCCCAATCAGCGGTGCTGAAGCTTTCAACCGCTATATGATTTCCGATACCGAATTAATTGGAGGAGAACATGATCATGAACATCCTGAAAGTCAACGGAGTTGATTTGGCCTATGACAGTTTCGGTAACGAAAATGACGAGGCTATTATCTTAATAGCCGGGCTTGGAACCCAGATGATCCGATGGACGGTTCCGTTTTGTCGCATATTAGCAGCGCGGGGTTTTCACGTGATCCGCTTTGACAATCGTGACGCAGGTTGCTCGTCACACTTTAGCCATTATCCGGCGCTGGATTTTGACGCACTGGCAACTGCTCTCATGTCGGGACAGCGACCGGACATTCCTTACACTCTCGATGACATGTCCAACGACGCTATCGGACTGCTCGATGCCCTTTCAATTGACCGGGCACATTTCGTTGGCAGGTCGATGGGTGGAATGATCGCCCAGATTGCAGCGAGCGAGTACCCTGAACGGGCTTTATCACTCACCTCCATTATGTCCAGTTCCGGTAATCCCGGCCTTCCGCAATCTCCCCCGGATGTCATGGCGATGATGACGAAACCGGCGCCGAACCCATTTGAGAATGAAGCAGGATTTTTGGCGCACAGCCTCTCCTTTGCCAAACGCATCGCCGGCACCGGATATCCGTTTGAAGAGGACGCTTATCGGGCGCTCATTCTGGAGGAAGTCCAGCGAGCCTACGATCCAGGCAGTGTCGGACGACAAATTGCTGCGATCGCTGTCTCTGGTGACCGGCGTCCGCGGCTGGCGACCATAAAAGTACCAGCACTTGTCATTCATGGGATGGACGATCCCCTGTTCGTCCCGGCGTGTGGCGAGGACACGGCTTCTTCCATCCCGGGCGCCGAGCTAATGTTGGTTGACGGCATGGGACACGACCTGCCGCACCAACTGTACAAAGTAACCGCTGATGGCATAGAGCGAACGGCTCGTCGCAATTGACACGCGCTTCCTGAATAGCAACCAGCCGAAGTCCCGCGGTGCCCAATGGGGTAAGTAGGCCCAGGGGTGCAGCGCTGATCAATTTGCACGCTTGGCGCATTCGAAGTCGAAATCAGGTTGCAGGAAAATTGTTCGTTTGGTGCATGGTAATCTTAATGATCTCAACCACCCTACTTGTCAATCCTGTATAAGCAGCAAAAGGATGGATTCAATATGGCAAGATTGGATCAGGAGAAGGCAAGGAACTGGGTGAGTTTGGATACCCCGTCGGTGTGGCATCAGATAGCCAAGGCAATGTATATGTGGCCGATTACAATAACTATCGTATCCAGAAGCTAGATATATCCACAGGCAAATGGAGTTCGTGGGGCAAAAGCGGCGGAGCAGCAGGATGTGCACTTGGAGAGTTTAATAGTCCAACCGGTATTGCGGTAGATAGCAGGCGCAGCAGCAAACCAAAACGGGTACGCATAAGCCGTATATTGAAGGGTTTGTTGACGGCACCTTCGGTCCGGAGAAAACTGTGACCCGTTCCGAGATGGCAACAATGCTCGCCCGTATTCTCGAAATAGAGTACAGGGGTAATGGAGCTTCGTCCTTCAAGGATACCGATACTAAGCATTGGGCATTCAAAGAAATGGAGATCGTAATCAGGCAGGCATCATGCAGGGCTACACGGACGGACGCTTTGGCGCAGAGGATGGTATTACGAGAGCGGAGATGGCCGTTATTGTGGATCGCTGGATGGCGAAGCAAAGCAGAGAGAGTAAAAGATAGTATAATCAATCCGAAAAAGTAGGAAGGTTACTCTTCAGGCATAACGCTGTTTGAGGGGTAACCTTCTACTGTTTTATGTTCAGGCAGCTTTTTTTGAACCCCGAAAAATCCGGCCTGATTACATGAGCGTCCATAATGACCAGCCCCATGACCATGGCGGAACCCCGGCATACCTCCCGAATATTCATTGCGTTCTGACCTTTCGTAGTGCATTGACACTGATTCGCCAGCCTAACGTGCAGATTATCCTACACCATCACTTTCTAACAAGGAATAAAAATTATCGCGGTCTTCGTCATCGAATTTGCCAAGCGTCCGTACCCTGACAAATTCATGTCCTCCATACATGTCTATTTCCTCACCGCACCTATTGTAGAGCGCGATCATGCGGCCATCCTGATTCAACTCCATATACCCGTAACATTTTGCTTCAGGCACTTCACTGTAAAGGAGCAAAAATCTGATTTTGTCTACTCTGTTCATGCAACTCCTCCTTTTCTGTCATCCGTAATGACCTTGAATTCATTGCGTTTTGTCCTTTGTGTGTATATCCCTTATCTCCTCATCGACCTGAAGAAAATTTTACTTGAAACCTTATGAATTGGAAAAAGCGATATTGCTCTTTATACACGGATATGCATTCATATTTCGAAAGCATAAGGGGGGCTCCCCGCTATGCCGCTCATTTGCACATTATCTCTTGACGAAATGAGATTTGGGGAGTATGATAACGTGCCAGTTAATTCTACAAGGTAAATCAATAAAAGACCGACTTTTCGAAGTGCCTCGGCACCGCATTGTCAGCCTATCGTGCGGATTATGAAAATCAAAAGCTTTAGGATACAAATACATTGAAAAAAATGTTATTTTAAAAAGTAGGAATACATTTCAACAGGATAGGGAGAAGTTAATGAACGTCTTTATAACAGGTGGAACGGGGTATATCGGTAACAGAACGGTAGACGTCGCGCTTCGTCAAGGTCATCAAGTTACGGTCTTGACCCGAAGCAAGGAAAAGGCAAAAGAGCTGGAAAATAAAGGGGTGCGAGCGGTTATTGGCGACTTGCTCACAGACGGTGATTGGCAGAGCGCCATTTCGGAAGCGGAATATGTCATTCATTTGGCAGCGCCTCCAACCTGGGGGAAGAAAGTGACTTTGAAAGTCGCTAGAGCCTATCAAGAAGGTCACTATCAAATGACTGTCTGTTTGCTAGATAACATCAATTTGCATAGGCTAAAGAAACTCGTATATGTGGCAGGCACCAGTTATTTCGGCGATAGCGGCGAAAAGGAGCCCGTCACGGAATCTTATTGCTCGCGGCCGAAAGGATGGGGACCTTACATCGCTCCTTCCGTCGATGTGCTGTCTGCCTACGTGGACAAAGGCGCACCGATTGTGATGGCTTTCCCGGGACAAGTGTACGGCGCAGATTCGTGGTTTCCTCAGCTGTTCCTGGAGCCGCTCTCGCAGAGCAAGCCGGTTACAGGCCTTAAGGGACATAATCCGATTTTTTCTCCTATACACGTGGAAGACTGCGCCCGAGCGTTCTTGTTCTTGCTGGAGCAAGGACTGGCAGGGGAACGATATATTCTCGTTGACGATCAGCCGATCCGAAGCGCGGACATTACGACACTCAGCGCCAAGGCGCTCCAAAGACCGGATAAAAAACGTTACGTGCCAACGTGGTTATGCCGCATGCTGCTTGGTCCCGTGTTAACCGAATATGCTACGGCTCATACGAATTTCTCGAACGGCAAGCTCAAGGTGTCCGGCTTCACCTATCTGTATCCGACGATACAATCGGGAATAGAGAGTGTTGTCAAGGAGTGGAAGGAACGCGCAATGTTGTAAAAAGCGGACAGCTCGTGCTTGAACTAACCTGCCCCACACAACCTGGAGGTGGACGAATGAAGAATGAATCGATATGGAACGTTAACGTTCGATCCGTGGAACGGGAAGAAATCTGTTTTGTCCCAAACACTGAGTGGCAGGCGCATGTACAGGGCTTCCGGCTACATTTCAATACGGATCTGCCAATGAATCTACGTGCTCAAGATCAGATTTTGATTACAGTTGGTGAATGCGGTCTACCCACCTGGGCCGCTTTTATCGGAACGGTATTGGATTGCCGGTCTGATTCCATCCTGCTTAATACGAACCCACAATATGAGTCGCGTCTAGTTAACGCACGGCAGTTTGAACGCAGGTTCTCACCACTCACTTCCATAAAAGGGGCCCAAAATGTTATCGATAGGTTCGGTTACTTCCCCCCGTTTCATTACGATGAAATTTCGAAAGTATGTATGGAAGCCCCGGAACAGGGTGACATAAAGAAGAAACTGTCCGTGACGATCAGGCATACCTCTACAGGTGGGCTGGAACAGCTTGTTGATCTTGATTTCGAAGACATCCGGCATGAGGACATATCCCCCGCCGAAGAATGCAATATTTGCTTGCAGCTGAGTTTCGCTTACGAAGGCGAACAGATTCGCGTCCAACTGGATGCCGTTTCCGGGTTCTCAGCATCGTTTCTGTGCCGCAACGTTGTTGTCCAATTACAGGATCAATCACACGACTCATCACACGAATTACGTTGAACCCGATTTTACACTAGACCTCTAAGTTGGCAGAACAACTTTCAGTGCGACAAGCAAGAGCAGAACATCAAAAATACAGAGCATTGTGGGTCAAAGACTCTCATGCTCTGTATTTTTAATGCTTAAAATCACCGCTGCTTGGAGCACATTTCTATTATGGCAAATTTCAAATTACATTTTACATTACGCAGCTATCATCCAGAAGGATAATGCAGCAAAATATGGTTTAACACTAGTAACTTCGCCATACTTCCGCCATGTTCAGGAGCTTTTTCCTCTGACATAATACAGATAACCAGAACAGAGGGTGGTTGTAGAGCCACTCTTTAAGGAGGAAATGGTATGTTTCATAAAACGATAACGCTGCGACCTTTTGCCGATATTTCAGAGTATACGGAGGGGTTCGAGATAGTCTCAGCTCAATTTGGCACTGATGGCTGTGTGTATGTCTTGCTAAGAAATCACATTCCGGAACGGGAACGAGGCGTGTTGGTCCCATCGGCTACAAAGAAAACATATACCTACAAGGTCCTATATGCAGAAGATAATCATATCGAGGAAGTAGTGATTAAGGGCCAGCATTTCAATTATCATTATGTCCAGCCGCTTAAGAGACATTTACTTTTGGTCGGAGCGCGCGGCTCTTATTATGGCGCAGGCAAATATGATCTGAACGCCAAAGTGTGTGATTATAAAGGAAATACCGTTCGGGAGTTCTTGCTTGGAGACGGGATCCAAAGTGTTCAGGTGACTGAGGAAGGGATTATATGGACGAGCTATTTTGATGAGGGAGTTTTCGGAAATAACGGATGGAATGAACCCATCGGCGCGAATGGCCTTCTGGCCTGGGATGAGCATGGCAACAAATTATACGAAGATCATGTTGCGGATATTGCTGATTGCTATGCGTTGAATGTAGTTAATGATGAGGAGACCTGGTTTTATTATTACACGGACTTCTTGTTGGGCTGCGTCTCAGGCGGACTCCAGCAGCCCAAAGTCACCTTTATGAATCCTGATATTTCCGGCTCCTCCGGGTTTTGTACGGATGGTTATCACTTTTTGTTCGACGGCGGTTATGGAAAAAGTGGAACCTATATTCTCAAGAAAAATGAAAAACCAGCGCGCTTGACCAAAGGGCACAAAATACATTTTCTGAATGAAAAAGCGGAGCCGCTTGTGCCGCTAACCCAAGATTTTCGAGGAAACCGAGTGCTGTTCTGTGAAGGCAATTTGTTGTATCAGGTGTCTGTTGAAGAATTGGTCGTCTATTAGAAGCGTATACAAACTTTCTATTGAACTATTTCAAGCGAATTTCTTTTGTCTGGAGTCTGATAACATTAAATTCATACGAAAAAGCCCACTAGATCAACTAATGAGCAGCTTCATGTTTGAGTGTGATTATCTTTGGCGGTTTGATACGATTACCCGTAAATTGGTTAGTATTGCTAAAACTCCAGCACCAATTAAAATCATACGATTCCAAAAAGGAACTGGAGTACAGGCAAATATGATACATAGTACTCCGAGTATTAAGCCCAGTGTCACAGTTAACTTTGTACGTTTATTCATGTTATTTCCCCTTTCATATTAGTATTATTATCGCATAGTGTGGCTGGTTTAGTACATAATAGTAGGAAAGAACAAAGGAAGGTTTCCCTTCCAGTGTTCTTTTGCTGATTTATGGATTGGGGACACCTCTACTCCTTGCAGGGAGGGGTGTTTTTTGTTGTTGTCTCTGTTTTCCTTGCTTGTTTAAAGAACATTATCTTGACGGGTATTACAGATGCGAGTAAAATTGTATATATTAGAAATAATAGTTTCCATATTGGAAATGAAATCTTGAGAACCAGATGTTTTCCCATTTAACTAATTGATTTAATGATTAATGAATGAAGCAGTTGCGATTTTGAACCCTAAAAAAAAATCTTGAAAAACAGGCTGGAGGAAAAATAATGTCAGAATTAATGCGGGCTTTGGTTTATGAAGGGCCAAAAGAAATGAATATCCGGGAGGTTGCTATTCCTGTTCCGGGCGCTGATGAAGTGCTGATTCGAATTGAACGTGTTGGGATTTGCGGTTCCGAATTAAGCGGGTTTTTGGGGCATAATTCACTTCGCAAGCCGCCGCTGATTATGGGGCATGAATTCTCTGGCACAATAGCCCAAATCGGTAGTGGTGTCAAAGGCTTCCAGCTGCAAGATAGGGTGACAGCGAACCCGCTTGTAACTTGCGGTCGTTGTACGGCCTGCACTACAGGAGCGGCGCAGCTGTGTGAGCAGCGCAAGCTGCTTGGCGCACATTTACCTGGTGCATTTGCAGAATATGTAGCAGTGCCTGAGCGCAATGTGCTTAAGCTGGCGGATCATGTGAGCTTTGAGGAAGGTGCCTTCACGGAGCCGTTTGCCTGTGGTGTGCGGATTGTTCGTTTGCTTGATCTTAAGCCTGCTGACCGATTGCTTGTAGTCGGTGCCGGGCCGATTGGCTTGTTCGCACTTCAGGCTGCACAAGTGCATGGACTATCGGGGATCATCGTGGTCGATTTGAACGAGCAGCGCTTGGAAATTGCCAGAGAGCTTGGCGCAACGGCGGTGAGAAGTCTCGAGGAGCTAAAGGAAAGTGAACGAGTTTTTGACGCGGCAATTGATGGAGTAGGTATGACGGTTACGCGTAAGCTGTGTGTGGAATCGGTTCGTCCAGGGGGACGGGTCGCATTTTCTGGCTTGCACGAGGCTGACAGTTCGCTACCTATCAATACGGCGATTCGCAATGAGGTGATGATGTATGGTTCTTTTGCCTATGCGCCTTATGATTTCGAGACAGCATTGAAATGGATTAGCGAGGGCAGAGTTAATTTGCTGCCTTGGACCGTGAATGACGATTTGGCTAATGGTGGCGCCTGCTTTACTAAGCTGCTGGAAGCACCGGGAAAAATAGCGAAAATTATGCTGGAAGTTCCATTGGGGGCTCGCTAAGAAAGTTTACTAGATAGTTTAAGGATAAAATCAAAAAGCCGGGAGCCAACAGCTCTCCGGCTTTTTTGCGAAATTATTAGAAAGTATAAGTTTTGGGGATCCCTGGAGTGAAAGGACTTATTCGAATGGCGCAGCTTTATAGTGAAAAAGTATTCGGTGTGACTGTTCAATCACCTAGGGGATCAGAAAGGAAGCACAGATTTTCCTATCGCCACTATCCCCTTCCCTCAGAAAGCAACCTCTATGGGTCCGTATGAGGTGTGCTTGACTTAACGATGTTTTTCATCGTTAAAGCACGTATGTGGACATGCCCACGGGCCTTTAGCGATGAAAAACATCGCTAAAGTGCAGCTCATCTCGCGCTCTTCATCCCCAGCGCCTGCACCCGCTAGGAAATCTTCTCTAATCAAGAGACAAACCCCGATTGCAGTCCGCTTGAGCTTGGTGTTGGGGTAATTCGTGTGATTCGTGCAATTGTAGCTAAAGAGAGGGAAGGGGTGTGGGTGGAAGAGTGATGGCGTCCGCCTTTAAAGATGTGTTCCTACCGCCAAAGTCCAATCAAGGGAACACATCTTTAACAGCGGCTGGAGCCCACATCCCTTCCCTCATTTATAATTTCTTCATAAATGTATTGACAGGATTTTCGATTATAAATATAATGAAAAAAGTTAGCAAATACGTATTAGCAAAACGTATTAGCAAAACGATTTTGCAAATACAAAATGATGGAATTACTGAAGGTGTTTGGAAAGGGGGGCAGCAATGAGCAGTATCAAGGAAATCGCGAAATTGGCTGAGGTTTCTCAAGGCACGGCTTCAATCGTTCTGAACGGCAAAGGGGACCAGCAGCGTATTTCACAGGCGACTCAGCAGCGCATTTATGATGCGGCGAGGAAATTGGATTACCGTCCAAATATTTCCGCAAGACGTTTGCGAAGTGGTGGTGAAACGGTAGCTCCTATTATTGCCTTATTTTGGACATTAGATACGCGGGCTTCCCTGATTGGACGTTTCCTTAAGGGAGTTCACGATGAGTTGAAATTATCTGAGGAAGAGCATGAGCTTTTGATCCAGCCGTATGTAAGCACGCGGCTTTGCGATGTGAAGAGCCTCATTACCGGAACAAGATTTAATGCAGCCATTATTGCGAATGCAACTGAAGAGGATGAAAAATTCCTGAATGAAGCCAACATAAATGTTCCTATTGTGCTGCATTTGCGCAGCTCAGATAAGTATTCTTCCGTAAGTGTGGATAATTATCAAACAGGTCAGGAAGTCGCACGGTTGTTTGCGAGCAGAGGCCATAAACGGGCAGGGTTGATTGTTCCTGAATTATCGTCCAGAGCGATTCGCAATCGGATGGAAGGCTTTCTCGATGGAGCCAAGGCGTATGGCCTGGAAATTTCCGCGGAGCATATTACTGGCGGAGATTTTACAGAGGAAGGCGGCTACAATGCTGCTGATCAATTGCTGCTAGCGGAAGAAAGGCCGAGCTCTTTATTCGTCTTGAGTGATCAGATGGCGATTGGCGTGCTGGCCAAGCTGCATGAGAGAAACATTCGTGTGCCGGAGGAAATAGAGATTGTTGGGCATGATGATAGCGAAAGCTCACGGTTTGCGTACCCGTCACTAACTACCGTTCACCTTCCTGTTGAAGAAATGGCAGCAACCTGTGTCCAGCTATCCATCGATTTAATGAATCATCAAATCGTGCCGCCTGTCGCCAAAATTTTCACACCGCATATCGTAGTTCGCAACTCGTGCGGAGATTTCATAAATAATTAATACCGTAAAAAGGGGAATTCAAGCTATGCAGCCCAATATTGTTGTTGTCGGTAGTTTGAATATGGATCTTGTCGTGACGACTGAGAGAATCCCGAAAATTGGCGAAACCCTCCAGGGTGACCATATTCATTATGTGCCTGGAGGCAAAGGCGCCAATCAGGCAGTAGGCTGTGCCAGGCTTGGAGCGAGTGTTTCCATGATCGGTGCAGTTGGGACGGATATGTTTGCCAGGCAAATTATGCAGGGTTTATCAGAAGCTAATGTTGGAACATCCTGCATCGAACAAATGCAAAACGTTCCGACGGGGATTGCCTCTATTCTCCATACGAAAGAAGATAACTGCATCGTTGTAGTTCCAGGTGCAAATGGACACTGTACCGCGGAGCTTGTAACAAAGTTCGAAGCCGAAATCAGCAGCGCCAAGCTGCTGATGGTGCAGCTGGAAATTCCGGTCGAAACGGTCCATTTCGCTTTACAATTAGCCCGTCAGCATGGTGTTACCACTGTTTTAAATCCTGCTCCTGCCAAGAGATTGCCTGAGGAGATGTGGAGGCTCGCCGACTATTTGACGCCTAATGAAACAGAGTTCGAAGAGCTGAGCGGGGTGTCTTGCAAGACTGATTCTGAGCTGGAACAGGCCATGAAGCAATGGGAAAAGAAATATGAACATATGCTAATTGTGACAAGAGGAAAGAACGGATGTTCCTACTTGGATGATAGCAAGCTATGTACCATTTCTACTCCTAAGGTAGATGTTGTCGATACGACAGGAGCAGGAGACGCTTTCAACGCAGCTTTATCTGTGGGCATAGCAAGTGGGCACGGACTGCTGGAAGCAGTTGATTTTGCTGTAAAAGCCGCTTCGCTATCGGTTACCAAATTTGGTGCACAGTCGGGTATGCCGACTCAACAAGAAATAAACAGCGCGTTTCAAATCGGGTAAAGCCGAGTTCACAAGTATATAGATAAGTTTATAGATAAGAGGAGACTAACATGACTATCAAAGGTGTTTACGTACCAATCCTGACTCCATTTAAAGAAAACGGTTCCATTAATGAATCTGCTCTTGAGCAGCACGTTGAATTCCTGATTTCCAAGGGCATTCATGGACTTTTTCCACTGGGCACTACCGGTGAAGGCATGCTTTTATCCCGAGAAGAAAGAAAGCAGGTTGCTGACCAAGTCGTGAAATTCACGAACGGGCGGATTCCGGTAGTCATCCATGTAGGTGATCAAACTACCGAAGGTACCATTGAACTTGCCAAACATGCCGAGCAAATCGGCGCTGACGGTATTTCCGTTATTTGCCCTTATTTCTTTCCGGTTGATGATGAAGCGATTTACCAGCACTATTCCAGGGTTTCCAAAGCTGTTTCTGATGATTTCTCTGTTTTTGCTTATAATTTTCCCGGCAATGCCCGCAATGAAATTTCACTTCCAGTCTTGCTGAAGTTGATCGAGAATCATCCTAACATTCATGCTTTGAAATTCAGCTCGGATAATTTTACGCAAATTCTTAAAATCATTGATGCAGTGCCAGAGAAATTCCCTGTTATGCTGGGGCCAGATCACCTATTCCTGGCAGGTTTGCATGCGGGAGCAGCTGGTGGCGTTTCTGGGAATGCTAATGTATATCCTGAGCCTTATGTGAAGCTGTATCAGTCTTTTACAGAAGGAAACTATGAGGAAGCCAAAAAGATGCAAAAGTTGATTTGGCAAGTTTCAGATGCTATGAAAAATGGCCTCAGCATGTCGCACTTTAAACACGCGCTTGCATTTAGAGGATTGCAGGACAGCATAGTCCGGGGACCACTGCGCAATATTACGGAAGAAGAAAAGAATACGATGTTTAAACAATTGGAGCAATTTCAATTTTAATTTCAACCCACACCCTAGAAGGAGGAGCAGAACTATGAAACAACTATCAAGTGCTAGAAGCTTAATTCCTGAATCCGGGATTAGGAAGCTGGCCGAGCTATCCGCATTAATTCCTGATGCCATTCACCTGGAGGTTGGGGAGCCTAATGTAAATACGCCTGAGCACATTATGGAAGCAGCAGCCGTAGCAGCAAGAGAAGGTTTCACGAAGTATACGCCAGTACCAGGGTATCCTACACTGCGCAAAGCCATTAAAGAGGATCTACATGCCCGCTACAATCTGAACGTAAGCATGGACGAAATTGTTGTAACCTCCGGTTCCGTTATGGCATTATCGGCGAGCTTGCTGGCCATTGCTGATGTTGGCGATGAGATTCTGGTTCCAGACCCTGCGTGGCCGGTATATGAAATGATTTTACGCGTACAGCAATGTGTACCTGTTCCTTATGTATTGAAAGCGGAAGAAGGATTCATTCCGGATTTTGAAGAGCTGGAAGCCAAAGTGACTGGTAGAACGAAAGCCATCATGATTAACACACCTGGTAACCCGACAGGCGGCGTTTTTGATGAAGAAACGATCAAGAGGCTTATGGAATTTGCCGTTAAGCATGATTTGTATGTGATTTCCGATGAAGTATACGACTCCATTATTTATGAAGGTACTCATATAACGCCCAAAGCATACGACACTGACGGCAGAGTGATAAGCATCTTTGGTGTATCAAAGAAATATGCGATGACCGGCTGGAGATTGGGTTACTCGATTGCCAATAAAGAAATATCCGCGTTAATGATCAAAATTATGATTACCCTGGTCGGAAATGCGCCATCCACTTCACAAAAAGCTGCCGAGGCCGCACTTACAGGTCCACAGGAATTTGTCGAAGAAATGAGACTAAGCTATCAAAGCAGGCGTGACCGGGCTTACGCTATGCTTGTACAAGAAAAGATTAAGTGCTATCCGAACAAGGGTGCATTTTACATGCTGATAGATATCTCGGAGACGGGAATGACCTCTGATGATTTTGCTTTGACACTGCTTAGTGAAGAGAAGGTCGCGGTAGCGCCAGGAAGCACGTTCGGAGTATCCTCGCAAAATATGGTACGTATTTCGTTAGCCACTGAGGAGACTGCTCTTCTTGAGGGAGTAAGACGAATTTGCGCCTTTATAGCAAAGAACCGCAAGAGTTCATTGTAATCATTCAAAAGTTCAAGGCAATGTTTCATAAATTACTAGAAAAATACAAATAGTAAACAGGGAGGGTTTTTATCATGACAAGAACTAGAACAAAATTATTTTGGGTCGTTAGTTTGCTGCTATTATTTTGTGTAACGGTGCTTAGCGGGTGCGAAGATTCGGCTGCGAGCGACGTGGATAACAAGGATCAGCCGAAGCAAGAAGGGGCTATGCTGGACAAGGTGAAGAAAAGAGGCAAGGTCATCATCGGTGTGGATACGGTGCTCCCTGGATTTGGCTTTCTGGATTCGAACGGCAGCTTCTCAGGCTTTGATATAGAAATTGGACGGGCTTTCGCAGCTGCCATCTTCGGTGATCCGGAAGCAGCTCAAATGAGACCTGTTACTGGACAAACACGATTTACAGCGCTGCAAACAGGAGAAATTGATATTTTGAGCAGAGCCACTACGATGTCTTTTACACGTGATACCTCACTTGGTTTGAAGTTTATCCCGACTACGTTCTATGATGGACAAGGTGTTATGGCTCGTAAAGATGCTAAAGTAGAAACCTTGAAAGATTTGAACGGCCTTCGTGTAGGCGTAGAGCAAGGTACAACAACGGAGCTGAACTTGACAGAGAAGCTGCGTAAAGTAGATGCAAAAGCTGAAATCATTGTATTCGAAAATCAAGATGCAATCGTAACCGCTTATGAGCAAGGAAGCATCGATGCATGGACTTCTGACCAATCCGGACTTGTTTCCAGACTAGCTTCCATGAAAACACCAGCGGATCATACGATTCTGAGTGAAGTATTGTCAAAAGAACCGCTTACTCCGGTTGTCAAAGGTGGCGACGATCAATGGTTTAACGTCACTAAATGGATCATCTACGCACTTATTCAAGCAGAAGAATTCGGCATCACCAAAAGCAATGTGGATGAATTCCTGACTTCCCAGGATCCTGGAATCCGTCGTTTCCTTGGCCTGGAAGGGGATCTTGGCAAGCATATCGGCTTGGATAATGACTTCGTAGTTAAATTAATTAAAGGTGTAGGAAACTACAGTGAAATTTTCGAAAAAAATCTTGGTAAAGAATCGATCTTTAAGCTGGATCGTGGAGTCAATGCCCTGTGGACCAATGGTGGATTAATGTTCTCGCCGCCTTTCAACTAAAAAAATAAAAAATAAGGACCTGCCACTTCATCATAAGGTGGGTCCCTCCTTTTCGAGGTGATCAGAAGAGTGGGTAAACAAACCAAGATTCCAATTTGGAGAAACAAGAAGACGATACCTATTCTTTTACAAATCGTCTTTGCCGTTGTGATTGCAGCGCTAGGCACTTATTTTGTTCTAAATGCTCTGCAGGGACTGAAGAAAATTGGGATTTCACTTAGCTTTGATTTCCTGAAGTCTACGGCCTCCTTTATGATCTCGGATAAATTAATCGAGTTCTCGCCGGCCGACAGCTATGGGAAAGCGCTTTTAGTCGGGTTAATGAATACGTTGAAGATTGCCGTTATTGGCATTTTCTTTTCAGCTATTATAGGTACTGTTGTAGGTATTGGCCGATTATCGGACAACTGGCTGGTCAAGAAGCTGGCTGGTGGGTACGTAGAAATTGTTCGTAATATCCCTCTTTTAGTGCAAATATTTTTCCTGTACTTTACCGTCTTTTTACCTTTTCCGAAGATTGAACAGAGCATTAATTTGTTTGGCATTTTCTATTTCAGCAATCGGGGGAATGCGATTCCCTGGTTTACGGCTAATGATTCCTGGTTGATATGGTTAGCTTTTGTTGTGGTGGGTATACTTGCAGGCGTAATAATGATCAAGTTTATGTTAAAAAAGCAAATCGAAGCGGGTAAAAGAAAGTTTCCGTTTATCTGGGGCTTGGGCTCTGCTGCCATCATTCTTTTATTGGCTTTTGCCATTACATCGGAATTGCCGCTTAGTCTCAGCCTTCCTGTTATCCAGGGCAGACTTTACGAAGGCGGATATGTCATTACTTCCGAGTTCGCTGCTATATTGTTCGGTCTTATTATTTATCACTCAGCCTTCGTCGCAGAGATCGTGCGATCCGGTATTATGGCTGTTCCCAAAGGACAGATTGAGGCTGCAAAAGCGCTTGGCTTAAAAAAGAGCACGATCATGCGTTTAGTCACATTGCCGCAAGCCGGCCGCATTATTGTTCCCCCACTGACGAGCCAATTTCTAAATTTGGTCAAAAATTCAACCTTGGGTGTAGCGGTCGGATACACCGAGATGTTCTCCATCGGAAATACAATCATCAATCAGACTGGACGTGCCGTAGAAATCATCGTGTTAGTTGCGGGTGTGTATTTGATCGTCAGCTTAATCATCTCGTTTCTGATGAATTGGTTTAACAGGCATTTCCAACTGGTAGAGAGGTGATTAGACAATGTCTGTGGCAAAACCGCGTGTAAGTGTAAGTGGCTTGGGCTGGATCAGAAAAAATCTGTTTGACGGCTGGTTCAATAGTGTTTTGACGCTGGTGTCTGCCCTTATTTTATTTTTTATCGCCAAGGGCATACTGGGCTGGACACTGTTTACTGCAAAATGGGATGTGATTGCTGCTAACCTGCGCATCTTGATGGTGGGTCAGTATACAGCTTCGGAAATATGGCGTGTTTGGGTAACACTAGCCTTAATGGCACTGCTGCTGGGAATATCCTGGGGCATTCGCAAAGGCTTGATTACACAAATTGCTGTCTGCTTTATGATTATTTTTGCCATCGTGGGTGTCATGCCCTTCCTGACGGCAACCTCCAGATTGTGGCTGTTCGGCGCTATAGTCTTAATGCTGATTGGCTATTGGATCGGACATAAGTTTCATTTTGCCAAAAAAATTCATATGTTCGGCTGGCTGTTATTTTTCCCGCTAGTGTTGATGATGCTGAGTGGGGCCGGAGTACTCAAAAATGTATCCTCGACCCTCTGGGGCGGATTTCTCCTAACGGTTTTGATCGCGGGAGTTACGATTGTTTTCTCTTTTCCTCTCGGCATTTTGTTATCGCTGGGCAGAAGGAGCAAGCTGGTGCTCGTCAGATGGTTCAGCATTGCTTATATCGAAATTATCCGGGGAGTCCCGTTAGTTACCGTTCTGTTTATGGCACAGCTATTGCTGCCGTTATTTATGGGGAATGGGATTGAATTAAGCAATGTTTTGCGGGCGATGATCGGATTTACATTGTTTAACGCAGCTTATGTTGCCGAGACGATTCGAGGCGGTATGCAGGCAGTTCCTCGTGGTCAGTATGAAGCAGCAGAAGCGCTTGGCTTAAATTATGTGCAAAAAATGACCTTCATCGTCATGCCGCAAGCCCTGCGCAGCGTTATTCCTGCGTTAGTAGGGATTGTGATTGAAGTGTTCAAGGATACATCGCTTGTCGCGATCGTGAGCTTAATGGATTTGATGGGTATAGCCAAAAGAATCATCGCCAACCCAGAATTTCTAGGCAGGCAAATGGAAGTATTCGTATTTGTTGCCGTAGTGTTCCTGATTTTCTGTTTGTTAATGTCGAAAGTGAGCAGAGGCTTGGAAGCCTCTCTGGATAGACGGAAAAATTAGCATGAAGAGGAGGGGTTTCAATGAAGCAGGCATCTGCATCCATGATGGAGGGGCAAGTAGACCAAAATCAAAACGAAGAGCCAATTATCGTTTGTCGCGGTATCAATAAATGGTACGGTACTCATCATGCCCTGAAAAATGTATCTCTAGATGTCCAGAAGGGCGAGGTTATTGTGATTATCGGGCCTTCCGGATCCGGCAAATCGACGTTCATCCGCACCATTAATGCGCTGGAGGAAATTCAGGAAGGCGATATTATCGTCGATGGCATTAATTTGTCCGACGACATTGCCAACATTGATGCGATTCGCAAAGAAACCGGCATGGTGTTTCAGCAGTTTAACTTATTTCCACATATGACCATCGTTGAAAATATAACGCTGGCGCCAATCTGGGTGCGCAAATGGCCGAAGGAAAAAGCAGTAAGCATCGCTTTGGAGCTTCTGGAGCGCGTAGGTATTCACGACCAGGCGGGCAAATATCCGGGCCAGCTTTCCGGTGGCCAGCAGCAGCGGGTGGCGATCGCCAGGGCGCTGGCGATGCAGCCCAAAATCATGCTCTTCGATGAGCCAACCTCAGCGCTCGATCCTGAAATGATTAAAGAAGTTTTGGACGTTATGAAAACATTGGCCAATTCAGGGATTACACTGCTGGTCGTCACACATGAAATGAATTTCGCGCGTGAAGTTGCAGACCGGGTAATATTCTTCGACGCTGGAGAAATTATGGAGATCGGGAAGCCTCAGCAAATTTTCGAAAACCCGCAATCGGACCGGACGAAGTTGTTTTTGTCGCAGATTTTATAGTTTGCATTATTTGTGAATCATTGCGTAGGAAATTGCGTGGAGCATGAAAAGCTGCAAAAGAAATTGAAAGAGAACTTGCAAGATAAATTGCAAGAGAACTTTCCAGAGAAAATGCCAAGTGATTTGAGCGGGAAATAGTGAAAAAGGTCTGAAACTATGATTATAGTTTCGGACCTTTTTTAACAGATTCAGTTTTAGTGCTTTATAGTGATAAAGTAGAAGGAGTGGCATCGGTTGGAACATAGGAGCTTTGGTGGAAGCCTGGAGTAAATAAATTACAACCACACAGTGCAGCTTTGCAGTAATAAAGCATTCGATATTACGATTAATTCATTAGGGTGATCAGAAAGGAGGCGCAGCTTTTCCATATCGTCACTATCCCTTTCCCTCAGGAAAGCAAGTCTGCTGGCAGTCCCGTTTGAGGGGCGGCTTGTTCGGCACTTGAGCGCTAATAGCAGCCTGTCTCCCCTGAATCGAATTGAGTGTGTGCGTTAACGATGTTTTTCATCGTTAACGCAAGGATTTCCAGGTGAATAAGCATTTTAGTGATGATTTTCATCACTAAAATGGGACTGAAGCCCTTATCGGGGGTAGTGTCAAGAAGTTTGTGTATGGAGCTAAAAGGGAACTCATGGAAACGCCAGATATTTATTTGTGATGGTGGGTGGTGTAGCCCAAGCGAAG
>NZ_JAGGLB010000037.1 GCF_017874215.1 Paenibacillus eucommiae
TTTGTTTATAGCTCTGCAATGTGTTAGTCCTAACAACATTGTAACCTATGTGTGAACAAATTGGAGCTGTCTTACGTTCATCATAACTCTCTTTATCTACAATCGCACGAGCACAAGCTCAAACGGACAACCAGCAAGGATTTTTCTCTTGGCCGGAGGAAATTCCCTAGCGGGCGGAGACGCTGGAGATGAAGAGCCCGCGCAGATGAGGAGGAGCTGATGCTTTAACGATGTTTTTCATCGTTAAAAGCACCACGCCCTCTCCACATCCTTACTTTAATGATGAAAAACATCGTTAAAATCCCTTTTATCCCCCCAGACAGGTAGCGTCCTCTTTTAACGATGAAAATCATCATTAACGTGACCGATTGACCTGGAACACTTGTTTTAACGATGAAAAACATCGTTAAGTCAAGCACACGCTCAAACGGACTGCCAGCAGAGGTTGTTTTCCCGAGAGAAAGCAATAGTGGCGATCGACAATTGAAGGATTTCCGGAGGGGAGAAGTTCCCCCACCCGTTCTGGGTACTGGCGGGTCACGGGTGGTACGTCCGAATTCAATTTTTCTAGAGTTTCTTCCACGAACCCTTCCGCACCATGCTCTCCTTGTCCTTTTTCAGGTTCTTTGGCTAGACGCGTTATGTTAAAAAACCAGCCCTCTTTACAAAAAAGGGCTGGTTTTTGTTGATTTTTTCTAATAACGTATGTCGTTTGCAGTTGATTCATTGATTCTACCCCTTAGGCCTTACAAAAAGAGAAGCCAAAAACGAGAAAACAATCGCTGCCGAAATACCTGCGCTTGTCACCTCAAATATCCCAGTGATAATGCCGATCCAGCCTTCTTTCTGAAGGGCCTCCAGAGCTCCATGAACGAGCGCATTACCAAAGCTTGTAATAGGCACGGTAGCTCCTGCGCCAGCAAACTTAATAAATGGGTCATATAGGCCGCAGCCATCCGCGATAGCGCCAAGCACAACCAGTGTGCTCATCGTATGAGCCGGAGTAAGCTTGATAACGTCCATCATCAATTGTCCAATAACGCAGATCGCTCCTCCGATGAGAAAAGCCCAGACAAAATGCATAATCATCCTTGAATCCCCCCCTGAATCCCTGCTGATTCAATGGCAACTGCGTGAGCTATACAAGGTATGCTCTCTCCTTGCTGAAAGGATAGCGGAGATAATAGAGCCCCGGTAGCCACAACCAGTATTCGATTTAATTCACCCTTGCGCATTTTATTGAGCAAATGTCCGTAGGTTACGGTAGCCGAACATGCACAACCGCTGCCCCCAGCCTGAACCGACTGCTTTTCACGATTGTAAATCATAAGCCCGCAATCTTCATACCTTGTCTGTTCAATCGGAAATTTGTGCTTGGCAAAAAGCTCCCTCGCCATATCGTACCCAACTGCAGCAAGGTCGCCTGTAACGATAAGGTCGTAATAGCTGGGCTCTATTCTTAAATCCCGAAAATGAGCTTGAATCGTATCAACCGCCGCTGGAGCCATAGCAGCGCCCATATTAAAGGGGTCTTTAATGCCCATATCTACAATGCGGCCAATCGTTGCCGCGGTCACGACAGGGCCGTCTCCCTTGCTGGTCAACACCGCTGCCCCGGCTCCAGTCACGGTATATTGGGCACTGGGAGGCTTCTGCGAGCCATATTCCGTTGGATAGCGGAACTGCTTCTCAGCCGTGCTGTTATGACTGCATGTTCCACACATCACATAATGCGCCGAATTCGAATTTATAAGTTGCGCGGCTAGCGCCAGTCCCTCCATCGAAGTCGAACAGGCTCCGAATATGCCGATGTAAGGCATTGCTAAAGATCTTGCAGCGAAGGTGCTGGAGATGATCTGATTCATTAAATCGCCGCCAATATAGAACTGAATTTGCCCGCCCGTAAGGCCTGCCTTGCCCATGGCGAGCTGCGCGGCCTCTTCAAGAAAAGATTTTTCTGCCTTTTCCCAGCTTTTTTGTCCTAAAGTCAGATCGCTATGGACGATATCAAAATCCTCGCTAAGCGGTCCCAGCCCTTCATCCGGACCAACAATGGTAGCTGTAGAAACAATGACCGGTTTATTCTCAAATACCCAGCTTTGGTGACCCTTTAGCATCGGTTTATGCCCCCCCTATCACAATGAGGTGCACGATCCCTACCAGGAAGGCTGCCACAGTCCCGAACACAATTACGGACCCGGCCAGCTTGAACATATTCCCCCCTACACCCAGGACTAAGCCTTCAGCGCGGTGCTCAATAGCAGCGGAACACATGGAATTGGCAAAGCCGGTGACAGGTACCGCGCTGCCTGCTCCGGCCCATTGCGCAATTTTATCGTATACACCAAAGCATGTGAGAATAACAGCAATAAGAATTAACACAGCTACCGTCGGGCTGCCAGCGGTTTTTTCCGTAAATCCAAACCATTTCATAAACATTTCCATCAAACCTTGACCGATGAGACAGATGAAACCGCCCACTATAAAAGCTCGCAGGCAATTTTTCAATACTGGCCTTTTCGGCTCCATTTCCTTCGTCAACGACTGGTATTCCTGCTGCAGCATCGTCATGTTCTTCTTGTTGTTGTTGGCCATTATTCTCCTCCGCCTTCATTTGGATTTCAGAATCGGTGTTAGCTTTAGCAAGTGTTGTTGGAGCTCTTCAGCACACTTCCCGTACATCAGCTTCGCATCAGCCTGCCTGGTTGTTAGTGCGAATATTTCCAAATCCGCTTCACATTTCTTCAAGGTAGCAAGCAAAATCCGCCTTTGCACGGGCTTCGGAACCTTCAATTTATCATCATAGAGGTCGACTGATAGCTCCCCATAAGCATCAACTTGTGCTAGAAACACATTTTCCTTTGTCATCCCTAGCTTCTCCAGCTCGCAAAGAAGCCATCCTCTGCTTTTACCGGCTGCGGCCAAAGGCTCGTCCTGAATAACGCCATCCATAATTGCCGTTTGAGACGGCTTCTCATTATTCAGCTGAATACCCAGGTGATTGGCAGTTAGAGGCTGATGCTCTTTTTTCAACAGGATGCTTAAGTCGCCACTTGGCTCCAGCATGGCAAATTCTACGTCGGACACTCGAAATACGCTTTTGCTGCGCAGCTGTTCAAGCAGTTCATCGCCAGTAAAGCGTTCCTTCTTTAAATTATCCTCAAGAATACGGCCATCTTTGATAAGGACAGTTCCTTTGCCTTCGAACCAATAACGCAGCATCTTGCTCTTAAGTGTTAGCATCTCCAGAAGGAAGGGGATTAGGAACCAGACCATCAATGCAAGAAAACCATGAAAGAAGTTCTTCTCTACATTTGTTGAGAGATCACCTGCTAAATCCCCCAGAGTTATTCCTGTAACATACTGAAAAAATGTCAACTCTGAAATTTGTTTTTTACCCAAAATACGAGTCAAAACAAACAAGGCAGCAAGGGCACTAAAAGCTCTAATAAGAATATGCAGCCAATCAGGCATAGGCAACCTCTTCTCTTTCAACCTAGTTGGTTAAGGCTCATTATGCGCATAAATTATGGTTATTATGAACAGGGAGTAATGGATATATTTAACATTTTATTCCCATTGCATTTTGGGGTATATTAAGCATCGCCTACAAGGAGGTGATTGTCATGACTGTTTCTTCTGATGTGAAGACTTGTTTAGCTTCTTTAAAAAGTGCGCAAGCGAGCCTGGAAACTTTCGCTCTAAGTACAGAAAACCAAGAAGCCAAAACAACTTTCGAAAATGCTGCTCAATCCACTCAACAAATCGTTGATCAAATTGCGACGCGAGTACAACAATTAGAAAATGAAGAACCTCAATACAAAGGATTCTAAAAAAAGCTTCAGGGACGAAACGGACACCCGACAGCTTGCCAGCCCCCATTTGGGGGTTGTTCCTTTTTGTGGCTACCTTTGAGGGGCGTGTTCATGACGTTGGTTCATGACGTTGGTGCATTATGGAGGGAATGGCTGTGGGCTCCAGCCGCTGTTAAAGATTTGTTCCCTTGAGTGGAATGGATATGGGGTAGGAACAAATCTTTAAAGGCGGACGCTGCCGCTCTTCCACCCACAGCCATTCCCTCTCTTTAGCTACAATCGCAAGAATCGCACGAACACCAAGTTCCAACGGACAGCCAGCAAAGGTTTTTCTCTTGGTTAGTAAGTGATTTCCTAGCGGGTGCAGGCGCTGGGGATGAAGAACGCCCCCTGCCAGAGCACACAACTAAGAAGGAGCTGCTACTTAACAATGTTTTTCATCGCTAAAAGAACCAGGTCGCCCCAAATACTTACTTTAACAATGAAAAACATCGTTAAAATCCCTTTTATCCACCCCACAGAGAGGTCCTCCGTCCTCATTTAACGATGAAAATCATCGTTAAAGTGACGGACTGACTAGAAACACTTGCTTTAACGATCAAAAACATCGTTAAGTGCACATACTCCATTCGGGGGAGCCGGGCTGCTTCGGAATATGCTCTTTCCCTAAAAAAAAATCGCCAGCATAGTTCTCCTGACGATCCAAGATGCGGCTATTTTCTTCGATCAAGGCCAAAGTATTAAAACCAGAAACAATAAGATAAATAAAATCAGAATTAACAAGCCCATTTTATTTCTTGACATAGAAATCTGCCTCCGTAAAATTGATAGACAGGAAAAGTCATTGTTTCATTTCGCTATATGTTATTCATTCAGGGCATATGACGTGAACCGATTACCTGCTCCTCCTGCAATAATTTTATTCCTATATGTTTACTGTGGTATAATCAAATATGAGATAAAGGTTGCGCATCATTTGTGACAAGAAAGGACGAGATATCCCTATGTTATTATTTTCACCCCTTACCATACGAAACATGGTGCTCAAAAACCGTATAGTCATGTCGCCTATGTGCATGTATTCTTGCCCGCAGCAAGATGGAAAAGTTACTAATTGGCATCGAACTCATTATACAAGCCGCGCTGTCGGTGGTGTTGGACTTATCATGCTTGAGGCTTCCGCTGTCACTGAACAGGGGAGAATTTCAAGTGAGGATTTGGGAATTTGGCATGACGAGCATATTGCCGGCTTGCAGGAACTAAATGGACTTATTCACGAGCAAGGAGCCAAGGCGGCCATTCAGCTCGCACACGCCGGGCGGAAGGCTATGGTCGAAGGACCCATTATTGCGCCATCTCCCCTTCCTTTTAATGAAAAGATGAAGATCCCGCAAGAAATGACGACAGCACAAATTGAGCAGACGATCCAAGCCTTTATTCAGGCAGCTGCAAGAGCCATTGCCGCAAATTTCGACTGCCTGGAGCTGCATGCGGCTCATGGTTATTTAATCAATGAATTCCTTTCCCCTCTCACCAATTTACGAAAGGATGCATACGGAGGCGATGCTTCAGGAAGATACCGCTTTCTGAGTGAAATCATCAGCGGCATCCGACAGCTATGGAACGGTCCTTTATTTGTGCGGATTTCCGCAAGTGATTATCACCCAGATGGGCTCAAAGCCGATGATTATATTCAATTCGCAGCGTGGATGAAGGAGCAGGGCGTAGATCTTATAGATACGAGCTCCGGAGCTGTTGTTCCGGCCGCGCCTGACGTATATCCGGGGTATCAGGTAGGCTTCGCGGATAAAATCCGTAATGCTGCACACATTCCAACAGGAGCGGTGGGATTAATCACCCATGGTGTGCAAGCGGAAGAAATTTTGCGCAATGGACGCGCTGATTTGATATTCCTGGCCAGAGAGCTCTTGCGTGATCCTTATTGGCCGCGGACTGCTGCAAAAGAGCTGAACGTATCCATTGAACCGCCTAGGCAATATGAGCGTGCTTGGTGAAAATAAAAACGAAAGAGCCACATCCACTAAAGGATATGGCTCTTTTCTATATTAAAAGGGGGGTATAATTAGATAATAGCCTCTCAACCTTAAATTAAGCTGAAAATGAAGTGACTATTGTGTTACAAGTAAGGCTGAACCATCATGATGTCTGCTTAACCTGCAGGCTCAGGCGAAAGGTTGTCCCCTCACCAAGATCACTTGAAACCTCTATAGCTCCATGATGCTGCTCGATAATTTTATGCACAGTAGCTAATCCGAGCCCCGTGCCCTCGTAGCCTTTCGCATTATCCAGACGCTTAAAAGGAGTAAAGATATCAGGAATATCATCCTGCTTCATACCAATCCCGTTGTCCTCAATGATAATTAGACGAACGCTTTTGACCTGCTGATTTTGCCGAACCTGGTGCTGCTGCCCATACTGGTTCTCGTGCTGGTTTTCGTGCTGGTTCCTATACTGATGCTCATGCTGCTGATGCTGTTGCTCATGCTCATAAATTTTCACATGTGGCGCTCTTTCTTTATGGTGATACTTCATGCCATTCCCAATCAGGTTCTGAAAAAGCTGATACATTTGAGTACGATCGGCCTCAACAACAGGCAGTTGCCCGATCAGTTCGACCTTACCGCCTTCAATTTCAATCCGGCTATTTAAATCTTCGATGACATCTTTAATAACTACATTAAGATCTACAGCAGTAAAGCTGGTCGTTTCGGCATTCACTTGAGCGTAAGCCAGTACGTCGGTTATCAAGCTGTTCATCCGCCTCGCAGTCCCAGAAATGTGCTGCATACACTGCTTGCCCTTATTTTCCATACCATCGCTGTACTTAGCTATAACCATATCACAAAGGCCCATTATGGCACCTAGCGGGTTTTTCAAGTCATGGGCCACAACACTCGTAAATTCTGTCAGGCTCTGATTGCTGCGCTCAAGCTCCGTTTTCATCGCTTCCAGTTCCTTCTGCTTCAAATTCAGCTCCAGAAATATTTTCACCTTGCTAAGTAAAATATCTTCATCAACAGGCTTGAACAAATAGTCAACAGCACCGGACTCGTAGCCCTTAAACACGCTGTTATCCTCCTTGTTGATAGCTGTTACGAAAATAATCGGAATACGGCTTGTCTCCTCATTACTGCGCAGCAGCTCCGCCAGCTCAAAGCCATCCATTTCCGGCATATTCACATCCAGCAAAATTAAGGCAAAATCATGCCGAAGCGTAAAGGATAATGCCTCATTTCCTGAGTAGGCCTTGAATATTTCGCAGTCCAAAATGTGCAATATTTTTTCCATCGCATATAAATTTTCTTTACGGTCATCTACAACCAAAATTTTAGCACCTGTGTATGTCCAATTCCGAACACTTTTCATCCATTTTCTCCTTGATTAAATATTCGCGAACCAGTTCCCCAGCCTAAGCCGCTCAATAGCTTTCCAATTTCCGCCAGTGAAAGAATATGATCTACCTTCGTCGCTTGAATAGCCGCATCTGGCATCATATTATATTCGGCAGTTTTTGGATCCTGGACCACAGTCAGCCCGCCTTTTTTGTGAATGGCAGACAACCCGACGCTTCCGTCGCTATTGGCTCCTGTTAAGATGACGCCGACGCACCGTTCCTCAAATACATAAGCAGCACTTTCAAAAAGAACATCAATGGAGGGCCTTGAATAATTGACACGCGGATCTACAGACAGGCTGATTGTTCTGTCTTCCTCAATCAGTAAATGATAGCCGGCTGGCGCAAGATACACATAGCCCGGTCTAATCAACTCTTTCTCATCTGCTTCCTTCACATGAACAGCCGTTTGCTCATTTAAATATTCAGCAAGAAAGTTATCGCTTCCATCAAGCAGGTGCTGCACAATCAGCACTGGCAGTAAATAATCACGTGGCAAGTAAGAGAGGACATCTGACAATGCCTTGAGTCCTCCCGCCGAAACGCCAATGACAACTGCTTCATAACGAGACATCGAAATCCCCCTTTTTAGCGTAAGCTTATGAATGAAGCTGCTTCTGATAAATTCGCCATTTCGAGGAAACCACTTCATATTGCTGCCGGCTATCTGCATACTCGAATGATTCCTTACTGCCCAGGCATAGAAAACCGCGATGGATCAAGCTATCGTCGAACAGCTGAATCACCTTTTGCTGCAGCTCGCGGTCAAAATAGATCATCACATTCCTGCAAATAATCAAATGCATCTCGCCAAAAGAATGATCCGTTGCCAAATTATGCGTGGAAAAAACAATGTTTTTTTTCAAATCCTCATTAATCTTGGCCATCTGATATTTGGCATAATAGTAATCCGAGAAGGAGGCAGTGCCTCCGCTCTTGTTATAATTAGCCGTGAACTTGCGAATATTTTCCAAAGAATAGATGCCTTCCTGAGCAATCTGCAGCGATTCCGGATTAATGTCAGTAGCATAAATTTGCACCCTGTTATAAAAGCCTTCTTCCTTGAGCAGGATGGCCATCGAATATACTTCCTCACCCGTCGCACAGCCTGCATGCCATATTTTCACGAACGGGTAAGTCTTCAGAATAGGGATCACCTTATCCCGCAGCTCGCTGAAAAAGTGCGGATCGCGAAACATTTCAGTCACGGTTACCGATAAATCACGGATCATCTGCGCCATGAATGCTTCGTCGTGCAATAATTTAGGGATCAGACAAGATAGGTGCTCCATTTTATTCTTTAAACGTATGTAATCCAGGCGGCGTAATAAAGAAGACCGGGCATAATTGCGAAAATCATACCCATAGCATTCATAAATGGCATTCAGCAGCAAGTCTGTTTCTATTTTCTCTGTTTCTTTGTCGTTTTTCATTTATCTAAACAGCCATACGCGAATCAAGGACAGCAGCTTATCAGTATCTACAGGCTTAGTCATATAATCGTTGGCTCCTCCTTCTATACTTTTTTCACGGTCGCCGCTCATAGCCTTGGCCGTTAAAGCGATAATCGGCAGCTTATGGAAGCGCGGGTTTTTCCTAATATGCCTCATTGCTTCATAGCCATCCATAATGGGCATCATAATATCCATGATTACCAGTTCAACCTCCTGCTCGCTATCCAGCTTCTCCAGCGCCATCTTGCCGTTATCGGCCATCACGACTTCGAGTCCATGCTGCTTGAGTATTTTGGATAAGGCAAAGGTATTCCGTAAATCATCATCAACCAGCAAAACTTTGCGTCCCTTCAAAGATTCATCGGAAGCATGCGCATTCCGGATCATCTGGATCTGCTCAGGGTGAAGCGACTTGTGCACACTGTGCAGGAACAGGGAAACTTCATCAAGCAGCCGTTCAGGTGAGTTTACCCCCTTGATTACAATGCTGTCTGTAAACTGGCTTAGCTCCTTATATTCTTCTTCCGATAAATCCTTGCCTGTATTAATAATGATCGGAGGAATCGTTTTGTCGCTTTGCTTGACGAGCGTTTGCAGCATATCGAAGCCGGACATATCGGGTAAAGTTAAATCGAGAATAACACAATCGTATTCCTCTGATTTAAGCGTCTCAAGCCCTTCTTCTCCCGTATAAACGCTGTTGATTTCTATTTTTTTGTTTTTCAGCAGCTCATGAATCGCTTTTTGATTGTTCGCATCGTCCTCAACGACCAGCACCTTTTTAATACGCTCGTTCAACACATGATCAATGCGTGAATATACCGTATCCAGATCCTCATTCGTAATCGGCTTGGCCAAAAAGCCTACCGCACCTTTCTTCAAGGAAGCGGCGCTTTCGTCTTTCCCGGAAATAATATGTACCGGAATATGACGGGTTTCGCTGTGGTATTTCAGATGATCCAGCACCTTAAGACCATTCATATCAGGGAGCCCCAGATCAAGAAGTATCGCACTTGGCGTATAATGCTTAGCCAGATGCAGACCGCTGAAGCCATCTCCTGCTGCCAGGCACATAAAGCCCTTTCTGCGTGACAAGCCCATCAATACTTTGGCAAAATGAACGTCATCTTCGATAATGAGCAGCACTTTTTCGCCGCTATTAGGCTGAATACGGTCGCGGTCGTCTTCTACAAATTTTTTCACGACCGAAGGCTCTGCTCCTGACTCTACTCCTGGCTCCGACGCAGCGGCGGCCATTGCTTCCCCGGCAAACGCCTCGGCTATGGCTGTAACTTCGGCTGGCGGGGATGGCTGCACGAATTCTTGGGCACCAGTTCCCTTCAGGCTCTCGTTCTCCGAAGCAGCAGGCAGGTAAAGCGTGAAGGTGCTGCCTTGTTCAGGTACGCTTTGCAAATGAATCTCGCCGCCAAGCAGCTTGGCAAGCTGACGGGATATCGTCAGTCCAAGGCCGGTTCCGCCATATCTTCGGCTGGTAGAACCATCCGCCTGCTGGAATGCCTCGAATATCGCTCTTTGTTTATCTTCCGCAATGCCAACCCCTGTATCCTTAACAGATAGAGCAATCATATCAACTGCAGCAGGTCCCCCTCTGTACAATCCCTCATCCTGTTTAGGCTTGTAAATCCTTAAAGTCACTGAGCCTGCAGGTGTGAACTTAAAGGCGTTGGAAAGCAGGTTTTTCAATATTTGTTCCGTTCGATGACCGTCAGTTACGAGCGATTCAGGGATATCTGCCTCCAGCTTAATCGCAAACTGCAGCCCCTTATCCCTGGCAACGGGATTAAATTGATACTGCAAATTACGAACAATAGAATCGAATCTGACTTCCTCTTTATGAATGTTAAGCTTGCCGGCTTCTACCTTGGACAAATCAAGAATATCGTTGATAAGGGTCAATAAATCCTGCCCGCCGCTGTATATCACATTAGCGGATTCAATCTGATCCTCCGATAAATTCCCCTCTTCATTTTTCGCCAATGATTTGGATAAAATGAGCAGACTGTTAAGCGGTGTGCGCAGCTCATGAGACATGTTGGCGAGAAATTCTGATTTGTATTTACTGGCGAGCTCTAGCTCCTCCGCCTTTATTTCGATTTCTTTCTTTGAAATTTGAATCATTTGATTTTGCTTTTCTATATCTGTTTTTTGCAATTCCAGGTAATTCGTCTTTTCTTCCAGCTCTTCGTTAATCGCCTGCAGCTCTTCACTCTGAATTTTCATTTTCTCTTCAGACTTCCGCAGCATATTCGTCTGCTCTTCCAGCTCCTCGTTAGCGGTCCGCAGCTCTTCCTGCTGGGTCCGCAGCTCCTCTGCAAGCTGTCTCGACTCATCCAGCAGCTCTTCTGTGAGCTGACGGCTGCTTACACTGTCCAGCACAACGCCAAGTGAAGTGGTCAGCTGGTCAAGCAAATCCTGCTGAATGGGCGTAAAGCCCTGGAAGGAGGCCAGCTCCATTACAGCTACAACTTCTTCCTCAAACATAATCGGAAGTACAAGAATGTTCAGCGGCTTGCTTTCGCCAAGTCCCGAGCTAATGTGAATATAATCATCCGGAACGTTAGACAGCAGGATCGGTTTTTTCTCCAGAGCACATTGCCCCACAAGCCCCTCGCCCTTCCGGAAACGATTGGCCAAATTTTTTCTTTCTTTATACGCATAGCTGCCGAGTAAAACAAATTCGCTTTCCTGCCGCGGCCCCTTTTCCACTTCCTTGACATAAAAAACGGCTTGTCCTGCTTCAACTAATCCAGCTATTTCTGCAATCAGCATACTGACGAGCTGCTGCAGCTTGATCACACCCTGAGACATTCCCGTCAGGCGCGCAAGCTGGGTTTTCAACCAAAACTGGCGTTCATTCTCAGCCTTAGTATCCTTTAAGGAAGTCAGCATCTGGGTTAAGGCAATACTTAAACGGTCACGGTCCGATCTTGGCGTAATTGTCAGCTCATAATCGCCTTTGGAAATTTGGTCTGCCTGCAGGATTACATCCCGGAAGCTGGCCACCATCTGATTAAAGGCTTTCGTCAAATCGCCGAATTCATCCTTCGTCAGTACCTCGGCCTCCACATCCGTTTCTCCCCGCAAAATCAGCTCTGTAGATTGTTTCAGCAATCCAATTTGTTTAAGCAGCATGCGGGAGACTAGCATAATGATCGCAATCGAGAAAACCAAAATTATGAAATTCAACGAAATGACAAAGACCAATGAATTCAACGCTTTATCTTGAATGACACGCATCTTGGCAATTAATTGATTGGAGAAATCATCCTCCACAATTTTAAACAAATCGATTTTTTCGGTTATAACATTGTACCAATACTCAGAATCAGTCTCTGTGATATCTCCAGAAGCCCCTTCAATTACAGTCAAGCGTATTCGTCCCACTTCATTAACAGCTTGTCCTTTAACCACAGCCTTGTACTGGCTTAATGCTTCTGGCGCCGCAAATGACGAGAAGACATTAAAGTAAATGGTCTGTTCTTGTTCACTCAGCTTCGTCTGCTCGATATCATTTAAAGTCAGCTGATCATTCGAAAAAATATTGGCCAGCAAAGCCCTTTCCTGACTAACCGCCGATTTCATTCTGGAAAAGTTTATGTAAGCTGAAAGCATTCTTGATATTTCCGGATTAGAACTAAGTAAATTTAAATTTTGCATAACATGAAAAAAAGCGTCGATAGTCCCTCTATAGTAGGCCAGGCTTGCATTCACATCCGTTTTATTCGTATCGATCAGCTCGCGTTCTTCGCTCAATTGGTGCAGCATACGAACCGCATTTTCCAGATCTTGAACAAATTTCACCCCATAGCCGTCTGCCGATAACGACTTCAGACTATTTTCCAGCTCGGTTATTTTCCGGTTCGTTTCCTCTCTCTGATCCATCATGCTGACCTTGATCGTAGAGGCCTGCTTCCCCAGGTAACCGGAGACCAAGCCTCGTTCTTTTTGCAGCTCATGAATCATTGCATTCGTATCAACGGCCAGATCTGTTAAAATTTCCAACTGATTAATCGCCGCATTATCATGTATTTTTTCGTAAATACTAGTAATGGAAAAATAAAATACACCAAGCATAGGAATTAGAACCATCACAATCAGTTTACTGTTGATTTTTGCATTTTTTACCCATTTCATGCAAAGGCCCCTCATTTCTTATAAATCATTCATTTTTTGCAAATGCTATACGCTATCCCTTATACTCAATATTCCAAGCTATTTATTATGTCTATACCTTTATTCTCTGATTTCTGACAAAATTCCTTTCTTAGACAATATTATAACCTCTCAATCTATGAATCTAACATTCTTCTAAAAAGTATATGATACTTTGCAACTATAAGAAAGTCATCACTTCCAATTCCAGCAACCAACATATCCAGGGAGGTTCTATCTAATAATGAATAACATCCTTCTGCTGCTTACCATTCTATTCGCCAACAATTTCACATCTGACACCTACATGTCTCCAAATGACTTTAAACAAAGCTTGGTCACAGCCCATCGTGGAAGCTCGTACACCGCACCAGAGAACACACTTAGCGCCCTAAAAAAAGCCATTGAAGACGGAGCAGGCTTTGCAGAGCTTGATGTGCAGGAAACTAAAGACGGAGTCATTGTCGTCATGCACGATAATAATGCATTTCGAACTACAGGCATTAATAAGGCAATGTGGGAAATTCAATCCAGTGAGCTGTTCCGAGCCAATGCAGGTGCCTGGTTCAGCCATAATTTTGAGGATGAAAAAGTGCCTACACTTGAGCAGGCCATTCAAACAGCCAAAGGGAAAATCAAACTGAATATTGAACTGAAAAACAACGGTCACTCTAAGCATCTTGCTGAGGGAACCGTGAAAATCATTGAAAAAAACCAATTCGTAAACCAATGTGTGATCTCTTCCTTCGATCCGGTACTGCTGAAAAAAGTTAAAAAATTAAATCCTAACATTAAAACCGCACTGATTGTAGGCAGAGAAAAAGATTTGGATGAGGAGCTTTACAAGAGCAGGGATTACGAGGCGATCAGTATTTCTTACTTGCTTATCGACCAGAACGTTATGCGCGCTGCCGCCGCTGGCAATAAAGAAGTGTATGCGTGGACCGTAAACGACAAGGACGCCATGGTCAAAATGATAGAGCTTGGAGTCAACAGCATTCTTACCAACCATCCAGACAGACTGCTTCAACTGCTGCTTGCATAATGATATAATGGAAGTCATACATCATGTATAGCTCATTTAAAAAGCGTAAGTAAAGTCATTCTTCAGGAATGAGTTTACCTACGCTTTACTTTATTTTCGATAACTTTTTTCGATAACTTATGGTTTCATTTCATTTTCATCATATAGTTATCTACCTCTTTACTTTATAGAACTCATGATACAGCTTCATTAAAGCCCGCTTCTCAATCCGTGAAACATACGAGCGTGAAATACCTAGCTCCTTAGCAATCTCCCGCTGAGTCCTCTCCTCTCCCCCATGCTCCAGGCCAAAACGGCCCATAACCACTTCCTTTTCACGGTCATCCAAAATTTCCAGATTTTTGTATATTTTACTTTTTTCAATTTTCAATTGCACCTTGTCTACGACATCATCGGCTTCGGTACCGAGAATATCGATAAGCGTGATTTCATTCCCTTCCTTATCAGTCCCAATGGGATCATGCAGCGAAACATCTTTCCTCGTTTTTTTCAGGGAACGCAAGTGCATGAGGATTTCATTTTCAATACATCTTGCAGCAAAAGTAGCTAACTTCGTACCCTTGTTCGGCGAAAAGCTTTCTATCGCTTTAATCAGTCCGATCGTACCAATCGAAATCAAGTCCTCCAAATCTTCTCCGGTGTTGTCGAATTTCTTGACAATATGCGCCACCAGCCTGAGATTGTGCTCAATGAGCAAATTCCGGGAGGTTTCGCTGCCCTCAGCCATCTGCTTCAGATGCTTCTCTTCTTCCTCTTCCGCTAACGGTTGAGGGAAAGCGTTATTCTTGACGTAGGACACCAGCAGCATCAATTCTTTAACAAATAACGCAATCGCTGTGAAAAAACCAGGCACTTCAGCCACCCCCTGGGAGTTTTGCGGAGCATATCCTGCTTCGAAAGCCTCCGCTTGAGATTACTACCATTGTATGTGGGTATATGCCTAGAAGTGTCTGTACGAAGAAAATTCAGCGTTGCCAATATTAAAACATAGCCAATACGGATAAAGAAGGAAATGAATTCTGACTTCACCCTTATTGATGTTAGCTAGCGCAAGCACTGTGGATGAAGACCCAAGAAGGAGCTGCTACTTTAACGATGTTTTTCATCGTTAAAAGCGTAAGGTCGTCCCACATCCTTGCTATTGACCCGATCAGGCTCGCAGAATTACGTCAGAGCCTGCATAAATGCTTAAGCCACAAAGTAGAATCTATTAAAATACCCGATCGTTGTAATGATCTGGAAAATAAAAAACAGCATTTGGTAAAACAGGAGTACCTTTTCCCGCTCCTTGGTGAGCTGAACTAAATAGATATAGAACGGAATGCATACCATCAAATAACGGACCACACTCGTGAGATAATAAGGCTGGCTGGAAAAAGGCAGTATTATCAGACCAGCGCCGTATACATAAAAGAGCAGCTGTCTCTTGTCCCGAAGCAGCCCCTTGGCATGTATCACCAGATAAGCCAAGTAGACGACGAATACGGCTGTTGAGATGGTGAATTCCAGTACGCCGTTATCCCAGCCGGCCGGGGCTGAGAAATAGGGATGCTGCCAATACCTGAAATAATTTTGGAACGGCAGCGTCGTCTCGCGAAACCAGCTCAGGCTCTGCTCGTGGAACGGTGCCAGGAAGTCGCCTGTAATCATTTTCATATGAAGTAAAAAAGCCCCCATAGGCACTAAGGAAAGAAGACCATACAACCCCCACTTCAAGTACCTCTTGGAAAAGTGAAACCCTTCGTCAAGACAAACGCTGCCGGCCACAAACGCCAGATTGATAAAGCCTGGAACCCGCGTTACCGTTGATAGCCCGGCTGCCAGAAAAGCGAGGGCATACTGCTTGTTCGAGGCATAATATACGGACGCCGCTGACAGTAACAGAAATAGGCTCTCCGTGTAAGGAACAGAGAAAAATACTGAAGAAGGATAAATCAGAATGAGCGTCAGCACGGTACTGGCTTGCCGCTCGCTCAGCCCCCTTTGCAAGGCGATTCCGTACACATAAAGCAAGGCGCCAATCAGAAATAGATTGGAAAGCAGCATGCCTATGATCGCCGGATGCACCCACAGCACGTAGCCGAACAGATGAATGAGGAGCGGATACAGCGGAAAGAATACCCAATTTGCCGCCCGGTGCGGCTGATCGATATGTACCTGGTCATAGCCCTTCGTTGCTATGTTCAAGTATGGATAAGAGTCGAGCTTCATGAAGTCACTTAATTGAAACATCCTCGTTTCTTCCAGCCCGAGAGGAAGCTTCTGAATCCATGGCGTTACACTTCCCGGAACATTCTTCTCATAAACCGGAATTTGCGTGTAAGTATTAAATAAGTTCATGCCCATATAACCTGTTAACAGCATCAGTATCCGGCTGATCAGGACAAGCGCTAAAACGCTCCCTACGATCTTGGGTGTCATACGAAAATTGGTTAGCATATTGTCCCCTGTCTTATTCATTAAGAATGATAATAATTGTAAAATTATTCATTATTTTAGCATATAAAGTAACTATTTGCGAAGCTTTGATCATTTTCCCAGCTGCTTCGAATGATTGAATCGATAATGGGGATAATAAGTCAATTAGAAAAAAAATGTACAGAGGATGATTTTATGATTTACATATACAATGATTTTGGTGGCACACACTCGACTGCCTTGGCAGCAGCGTACCATCTCAATCAGCTTCCTACCAACCGCTCGCTTACCAAGGACGAAATTTTAAGTGTCAGCTACTTCAATAAATTACAGACTTCTGATATGGGTAAGCTCATCTTTCATGGGACAGATGAAGACGGAAATCCTGTCTACACAGTTGGATGTGGAGCATCCAAGGTAGTTGTTCCCGCTTTAAAAAATTTGAGCTTCTTATTGCAATCCAGATATCAAACAGATGAAACCATCGTTTTTTCCAATACATCCCCCACTGTTCCAATCGCCATGACATTTGGCGGCTTGTTTTCTAGAAGATTTAAAATTGATTTCATTGGCGTACCCTTATTGGTATTAGGGGCTCAGCAGTCCTACGATAACATCATCCGGCTTGTGAAGCAGACCAAAAGAGTAAAAAAGCCGGAAACTGGCAGCATTGTTATTTTGGAAAATAAAAAATTTAAAGATGATTAAAGCTAATTGGAATCGGACCTATTTCCTCTGCATAAATAAAGAAACCATCCTGTTCGAATTTCGAATGGATGGTTTTTTCGCGCTGTTTCAGGAACCTGGGCATGCTGTATATCATACTTTTTAGAAGGTAGAAAAACGAGGTGAACGCTGTGCAATTTCGATATGTCCCCCTACCAACGATGCTCTATCAGCCATTTCAGCCATCTGCGGGTTCTTACGGTCGTTTTCCGATCCACTCGCCCTATGCACTACCATCTGCATCTGGTTACTGGTACAGGACTCATCAGCCCGAATTGCAAGGCGGCAGCGAGCGGATGGACGAACGGCCACCCCAAGTAGAACGTATCGATTGGGCCGAACAATTTCCTAATGAAATTATTTTACATGGCCCTCCCACCAAAGAAGTGGCGCTAACTTTTGATGACGGGCCGGATGAGGTATGGACCCCGCAGGTGCTCGACGGTTTGCGCGAGTTTGGCGTGAAAGCCACCTTTTTTTGCGTAGGACAACGCATTCAGGCCAATCCGGATGTGTTCCTGCGCATGATCAGGGAAGGCCACAACGTTGGCAACCACTCCTGGAACCATCCCAATTTAGCAAAAATCCCGCTAGCCGCCGCTATGGAACAAATTAACAAAACCGATGAGGAAATGTACCGGGTAGCTGGCATACGCTCTCTTCTGTTTCGGCCGCCATACGGGGCTCTAACTGAAGAGCTTATCAGGGAATTGATCCGTTTGAAGAAAAAAACCATTTTGTGGAACGTGGATAGCTTGGACTGGAACCAGATAACGGCCAATCAGGTCGCAGCCAATATTCTCTCTCATGCCGGACCAGGCTCCATCGTCCTGCAGCACTCTGCCGGTGGAGTAGGCCAAAGCTTGCAAAATACCGTAAACGCCCTTCCTTACGTGATTCAAACTTTATGGAAAAGGGGATACGCTTTACGGACCATTTCTGATTTGCTAAACCTCCCCGCCTACAGCACATAAATGCTGCGGGCGGATTTTTTCTGTTTGTGTGCTCCTTATACTCTTGTCCTCCCCCTATCTACCTCCTATCCTCTCCTATCCCCCTCCTAACCCCTCTCAACAGCTTGAATAATCGCCACCAGGTTCTTCGCATATCTGCCTATCCTTACACTGATCTCACTTTTCATATAGTCGCGCGCCATGATCAAGGGCTCCTCGTGTCCGCGGCAGATGTAGCGGTACTGCAGCATATTCTCGTCCTTCATCTCCTCGAATACCTGGATGCTTCGCTCCTGTAAAGCTTTCTCCACTTTTCTTAAATCTTTACCAATGATGCTCGCAAGCACCCGCGAAGATGCCGAATATAACATTTTAAACGCCAGGGAGGACATTTCAATTTCCCTGCTTTTATTTTCAACCACGGAAAGCATCACCGGCAGCAAAATATAATCCCGGACTAAATTCATTTCTTCCTTGCTTAGCTGCGCAGGGAGCTTGGCAGTGCTGCTCCTCTGGTTCGAGCTGAACAATGCTTTATGCTCAGGCAGCATCATTCGGCTCGATTCCCAAAGACCGTTTCCTTCAAGTTTTTTGGTCATTTGTAATGCCCTCCAATTTTCTTAGCCCTCTCCCCCGCTTGACCGGATTCGCTCAACGAAGAGGCTCGAACGATAGCAAAGCTGCCATACCGCTCCTTGATTTCGTCCGTAACCTTCTCCAATGATCTGATTTTCACCTGGTCTTCGAATAAAGTAAGCTGGTAATTTTCATCATCCGTCAATTGGCTCAGTGTGATGCCTACCCTGCGGACCGCCAGACCGTTCCAGAAGCGGTAGAACAGCATTTTTGCTGCTTCATACACGCCATTCGTATTGTTTGTTGGATCCGGCATCTTCATTTGTCTGGAGAAGCCTGTCGGGTCCTCATAGGGGCTGCACATGCATGAAACCGTCAGAACAGAAGCCATGAACCCTTTACGTCTGCAATCGCGGCAAACCTCTTCTGTCAGCTCAAGCAATATTGTATTTATTTGAGCTTTTGTCGTGTAATCCTTAGGCAAGGTCATCATATGTCCAATAGACTTAGGAGCCACTTGATGCGTAGCGGGATTTACCGGACTATCATCATGCCCATTGGCTGTACGCCACATGACTTCAGCATGAATGTCGCTTTGCTTATTGAATCTCGCTCTAAACCGCTCTTTCAGTCGAGGCAGCGGGGTTTTTGCGATTTCCCCTATCGTATGGATTCCAAGCTTCGCAAAATGAGCAGTCATACGCGAGCCTACGCCAAACATTTTACTTACCGGCTCTGGCCATAGATGCTTTTCAATCTCGTTTTTATGCAGAGTGAAAATGCCGCTCGCATTTTTCTTGGCCCATATGTCCGTAGCTATTTTGGCAAGAATTTTGTTTTCCGATATGCCGATCCGAACCCGGACTCCTGTCTGCTTGAGAACCTTTTGCTGCACAGAGAGGGCAATGCTATGTGGATCGTCGCCAAAGATGGAAAGACTTCCGGTAACATCCAGAAATTGCTCATCAATACTGAACACCTCGACAAGATCCGTGAATTCTTCATAGATCTTAGTGATCATGTGCGAGATGTCGATGTAGTGCTGCATCCGCGGCCGTATGACAATGAGGTCAGGACACTTTTTCAAAGCGTCACCTATGCGCTCCGCCGTTGTCACACCATAACGCTTGGCAATAGGACACGCAGCAAGCACGATCCCGCTGCGCCTGGCCGGGTCCCCGCAGACAGCAACAGGCTTGTTTTTGCAACCTGGATGAGCTGCTTTTTCAACAGAAGCATAGAAGGATTCACAATCGGCCAGCATGATTACCCTTTGTCTTTTTCCGCTCATGGCAGTCGCCTTCTTCCCAAATTCATCAACATCGTCATTAACTCGGCCTTCACCAGGCTGCGCAGCATTTTAAAGTGGTGATTGTATCCACGAACCTTGTAGTCGATTTCGATACCAAGAGCATTTGTCTCAGTACTCAAGATTTTGACATCTCGTTTCCTCATTGATGCCTTCACCTGCTGCGTTTCCAATAAAATGGAATGATCAACTTCCCGCAAGTAGAAAATAACATGATTAAAAATGACCCCATCCGAGCAGCTCTTCAATCTGTTGATATCTCTTTCCAACATATCGAGCAGGATAGGGAGCAAAACAAATTCCTTGACAAGCTGAAGGTCTTCTTCTGTTTCAATCCGAGGGTTACTACTCATCTTCCCACCCCATGAATACGAACGTATATTCGCTGTCTTATTCTCTATTATATACCGAACATACATTCGTTATGCAAGGGTAATTGTTGGAAAACAAAAATATCCTATAAACGTGTCCAATCCATATTACATAAATTGAATATATTGATATAGTAATAAAGGTTTCTATGAAAGGAGTCGACGATATGTCAGAAATAGGTTGTAACCGCACAAGCACAGCAGGTATTCTGGTTCTTTTCATTCTCTTGGTTATCATTTCGTGCACATTTGCCTGGTAATATCCCAGGAAGAAAAAACGTAAACAAAGCTCCCCGCCAGCCTAAGCCAAGGGGGAGCTTTTTCCTCTTAATTGTATCCCAATTGTCGAGCAATCCGATAAGCTAAGTACATTCACAATAAAAGCCCAGGCATCGTTAACCTGGGCTTTGCATGTTTATTACAATACTTCTTCTTTAAGTTCTAATATTCAAAAAATAGGAATTCGGTACTTATCGCCTCCAGGAGAGTATAGATAAGCCTCCGAACTAAATAAATCAATTTGCACAGGTGATTCTTGCAACCGTGATAAAGTGATCTTGTTATTTTTTAATGCTGAGAGCAATGAGGGGATAAGCTTTTGATCAGTACCTATCAGATTGACGACAACGGCAGCATCGTTAAAAGATATATTCGTGCTATTCATATGCTCATTACCTCCACCAATTAATTTTGCTCGGTTTTGACAAGCCGCAACTCGGAATTTATAGTATCGGCAGTCGCCGAGTCTTGAGATATCACTGTAGAGTCTGAATCACTTGGCAAAAGATCAGCAGCAACCTCGGGCTTCCCCTTTTGCGTGTTGACGAGCTTTATAGAATCTAACAACAATCCCATTCCTGTCACCTCCTTGAAGCAATAGAAAAAAACATGGTGCTATCCATGCTTCCGGTTTTCCAGTCAGCTATTATTCTTAGTATTTATATCGGAATAATATGTATATGAACCACAATACCATCCCTTCTATTTCCTGTCAACTTAAAACCGGATTTTATTTTCAAGGTGCAAGAATACGCTTTACTAACTTCCAACTAAACTCTCATTAATCCGATTATATTACTTGGTATATGACATGCGGAAATTCATCATTGCGGAATAGCTAATAAATCGAACATTGGATTTCGTCTGGTCAATGCGATGGTGGCTTCCATAAACGAAGAAGGTTGGGAATGGCTTGGGAAATAGAAGGAAAACAGCTCGTCTGTCGGGGGTTAAAGGCTCAGGTTTCACATTTTACTTTCTTCATCATCTCACGCCCATTTCTTCCAATTCATTTAAGTAATTCTCATAATTTGTAAACTCATTTATAAGATTACTACATTTCGGAGCATACTGCAATCATTTTTTACGTATAAAATGATCATTAAAATAACTTTTTTTAAATGTCTATTGAAATTCTTATAATTCCTAGTATAATACTCGGTATAAGGCTTGGAAGGAGATCAGAAAAATGAATTCAACTAATAATCGTATCGTTCAAACTTGGATTGATGATCAACTGGATCTTTATAATTTGGCAAAGCAGCTTGGGGACACCGTCTGGCAAGAGCAAATTGTTCAGACTTTATATAATAAAGAGCAACATACTCAAAAACGCATGCAGCAGGATTTATGGCGTGTGTTCGATTCGATTAACAGAAAAATGTTGGAGCTATTCGGGCAGTTAAAGGAAAGCAGCAATTCTTACGAGGTACGTGTGCTCAGGGAGCAAGTATGGGAACTTAAGCTTCAGAGGATAGAAATTGTGAAGAAAATCAATAAGTGAAGTATGGCATACAGATGACTGCTTTGCCAGCTTCCTCGTTTCACTTGCGGCATACAGACGACTGCTCTGCCGGGATTGAAATGCATACAGTAGACTGCTCTGCAAACATATAAACATTCCAAATGAATTTGGTAGATTCATTAGGGTTTCTGCTGCACAGTAAATTACATAGAAGTTTCTTTCATTTCACGCATCATACTCATCATCATCGTCATCATTTCATCGCACTCTTGAAAATTAGTCATCATCATTTCAGTGTCCATGCTGCCCATCATGTTCATTTCCTGCATGCTGGTCATCATCATCTTCATGCATTTCATCTTACACATCATTTCTTCCATACACATGTTCATCATCATTTGCATACCCATCTTTTCCATGTTGTTATTCCTCCTCTCCTTCTCATGTTACGTCTATAAGATTACTATATCTTCCTGCAAACTGCAACCTATTTATTGGAATTTTAATAAATTGTCCTTGATTTCATATCAAGTTCTATGTTAATATAGACTTTTTAATTCCTTACAATCCCCATCGGATTTACTTTTCATAACCGCAGCTGGAAGCCAATATTTTTTCAAAATCACTAAAATCCTCTTCCAAATCAATTGATTTTATGTTAAAATGAAAGCGCTTCAATTTTACGCGTTAGCATTTAAAAAGGGAGGAATACAAATGAATGTAGCGCTGGAAAACCAGAATACGTACGATGAGTTTGTACTGGAGAAGGATATTTTGTATTTTCGTGTCGGGGCTCACGGATTAGTCAGCTTTCATGGCAAAAACTTCAATGTCAAACGAAGATTGTCAACCGAGCAATTAGACAAAATGCTTTCTGATAGCGCTTTCTTCAAGGTTAATACCGATTGCTACGCCAATCTCCACAAGGTTGAAGCGGTACAGGACAGCCGTGTCTGCTTTGATTCCAAGAGCCCTACCAGCAAGTCCGTATCCATTACCAAGCTGAGACAGGGCCGTTTAAAGGGCTTTCTGAATCATCATGAATTTGAACGGAACTTGAACGACACCTTAAAATAAATGCATACAGGCTCAGGCTTTAAATAAATAAAAAGGACAGCTTCCGGCAGGATTTGCGGGTTGCTGTCCTTTGTTGTTGCTTACTTCATTTGCTGCAAAAGCTGCACGCGATAGGCTTCGCTCTCCAACGATTGAATTTCTTTGTATTCTTCATCCGTCAACACTCTTGGTGTGCCAACGGCTTTGGCGATCAAATAAATTTTGGCGCTTTCCTCCATAACCTCGGTGCGGTAATAAGCCTCGCGCAGGTTTTTACCTGTGGTCACGAGTCCGTGGTTGCCTAGCAGAATGGAATAGAAGTCCGTTACTTTTTCCGCTAAAGCATCAGCCAATTTATCCGTAGTCGGCAGTACATAGGGAATATAACCAACGTCCCCCACTAGCGCCGCTTGGTCTGGAAACAGCATAGGCAGCTTATCGCCTAAGGTGCTAAGGGCAATGCAGTATGCCGGATGGGTATGAACAATAGCTTGAATAAGCGGATTAACCCTGTAGGCATATAGATGCATCAATACCTCAGAAGATGGACGAAAAGCCTTATCTACAATTTCTCCCGTTGAAATCGTTACACGCACCCATTGCTCGGGTTCAATATCCTCCAACGCGAAGCCGCTTGGCGATAAAAACATCGTATCCCCGTTTCTCGCACTAATGTTTCCGCCTGGTCCTACAACCAGTCCCTTAGCTACCGTCTTTCTGGCATACTTAGTTAGCTCTTCTCTCGTTAACTGTTCAGACATACCGCTACTCAGCCCCTATTCACTTTTGCTCTCATCTATTTTTTTATAACTCTGGTAAGCTTCCTGCCAGGCATCCGTGTCTGCTGGCACATACCTGTCCGGCGGGAAGGAGTCGATAACGACTTGCCTGATTTCATTCAAGCTGCCCACTTCTCCATGCGCCTTGGCCTGCATCAGAATATTCCCGATAGCGGTTGCTTCTATGGGCCCTGCAAATACCGTTCTCCCGGTTGCATTAGCCGTAAGCTGGCACAATAACGTATTCTGGATGCCTCCGCCGACCATATGAATATGCTCCAGCCTCCGGCCCAGCAGAAATTCGATCTCGTCCAGCGTTTGTTTGAATTTCATCGACAGGCTTTCAAGAATACAGCGGATGATCTCCGGCTTCGTTTGCGGAACGGTCTGCCCGGTATCCCTGCAGTAGGCCCGGATCCGATCCGGCATATGGCCGGGAGCCAGAAATACAGGATCCTCCGGGTCAACATAACTGGCATTATGCTTATGCACAGCAGCCATTTCCTGCATCTGTGCATAAGTAAGCGAATCCCCTTCAAGCTCCCAGTGACGCTTGCACTCCTGCAGCAGCCACAGTCCCATAATATTCTTGAGCAGTCTGATTTTCTGTTCGGCTCCGCCTTCATTCGTGAAGGACCAGCGCTCGCTCCACTCGTTAATGACAGGCTTATCCGTTTCAACACCCATCAGTGACCACGTGCCGCAGCTGATAAAAGCATAGTTGTTCGTTAAAGCCGGAATGGAAACTACCGCAGATGCCGTATCATGAGAAGCCGCTGCCACTACCGGAACGCTGCCGATCGCAAGCTCCTCGCGCAGCTCACTGCGAAGCGTTCCAAGCTGTGTGCCCGGCATCACAATATCCGTGAACAGACTCTGGGCAAAAGGAAGCTTGCCCAGCAGCTCCCTGTTCCAGCTGCGTGCAGCCGGGTCGAGCAGGCCGCTCGTGCTGGCAATCGTATACTCGGTTGCCTTCACTCCTGACAAATAGTAATGAAATAGATCCGGCATAAATAATAAACGGACGTCCTCGCCGACCGGCCGGGTACAGCTCTGCTGCCAAGCGAGCAGCTGGAATATCGTGTTGAACTGCAGCGGCTGAATGCCGGTTCGTTCGAACAGCTCCGTTCTGGGGATGGATTTAAAACAGGTCTCCATGGTGGCATTCGTACGTGCATCCCGGTAATGATACGGATTTCCAAGCAGATTGCCGTTACCATCCACCAAGCCGTAGTCCACCCCCCATGTATCGACAGCTATAGAAGCTGGGGTCTTCGAGGTCACTTGCTTAAACGCGCGTACGCCCTTCTTCAGCTCATGGAATAACCGTAAAAAGTCCCAATACAGACTTCCGCCGAGTTCTACAGGCTCATTGGCAAATCTGTGAATTTCCTGCACAGTAAGCTTGGATCCCGTGAATTCACCCCAAATTGTTCTTCCGCTGCTCGCCCCGAAGTCTACGGCCAACATGTTCAGATGCTTGTTTTCCACTTGGCGTTCACTCCATCCTTATCAAGCTGCATTACTTATACAAAGGACCAAAGGCTCCACAAGCACGGAAATCCGCCGCTTCCACGTCCGAAGTACCAAAAGAGCTCCAAACCCGGGGACGGAAAATATGCTCTTCCTCAATGTTATGCATCGAAACTGGAATCCGTAAAATCGATGCTAATGTAATCAAATCCGCTCCGATATGCCCGAAGCTGATAGCACCGTGATTAGAGCCCCAGTTATCCATTACCGAATAAACATCCTTAAAGGCTCCTTTGCCGGTCAAAATAGGCGCAAACCAGGTTGTCGGCCATGTAGAGTCGGTACGAAGATCCAGCGTATCATGCACGTCCTGCGGCAAATCAACCGAATAGCCCTCAGCAATTTGCAGTACTGGACCTAATCCTTTGATCAAATTCAGTCTGGACATCGTTACCGGCATGCCGCCTTTGGTAAGGAAATCGGAGGAATAGCCGCCACCGCGGAAATATTCAACCGCTGCCGGCCTCCAGGAGGTAGCTTCCAGACACTTGTTCACTTCTTCGTCGCTGATTTCCCAGAAAGGCTTCATAGCAGGCTTGCCATCAATGGATTGTTCGCCTGTTCCGTCCAGTGTAGCCGATCCCGAATTGATCAGATGCAGAATCCCGTCCTTAGCCGCTCCGCTAAGCGTATGACCCGTGACTCGTTTCACCGCATCCGGACTCCAGTAGGTTCTCACGTCCGCGAAGATTTGCGCGGAATTCGTCAGCAGGTTGCCCAGCAGCATGGCCACGCCATTTAGGCTATCGTTCTCAGTCGCAACCAAATATGGAGCGCGCTTGCCGTTCCAATCGAAGGAGGTGTTCAGAATCGCTTCCATAAAGTCCCCATTCGGGAAATGGTCGGTCCAGTGGCGCTGCCCTTGGAAACCGGAAAGAATCGCATTATGTCCCAGCGCTTCTTCGCCAAAGCCTATTTTACCAAGCTCGGGGTTCCCCAGCATCAAATCGCGGACGATCAGCGACATTTTGACAACGGTCTCCCAATCCTGATCCTTCTTCTCGCGAGACGTTTGAATTTCAGGACGGTTGTTGTCCTGGCCTTCCTTACAGTTTTCCTTCACCCAAGCCAAAGCCAGCTTAAATTCCTCCGGATCAAAAATCTCCTCTTCAATCCTGCGGACCAATTCGGACATATCTACATATTCATTGCGCATGCCCAGGTAATCCTGGAACAGCTCCTCATTCACGATAGATCCGGCAATCCCCATGGAAACCGATCCGATAGCCAGATAGGATTTGCCTTTCATATAAGCAGCAGCGAGTCCGGCTTTACTGAAGCGCAGCAGTTTTCCCTTCACATCTTCAGGAATATCGGTCGTGCCCGAGTCCTGTACGTCTTTGCCATAAATGCCGAAGGCAGGCAGCCCCTTTTGCGCATGTCCAGATAGAACGGCAGCGAGATAGACAGCACCCGGTCTTTCCGTTCCATTAAATCCCCAAACCGCCTTAGGCAAAGAAGGATCCATATCCATCGTTTCCGTTCCGTAGCACCAGCAGGGTGTAACTGTGATTGAAACTCCGACTCCTGCTTTCACGAATTTATCCGCGGACGCAGCAGCCTCTGCAACTCCACCGATACAAGTATCGGAGATTACACATTCAACGGCTTCGCCGTTCGGATATTTCAAGGTGCTGCTGAGCAAATCGGCAACCGCTTTCGCCATATTCATGGTCTGCTCTTCCAAGGATTCTCTGATTCCTTTTCTTCTACCGTCGATTGTTGGACGAATGCCAATTTTAGGGAAGCCTTGCTTCCATCTTACATCATTGCTTTCCAAATTACTCATCGTCAATTCCTCCTCCATAATATCAAACGCCAACCCTACTAATGCCTTTATTTAAAATGATACACAATACTTAAATTTATTATAATAGAGTTATCGATAACTCACAAGTTAAAAAATAAAGCTAAAATTAGGCCGGAGAGGAAGTAAAAGGTCAGAACCCCTCACCCTTTCCCCACAGTTGCCCTGTTTGCCTTGTTTAGCTTGTTTAGCTTGTTTAGCTTGTTTAGACTGTTTAGCCTTGTGAGCGCTGTTTAACAATGCTTAGCTTCGGAAGGTTACCTTTATGCTAACAATCTCTCCTCTATGGCCAACCCTTACCGGAGGACCCCATGTGCCAAAGCCGGAAGAGACCACGGTATGCATCGACTTTTCTTTATGAAGATATCCCCAATCAAGCTCATAAAGTCTGCGGGTCACATGGTGATAAGGAAACATCTGTCCCCTGTGCGTATGTCCGGAAACCTGCAGATCGATCCCCGCCTGCTGCGCCTCATCTAGCCTGGAGGGCTGATGGTCCATAAGAATAAGCGGCAGCGTTACATCGACATCCTGCATAAGCGTGCCTATCGCCATGCGGGGACGGCCTGTCAGTGACTTGCCTGAAATATCATCCCTGCCCATTACATAAAAACTGTCGTCCACCTTGACTGCCTCGTCCAGCAGCATCTGAACGCCCGCCTTCTCCAGCTCAAGCCGATACTCATCCAGATGACCTGCTATATACTCATGATTGCCAAGCACAGAGTATACACCAAGCTTTGACTTCAGCTTCTTAAATTGCGCTGCCATATTGTGCGCGATAAAAGGGTGGAAATCATCATCAATAATATCTCCGGCAAGGAGAATCAGGTCCGGCTCCAGCCCGTTAACACGCTTTACCAAATGCTGCAGCCTGCGATTTCCGTTAATCACCCCAACGTGCAAGTCCGATGCCAATACAATATGAAGCTCTTTATGCCGGCCGCCACTTTTGGGTATGACAATCTCGTACTTGGTTACGACCGTACTTTTCGCACTCCAGATACCATGCAGCACAATCGATACAGTCAGCAGCAAAGTGATCCAACCGACCAATTCAATGAAAGCAGGATCCTGCATCACAGAACCCGGAATAAGCTTCAACCCATAATTCAACCCTCTACCCACATCAATTAGAAGCAATAGAGGAACCGCATATTGCAGCACAGCAAGCCAGTATGAACCAATAACGGTCAGCAGGCTTATCAATGGACGGGGAAGCCACGAAGCCGTTAACCTAGGCAGCAAAAAAGCAAAGCCAACGATCCAAAAAGGTATCCAATACGCCCAGCCCTGCCACTGCGGTGCCACCACCTGAAGCCACTGCCAGCCGCGTAAACCCGTATAATAATTGACCCCACCGAAAAAAACAACAAAAATGGCGACCATCATCACAACTCTTCTATTCACCAAACACACTTCCCTCATCAAAAGAAAATCGAAAAAAACGGCTTATCACCCAATCAGTGCTTGATTAACCTCCGCCCATCAGTTACCTTATTTGGGGGCAGATCCACAAAAAACAACAGATAATCCTATTCAAAGTCACACATTCAAAATCCTATATTAACATCCTATAGTAAAATCACTTAGCTTCATTATAGCTCATTGCACTAGGGAATTAAAAAAATGCATTCTACTGAACGCTGCAGACCTCGCATAAGCAAAAAAGACCACCCAAGGAAATATCTCCCAGAGTAGTCTGTTCTTTTTCTTGTAAACTTATTCGACAGCGGCCATGAGTCCAGTCCTCTTCTCGCCGCCGCTGCGTTACGGATGCATGGAGTGTCTGCTTTGCTCACTTAACGATGTTTTTCATCACTAAGTGAGGCATTATCAGGTAACCAGGCACTTTAACGATGTTTTTCATCGTTAAAAGAGGACGAATGACCTCACTGGGTGATTAAAATAGCAGATCTTCCTCCCAAGCGCATTTACCCGCTAGGAACTCTCCTACATTCAAGAGAAAAAAACTGTTGACTGACCGTTTGATCTTTGGTGTTCGTGCGATTGTAGCTGAGAGAGGGAATGGCTATGGGTGGAAGAGCGATAGCGTCCGCATTTAAAGATAGGTTTCTACCACCTAAGTCTAATCAAGGGAACCTATCTTTAACAGCGGCTGGAACCCATAGCCATTCCCTCTGAAACGCATCCAAGTCACGAACACGATCCTCAAAGGACACCGCAAGGCATGTTCTTAACTAATCAAATCTCCAACAGCTTGACACATATAGGCCGCGATACCTGAGCTCTATGGCCTGTATCCGTCAGCTCGCCAGTCGCTTTGTCCAGCTTGAACACGACGATGTCGTCGGTCTCCTGGTTGGCTACTAACACATATTCACCATCCGGCGTGAGAACAAAGTTTCTTGGTGTTTTGCCAAGTGTAGAATAATGTCCGATTGGTGTTAATGTTCCCTGGTCCTTATCAATACTATAGGCTGCCAGGCTGTCATGTCCTCTATTCGAAGCATATAAGAAGCTTCCATCTTTGCTAAGATGTATATCCGCACAATAATTGACTGCATCGTAATCACGCGGAATCGTAGTCACCGTTTGAATCGTAGCCGCATTGCCCTGCTCTGCATCGTATGCAAGCACCGTCACCGTGGAATTCAGTTCATTGACTGCGTACAAGAAGCTTCCATCCTGACGAAAAGCGAAGTGTCTGGGACCCGCTCCTGCTTGAATATGGACTTCCTTATGGGCTATCAGCTTTTTGCCGGCAACATCCATGTCGTAAATAACCAATTGATCCAGTCCAAGGTCCGCGGCAACAGCAAAGCGATTGTTAAAATCAGGTGAGATCATATGGGCATGCGCCTTTTCCTGACGATCCTCATCCAGACTTTGGCCTTCGTGCTGGTGGATATCACTTGCTTCCGCAAGACTTCCATCCTCCTGTATAGGATATACACAGACGTTTCCTTTGGAATAATTGGCCACATATACACAGCTTCCTGTCTGATCTATGCTTAAATGACAAGGAGCCCCACCATATGTAGGCTGCTGATTCAAAAATGTCAGATGCCCTGTAGCAGGATCAATCTTATAGGAGAATACAGCGCCTTCTTCAATCTCGCTTACGGCATATAACCGCATCCGGTTCGAATCTATCGCGATATAAGACGCGTTGGTTTGCTCAATGCCATGGTTCAGAGAGGAAAGCTCTCCTGAGTTTAAATCCATTGAAAACAAGTTGAGCCCGTTCGGGGACTCATGAGTGTAACAGCCTACATAGACAAGAATGTTCGTTTTATTTTGCTCTGTCATATTAAAGCTTCGCCTCCATTTCCAGATTAAGGTTTCCCTATTAGGATATCATGATTTAAGCTTTAGATAAAATGTTATTTACTTTTACAAGTTTCGACCCGCTTGATAAGGAAATAAATCATAAATAATCGGAGTTATTCCGGAATTCCTGTATTTATCTTCAATTGCCTGCCTTAATGTTTGAATGCGCGATAAGGAAGCGATGACGTAAATCGGATGGTTTTGTTTCTGACCTAGTTTCTGATCTCGATGCTGACCTTGATGCTGGTCTAGCTCCTGGTCTGGCTGTTGTTCTTGTTTCCGTCCAGATGGACCCGAATCTATCAAGCTCTCCATTTTTAAACCGTGAAAACCTGCTTGCCGCACAAATAAATCAGCAAAGGCACCCGTTCCATATACATGAAACGACTGATGTCCGGCCTCCTTCACCTTGCGAATCAAAGCAAAGCAGAGGCTCTCGCTGCCAAATAAGCTCTGCTGCCGCAAATAATAGGCATACAAATAATAAGGCGATTTCAGCGTTACCATTCCTTGCGGCCAAAAAGCATTAAACATGGCAGGCCCATAATTGCAGTAATCTATGAAAGCTTCTTCTCCTTGTTCGAACCAATGATCATCCACTTCATTGCAAATCGGGGAAATTTGCAAGCCGCCAAAGTTTTCCTGATGCGTCAGCTCACCCAGCATAGAAGCCTCCTCAGGTGTCGGCATATCGATCACGCGATGAAACGGCTTGGTCCACTCACGCGGTTGATCCGACAAAGCTGCCAGCAGCTCCGGTTTAAGCGTATTCAGATAAGCGTAATATTGCTGAAAGGCCAAAACTCCCCTTTGGCATGCTCTTTTACAGCGCAGCTCTTCTGCGGTATGACCCTGCAGCTCAGCAAGCACAGGCTGAACAAAGCCATTGGCGTCCTTCTCATACCTCAGTGTGGATCCAAAATCCCCCATCATTAATTCTTCCAAAAAAGCAGGGCTGCGGGCAATTCTAAAGCCAAGATCGCTATTCCCGCCACAGCTCCCCACAAAGCTTCTGATATCCATGCCTGTCAGCAGGCTTTCCGCTATTTTCCCTGTTCCTACGGCAAGTAAATGAAGCATTCCATAAGGAAGGCCAGTTAATCTGAGCGCAGCTTCCATAGCCTTCTGAATGGTGCCGTTAAACCCTATATCGACCGTCACCATTCGCTCGGGAGAGCCGAATTCCTGAAGCAAATAATCGACGAACAGCTTACGGTTTCTTTCGATGGATGCCTCCACTTTTTGCTGAGTACGCTCTCCCATTATGTACTGCCGCAGGCTTTCCGTAACACTTCCTGAGCTTGCATCAGGGATCAGGCTGCACTGTGCCACCGATAAGTCCAGATAAGGCTGATAAGGGCCAGCTTCCTCCACAATATCCAGCATGCTGAATACATCGCCAACTTTTACCCAATCGAGCTCCAGCAGCCGTTCAAGGTCTGACACTTCAAAGCGCTCCAAGGCGGCCAAATAGGTGGACTGTCTGGAAAGATACACAGGCTTTACCGTCAGCTCAGCGCCACGCATACGGGCCGCAGCTTCCAGCATAGGAGCAAGCAGATAGCCTTCTCTCATCAGCGGATGCACCGCAGTGCGATTCTCGCGAATACAGGTATCGATCACCCATTCGCACCAGCCATGAAGGAAAGGCCCCAGCGAAGCTGCCCCAAAGCGGAAAAAAGCCCGCTCCTGCGGATCCTCTACTTCCCGCGCCCCGGAGCTGCCAGCCAGCTTTCTTAGCGATTTCAACGCAGGGAGCATATTCCCATGCCGGATCGAATCCCAATGGAAGGGGCTGTCAAAATGCTCGGGAATTACAGGATAGTACAGAGCCTCGATATTCCTGCTGGCTGCTCCCGCTATATCCGCAGCCGTATTATCTCCTATATGCACAATATCCTGAGGCGACAGCCCGGTAAAATGCTCCAGCAGCCGATCGAATAACCCGCCGGTTACTTTGCTGACTTGCTGCTCGTTGGAAACCAGCAGTACATCGATCTGTTCCATGTTCAGTCCCGCTGACTGCAAAAGATCCGTAAGCTGAACAGAGGAGAGATACATATCCGAAACAAGAGCTACACGAATGCCGCTGTGCTTGCACCAATGGATCAGCGACAGCATATGCGGATTGAGAAAGCAAACCTGCCGTTCGGCTTCAAGCTCCAATTCCAGCATACGCTGCGTATCGCAGATAACGTCCGGCACTTCCGCATAAATCTGCTCCAGCGTCACTTCCTCATAGGAGCTTGCTCTAGGCTCCATAAGCCTCCTGCGGGCTGCCCACTCCGCTCCTATGCGGATTTCGCGGAATTCATCCGCACTAACCGGCCGCTTCCATATGCCGGCTGCCGCTGCTTTTTCCGCTGTGAGTTCAAACACATCCGCCGGCACAGAGCAAGCACGCAGCAATAGCGTATCAAAAATATCAAGACTTAACAGACGCACAGATAACAGTCTGTTAGCGATTTGGTTCAGAAATACATCCGTTTTCCATAATTCCAGATTGTCGGGAGAAACCTCGCCGTTTTTTAGATGCAGCATGTTAGCCTCCAAGTAATCAGACTCCCATCTATTGTATAGCAAAATTGGCAAAATTAGAAACGAATGAACTATAATAAGAGAGTAAGGAACGTCCAATATGATGGAGGGAATCTCTTGAATCAACCGCTAGTATCCGTTATTATTCCTACCTACAATCGGCCGCTGGAGCTTTGCGAATTACTGGAATCGTTGTGGCAGCAAACATATACGCAAATGCAAATTATTGTAGTCAATGATTGTGGCACGCCTGTAGATTTTATAGGCGGATTGTACCCCGAGCTTGATATTCAAGTAGTCAATATGGAAGCGAATTTAAAGCATGTGTATGCTAGAAACAGAGGTCTTCAGGAGGCCAGGGGCTCCTACATCATGCTCTGCGATGACGACGATCTGCTGCTCCCCACTCATCTGGAGCGTATGCTTGCAGCTATTGAGCATTGTGACATGGTATATACCGACGTCGAAATATTTGACTACGAAGTCCGCGACGGCGTAAGAATACCGACCAGCCGCTTTGTTTTCGCCTATGATGATGACCTTGCGGGCATGCGCAAATTTTCTACCTTCTTCTCATCAGGCTGTTTGTTCAAGCGTCGCATTTATGATGAGCTTGGCCCTTTTGACACCGAAATGTTTCATTATTGGGATTGGGATTTCTATCTGCGGGCCGTACAGAGCTACAGTGTGAAGCGGGTCCCTGTCGCCAGTGCGCTTTATGCCTTCTCCAGTCAAGCGGACACGAATATGTCCGGGCAATTGGATCAAATGCGCCCTTATTTGGATAAGCTGTCGGACAAACATCAGCTCGGGACGCTGCCGACCAAAAACTTTTTCCTTCTATTGGACGAGCCCGAGGTTAAAAGCAGACAAGCGGATACAGAGCTTTTATGGGATGGCGAGCCTTTTCGCTCCCGCCTTGCAAGCGATAATTAGTACCACATTCGTTACTACAGATCAACAAGGAGTGATTCTATGAATACGACGAAGCTTCGATGGGGAATTCTAGGCTGTGCCGCTATTGCAGAAGGATCAGTCATTCCAGGGATCCAGGCATCGGAAACAGGTATTGTTCAAGCCATTGCCAGCAGGGAGCTCGATAAAGCAGAAGAGACAGCAGCGCAATTCGGAATTCCTGTTACTTATGGAAGCTACGAAGAGCTGCTGGCCGACAGTGAAATCGAAGCCGTCTATATCCCGCTGCCCAATCATCTTCACAAGGAATGGACGCTTAAGGCTGCCGAAGCCGGCAAACATGTGCTGTGTGAGAAGCCTCTGGCCCTCGATGCCGCTGAAGCGCTCGAAATGGTCCAGGCCTGCGAAGCGGCGGGCGTTCATTTGGCAGAAGCGTTCATGTACAGACATCATCCCCGTTACGAAATCATGAAAGAAGTCATGCGCTCTGGCGAAATCGGCGAGGTCCGCAGCATACATGGCACTTATACGTATAATCACGCAGATGAAAATGATAATGTGCGCTTTCACCGCCACATGGGAGGCGGCTCCATATACGATGTAGGCTGCTATCCCATTAGTGCCGCGCGCTTTCTTCTTGATCAGGAGCCGCATGCTGCAACTGTGAAAGCGTTCTTCTCGCCTGACCATGATCATGTTGATATGATGGCGACGGGCCTGCTCGAATTTCCGGATGACGTAGCGGTTACCTTTGATTGTGCGATGTGGGCCTCGCCTCGAAACACGCTGGAAATACTTGGAACACTCGGGCGCATTCAAGCGCACTCGGCCTTTGTCAGCCGCCCCAATCCCAGCTGCCATTTCTTTATCGTCAAAGACGAGGAGCTGAGGGAAGTCGTAGTGCCTTACGAAAATCCTTACTCCCTCCAGGCAGACAACCTGGCCAATGCAATTTGGGGAGTAAGACCGCTGCGTTTCGAACCGCTGGATGCCGTTAAAAACATGCGTGTCATCGACGCTTGCTTGAAATCTGCAGGAACCAGCCAGCGGGTTGAGCTGTAGCCCTTACATCACATTATATAACCGGCGGAACTCACTGGGAGTCATGCCCTCATGCTCCAGAAAGCGCTGGTTAAAATAACTGGCGGTCGGATAGCCTACCCTGTGTGCTATTTCCTTAATATTCAGCTGCGGCTGCTCCGTTAGCCATTTCTTGGCCGCCTGCATACGGCATAAAGTAATGAACGAAAGCGGCGTCATCGAGATCGATTTTCGGAAAAGCTTGCAAAAGTAATGCGTACTGACGCCAACCTGCTGAGCCCATTCCTCCAAAAGGAAGGGCTCACAAGCTTTTTGCTGCATGAGAGGCAGCAGCTTGCGAATACGGTCGGAAGCATCCATGCCGCGATTTGGCGTTAATGGAGAAGCATAGCTCATAAACTCGATCAGCATAGCATACGTAAGCGAGGACAGCTTCGAAGGGTGAAGAATGCCATACTCCTCGGCCTCATGAAGCAAAACTGTACACAACTCCTGCAGCTCAGCCCATCTATGAAGCGTCCACAGATTGCTGTGAAAGCCATTTTCATATAAAAAATCCTTGACTCTACTGCCGTAGAAATGAACCCATCCTACATCCCAGGGCTCCTCCTTACTGCTGTAATAGCGCTGCTTTTGATACGGAAAATACAAGAAGGCATCTCCCTTATGCAGTGTATATACATCGTCTTCCCATTCGACATAGCCTTTCCCTTCAATAATAAAGTGCAGACTAAAGGTCGTCCACTGACCTTCCTCACGTTCGACCCTGTGATGCGGCATATCTGTATATATACCAACCGATTCAGGAAATATGAAATAAAAAAATTCCTGTAAGGTTGGCAGGATCACATGTCTCTGCATACGCACCGAATCCTTTCACACTTATTTCCGAAGACAATTTTCTTTTATCTCAATGCAAAATACTTCTATATTCATTTTAATTATTCAGATATATAATAGCAATATCTCGTTATATTTCGTTCTACAAATAGAGAGGATCGTGAAAAAATGAGTTCTGTTAAACTTCGTTGGGGTATTCTCGGATGTGCCGGCATTGCCGAAAAAGCGGTAATTCCAGGCATCAGACAATCTGAAACTGGTGTTGTTACAGCCATTGCCAGCCGGGATTTAAATAAAGCTAAAGAAACTGCAGCTAAGCTTGATATCCCTACTGCCTATGGAAGCTACGAGGATCTGATAGCGGATGAGAACATTGATGCCGTATACATCCCCCTACCCAACCATATGCACAAGGAGTGGACGATCCGGGCCGCACAGGCAGGCAAGCATGTTCTATGCGAAAAGCCGTTTGCTATCGATGCTGCCGAAGCAGAGGAAATGGTAGCTGCCTGCAGATTAGCAGGCGTTCAGTTAGCAGAAGCTTTCATGTATCGGCATCACCCCAGATATGATCGCATCAAGGCGATTATCCGATCTGGAGAAATAGGGGAAATTCGCGGTATTCATGGTGCTTTTACATTTAATAATGCTGCAGACCTCAGTAATTTCCGCAACCAGAGATCCATGGGCGGCGGTTCACTCTATGATGTAGGGGTGTATCCGATTAGCGCAGCACGCTATTTATTAGAACAGGAGCCGCAGGCGGCAACGGTACATGCCTTCTTTTCTCCAGAGCACGGAGATGTTGATATGATGGCATCCGGCCTTGTTGAGTTTAGCGGCGGTGTTGCACTCACCTTTGATTGCGGAATGTGGGCGTCCTTCAGAAATACCTTGGAGATTTTAGGAACTTTGGGCAGTATTGAAGTGCCCTCCGCTTTCGTCTCGCCTCCAGATTCAGGCAGCCATTTCTTCGTTACTACAAGTGAAGGCCGCCGTGAAGAAGGAACAACCTATGAGGACCAATACGCTCTTCAGGCTGACGATCTTGCTTATGCGGTCTGGGGACAGAAATCACTGCGCTTTGAACCGGAAGATGCCATAGCCAATATGAAGGTTTTGGATGCTTGCTTGCAATCAGCCAGCGAGCGTGCCCGCATCATCATTCCATCTTAGAAAGAAGGACTAAGACACCATGAACACTATTCAAATAAAAGGCTTGGCCAAGCCAGTCTCACAGCTTATTATGGGAACAGATTTTTTCAGATTGGATAATCCGGACGAAGTCGCCTATGTGATGGAGCAATTCCTGCAAATCGGCGGAAATACGATCGATACAGCTTTGGTATATTGCGGGGGAGAAAGCGAGCAGGCCATCGGCAGATGGCTTAGAGAAACCGGCAAGCGTGCCGACATCAACATTCTGACCAAAGGCGCTCACCCGGATGCAACCGGCCACCGCGTGAACGCGGAAGCAATCCGCAAGGATCTTGCTATCAGCCTGGAACGGCTTGGTGTAGACTCAGTGGAGATGTATGCCCTGCATCGTGACGATACTAGCGTTCCCGTAGGCGCCATCATAGAGGCGCTTAACGAGCACCTCGAAGCAGGCAGCGTACAAACGATAGGCGCTTCCAACTGGACTCATGAGCGGCTGCAAGAAGCTGCTGAATATGCAGAGCAGCACGGACTTATCGGCTTTAGCTTCAGCAGTCCGAATCTCAGCTTGGCCAAAGCCAACGAGCCCTTCTGGGCAGGCTGCGTGTCCGCGGATCAAGCCGCTATTGACTGGCATGAAGCCCATCAGCTGCCTTTGCTATCCTGGTCCTCCCAGGCCAGAGGTTTCTTTACCGGCCGATTCACACCAGACAATCGTGAGAATGCCGATTTGGTACGTGTCTTCTACAGCGATGACAACTGGGAGCGTCTGCGCCGCGCCGAAGAGCTGGCCGGCAAGAAGGGCGTAACAACCATCCAGATTGCACTCGCCTTTGTTCTCAACCAGTCCTTCCCGACCTGTGCTCTTATAGGGCCGCGTAATGAGGCAGAAATGCGTTCCTGTCTCGAAGGTGCGCAGCTCAAGCTAACCCCTGAAGAATTAGCTTGGCTTGATCTTACCAAAGCGTGATCAGGCTTCTCTATCTAAAAAAAGAGTGCCGCGGTATAAAACCCGGGCACTCTTTTTTCGTGTCTGCGTTCTCATCTTCTCATCCGCGTTCGTATCTCTGTTCCATCTCTGTTTGAAAGCTGTTCGTCATGATTTCGAAGCAAGGAAAGCTTCCAGCGCACTAAGCGTGAGAACGCCTGTCCCGCCAACTGATTGCGTGGAAAGCGCACCACAAGCATTAGCCGTAGCCAGCATCTCTTCCCCATCCAAGCCTTGTAAATAGGCAAAAATCAAGCCTGCGTTAAACGAATCCCCTGCACCCGTCGTATCCACCGGTACTACCTGATAAGGCTCGCCCTTACGTACCACACCAGCAGCATCAACTAGCAGAGACCCTTTCGATCCCATTTTCACGGCAATACCGCGCCTGTCTGCCGGCAAAGCCTCTGGCAATCGATCCAGCGAATCTATTTCAAAAATCCGTTCAACCTCTTCCTCGCTCGGAATAAACCAGTCCGTATAAGGCAGCAGCGCCTTCAAGTTCTCCCGGTCCCAATTCTCTCCCGGATCCCAGCCTGCATCGAACGAGGTGCTGATACCAGCAGCTTGCGCTTTGCGGAAAACCTCTATCCAGCGGGAACGCATCTGCTCCTGCAAATAAAAGGAGCCAAAATGAATATGATCCGCCATCTGATACATCTCCTCGGGAATTAGCTCCAAAGTTACATCGCCAATTGTCCCCATATAAGTAAGAAGAGCGCGATCTTTTCCATCCGACAAAGAAAGCGTAACACCCGTTTGCCGCGAAGCGTCTATCGAAATATAACGGGTTTCTACACCAAGCTCCTGCAGTCTGCTGACACAAAAACGACCAAAATCATCATCACCGACAACCGAAACCAGAACTGTTTGCACACCAAGACCGGCAAGGCCGCTGGCCGTAATGGCAGAGGAAGAGCCAAGCTGCTGCTCAAAGCTATCCACAAGCTTTTCACGATTCGGTTCAGGCGTAACATTTTTACCGCTGAAAATTAAATCCACATTAAGCTCACCGATTACCCACACCTGCTTGTCCATTACGCCCCACCTCGTATTCACATGGTTACCAAACATATCCTCCCTATTTTAACCTGGTACAAAAATACTCGCAAGACGCAAATAACGGATGCTAAAAGCTGCGTTTTTGCGCTTTTAGCATCCGGTCCCTGAACAAACTTGCGCGGATGCGCAATTTATTTTGTGGTGAATCCTTTTCCTTTTCCTAGTACAATAAAGCTATACTCTTCCAAATATAAACAGAAAGAAGTGTCTGCTATGCCTGCTGCTTCCAGATCTTTAAGATTATTACCTAATGACCATCTAATTGAATGTTTTCGTTTGGCTGCCGAGATGGAACTTGATCCTGAATTTGTTTTGCAGCTTCAAGGTGAAATGGATAAGAGAAAGCTAGCTTCGCCGATTCACCAATCCCAACTGCTCGATGGGCGTCCTCTTCATTTCAAAGCCGCCGGCTCTGGGATCTGATTTCATATGTCGTAAAAGAGCGATCGTACTACTAATATCCTTCATACATTCTTTATCATCGATCTCGGCTGCAATTTGGTATAAGGTACTAAGACTCCCTGTAGCCTGCTCTTTTCCAATGGTGCCATTCTCGACATTAATTAGTGTCCTATCCTTTTCCTGGGCGATAAACCATTGGATGTTCATTGCTTTCATAGCCGTCTCTATCTCCTCCTGAAACCTTCCGAATGAAATTCCTTAAACCTTCTATCAATCATATGCACAAATAACAATTTCATTCGGCCAAATTACCAAGTCAACATACTCTTTTACAATTCAAAATCATCCAAAAAAAGAATGACTCAAACAAACAAAAAAACTGTAAAAGAGAACATATATAAAGATAGAATTGTCTATTGCAAACATCATCCAACATTGTTTCAAAGATCATTTAAGGTCAACAATGAACAACCTCACAGATTACTCACAGCTAATTTTAAAGTACATAGAGATCACGCTCTATATAGAACGAAAAAACAAAAGCCGTCCCTTTGACTAGCAAAGAAACAGCTCTTGTGTAGATCGATATAAATGAACAACCGGACTTGCCAGTTATGCTACTTGTATTTACCGGAACTAAATCAAAACAATGAAAGCCCTACCTCTCTTCCATCCTTGCGGCTCCATGACCGCGCCAGTGTGAATTGGTCTGCCAGCAGAGAGCAAATCTGCCCGAACATCGGACCTTGCCTCAGCTTACCTATACTTTGTTACACCTGATGAAGAAACAATGGGAAGGGATGCTTTCATCTCGCTAAACGTTTCTGAAGGGGTAATCGAGGTCTTGAACGATGCATATTTGAAGTTCATTTCAATCAATACATTTAAATATACACTATATCTCTAATTAAAGTCAAGCCCATTTTTATCTTTTTGTTTCTTTTATATATTTTCATATCTTTTTTCTATCTATATCTTTTTCCAGCTCTTTTGTTTCCTTCAGTACTACCAATTTTTTTATAACAATATTCCAGCCAGCACTCAGCAGTAAGTTTATTGTAACGACATAAATCAGGAAATGCTATCCTTTTCCATATAAATGCTTTTCACTTCCTCATTAAAGTCAACATGCATAAGCTTGTGCAGAGAGCCCTGCACCTTAACCCCGCCGTTGTCAAGCACAATAATATGGTCTGCATGCTGCAGCGCGGCTTTTTTCTGGGTCACTACCAGCAAGGCAGTTCCTTTTTTATGGCATAACTCGATGAGCCGTTCCCACAACGCCGCTTCCGTGCGAACATCCAAAGCATTGGAGATATCGTCCAGTACGAGCAGGTCCGCACATCGGATGAACATGCGTGCTGCCGCTACGCGCTGAACTTGACCGCCAGAAAGATTCGTTCCTTTGGTGCTGAGAATCGTGTCGAGCCCCTGTTCGAAGTGCTGCAAGTTCCTCATCCATGATCGCCAGTCTCAACGCTTCGGACAACTGCTGTTCATTCGAAGACCCATACAAGATGTTCTCCTTGATCGATTCGCTGAATAAATATGGAACTTGCGGCGTATAGGCAATGCTTGCAGGTGAATCTGCCTCGCCCATGTCGATTGGCTTGCCGTTCCAGCTGATGTCCCCGAAATCTTTCGGCAGTAAACCGAGGATAACCCGGAGAAGCGTCGTTTTACCTGCCCCCATTTTGCCTATGACCACCGTCACTGTTCCTTTGCGCATTGAAAAAGAAATATTGCGAATCCCTGATTTGGAACCTGGGTACGTATACGACAAATTGCGAAGCTCTATAGTCTCCAAAGGATCGATTGATCGCTTTTTCATTCCTGAAGGAGGCGGCTCCTTCAAATATAAGGAATCGTTCCGCGTAAGTTTTTCCAAATAGTTATCGCCAATGATTTCCTGAATACGGTTCAACGCGATGGTCGAGCTTTTAAAGTTCGTCAAGGTCGTGCCGAACAACCGGGTCAAGTTGGATACATAACCCAGCAAGAAGATAAATAGCGTAAAGCTGCCGATGGAAAAACTGCCGTTTCGGATCTTATCGCTGATCAGTAACAGCAGCAGGGCAGTTCCAATGCTCACTATATTATCGTATACAGAGTTCAATGAGGTGGTGAAAACAGAGTTTTTCCTGCTCGCATGGGCGCGGTTGGCGCTTAGTAGGGCCAGTCGCTTTAGGAATGCTTTCTCAGCCATATTGATCTTGATTGCCTGCGAATAGTTGAAGATGTCAGACAGTATCCCGGTTACATGATCAGTTGCTTTCTGTTCCTGTTGCATAAAAGAAGTTATTTTTCGCTCCATCCAGTTAACTACGATAACGGTGAACAGCAGAGGAGCAAACAGAATAACGGTCACAAGCAAATCAATGGAGCCGAGAATGACAAGCCCGCACATTGAAAAGACGGCATAAGCAATGAGGTATGAGAGATCCCACAAAATCCCCTCATGAATAGTTACGTCGCTTCGCATCACGTTCATGAACTGCCCGTGATTCACCGGCAATGGCAGAGCCCCGCGCTTGTTCAATATTTGCCGAAAGATATTGCGGCGGAAATAAGCACGAATAATTTCGACCCAACCATAACTGAGATGCAGGTCCAGGTAATACGTTGCAGCCTGTACCAAAGGCACAGCGATCAGTATCGCCGTAATGTAATACAGGCTACCTAATGATAAGGTGTGTTCCGACGTCTGATCGAAAAACTGCTTGATAAAAACGCCCGACAGCATACCAAATCCGGCAAACCCGACAATGCGAAGCAATGTTACTATGGAGTAATTGACGGGATAGTACAGGAAAATTCGCTTTAGCACGATCAACACATCAAGCAAGTTCTTTTCCCCCTTCTCTAATCAACGAGGTATAAACCGAGTCCGGATTCGTCTCCAGTTTGACACGCTCATCGAATTCGACCAAGGAGCCGCCGCTCATGATGAGAATATAATCGGCAGATTGTATGGTCGAAAGCTTGTGTGCAATCATCAAGACCGTACGGTCTTTGGTCAGCTGGGCAATCGCCCGACCGATCAATCGCTCGGTTAACGGATCGATTCGCGACGTCGCTTCGTCCATTATCATAATGCCGGGATTTTTTATGAATGCCCTTGCGAAGGCAATCAACTGTGCTTCACCTGCAGACAGATTTTTTCCATCACGTTCAATTTTATGGTCCAAGCCCTCCGGCAATTGCTCCAGCCATTGCCGCATTGACAGAATATCCATGATACCCCAAATTTTTTCGTCCATAACGTCTTCATGGAACATGGTCATGTTTTGACGAAGTGTGCCTTCGAACAGTTCGATATTTTGGGACACGATAGCAATATGAGAGCGTAATTCACTTAGCTTGAGCTGCTTAATGTCGATCCCATTGACCGTAATCGTCCCCTCCTGGGCATCGCACAGCCGGTAGAGCAGTTTGACCAACGTGGATTTGCCGCTTCCGGTTCTTCCGATGATTCCAACGGTTCGACCAGACGGGATCGTGAAGCTAATATCCTGAAGCGCGGGCTTAGCCTCATTATAACGGAAAGTTACCTTGTCGAAGCCAACCGATAAGGGGCCGGTTTTCATTGTAACTGTTCCGTCGTCAGGCACCTTGTTCTCATAATCCAGCAATTCATTGATTCGAAGGAACGATGCGTTCACCTGTTGAAGATCGTTCACCTCGGCAACCAGATTTTTGAATGGGACCAGCAGTATTGTGATATAGAAATAGATGAGAAATATCGTCCCCAAGCTCAGGCTTGAATCGTTCAAATAGATGATTCCCATTGTAAATATTACGCTTACCATAATAAGCGCGAGCACAATTTCTCCGACATTAAGCATGGAAGCGATATGAAAGCCCGTTCTCTTGCGTATGGTATACAGACTTCTCAACATTGTGTAAAACTTCCCAAGCACATGCTCCTCGGCGCGAAAAGCGCGAATGTCTTCTCTCCCGGCAATTCGCTCATCAATAAATCCGATGAATTTAGCTGCTTCTCCATTATAATTGCGAATGTTATTCGAGCCGAAATTCCCCATCCTTCTCAACACATAAAGGCCAAGCAAGGAGAAAAGCAGTACAACAGTGCCGATCAGCGGATGGATGAAGAAAATAACGACAATAACTGAAACAATGAGCAGATTATTGCTGATCACCTTGAGCGCAAACGCTGACATAAAGTTATTCAACTTGCCGACATCTCCGTCAATAAGGTCTACCATTTCACCGGGAGTATATCGATTATGAAATGATAAATCGTAAGCTAAGCAGCGGTGCGTCAAATCGATTCGGAGCTGGTTCGTGATTTTCCAGGTGACGTCACTGGTCAAATACTGAATGAAAATGGTTACCCCCTGCCTCATTACAGTTAACAGAAGGAAAACGAATGCCGTGCGATACAACAACGATTGCGGTTCATCGGCTCTAGCGGCATCGATGAAAGCTTTGATGTATTGTGGATTATAAATTTGAAGAAAAATATTTGCAGCTATCAAGAGAAGCAGCATGCATAATTTAACTCGTTGTGACTTCAAATACAAGTACATAAATTTCACATGCTTTTTCTCAGCTATAATGAACATGCAAGTTCTCCCACTGCAATCAGATTTCGTCCTTTTCAGGACAATGATTGCTTCCCCATACAATTTAGTTCCGCGCGGTGGCCATAACAAACATACAGTTTTTTCAAAAAAAAGACTAGACTGCAATTAAATTTTTTTATATAATAATATCTATCTATGCCATTTTTAAGTGTCTGACTTTAAATTAAAAACCTACACAGTTATTGTGTAGGTTTTCTGGTTTTTTAACGATTCTGCCCGTTTAGCTTAATGAGTGAGTCTTCTCCGCTTTCATTAAATCTTATTCACTATATTTACCGGGCTTCCTGCAGCGTAAGCCCGTAGATTGGCTGCAGCCGTAGCCAGCAGTCGGCCGCGCGCTTCTTTTGTCGCCCATGCCATGTGCGGCGTAATGATGCAATTCCGCGCACCGAGCAGCGGATTGTCCGCATTTGGCGGCTCGACGCTGAGCACGTCGAGGCCGGCACCCCCGATGCGGCCTTCGGCCAGCGCATCGGCAAGATCCTGCTCCACCACAAGCGGGCCGCGCGAGGTGTTAATCAGGAAGGCTGTCGGCTTCATCAGCGACAGCCTTTCCTTGTTTATCAGCCCTTGCGTGCTCGGCAGCAAAGGACAGTGCAGCGACACGACATCGGATTCCGCGAGCAGCTGCTCCAGCGGAACGAACACCGTTGTCGTTCCGCTTGGAGGCGTGCTGCGGCCGCTGGTCGTGGCCAGCACTTTCATGCCAAGGGCTTCGCACACCTTGGCCACTTCTTGGCCGATCCGGCCGTAGCCGATCAGCCCGATGGTTTTGCCATGAAGCTCGATCAGCGGCTTCAGGCTGAAGGTGAAATCAGCGCTGCGGCTCCATTCCCCTGCATGCACTGCCTCACTATGCTGACCTATATGATGACACAGCTCCAAAAGTAGAGCGAGCACAAATTGCGCCACAGAAACCGTGCCATAAGTCGGCACATTCGCGACAGGAATGCCTCGTTTCACCGCGGCTTCCACATCGACAATGTTATAACCTGTCGCTAATACACCTATGTATCGCAGCTTAGGCAGAGCGTTAATCGTTTCTGCAGTGATCGGGGTTTTATTAGTTAAAACAATTTCAGCACCTTCCAAACGCACCACAATAAGCTCCGCAGACGTTCGATCGTGAACGATGAGTTCTCCTTGAGCTTCCAGCTCTCCCCAATCAAGATCACCGGGATTGAGTGTATATCCATCCAAAACAACAATTTTCATAGTTTTCAATCTCCTTTCCTGCTGTTAATAACTGTTGTCTAGTAACTTTGTTTTAACAGCTCGACCATTTTTGCGGGATAATCGGTTATGACGCCACTTACTCTGTAATCAATCATTTTGCGGATATCTTCAATCGCATTAACCGTATAAGGGTACACGCTCAGACCAGCAGCAACAGCTGCGCTCACATCCCCTTTCCCTATTCTTTGATAATGAGGATGTAAAGAGTGCAGCTCCACGCCCAGCTTTTTAGCAAATTGAACATGGTTATTCGTAAAACTATTATAAAGTATGCCTACCTTAACCTCTGGCTCCAGCTCCTTAGTATGGCGGACACATTGAGCATCAAAGGAGGAAATGACCACTTGATTCAGACGATTTTTTTTGCGCAGAACATCCAGCAGCTTCGTCTCCATCAGACCTGAATACGAATCCTTAATTTCTATGTTGATCAGAATATGCTCAGGAACTAGCTCGAACACCTCGTCCAGAAGCGGCACCCGCTCTCCCTGGAAACGCTTGGAGTGCCAAGAGCCGGCATCGAAACGCCTAATTTCCGAAAGCGGCATCGCACGCAGCCTTCCCGAACCCGTAGTCGTTCGATCCAGTGTCGGATCGTGACAGACAACGATTTCTTCATCCTTGGACATGTGCACATCCAGCTCGATGCCATCTGCCCCCTGCTCCAAAGCCAATTGAAATGAAGCCAGCGTATTCTCAGGCGCCTCTCCAGCTGCTCCACGATGCCCGATTACCAATGGTATAAGACTGTTCATCTTCACAATCCTCTCTACTCCGCTTTGTCTTGTTTCTTGTAGTATGTACTGTATTTGCTTATACAAATAACTTGTTTAATTATAGAGGATATGAACCAATTTCTCCAGAGGCCATTGTGTTTCATCGTTAAAATCCCTTTTTACCAACGACTGAGGCCATCCATCCTCTTTTAGCGATGAAAATCATCATTAACTTGACATATTAACCTGGAAAACTTCCTTTAACGATCAAAAACATCATTAAGTGAAAGTTTCCGCCAATTTGGGATAAGGGGCTTCTCTGAAGATAGCACTGTATGCACTTATAATTTCTTATTAGTTAAAAAAAGCCTGACCCACTAAGGGCCAGACTTAGTATTCTTATGATTTACTCAAACAACAGAAATGAAAATTATTTCAAAAGCTGGTGGATCGGATGACCCAATGCGCCTTCGGCTGCATCCATTACCATCTCGGTTAAGGTCGGATGTGCGTGAATCGTCAAGGCGATATCTTCAAGTGTCGCGCCCATTTCAACGGCAAGTCCTAGCTCTCCAATCAAGTTCGAAGCTTCTGGTCCAACGATTTGTGCTCCTAACAAAAGCCCGCTGTCCTTATCGCCTACAAGCTTCACAAAGCCTTGAGTCGCATTCAGGGAGTTAGCACGGCCGTTAGCCGCATAAGGGAATTTGCCAGTTGCAACAGTGAAGCCTTGCTCTTTGGCTTCTGTTTCACTAAGTCCAACGCTCGCAATTTCCGGATCGGAGAATACGACAGCTGGTATAGCTTTATAATCAATCTCGCTCGGAAGTCCAGCGATCACTTCGGCAGCTACCTTAGCCTCATAAGTCGCCTTATGTGCAAGAGCCAGTCCTGGAACAATATCGCCGATGGCAAAAATATGCGGAATGCTAGTTCTGCACTGCTTGTCGACTTCCACAAGACCACGATCAGACAGCTTCAGGTTGATCAGATCCAGACCAAGCTCTCCATCTGTATTCGGGCGGCGTCCAACTGTTACAAGCACATATTCAGCCGTCAGTTCTTTCTCTTCACCTTTAACGGTGAAGGTTACTGAAACATCATCATCGGATTGCTTGCTGCTTTTTGCCATTGCTTCGGTGAAAACCTCAACTCCGGATTTTTTCAGGTTACGCGCAACCAGTTGCGACATTTCCTTCTCAAAGCCTGGCAGTACGCTGTCTGTACCCTCAAGCACAGTAACCTTGGTGCCCAGTTTGGCATAGGCTTGCCCAAGCTCGATGCCGATATAGCCTCCACCGATTACGATCATGCTTTTTGGAATTTCCGGCAAATCCAATGCTTCCGTCGAGGAGATAATCCGTTTCCCGAATGGGAACGTCTTTAGCTCGATCGGACGGGAGCCGGTCGCAATGATGCAGTGCTCAAAGCGATAGCGTGGAGCTTCTTGATCATTAAATACGCGAGCTTCGTGCTCGTTGATGAACATAACTTCACCTTGGAACATCTGAACGTTATTGCCTTTAAGCAGGCCGCTTACTCCGCCTGTTTGTTTGCTGATGATGGAGCTTTTCCAGGCTTGTACCTTGGAAAAGTCAATTTTTACATTTTCCGCCGAAATGCCCATGCTGTCTGCATGCTGCATATGCTCATACTGATGAGCTGCAGAGATCAGCGCCTTGGATGGAATACAGCCGCGGTTTAAACAAACACCGCCCCATGCTGATTTATCTACGATAAGTACGCTTTTACCCAGCTGTGCTGCGCGAATTGCAGCTACATAACCTCCGGGTCCAGCTCCAATGACTAAAACATCAATATCTAGAGAAGCATCTCCTACTACCATATCATCATACCTCCAAAACTAATAGCTCAGGATCAGCTAGCAGCTGTTTAATGTAATTCAAGAAATTTTGTGCAGTAGCGCCATCAACAAGTCTGTGGTCGAAGCTAAGTGACAAGGCCATAACGGAAGCTGCTACGATCTCGCCGTTTTTCACAACCGGCTTTTCCGTTATACGACCAGCGCCAAGTATAGCTACTTCCGGGAAATTAATAACCGGGGTGAAGAACATACCGCCTACAGAACCGATATTCGTAATAGAAATTGTGCTGCCCTTCAGCTCAGCTGAAGTCAGCTTGCCATCACGGCCACGCGTAGCCAGATCCTTAATGGAAGAAGCTATCGACCAGATGTTTTTACGGTCCGCATCATGGATAACCGGAACGAGCAATCCGTTCTCCGTATCCGTCGCTATTCCGATATTGTAATATTTCTTGTAGACGATTTCCTGGTTCTCTTCGTCTAAAGTCGAATTCATAACCGGGAATTGACGCGCCGCGGCAATCAGTGCCTTCACGATAAACGGCAAATAAGTAAGCTTTACACCCTTCTTCTCGGCTAGAGGCTTCGACTTTTCACGCAGCGCTACGAGCGCCGAAACGTCGATCTCGTCCATTAAGGTCACATGCGGAGCCGTGTAGACCGACTTGACCATCGCATTCGCAATAATCTTCCGGATCCCCTTGAAAGGAACCCGCTCCTCTGCGCGATCGCCTTGCACCTGCTGTGCAGCAGCAGGTGCCTTATTCGCAGCCGACTCTGTCGCTGCTCCTGCCTGCTCTTGCCCGGCTGGCGCTTCAGCGCTGCCGCCTGGCGTAAAGCCAAGAACGTCCTCGCGTGTGATGCGGCCGTTCTTGCCTGTTGCCGTTACCTCTGCGAGTGTAACGCCTTGCTCTCTTGCCAGCTTGCGCACGCTAGGTGTCGCAAGCACTTCCTTGCCCGCGGCTGCGGACGATGAAGCTGCGGGAGCTCCTGCATTCGCGCCATCCGATCCCGGCGCAGCGGTTTTATCCTTAGCAGCGTCAGCAGCATCTGGAGCCTTAGCAACACGGTCAGGTGCTACTGCCTTATCAGGCTCGGCAGCTACATCTGGATCAGCTTCAGCTTGGCCGGAAGGAGCCGCTGCGTCGCCTTCAATTTCTATTGTAGCTACCAGCTGTCCTACTGTACATACATCGCCTTCGTTAACTTTCACTTCAATAATTTTACCATCAACCGGACTTGGAACTTCGACGACCGCTTTGTCGTTCTGAACTTCCATGAGAATCGATTCATCGGTAACAACATCGCCAGCCTTGATCAACAGCTTGACAATTTCACCTTCATGAATGCCTTCGCCAAGCTCAGGGAACTTGTATTCGAATATTGCCACAAGCAACTACCTCCTAGATATGAAATGGATCCGACTTCCGCTCTGTAATCTTCTTTTTTTAGAAATCCAGAACCTTTTGAACGCCCTCTATGATACGCGCAGGGTTAGGAAGCCAAGCATCTTCGATTTGCGCAAAAGGATACACAGTATCCGGAGGCGTTACACGAAGCACAGGTGCTTCTAAATGAAGAATTGCTTTTTCATTAATTTGTGCAATAACCTCTGCTGCTACACCTGATGTTTTCTGAGCTTCTTGCACGAAGATAGCGCGGTTTGTTTTCTTAATAGAAGCTACAATAGTGTCAATGTCGATAGGCATAACCGTACGAAGGTCGATTACCTCAACTTTAACGCCTTTTGTTTTCTCCAATTCCTCAGCAGCCTTTAGGGAAGTATGAACCATCGCGCCATAAGTAATGATCGTTACATCTGATCCTTCACGAACAACGTTCGCCTTGCCAAGCTCAACGGTATATTCACCCTCAGGAACTTCAGCTCTAAAAGAACGGTATAAGTTCAGGTGCTCCATGAAAAACACAGGATCATTATCACGTATTGCAGCAATCAAAAGTCCCTTCGCATCGTATGGATTAGAAGGAATTACGACTTTGATTCCCGGGGTTTGGGCAATTAGGCCCTCAAGGGAATCCGTGTGAAGCTCGGCAGCCTTAACGCCACCGCCAAAAGGTGTACGGAAAACGATCGGAGCATTATATCTGCCGCCCGAGCGGTAACGCATACGGGCAGCTTGTACACAAATTTGGTCCAATGCCTCGTAAATAAAGCCTACAAATTGAATTTCAGCAATTGGACGGAAGCCTTGGACGCCCAAGCCTACCGCCAATCCGCCAATGGCTGATTCAGCAAGCGGCGTATCAAAGACGCGTTCCTCACCAAACTCCTCCTGCAGACCTTCTGTAGCACGAAATACGCCGCCCACCTTACCTACGTCCTCGCCAAACAAAAGTACATTCTCATCTCTTTTGAGTTCAACGCGCATAGCGTCCTTTATCGCCTGAATCATTGTCATCTGTGCCATGATTCTAATCTCTCCTCTTTCAAGATTACTGTGCTGATATTTTAATAAAGCGCCTTTTGCTCTTCCAGGTGCTTAGGTGTAGTTTCGAACATCGAATCGATCAAGCCGGCAACCGTCATCTTTTCGGTTTCCTCAGCTTTTTTAATATGCTCCGCTACCGCTGCCTTCGCTTCTTCCTTCACACTTGCTTCTGTCTCCTCATTCCACAGCCCTTTTTTCGTTAAAAATAGGCGCATGCGGGTTAATGGATCTAGAGGCTCCCACTCAGCTTCTTCATCTTTAGTACGGTATTTGGTCGTATCATCAGCCATGGAATGCGGACGATAACGATAAGTCAGCGCTTCGATTAAGGTTGCGCCTTCTCCGTTACGGCCTCTTTCAGCAGCTTCAGCAACAGCTTGATATACGGCCAACACGTCCATGCCGTCTACCTGCACGCCCTTGATTCCGGCTGCAACCGCTTTGTGTGCGATCGAAAGTGCCGCTGTTTGCTTGGCAAATGGAGTTGTAATCGCGTAGCCGTTATTTTGCACGAAGTAAATAGTAGGCAGCTTGAAGGCTCCGGCAAAATTCATGCCTTCATAGAAATCGCCCTCAGAGCTTCCTCCGTCGCCTGTATACGTAATAGCTACACGTTTTTCTTTACGCTTCTTAAAGGCCATTGCGACCCCGGTCGCATGCAAAATTTGTGCGCCAATAATAATTTGCGGCATAAGAACGTGAACGTCCTCGGGAATTTTTCCGCCATGCTGATGCCCGCGAGAATATAGAAATGCCTGATATAAAGGCAGACCGTGCCAAACAATTTGTGGCATATCACGGTATCCAGGACAAATGAAATCATCTTTGTTCAGGGCAAACTCACTGCCGATCATTGAAGCTTCCTGTCCAGAAACGGGCGCATAAAAACCAAGGCGTCCTTGACGCCCAAGATTTACAGCTCTTTCATCCCATACACGGGTGAAAACCATTCTTCTCATTAACTCTTTTAATTGCTCATCCGAAAGTTTGGGCATTTTGTCTTCGTTAATAATTGTGCCGTCTGGGGCGAGAATCGTCAAAGGTTCAACCTTCTCTGTGGTCACTTCATAATTCGCTTGCTTCACAGCCGACTTATTCATATCCCTTCACCTCATCTATAATTTTAATGCCTACCAACTTCTTTTCTGTTATAGTATTATTATAAACCTGTTTTGGTGAAAAGTACACCACAATACCTGTAAAATATGATTTTTTTTAATGTCACTGTATAGTACAGTTCTTGTATATATATAATACAGTTAACAAAATATTAACAACTGCTATAATACACCATCCATATGATTACCCCAAAAAAAGCAGGAGGAACCTATTCATGGAAGACTCAAAATATTATAAACGAACGATCCACAAAGAAGAAATATTCTCTGCCCACCTGAATACTACACGTTCATTACGCATCTTTTTACCGCCTGGTTATAATGAGATGTTATCTTACCCGGTCATTTATTGCCAGGATGGCGAGCAGTTTTTTAATTTCGGAAGAATTGCCACTACACTAACCCGGGGGATTCTTGATGAAGGCCTCGAGCCTGTTATAGTTGTCGGTGTTGATGTGCAGCTGGCTACCCGAACGGACGAATACTCACCGGATGGCAGCCAATTTAATAGCTATTGCCGCTTCTTCACAGAAGAGATGCTGCCCTATATTGAAGCCAACTATCCTGTAAGAACAGAACGCTCCGAACGTATTTTGGCAGGCGATTCTCTTGGAGGCACGATTTCCGTTCATCTTGCTCTAGATTATCCTAGCCTTTTTTGCCGAGTTATATCCTTATCTGGAGCTTTTTTCGAAAAAACAAGAGAACGAATCGATGCAGAAGCCGATTTATCTTGGTTAGAGCTCTATATGCTGATCGGTACGGAGGAAAGCGAAGTCTCAACAGAGCGGGGCGTTTTCGATTTTGTTACGGACAACCGTCTTGCCCAGCGCATTTTCGAGCAGAAAAAAGCCGCGCTTCATTATATAGAGAAGCCCGGCAAGCATGTCTGGGGATTTTGGCAGTTGGAGCTGCCTGAAGCGCTGCATTATTTCCTGTCCTAAACAGAGCTATTTTTCAATTTCAAAGGTAGGCCTCAGCCTGATGATCCGATCGTCATCTTTGCCTGGTCTGCCGCGTCCATCACGGTTATTGGTCAGAACATACAGTGAACCGTCGGGCCCTTCCACGATATCCCGCAAGCGGTCCGACTCACTGCTAAATAAAAACTCGGCAACTTCTGCCGTTTGGCCATCCGCTCCCAGCAGAAGCCTCTGTATTTGTGCCCCCCGCAGATTAGCAACAAGCAAATTCCCTTTCCAGGGTCCTTGAGTAATAAAGGCCATACCAGAAGGTGCCCATGTCTCTTTTCCACTGTGAAGAATAGGAGCTGTAAGCGGACCAGGTCCCTGCTTAGCGGCATCGCCTTCTTCAGACTCCGTCTCATCGCCTTGAATCAGAGGCCAGCCATAATTAGCTCCTGCTTCTATAAGATTAATTTCATCATGAGCACTCTGACCATGCTCTGAGCTGTAAAGCCTGCCGCTATCGGGATCCCACGCAAGCCCCTGCGGATTGCGGTGCCCTAAGCTGTACACAGGAGAATTTCCGAAAGGATTATCAGCAGGTATGCTTCCGTCTGGCTGAATGCGCATGATTTTGCCGCTTAGCTGTCCCAGGTCCTGAGAATTGGACGTATCGCTGGCATCACCATTAGTTATGTAGAGCATTCCGTCCGGACCAAACTTCAGCCGTCCACCGTTATGATTTTGACTTGCCGGAAGTCCATCCAGCAGCACTTTATCCAGCTTCGCTTGATTATTTTCCTCAACGATCCTAATAATTCTATTCTTGGCATCGCCGCCGTCCAAATAGCTTTGATACAAATACATGTAATGATTACTGGCAAAATCGGGATCAAGTGCAAGCCCCAGCAAGCCTGCTTCCGATTTTTGGTACAGCGCCTCTTGCAAATTAAGCACAGGAGATTCTATCAGCTTCCCTTGATCAATAACCCGCAGCAGTCCGGAACGTTCAGTAAAAAACAATCTTCCATCTGGAGAAACGACCAGCTCCCATGGCACATCAAGTCCCGAGGCTGCAACCTCTATTGTATATGGCAGTCCAGGAGAATCTTCCCCCTTATTTCCTTGATTATCACTTTGACCACTTTGTTCAGTATGGACAGGCTTCTCAGTCACTGCTGGAGCTTTACCACAGCCGCTCAGTACGAGTACAGCAATCAACCCTACGAAGACACTATTTCTAAGATTTGACATTCACATGGACCTCCCATTCAACTATCAATCTTATAGCGGTTTCTAAGCTGCTCAATCATCGCCTGGATTTCATCCTCCTCAGGCATGGCCGTCTCGTCTAAATCTGCGAGGACTCCTTGTCCTGCGAGTATTTCTCTGACACTATGAATGAAATCCTCAGCTTTAAGAGTTTGCCCCAAGCATTCCGACAAGCTGGCCATACGATCCTGGAGAACTTCCGGATAGTCAGCCGGATCACCACCAAGTGCTGCCCGGTCATAGAAAGCCTTGGCTAAATCCGCTTTATCCGCTCCCGCACCTTCGACAATTACAAAGGCTTGTACGGATAACGCATTCTGCTGCCGTCTCTGGGCAATGCCGCAAAACTTCCTGCCGCCAATGCTCAAATCATAATCCCCAGGGCAAAATGAGCCCGCCACTTCTCCTTTATGTACCTCGCTAGTCAGCTTCAAAAGCGCTTCTTGAATCAAGGTAACCATAAGCTCGAAATCCTTGTGATAATCAATATTCCCATCCGGTCTTGGCAGCAGCAGCGATATATTTACCACACCCAAATCCAGAGGGACTGCTGCTCCTCCTGAGTTTCGCACGGCCGTCTTGTACCCATTAGCATGAAGCCAGCTGTTCGCTTCACCAGCATGGGGCAAACGGCTGTCTCTTAGCCCGATTACAAATGCTTTCGGATGTCTCCAGAAATGAGCGACAGGCTGGCCCCCCTTCCCAATTTTCCTGCAAAGCAGCTCTTCCAGAGCAAATGGATATAAAATATCATAGGGATGGCTTATACTTGTTCGATCCAGCAGAACCATATTCGCCGGCAGTAAATTCGCATTCATTATCGTCTATCTCCTATATAAGTATATTTATTAGAGTTGTCCCCCTCTTTTATTGTATGCCAAGTAAAGTTAGACTGCAATGAAGGTAGGAATCTCCGGGTTTCCCGTCGAAGTAGTGTACATGAATAAAATTTGCTTTGATAAGTAGGGGAACATACTTGGAAGCGATTGATGACTTATTATTAAATGTACTTGTTTTAACGGCCCCGATATTGCTCTATTATATCCTTTGGCTGGATAAGCCCAAACCTATGATTGTCGATTTTAACAAGCGCTGGAATGCTCTTATGTGCAGTCTCGGCGCCATATTTTGCATGACACACCCTTTCTTCTCTATGACCGGAGCTATGTACGATTTACGCCTTATCCCTCTGCTTGTCGCCTTTTTATATGGAGGTATTGCACCCGGCTTGCTAGTTTCCGCCTCTATCATCGCCTATGCTTACTATCTCAATGCACCCGATTTTATGTGGACTGTCGCTAATACCATTTTGCCCATCCCTTTTTTCCTCGGCTTTATCGCTCTAAGTCATTGGGAGCAAAAGTCGACGAAAGTGATGTTCCCCAGCCTTCTGGCTTTATTAAGCGCATTGACCAGCTTTTGCATTTCATTGCTTTACCGCATAACGAACGAAATCCCGCTTCACCTTTCCTTTTTTCTGATGGGTGTTTTGTACTGTATGTTCCATTTTCTCACCATGCTGCTGCTCACCTATTTAATCGAACGGATTAAAGAAAACTTATGGATCCGTCAAGAGGTCCAGCATTCAGAAAAGCTGAATGTGCTGAGCGAGCTCGCGGCTTCCGTTGCGCATGAAATTCGCAATCCGATGACCGTAGCGCGCGGATTTATGCAGTTGTTAAACCAGTCGCAAGTAAGCGAAGAAAAAAGGACCATGTATACAACCATGGTCATCGAAGAAATTGACCGGGCGCAAAGCATTATCAGTGATTATTTATCGCTCGCTAAGCCCCAGGCAGAGAAATTGGAAAACGTTAATATTTCTTTACTTATGGTCAAGCTGATGAACCTGATCAGCCCGTATGCCTCCTTGCGAAACGTCCAAATTGAATTGCATACGGCACCTTCTCTTAACATGGAAGCTAACGCTGACAAGCTGATTCAATGCCTCGTTAATTTAACCAAAAATGGTATAGAAGCCATGCCAGTTGGCGGAACGCTCGATATCATCGGGTACAAAGAGCATACAAAAATCATTTTGGAAATCAAAGACAATGGAATCGGAATGTCACAGGAACAAATCGAAAGATTGGGCACTCCCTTCTACTCCACCAAGTTAAAAGGTACGGGACTAGGCATGATGGTGTCTTATAATATTATCAAGTCGTTTAACGGCAGCATCCATGTTCAAAGCGAGCTTGGTAAAGGAACCTGTATGAGGGTATCTTTTCCTTCCTTGCCTGAAAGCAAGAGCTCGATGGAGTAGGTGGAATAGTCGGAATACCGCCTAAAGCTGCAGCCACTATTAAAATCGATTTAGCGATATTTTTCATCGCTAAAACACCAGGTCTCCGCCACATCCATACTTTAACAATGAAAAACATCGTTAAAATCCTTTTTTCCCACCCAGTGGGGCCATCCGACCTCTTTTAGCGATGAAAATCATCATTAAAGTGGCTGATTCACCTGGAAACCCTTGCTGTAACGATGAAAAACATTGTTAAGCGAAGCCACACTCAATTTTTTCATTTTCTTTTTCGTTCGTGAGAGATGGACTGCAAAATTACAGGTATTTGGGGGGGGCTTGGAGCTGGGGTAGCTGGTATGCCTTTTAGAAAAAGCCGTTCTCCTGAAATCGGAGAACGGCCACGTCATTCTGTAACTGCTATGTAAGATTACTTATTCCACCCTGAATTTAGAAAGCGTCGTTTTGAGGGAATCGGACAGCTCTTCCAGCTTGTTCGATAGCTTCACCAAGCCCTCGCTAATGCTCAACTGCTCGGAGCTAAGCGAAGCAACCTCTTCCGAGGTGGCCAAGGACTCTTCCGCTACTGCACTGACATTCGTCATTGCATCGGAGAGTACCATCTGGGACTGATCCAACGTGCTGATCGAGTCACTGACTGCGCTAAGCTGCTCAATAAACCCGCCCATGTGACTGGCAACCTGTTGGAAAATAATATCCGCTTCTTTAACCGACAGGATCTGCTCCTGGAAGATTGGAGTCGCGTTCGACAGCACCTTAACCGTCTGGTCGATTTCACCTTGAATCGTCTCGGTGATTTGTCCGACTACATCGATCGACTGACGAGACTGATCCGCAAGCTTGCGGATTTCGTCCGCTACAACCATAAATCCTTTACCGGCAGCGCCTGCACGAGCGGCTTCAATCGTAGCATTAAGTGAAAGAATATTGGTCTGCTTCGTTAAGTTGTTGAGCACATCGAGAATCTTGCGGATGGATTTGGTGCTTTCCTTCAGGTTGTCCACCTTCTCAACCATCGAGCGCATCATATCTTCAGTCAGATTCGTCTTGTTGATCAGCTCAGACATATATTTGGTTCCCTGCTCACTGGAGCTCTGAACATCTGCAGCCGATGTGCCCATCTCGAGATTCGCTTCGATTACATGTTTCATTTGCATGCCGATGTGATGTGTCAACTCATTGCCTTTTTCCGACTCAGTTGCCAGGCCCGCTGCACCGCTTGAGATTTCGTCGGTCGCTATGGCAATTTCCCTGGCTGCAATTGCTGTTGTTTTCGACGAATTGGTCAGCTCGGCTGCCGTCTCCAACACCTGCTGAGCAGAGAGGCTTGTCTGTTGAACCAGCGTCGTAATTTGCTGCATCATCGTATCAAAGCTCTCGCCCAGCTGGCCAATTTCATCTTGTGATTTGTAACCGGCCCGGACCGTCAGATTCCCTTTGGCACCCTGCTGCATCAAATTGCGAAGATTAACAAGCGGCTTCCCGATCATCCGGACCATCCACAAGCCAATCAGAACAGCAATGATTGCTGCAATTAAAGCTACAATTAATGTAAAATTGAATATTTGCTTGGCATCCTTCACAAGCGAGCTAACCGGCATATACCCGATCAAATTCCAGTTGGATACGGGTCCTTTATAATACACGACCAATTGATCCTGAGCATTTTCAAATGAGCCTGATTCTGCTCCAAGCTGCTCTGCGCTAAGCTGGATAGCCGCATCTTTCTCTATATCGACGTTATCTTTCACTGCGATATTTTTATTCCCCGGACTGGTGATAATGATTTGGCTTTCATCACCAAGCTGTATTTGATCCATTTCCTTGTTCAGAATTTCACTGGAAATTTCAATCAGAAGCACGGTAGCTAAATCGCTGCTTCCACTGGTCGTGCTTTTGAGCAATCTCCCGATGGCAAATGCACTTTCTGATTCGGAGTAGCCTTGCTCCTTGGAATCGAGCCAAACAGCTCCTCCATTTCTTTCAACAACGCTTTTAAACCAGGCTTCCTCTGACTTGTTCTTATCCGCTTGACTTGTTCCGCTGCCCGACATCGTAATTAATTCACCGCTCGTCTTATACAGCTGCACCGTTTTAATCGTGTTATTGCCAAACACAATAACATTGAGCTTATCGTTCAATTTGCGCATTAATTCCAGGTATTCATAAGTTGCAGTATTCATTTTCGCTAATTGGCTTAAGGAGTCCTGCATATCTTTGTCGAGCAGCATTTGGAGGGTAGTATCCTCATAGGTTTTATAGATAAAATCCAATTTTTGACCAGCTTGCTTAATCGTTTGTTCGCTTGTGTCAGCTACTTTTTTCTGTATGACGCTTTTCGAAACCTGATAGGAAAAAATGCCCATTACTAGCACGAAAGCCAAAATACTAATAAAAAAGATTAAAAACAACTTCATTCCAACAGACTTGATCGGATTCGCAATGCGCACTTGTGTCATTCCCTTTAGGGCTTTGGAACTGAATGGCTTCGAATCCCTCGTTTTATTCGTGTCTCCCATTTGGCGTTTTATTCCTTTCTAGTTCTTTTCTCATACATTTCGACATATTCCTACAATATCCTCTATAATTCCTTCATATTTTTTCAGGAATTTGCATATTTACGCATCATATCCCATTTTTTCACGGGATTATCGACCTCAATATCCACAATTTGCAATGGATGACGGGCTGCATCAAGCTCTTGCGCTTTGACATCATAAATTTTGTGCACCTTTTGTCTGAATTTAGTTCCACCCGGGCCGAAAAACCCCATCTCTTGCCCTGGATTAAAGTAGTTCCTCTGCTCTATAACGGCAAGCTTTGCATCCGCCTCACAGAAAAAAAACGGTGTTTAGCGGCCGGTTTGCCGCCTTGTGGATCTCACCGCGCCAAACCTGGCTTAACACATAGTTCTCAGTATCCAGGAAAAAAGCATCAATATCCTGACGGTAGGCATTAACAATCGTCGCTAAGTAATGTATGCTTTTCTTCTCCTTTGGCGTATAAATCATACATCCAGCAACATGACTGCGAGCAGCCACCCCAGTTGGAATCACGGTCTGTGAAATGACCAGACAATACACAGCGGACCGAATAGAAGGGGGATGCTTATATTATAAATTCACCTCGTTTCAAAATTGTAGCTTTATTCAATAAACCTGCTCCTTATAGAAAAAACCATAGGACAGCTCGCGTTTCGGGTCCTGAAGATGCTCAATCGCCTCCAACCATTCCTGCTGAAAAACATAGCCCTGCGGATCAGCTAAGAAGGCATCAATAGCCGCTCTGTAGCTGCGTACAACGGTTTCATTATACAAAGTAGACTAAGGGGAGCCCTTCAATTTTCAAGCAATCTATCCGCCCTTCTATGAGCTCTCGAAGGTTATCCAGCATGCATACATCCTCAGAGTTCATAATATACGTGCCTTTTCCATCTTCATAAACAGGGTACAACTGATCCTGCCCTTCCTGCTCAATAAGAAAAAGCCCTCTTTGCATAGAGCGATCCTGGTCTGATGCTTCCTTGCCTTGATGCTGCATATAAGCTTTGATAAGCTCTCGCTTGGAATGATAAATATTTGTGTTACCCCATTATGACCGCGTCAGCTCCAGCTTCAATCATCACTTTCATATCTGCTGTCGAGCCGACGCTTACTAATCATTCAGGTTTTTTCAACCGTTTGCCCTTCTTTTCATATTCATACTATTGTTTATCGGCTGCACGGCTTCATTTACTTAGCGGTTTGCTCACTGATCGTTTTATTTTTTTTGTGCTCTTCAAATGTTTCGGCAAAAAGATGCCCCTGAGTGCCGTCTTTCTTGGTCAAATAAAAAAAGTATTTCGTCTCCTGCGGATACAAGGCCGCCTTAATAGAAGCTATGCTGGGACTAGCAATTGGCCCCGGAGGCAGTCCTAAATTTTTATAAGTATTATAAGGGCTATCGACCAACAGATCCTTCTCATAGAGTCGTTCTTTGAATTTATCGAATAAATATTGCACAGTCGCATCAATTTGCAGCTTCATATTCGTATTCAAGCGGTTATAAATAACACCAGCAACGAGTGGGCGTTCCTCATCCAGCACGACCTCTCTTTCAATCAGAGAAGCAATCGTTAACATTTGATGCCTATTGAGATTTAGTGCCTTCATCCGGTCCTGCCAATCACTTGGCAGCGTATCCAGCTTCTTATCCAGCTCCTGCAGCGCTCTTTCAATAAAATCTTCTACAGTTGATCCTTTTTTAAATTCGTATGTTTCCGGAAATAAATAGCCTTCCAGACGATGCTTAAGCAGCTCGTTATCAGGCAGATCGGCAGCAGCAGCTGACTTAAACTGCTCCGGATTGTCCATCAATTGTAAAAATTCATCCGCTGACCATGGCGTCTGCTCGCCCAGCTTATCAGCAATCTGTTCAATCGTGTAGCCTTCCGGGATCGTTACGCGGAATACCTCTTCTTTGACAGTCTGTCCATTGTTCATCTGTTCGATCATTTGATCAAATGTCATACCAGGCTTCATGGCGTATTCTCCGGCCTGGAAGCGCGAGCCTTCTTTTTTCATCTTTAAATAAATAGTAAATATGGTTGAATCTTTAATCATGCCTTCATCCTTCAGCAGCTTGGCAATTTGTGCAGAGCCTGTGCCACTTGGAATTTTCACCCGAACTTCCTGATCGGAACTGGCTGTGGGCTGGAGCGCACTCGATATATAAAGCGCAGTGCCAATCCCTCCGCCGATTAGAATTAGCACGATCAAGCTGATCGTTATCCCAATGGCCTTACGCTTGCGTCTTCCAGACTTCTTCTGTTCATCATGATAGTTTTCCAAAATCATTCTCCTTTCTGAACATAAAAAAAGAGCGGATGTCTCCGCTCGGGTGTAAGCCTCTTACAAGTCTTCGTTCACCGGAAACGTCATCTCATCATAGAGCTCGGAAACGGTTTCCCATTCCTCATCGTCCTCAATGGTTTCCAGCTCGTACTGCTGAGGTGCGCTCTCCACAACCCGAAAAATGGCGACATCTTCTTCCTTTTTCGACTCTGACGCTTGCAGCACCGCATACGTATAATTGCCGTAAACAAATTCGGCTAACAGCCGATACACTGTGGATTCATTGTGCTCATCAAATAAAATGATATCATCCCCGTAAGCATTGCGCAATAAGCCTGCTAACTCCTGGCTCATGCTTGTTCTTCCTCTTCTTCCTCCGCCATGAGAGTATTGAAGGTTTCTTCTACTATAGCCCATTCCTCTTCATCGTCGATTGTGAACAGTTTGAGGTCATCGCCATTGTCATCCTCTTCATAACGGAATGCATAGACTTCATCGGTTTCCTCGTCGCCTTCCATCGGCACTACCATCATATACTTTTTGTCGGAACCGTCCACTTCAAACTTCATGATGACCTCGAACTCTTCTTCATTGCCCTCGTCATCCGGAATATAAATAATTTCCGGTTCTTCTTCATGCAATTCTTCTTTGGACATGGCTTAATCACCCCTTCTTATTAGCATCCATATAACCTTGCAGTATCAGCGCCGCGGCCATCTTATCAATTACAGCCTTGCGCTTCTTGCGGCTAACATCCGCCTCTACCAAAAGCCGTGTGGCAGAAACCGTTGTAAGTCTTTCATCCCATAAATGTACGGGAACTTGTAACCTTTGTTGTAAATCCTCAGAAAAAGCTATACAGATTTCACCGCGGGCGCCAACCGTATTGTTCATATTTTTGGGAAGCCCGACGACAATTTCCGCTACCTCATACTGCTCGGCAATTTCCTTAATTCTAGCCGCATCTTTATCGGGGGTACGGCGCTGGATCGTTTCTAAACCCTGCGCCGTCCATCCAAGTTCATCACTAAGCGCGACACCGATCGTTTTATCCCCATAATCAAGACCCATCCATCTCATGCTGCTTCTCTTTTCGTTTATTTGTGCTGGGCCAGGTATGAGCGGACCAATTCCTCGATCAGCTCATCCCGCTCCCGCTTGCGTATCAGGCTTCTTGCATTATTATGTCTGGGGATATAAGCAGGATCGCCTGATAACAAATACCCGACAATTTGATTAATAGGATTGTATCCCTTTTCCTGTAAAGCATCGTAAACCGAAAGCAGAACTTCTTTAGGTGATGTCTCGATTTCTTCCGCTTTAACGTTGAATTTCATCGTCTTATCCATGGAACTCATCTGAAGCACCCCCACTTCCACTAGTGTATATTGTGATATATTCTCTATCAAATTAAAGATTCCTGTTTGTAGAGAAAAAATTATGCATTCTGGTGGGAAACTACCTTCTCAACCGCAGCTAACGCCGACGCAAGCTCAGATGGATTTTTGCCGCCTGCTTGTGCCATATCAGGCCTTCCACCGCCACTGCCTCCTACGATAGCAGCTATTTCCTTAATAATTTTACCGGCATGAAAGCCTTTCGAAACGAGATCAGGCGTTACTGCTGCAACCAGATTCACTTTATCCTCAGCTGCAGAACCTAACACGATAATGGCCGAGCCCAGCTTGCCTTTCATCTCATCCACAATATTTCTTAGTGAATCCATATCTCCGGCATTAACCTGAGCAGCGAGTACGGGAACCCCGGCAATAAGCTTCAGCTGATCAGTAAGCGAGCTGGCCTCGATACGGCCAAGCTTGCCGCGCAAGGACTCATTCTCACGAGCCAGGTCTTTCATCTGCTGCAAGCTGCTTTCCAAACGCTTAGGAACATCCTGCACATTCGATTTAAGCAGAACCGCAGCTTCTTTGAGCAGCTCTAATTGCTGATCCATATAAGCATAAGCACCACGCCCCGTTACCGCTTCTATACGACGGATTCCTGAGCCTATACCTGATTCGCTAACAATTTTGAACAAACCAATTTGTCCTGTATTGTTCACATGGCAGCCGCCGCAAAGCTCTAAGCTATAATCGCCGACACGCACTACGCGTACGATTTCGCCATATTTTTCTCCAAATAGCGCCATTGCTCCCATCGCCTTGGCATCTGCTATCGATTTCAGATCAATATCCACATTTGTATTATACCACACTTGCTGATTAACAAGCTCTTCTATTGCTTGCAATTCTTCCCCGTTAATACTGCCGAAATGGGAGAAGTCAAACCGCAGCCGATCCGGCTCCACCAGAGAGCCAGCCTGATTGACATGCTCTCCTAACACTTGCTTGAGCGCTTTATGCAGCAGATGGGTGGCCGTATGGTTCTTGATCGTGTCATCCCGGAAGCTCCGGCTGACACTAGCTTCTACTGCATCCCCCTGACGCAGAACGCCAGATTCAACAGTGACCGTGTGCACATGCTGGCCGTGAGGCGCTTTGCTTACAGCCTCTACCTTCAGCTCTGCCTGAGAACTGCGCATGCTGCCGAGATCACTTACTTGTCCCCCGCTCTCAGCATAGAAAGGCGTACGATCAAGTACTACCTGGCAAACCTCACCTACGCCAACCATGTCTATAAACTGATTCTCATGGACGATGGCAATGACATTAGCAGGAACTACCAATTCATTATACCCAACAAATTCACTTTTAGTCGTGAAATCAGCCAGCGGCCCGCCTTGAACATTCATGCTTTCCGATTCCTGACGAGCTCCTCTAGCCCTTACACGCTGCTCCTGCATCGCCGCATCGAATCCGGCCCGATTCACTGTCAAGCCCTTCTCACCGGCAAAATCCTCTGTCAAGTCAAACGGAAAACCGTAGGTATCATATAATTTAAAAGCATCCGGCCCGCTGATTTCGCTGCCTCCGGCCTGGAGAGTCTTCTCGGCCATATCAGATAAAATAGCCAGACCATCACTCAACGTTTCATGGAAACGTTCCTCTTCTGTACGGATTACCTTCTCAATAAAGTCAGCTTTGTCTACAACCTCTGTATAATAGCTGCCCATAATTTCTCCAACAACAGGCGTCAATTGGTACAAGAACGGCTTATCCAGCCCAAGCACCTTACCATAGCGCACTGCACGGCGGAGCAATCGGCGGATTACATATCCACGTCCTTCATTGGAAGGCAGTACCCCGTCTCCTACAGAGAAAGATACCGTCCTGACATGATCGGCAATAACCTTCAAAGCTACATCATGCTCTGCGTTAACATGGTACTTCACCCCTGCAAGCTCACAGGTTTTGGCAATAATCGGCTGGAACAAATCTGTATCAAAGTTAGAATCGACCTGCTGTAAAATGGAAGCAAAGCGTTCGAGACCTGCACCCGTATCAATATTTTTATTAGGCAGCGGCGTATAGCTTCCATCCTTGTTGTGATTAAACTGCGAGAAAACGAGATTCCATACTTCCAGAAAACGCTCATTCTCACCGCCCGGCCAGCACTCCGGATCTGCCAGATCCCCGTAAGCATCGCCACGGTCATAAAAAATTTCCGTACAAGGTCCACAAGGCCCTTCCCCGATATCCCAAAAATTCTCATCCAGCTTGTATATCCGTTCTGCCGGCAGACCAATTTTCAGATTCCACAGGTCATAAGCTTCTGTATCTTCCGGATAAACCGTAACCGAGAGCAATTCCGGGTTAAATCCGATCCATTTGGGGTCAGTCAGAAATTCCCAAGCCCAGACAATCGTCTCTTCCTTAAAATAATCTCCAATAGAAAAATTACCGAGCATCTCAAAAAAAGTTTGATGGCGGCGGGTTTTCCCTACATTCTCAATATCGTTAGTGCGTATACATTTCTGGGCGTTAGCAATACGAGGATTCTCAGGTACCACACGACCGTCAAAATAAGCCTTCAGCGGGGCCATCCCGGCATTAATCCACAGCAGCGACGGATCGTTGTGTGGGACAAGCGGCGCACTGTACTCGATGGTATGTCCTTTGCTTGCAAAAAAATCCAACCATTTTTTACGAATCTCACTTGCTTTCATCCTGGTTCTGCCTCCATTTATGTGAAAAATAAAAACGTCCCCTCAAAAAAACAGGGACGAATGATCGCGGTACCACCCTGGTTATCGCCTTAATAGTTAAGGAAAATTATAGCGATACGCTTCCAAGCTGTCAACTATTTAGAAGAGAATTAATGGGTTCGTCGATGCACGTAATAAAGAAACACATGCTGAACCACAACCTTCATAGCAGCAAAGAAGGGAACGGCCAAAATCAAACCCATAATACCAGCAACCTCACCGCCGACAAGCAGCGCAAAAATTATAAATAAAGGATGCATGTGCAGGGTGCGTCCAACCACCTGGGGAGAAATCACATTGCCCTCCAAAATTTGAATGGCCAGATTGACTATAATGATCAAAAGCACCAATTTCATCGAAACTGTTGATGCCATCAAAACCGCTGGAGCCGCTCCAAAAAAAGGACCCAGATAAGGGATAATGTTAAACACAGCAACTACACTTGCCAGTAAAAGGGGATATGGCATATCAATAATCCAGTAGCCTATATAGGCGAGAGTGCCAACAATCACGCATACCAGCAGCTGGCCGCGGATATAATTCCCCAGTGCAGTATCAATATCGACGAACAGCTTCACAGTTCGTTTGCGCTGGCTTTTCGGAACGATAGCAATAACCGCTTTCTCCATAAGCTGAAAATCCTTCAATATATAAAAGGCCAGGAAAGGAACGATAAAAGCAATAAAAAGCATATTTATCGTGGTGCCGATCTGATCCATATAGTTGGAAATCGATGTGGAGATGCCATTTTCCATTTTGATTAATGAACGATTAAATCCTGACCTTACGCTTTCCGGAAAAAACTGGCTGGAGTTAAAGCCGTCCACTAATGACTGTGCCCTCATCGCAAGCTGTGGCAAATGCTCATTCAGTTCCTGCAATTGTTCTACAAACATAGGTATAACGTTCATAATAATTACAGTCAGGCTGGCTATAAAAACACTATAGATCAGCAATACAGCTACTGTTCTAGGCACCTTTCTTTTGTTAAGCAGGTTCACGACCGGATTTAACACGTAGGATATGACCAGCGCGACAAAAAAAGGCGTCAACACCGATTTCAAAAACTGATATATACCTTGTAAAATCGGATTAATCCGCATTAGCATATATAAAACAGCTAAAGACAGCAGGATGTAAACGAGCGTGACAAACCATTTGTTTTTCCAAAATCGTTCCAATAACCTCACCCCGGCTTTTTCTCAAACTTCGCAGGAACATCCCCTCTTTTTACAGTATATGTACAACCTATGAAATTTAACCCGCTGAAGAATAGCACACAAAAAAACACCATTCTCGGTTGTGGGTTATCACAAAAAGAGAACGGTGCTTGTGCTTCTCATAGCTTTTTCTTACAACTTATATTTGCATCAACAGGTACTAGTTAGCATGAATATGAATTTGAGGAATTTCTTCCTCAAAGAACAAATCGTCAAGCGAGCTTAGTGTACCATCTTCTTCGACCTGATAAACAGACATTTTCTCTCCGTTCACGCTGAGCTCGATAAAGCAGCCCCAGCAGTAGAATTGATGGGAACCGATCTTCCCAATATCCTTCGAATTACAGTTTGGACAACGCATCTTATTTTCACCCTATTCTTCTTTGGTTACGAAGGGCACCTCCAGGTCCCGAACCCTGTGAATCGATACGATAATGGCATTCTCTCCCCTAACTGCCTGATCCGGCATGGGAAGCCATTTGCGTCCGTCCTTAACATCGGAAATGAAGCCTTCGGATAATTCATAGCCTATTATTTGTGTTCCCCAATCTTGCGCTAAATAAACATCTTCCACTATTCCTAGTTGCTCGCCGCCTACAGTAATGACCGGGAGTCCCTTAATTTTGCGGGTCCCACCAATAAAGGCATTGAGCTTCGCTTCATCGTCAAGATCTTGAACGGCAGTCTCATCCGCTACAGTAATAGCATCTTCTCCAAAAGCGGCAACATTGGCTGAGCTTATGTAACGCAAGGAAGCGAACCATTGCTTCGATTCCAGAATAATGCCCGTAATCATCCAGGCATCGTCAATAACCAGGTCCTTCGCACGGCCTAACTGCTTGCCGGTGTTAATAGCCAGCACCGGTAAGCCGACCCATTCATGAGCTTTACGCAAATTGCTTACCTCCTAGTACCACCCGGTACTATAACATACGTATGCGTTTCACAATCGTTGCAGTTTTGCGGGCGGCTTCTGCGATTTGCTCTTTAGAATTCCCCATTCCAAAGCTAAACCGAACAGCGGAGGACAATACATCTTCTGGTAATTCCATCGCTTGCAAAACGTGGGAGACCTCCAGGGAACCGGAAGTGCAAGCAGAGCCGCTTGCAGCAGCAATACCTTCTAAATCAAGATTCATAAGCAGACTCTCGGTGCTTACACCGGGAAAGCTGATATTTAAAATGTGCGGTAATCGCTTGGATTCATGACCGTTCACAATAAAACCTGCTGATCCGAGCTCATCTATAAAAGTGCTTATCATGCATTGACGCAGTTCTTCTGTTATAAGTTGCACAGTCTCAACATTGGGTACAGATATTTCTACAGCTTTGGCGAATCCGACAATGGCTGCAACATTTTCTGTACCTGCTCTTTTTTTTCTTTCCTGTGCCCCACCGAATAGAAGGGGATCGAGTTGTATGGTCTTGGAAACATATAAGGCTCCTATGCCTTTGGGTCCATTGATCTTATGAGCTGAGAAGCTCATGAGGTCAACAGGAAGCTGTGAAAGATCAAGCGGGGTTTTGCCAAGTGCTTGTACAGCGTCAACATGGAACGGTATCCTGAGACTGCGGGCAAGCTGGCCTATCTGTTCAATAGGCTGCAGCGTACCTACCTCATTGTTCCCGTACATTACACTAATAAGCACTGTATCTTGGCGGATGGCTGCTTCTACATCCTTGATATTAATAAGACCGGTCGGATCTACAGACAGGTAAGTAATCTCAAATCCCAGATCTTCCAGCCAATTACAAGGATGAAGAATGGCATGATGCTCAATGCGGGTTGTTAGGATATGCTTCTTCTGCTTTTCGTTGTGCCTCTTGCTTGCTTGCACAACGCCAAAAATGGCCATATTATTACTCTCGGTCCCTCCGCTCGTGAAAATCAATTGAGCAGGTGAGCATCCAATGCTTCGGGCAATAAAATCACGTGATCCGTTAACTGCTGTTTTGGCTGCCCTGCCGAAGCGATGAGTACTCGAAGGATTGCCGAAGGCTTCCTCATAATAAGGAAGCATAGCTTCGAGCACCTCAGGATGAACCGGTGTTGTAGCGGCATGATCGAGATAAATCGAATTCATAACATTCCGCCCTAGATGTAAAACATGTAATTATCTTGCCTGCCAATATCCTGAAAGGAGATCAGGCTGGCTAATGTTGTGGAATCAAGCACATCGGCTATGCTGTCCCGTATCCGAATCCAGAGATCCCGCTTGGCCGGATCGTCTTCTTCAGTGAAATCGACTGGACTGATAGGGCCTTCCAATACCCGAATCACTTCGCCAGCTGTAATCTTTTCCGGAGAATTTGAAAGAATATAACCACCGTAAGCTCCGCGTATGCTTTTAACCAGACCGGCATTTCGCAAGGGAGCCACGAGTTGCTCCAAATAATGCTCAGAAAGCTGATGTTTTTCCGCAATACTTTTCAAAGAAGTTGGGCCTTCACCGAATTTCGTGGCAAGCTCCATCATAATTGTCAGTCCATAACGTCCTTTGGTAGAAATCTTCAATCCTAGCCACCTCATTCAATTCATTTCTTAAACTCTATGATTCCATTAATAAATAGCTTAATAATCAGGATTACCATTTTTATGAAAAAAATCCCTAGCTTATATGCATGATATATATGGTAACACAATTCCTTGTATTTGGGGAGAAGAAGGATGACATTCTGATGAAATATTTTAATTTTACCGCCAGTAGATGTATAATGAAAGGATATGGCTTCAAGAATAATTTTTGTTTAAAAAGAAAGAGGTTAGCTTATGAGTAAAAAAGCACGGGTTGTGCTCGGCATGTCGGGTGGTGTCGATTCATCCGTTGCCGCGTTCCTGCTAAAGGAGCAAGGGTATGAGGTTATCGGAATTTTCATGAAAAATTGGGATGATACCGACGAGTATGGACATTGTACGGCAGAAGAAGATGCCGAAGATGTGCGAAGAGTATGCACTCAGCTCGATATCCCCTTCTATACAGTTAATTTTGAGAAACAATATTATAGCAAGGTTTTCACTTATTTTCTGGATGAATACCGGAAAGGCCGGACACCAAATCCTGATGTTATGTGCAATCGGGAAATCAAATTCGGTGAATTGCTGCAAAAGGTTAATGAGCTTGGCGGCGATTATATTGCAACCGGACATTACGCCAGAATCGGACAAACCGATGGAGAATACCGTCTGCTTCGCGGCCAGGATTCAAATAAGGATCAGACTTATTTCCTGCATCTGTTAAATCAGCAGCAATTGTCCCGTGTCATGTTTCCTATTGGCGATCTGCCTAAACCGAAGGTGCGTGAAATTGCGGAAAGCATAGGCTTGGCAACGGCCAAAAAGAAAGACAGCACAGGCATCTGTTTTATAGGAGAGCGTGATTTCAAGGAGTTTCTCAGCCAATATTTGCCGGCGCAGCCTGGCAATATGAAGGACATCCGCACTGGTGAAATAAAAGGACGGCATGACGGTCTTATGTACTATACACTAGGTCAAAGACAAGGACTTGGGATTGGGGGCTCTGGCTCGGGTGAGCCTTGGTTTGTGGCCGATAAGGATCTGGAGCACAACGATCTTCTTGTCGTCCAGGGCGAGCAGCATCCAAGCCTATATTCCAAGGGCTTGTCCGCCTCTGGTCTGAACTGGATAAGGACCCGAAAGCCTGACGGTCCCTTCCGCTGTACAGCGAAGTTCCGCTACCGCCAGCCGGATCAAGAGGTGACGGTTGAATTCGGCGAGAACGCTACCTGCGAAGTCAAATTTGACAAGCTGCAAAAAGCAGTAACGCCCGGACAGTCTGTCGTATTTTATGATGGGGAGCTGTGCCTGGGCGGAGCTACCATAGATCTGGTTCATAAATAAGGTAAATAATATGGGATATATGGGATCAGTCATAGGTCATAAATACGAAGCGTATAAACAAAATTCTAGGCAGTTGATGCAAGGTTAAATCGCAAAACTGCTTACACAATTTTCCGATACTGCTCGCAGTATCAAACTGCCTCCTAACGTAAACGCTAGTGGTGGAGGTGAGCTGTTTGCGAATTCGAATATCAGTAATAGCTTTGCTGCTAATCGCTCTATGCTCGAATGTATATCAGGCCAAAGCTGAATCCTTGGCAGAAGTGATGATCAAAGAGCCGGAATACGCCAAATGGAGCCGTCTGGCATTCCAGGAAGCCGGCAAAAGCTATAAACTAGTCGATTTCAAGTACTTGGGACGTACCGATATTTCCGCAACCGCTGCCGAGCAGCGATTTCGCTTTTGGGCGAGTAAAAACAATCGCGAATTCCCTCTCCTGGTTACGATCCGGTACAATCCGCTGACCGAAAAGGTCATTTCCATTTCAGTAAAAGAAAGCACACCAAGCACGCAAGGGAGTTCCGGGGCTTAATCGCCCGCGGATCTCCCTCTTCTTTTGTGCTGGTTTTGCCTCATTTTCTCCTCGGTACCCTGTTCACTCGCCGCAAACAAAATTTCATCCTTAATTTCATCCGGCAAATATTGCTGCTCCACATAGTGCCCTGGAAAATTATGCGGATATTGATACCCTTTATGGCCCAGCTTATCTGCTCCTTTATAATGCGTGTCGCACAGATGCAGCGGAACTTTGGCCGACTTCAGCCGTTCCATCGCCTGCATCGCTTTGTCTAAAGCGATCGGGATAGAGTTCGATTTCGGGCTTTCCACAGCAAAGAGAATCGCTTGCGCTATAGGATATTTCGCTTCTGGCCAGCCTATTTTATGATAGGCGTCCATTGCGGTAACAGCTTGGACCAGCGCCTGCGGGTTGGCGAGACCGATGTCCTCGCTGCAGGCGACAATCAAACGCCGCAGGAAGGTCATAGGATCCATGCCGAGCTTCTCGACGGCATAGAGGAACCAGAACAACGCAGCGTCGCTTGAGCCGCGCACGCTTTTGTGGAAAGCGGAGAGCACGTCATACTGCGTAGACTCATCCGCTTTGACTATGGGGCGGCGGATCGACTCCTCCGCCTCCTCCAGTGTAATCCGAATCGTACCATCCGGTTCGGGTGAGGTCGTGAGCGCTGCCAGCTCCAGCGCATTCAACGAGCGGCGGATGTCGCCATTGGCCATCTCCGCTATGTGCTGCAGCGCCTCCTCGTCCACGTGGAGGCTCATAAAGCCGAGCCCCCTTATGGGGTCGGCAATCGCCCGCCGCATGGCGATCAGCGAATGCTCGTGTGTAAGGGGCTCCAGCTGAAACAGCGTCGACCTCGAGAGCAGAGCCCCGTTCACATGGTGAAAGGGGTTTTCCGTGGTCGCCCCGATAAAGATCAGGATGCCCTGCTCGACTGCCGGAAGCAGTGCATCCTGCCTGGATGTATTAAAGCGGTGCACCTCGTCAAGAAACAATGTCGTTTTCTTGCCGTATAGCGCTTTATTTGTCTTGGCTTGTTCGATCACTTCCCTGACGTCCTTCACTGAAGCCTCCACTGCGTTCAGCTTGACGAACTCTCCCTGCGTACGGTTGGCAATAATGTTAGCCAGGGTAGTTTTACCCGTACCTGGTGGTCCATAGAGCAGGATCGAGGTCACCTGATCTGCTTCAATCGCACGCCGAAGCAGTTTGCCCTGGCCAACAATTTGCTCCTGACCAATGTAGTCTTCCAGCGTCGTTGGCCGCATGCGATCCGCAAGCAGCTTCCCTCCGGGATCTTGCTGCGAAGAATATGTGAATAAATCCATAAGTGCGGACTCCTGCCTTTTTGAAATTTTGTTTGCCTGCCTGTCTGTCATGCAAGAATGAAAAGATTGCCTAAAAAATATCACGATCCACGCCCTTCTGTCAAAACCTTCGTGAAAGACAACCGTTTTTGTAGAGTTAACGATGTTTTTCATCACTAAGTGAAATTTTTAGCATGTGATTGGTATTTTAGTGATGTTTTTCATCGTTAAAGGTGCTTGTTGAGCCATTTTTTCCGAGCCATTTCTGGAGCTGGCTGGTTAGTGATATTTTTCATCACTATAAAGATGCCCACCAATCCGCAACGGGGGTTTGAGCTATATTGAGTTTGTTTTAGCTTGTTTGAGCTTGTTTTAGCTTGTTTGAGCTTGTTTTGAGCTTGGGGTTGTGTATTGGGCTTGGCTTGAGTTTAGGCTCAATTTCCTGCCGCTGACCTTTTCTTTTTGGTGACTTCAAATGTATAGTGGTCATTTCCCAAAAAAGTCAAAAAAACAGAAGGACGGTTCAGGTCCCCCTGCTTTTTGAAATATTATAAACTGTAGCCAACTCTTTAGTCTATTGCTTCGCTTTCTCATTCGCTATGTTCAGCAAATCCTTCACTGCAACACTTACCATAATAAGTCCGGCTACCGGAGGCACAAAGGCATTGCTGGCCGGGGGCATTTTGGCTTTACGTATTTCTGGTGCATGTTCAGGTACTATCCGCTGTGTTACATCTTCACGGGGCTTGCTTGGCTGCTCGGTTGAGAATACAACCTTCACGCCTTTTTTAATCCCCTCTTTGCGCAGCTTCTGGCGAATGACCCTCGCGATCGGGTCCATTGTCGTTTTGGAAATATCGGCGACCTGAAACAGTGTGGGATCCATTTTATTGGCGGCTCCCATGCTGGAGACAAGTGGAATTTTGCGCTCTATGCACTGCTTGATAAGATGAATTTTGTAGCTGATTGTATCGCTGGCATCCAGCACGTAATCAAGAGGATACTCAAACAGCTGCTCATATGTTTCTTCGGTATAAAACATTTTAAGGGCTATGGCATCGCACTCGGGATTGATAAGCTTGATACGCTCACGCATTAATTCTGCCTTGTGCTGCCCTACCGTTGTAGTCAGCGCATGAATCTGACGGTTAATATTCGTGATATCCACGACATCCTTGTCGATCAGAATAAGGCGGCCAACACCCGTACGAGCCAAAGCCTCAGCAGCTATCGAACCGACGCCGCCAATACCCAGTACAGCTACGGTGCTGTTCTTCATGACTTCAAGCCCTTCAGGCCCGATAGCCAATTCCGTCCGTGAAAACTGATGAAGCATCAGAAACACATCCTTTTTAACTTTTCGCACTTTACGCTCTCGTACTTTAACGATTTAAGCCTTAGCGATTTAATCTTTGACGATTTCGTACTTTACCGATCTAAGCCTTAACAATTTAAACTTTAAAGCTTTCGCTCTTAAACCTTCGCAGCTGCCTGCTTCAAAGCAACGCGAATGGATAATTGCTCCAGCTGCTTGTCGTCTACGGTACCTGGCGCATCTGTCAACAGATCTGTAGCGCTCGCTGTTTTTGGGAATGCAATGGTTTCTCTAAGATTCGTCCGTCCGGAAATCAGCATCACCAAGCGGTCAAAGCCGAAGGCAATTCCGCCATGCGGAGGTGTTCCGTATTCAAAGGCTTCAAGCAGGAAGCCGAACTTCTCATTCGCTTCTTCCTGGGAAAAGCCAAGTGCGGCAAACATTTTTTCCTGCACATCCCGTTTGTAAATCCGCATTGAGCCACCGCCAACCTCATAACCGTTCAAAACAAGGTCATAGGCTTGAGCACGAATTTGTCCTGGATCTGTATCAAAGTAGGCCACATCCTCATCCTTAGGACGGGTGAAGGGATGATGCTCAGCTACCCAGCGCTTCGCTTCCTCGTCATAGCCAAGCAGCGGAAAGTCCACAACCCAGGCGAATTTGAATTTGGAATCGTCGATCAGACCAAGCTGACGGCCGATTTTAAGGCGGAGGTTGCCCAGTACATCAGCAACTACTTTTTTCTTATCCGCGGAGAAGAGCAGCAGATCTCCTTCTTCGGCGCCGAGACGCGACTTCAAGGATTCGATCTCCGCTTCCGTAAAGAACTTCACGATTGGCCCCTTAAACTCTCCGTCCTTCACCTGGATCCAAGCCAGACCCTTGGCTCCATATCTGGCAGCGAATGGCCCTAAATCATCGATTTCCTTACGGCTCCACGTACCACAGCCTTTAGCGTTCAGTGCTTTAACTTGACCGCCGTTTTCGATGACGGAAGCGAATACTTTAACGCCGGATGTCGAAACGATATCCGAAACATCCTCAAGCTCCATACCGAAACGAAGGTCCGGCTTGTCTGAGCCGTATTTGCCAATAGCATCGGCATAGCTTAAGCGTTGGAACGGTAGTTCTACATCTACGTTGGACGTTTCTTTCATCAGTTTAGCGATAAGCTCTTCCATCAGCTCCAGCAGTTGGTCCTGAGACAGGAAGGATGTCTCAATGTCCACCTGGGTAAATTCAGGCTGACGGTCTGCGCGTAAATCCTCATCCCGGAAGCAGCGGGCAATTTGATAATAACGCTCCAGGCCAGATACCATCAGCAACTGCTTGAAAATTTGCGGTGACTGCGGAAGGGCGAAAAACTCGCCAGGATGTACACGGCTAGGCACCAAATAATCACGAGCGCCTTCCGGTGTACTTTTTGTTAAAATTGGCGTTTCAACATCGATAAATCCATTTTCATCAAGGAAGTCACGGAAAATCTTGGACGCTTTCGAACGCAGCATAAGCGTTCTTTGCATCTCAGGACGACGAAGATCTAAATATCGGTATTTCAAACGGACAGCTTCGTCCACTTCAATCCCATCTTCAATGAAAAATGGAGGTGTTTTAGCTGCATTCATCACTTCGATTTCGGTTACTTGGATTTCAATTTCTCCGGTCGCAATATTTTTGTTCACTGTTTCTGCGTCGCGTTCCACTACTTTTCCTTGCACTGCCAGAACGTACTCGTTCCGTGCACGATCAGCTATTGCCAGCGCTTCCCCTGAAAAGTCAGGGTTGAAGACGATTTGTACAATACCGCTGCGGTCACGAAGATCAATAAATAGTACGCCCCCGAGATCGCGCCTTCTTTGTACCCACCCGTTTAGTGTTACTGTTTCTCCGATTTGAGCCTTGGTTAATTGTCCACAATGATGTGTTTTGAGCATCATAAATTTGTTTCCTCCTTTTGGAATTATCTTAGTTATCTAGCTTCGACATATAATCTGCAAAATCCGTTAGAGCGACTGTGGCCTGCTCACCTGTAGCCATCTTTTTCAAAGTGATCTCTCCGCTAAGCAGCTCATTCTCACCAAGAATGGCTACATAAGCAGCCTGAAGCCGATCTGCCGATTTCATCTGTGCTTTGATTTTACGCCCAAGGTAGTCCTTCTCTGCTGCAACTCCGTGCAGACGGAGCTGGTACAGCAGCTTAGCGACCTCCTGCTCCGCAGCCTCGCCCAAGCCGATTAAATATACATCAAGCTGCTTCTGCTTGGGAATCTCCACCCCTTGAGCCTGCAGCACAAGCAGTATACGCTCAAGGCCTAGCCCAAGTCCTACGCCAGGCTGATCATTGCCGCCAATTTGCTCGACAAGCCCATTGTACCTGCCGCCGCCGCCAATTGTATCAATAGCTCCTATACCCGCTGCCTTGTATTCGAAAGCCGTATGCGTATAGTAATCAAGTCCCCGTACCAAACGTGGATTAATCCGGTAAGGAATCTCCATAGCATCCAAGTGGCGCTGCACAGCTTGAAAATGCACGGTACAAGCTTCATCCAGGAAATCCAGTATACTAGGTGCGCCTTCACCGTGTTTCTGATCGATTTTACAATCTAGAATACGCATCGGGTTGCGTTCAAAACGAGACTGGCAATCCTTGCAGAGCAGCTCTTTAACTGGAGCAAAAAACTCTTGAAGCTTCAGCCTGTAAGTACTCCGAACCTCTGGCGTTCCGACAGAATTGATCTCAACAGTAACATCCCTGAGGCCCACTTCCTTGTAAAAGGTATAGCCCAGCGCTATCACTTCGGCATCTATGCCCGGTTCCTCAGAACCGATTGCTTCGACACCAAATTGGTGAAACTGACGGGATCTTCCAGCCTGCGGCTGCTCATAGCGGAACATCGGACCCATATAATACAGCTTGCTGACATCCGGCTCTCCGTATAGCTTATTTTCCACGTAGGCGCGAACAACACCTGCTGTTCCTTCAGGGCGAAGTGAAATGCTCCTGTTGCCCTTGTCCATAAACGTATACATCTCTTTTTCTACTATATCCGTCGTTTCCCCAACACCTCGTGCAAATAATTCGCTGTGTTCAAAAATAGGGGTACGGATTTCTTTGTAATTGAATCTGATGCATAATTCTCTCGCTTTTTCCTCTAAATACTGCCACTTCTCTACATCGCCCAGCAAGATGTCCTGTGTTCCTTTTGGCTTTTGAATGCTCATCCTATCGACCTCCCAAACTGTAACCCAACCCATCTTTTTTCAGAAAATTAAAAAAATCCCCCGCCCCGACGTTAGTCAGGGACGAGAGATTTGATAAACAAATTCACCCGTGGTACCACCCACATTCGAGATCAGCATGACACTTACGTGTACATGAAAAACAATCCCGTTCTTTGCGGCTAACGCCCGCTACACGCTTAACAGCTACTACACATTCAAAACTGATACAAGCCCAGTCATGTAAAATGCTTCCCTGTAAGTTCTCCAGGAGGTCTGTTCATTCACTCATCATAAGGAAGCTTACAGCCAAGGCTCCCCTCTCTGTTTATGTGGAATGCGAATTACTTTTTCCCTTCAACGAATCGCAACATGATCAAAAATTTCATTAATAATCATTTTAATCGCAGGACTATGCAAAGTCAAGCTCAATGAAAATTTTCAATGAATATTCCACTGAGCTTTTACGGAAAATGGTTGTTATTCAGCAAAAAACTCCACAATTATTCTACATAAAATGCATGAAACCCCGCAGCACTGTTGTATCCAAGCCTGGATGCTACCATTTGTCCGCCCACATTTGCAGCTCAGTCATTGCCGGCTCCAGACCTCTTCCTTTATCCGTAAGCTCATATTCTATCCGTACGGGCGTTTCGGGATACACGTGTCTAATTATCATGCCTGCTGCTTCGAGCTCCTTGAATCTTTCGGAGAGCATCCGATCACTCATGCTAGGTATGAAATCCGAAATATCCTTAAAGCGTTTAGGTCCTGTCAGCAGCACTCGGATAATCAGTCCCGTCCATCGTTTACCGAGCAGCTCGAACGCTTGCTCAAACTTCGGACATAAATGAAAGTCTTCCATAACGAATCATCTCCTTGCTACAATTTTAACATAGTTGCTTGATTTAAGTAAGTACAATATTAAACTACGATATACGCTGCAGATTTTCGTGATTTACATCGATATTAGCTGTATATCCTTTCATTTTGCGCATATACATGAACCACAAGGAGAATCCTTGAACAATCCTATAGGAGGCTAAAGCAATGACAAACACAGGAGGTTCACAAGGAGAAAGCCAAGAAATTTTCGAGCTGGCCGACGAAGTTATCGCAGAAATCGAAATAGCGCTTCAAGAGGAGGCGGCTCATGTCACAGCAGCGGCCGGCTCAGAGAATGCCGACAATGATGTTGAGCTCTCTGACGACGACGATTCCGGGGATCAAGAAGAAGATGATGATGATGATGGAGATGATAGCGACGAGGATGACGGCGAGGATGACGGTGAAGACGAAGACGGGGATGATGACGATGACGATGACGCCGAGGAAGATGACGCAGATGATGACACCGATGAAGATGATGAAGATGGTGAAGATGACGATGATGGCGACATAGAAGAAGATGGGGATGAAGACGGGGATGAAACCGAGCAGGACGATGCTGAAGACCTAATTGAAGAAGACACTGCCAATCATGAGGAAGCCGCTGAAGAGGTTAAAGCTTAAGTAAGCTATGATTTCTATTACGAAAAATCCGTTTCATTGCTTTCAATCCCATCTTTTTAAAACATAAGAGCCACTCTACATGATGATGCCGGTAGAATGGCTCTTTTTGTACCAACGAATCAGGGTGTCCCCGTTAATCCCACTTTCAAGTCCTTTATTATCATATACACATCACCGTTTGTAAGGCTTTGCTGGTCAGTGATTAGAGCCATACTTGCTTCTGTTAGCAGCTTCTGACGGAGCAGTTCTGCCTTAGCTTGTTCAAACACAACTTCCATGCCTAATGCTTGAGTAATCGTATAGCTTGCTTGATCTATAGTTAACGGAGCAGTATCAGGCGAACCAACCTTTCCTAGCGCTGTATGAGCATCGCCTTTAAAGGCATCTGGTTTAATGGCTTTGCTTGCTTTGATCAGGTTGGCCATGCTTGCCGGACTTGCTGCATCATCTAAATGAAAATCATTTTTGTAGCCCCCCTTGGCCAAGGACAGGCTCATTGCAGTCTTGAGACCTTCGTATTGCTTATGCCCCATAAACGGCTGCGGCTTCACTGAGAATGGCTTTACCTCCATCCCCTGCTTGTTAATACGAACCTGCAGCTCGGCAATATCGGCTTTGGAGGCAGATAGCTGTCTGAAGGTCAGGTTTTTCTCCTGCACCAGCTTCGCTGCAGCACCCGCCGCTTCCGCAACTGCCATGCCAGTCGGAATAACACGGGCACTGCCATGTGGAAGCGAATCATAGCTGGCTGAGCGGCTAACGACAAGCAGTCCGTCTACATGAAGCGGGACGATGCTGCGGAAAGGCACTGCATACTGAACCGGCTTGCCTACAACATCTCCGAAATGGGCGGCACTCAGTCGCTGAATATCAACCTGATAGGAACCGAAGCCAATGCGGTCCCATTGGTCCCTATTTTCCAATACATCGAGAATAGTCAATCTGTACTCGCCCTGAATATGCCTGGTCTCACGGACATAAAGCTCAGGCGCTGTCGCTTCGAGCTCTACATTCGCAAATTCCGGATAATTTTTTCTTAAAAAATCGACAACGTGAACAACCTCTTTCTTGCCAACTTCAAAGGCATCAGCCCGGCTTTGCGGATCAACCCCGTCAACATCAAAAATTTGCAGAGCGTTAATCAGCGCAGTATCATTATTTTGTCTGCCGATGTTCAGGCCACGCATCTTAGCTTTGTTTTTATATACTTCAGGATAATTGTAAAGCTCTCCATAACCCCAAGCGCTCACTTCATTAGCACCGGTTCCCGGATCATCGTCGCCATTAAGTCGCTTCTGAATTTGCTTCCATACATCTGGAGTGACATTTTTCAACCGGAAGACGAGCGTAACGGCCATTTTGGCATCAGGATCACCTAAATCCTCACGGCCATATGTATAAGGAACGCCTGCAGCTGCTGCGATATCGGCATCTTGTGTTGCATCAATGACGGATTTGGCAGAAATAGTCTGTTTGGTCCCATCTTCTTTTACAACTACAATCCCTTCGATAACCTCATTCCCGTCAGACCCGCTGCTCATCACAGGATCAATGGATACTGTCTTTAACAGTAAATCAATATTTTTCTGCTCTTTTACCATCTTATTAAAAGCATTCGCCGCAGTGATCACGTCAAAAGAATCGCCTTCAATTTGATTGTACCATTCACTAAAAATCCCTTTGTTGAAAACTTTGTGCCTTCCGCCAATAGGCTGATCCGGGGTATAGTTCATATCAATCGTATTGAGCCAGCCGAGTGTCATCAGACCGCCCAAAATGTCTCTGCCGCGTCCATCCACAAGCAATGTGGAAAGACCATTTCTTGCTGCAGACAAAGCAGCCGCCACGCCTTCCGGATCAGTTCCTACCACGATAACATCATAGCTGTCCCGGATCGTTTGTGCAGATTCCACTTTATCCAAAGCGTTCACCCCACCACCGACCTGCAGTCCGTTGTGAGGATGGTTGTGCTGCCAATATAATGCGGCGGCGGCTGCCAAAACAGCTGCCAGAATGAGCGCTCCCATCCAGAGCTTCCAAATGTGCGAAGTTGACTTATCCGTTATCTGATTGTTGTTCATGCTTACACCTGCCTAATTATTATGGATACCAGTTCCTAGTCTACCACAAAGCGGAAGCAGTGAAAAATTTTCAACTTGATTAGACAAATGACCCGGCAAAAAAAAGAGGGCACTGAAAAAAGACATGTTTTCTACATGCGAGCATGCGTGTCCTTTTTTCAGAGCCCTTATTTACCCAATTTAGCCTATTTATCTGAAACTAACTATTTAACTTCTGCTGTATCAGTCTATCAAGTTATTCAACTACTACAGCTGCTCCAATTTCTCCAGCTTGTTCTTCACACTTTCCAGCTCTGGATGCCGCTTGGCGATATCCTGATAAATGGCACGTGCCTCCGTCGTTTTGCCAGCTAATCTGGCCAAATCAGCAAGGGCCAAATCGGCCTTCCAGTCAGGAATTTGTCCATCTGCAGTTACCGTGCCGCGGTAGGTGTGAAAGGTTTGCTTCGAACGCTTTAGATGGCTCTCCGCCTCCCTAAGTAGTCCAACTGCGCGTCTCATTTGAATTTGTGCCATGTAATATTGGGCATCCGGGAAATCCGGTTCCATTGCAAGCGCTCGTCTGCACACTTCCTCCGCTTGATCGAGCTGATTATCCGACATATATATTTTCAGTAAAAACATCAGAACATCAAGCAGCCGGCCAAAGCCGGGTACATGCTCAGAGGCGCGTTCCGCCCGCAGCAGCATGGCGATGGCTTTCTCCTTTTCTCCCCTGCCAAGCAGTTCCCGGCCATAATAAAGCAGCCAGCCCGGATGGTCAGGCTCGTCCTCAAGCATTTTTTCCAATAGTGCAATATTGCGATCCAGCTTGTTTTTAAATTTCATAATATGTGGTTCGTATCCATCATGGTGCAGCCGAATGCGCACTGAATGACGGAACAGATCGCTGTCGAAAACGCCCTTGCCAGCACTCACAACCTGCTCATGCACCCGGCCATAATAATGCAGCCCACGACGTAATGGAAACATCCTCGGCAGTGAGTAATCTGGCGCAATGCGGCCTTGAATATGGTTAGCCTGGCAAATGCTTAGAATGGCGGGTATATTCAAAGTATCAAAAAGCGCTGCTGCTTCACGTACACAGCGGGCATCGCCAGCATCCAGCCATTCATCGGCATCCACCCACAGCACCCAGTCGCTCTCTATAACGCCCAGACCTTGATTCCGTTTGGCTGCAAAATCATCATCAAACGCCACACCCCGAACCACCTTCACCTTCGGCATATGCTCGATAAGCTCCAATGTGCCATCGGTAGAGTCATAGTCGAGGACAACGATTTCATCTACCGCTTCTATCAGACTGCGGATGCATCGCTCGATGCACCGCGCTTCATTGCGTGTAATGATCGCCGCGGCGACAGTCACCTTGTTCACGGTAAGTATTCGTTCAATTTCAGCGTGCAAGGCACCTTCGCCAGACTGGGCTAATGCTTGCTGCACGGCACCTACCCAGGTGGCCTGCGGATCGAGCAGCCAGCCACGTTCAAACACAGCCCTGGCAGTTTGTCCATAACCTTGATGCAGCAGCGCTTCGCCAAGATACACCCATACCTGCGCAGCGAACGGGTTGATACGCAGCAGCTCTAAAGCTACTTTTTCAGCATGATTATATTGCTTGTCAATAAGGGCTTGCTGGAGCTGCTCCATAGGATCGAACTCTGTGGATTTGGGAAGCTTATAGGTCTCCGTCTGCTCGTTCATTGCTTCACTTTCACCTTCACTTTCTTAGTTCATGAACTCATTTTCAAGAAAAAAGCGGCTTTTCGATGAGCCGAAAAACCGCTGCTTGATTCGATCACATAGGACCAAAGTAGGGTGGAACTACGATCTTAATCTTCCTGATTTGTGGAGGTGCGTTGTTATCTGTCGCAGTAATAATCATGATATATTCTCTCCATCTTTGGGTATCGAAATAGCCTGACTGGCCGTAAAGCGTGTTATCCTCAATTCGATATATAAATTTTTTGGATTCTTCTTCTTCTGGTCCTGTAATAGTAACACTGTAGGATATTGACGCCGAATCCACTTCACCAAAATATGAGCTTAAATTCTCATACATAACCCGCTCATCAGTGTCTGGCTCCCACAAGAAATCATCTGGACCAAAAACCGATAATTCGATAACTTTGCTTTTTTGAGCACCGTGAGCATCTGTTGCCGTAAAGCTAAACGATACCGTGTCACTTTGAGGATCTCCTGCTCCTGTATAGGCGACAGTAAAGGATCGTTGATCAGGCGCCCACACAATTGAAATATTATTATCGGCTTCAATCGAGTAAGTCAACGGATCGAACTCAGGATCTTCCACGAATATTGCGTTACTCATAGGGAAGTGCGGATTAAGGCTAAATGTCTTTGATTCACCTATTTTCAAAATAGAATCCAGGCCATATGAGTTATAATCAATCCACGGTTTTCCATTAACTTTAACGAAAAAATCTGCTTGTCTATCAGAAATATTAGCATCCCTTACATGAATAGTACTAGTCCCTGAGTAATTCCCACTTACAGATATTATTCCGCCGCTATCTAAATCTGCAACTATAGAAGAGTTATAGGTAAGCTGCACGCAGCCGAATCCGTATGTATCTTGAAAATATTCAGTGAGATCAATACCATCAGTTAAAGACTCATCTTCATTTACTTGAAATATATTGTCAACAACATGAACGTTAAAACTCGGATATTGCTCATAATAGTTATAATTTGAATCATATACAGCGAACGTAACAGTGTTTGTATTTTGAGCAGTACCTGATGCTGAGAATGTGAACATTCCACCACTTTGAGAAACCAAGCTTAAATCATCACTAGATACAATCTCAAAGTTTAACGGATCTCCGTCTGGATCGTAGAAATACTTGGAAAGATCAAAGGTTGCATGTTCATTTGCCTTTATTCCATACTCCGGAAGTTCATATTCATGCATCCTTGGAGCACGGTTTTCAATAGTCATTTGCAAATTATATGAAACCGTGCCACCTGGATATGTTGCAGTAATCGGTATGGTCTGGATTCCTGATGTTAAAGATGTATCTACAAAAAAGCTTAGTTCACCTTCTGTAAATGAATCAGGATTAATGGGGTGGTTGCTCCCAAATTCTCCAAATGAAGTAACCCATACTCCCTCAGGCACAGACATCGAGTAAATAAGAGTCTCTTCATTAGGATTCGGGAAAATATCTGCAAGAAAGACGTTCAGGTAATAAGTCCAGCCGCCTTCATAATTACCATCTAGAATACCAACATCATAAGGATTTGGAGTACTATATGCCAATACGGTAATTGGTGGGAATTCTTTAATTTGAGTAACATTCCCTTTCGTTAACGTGGCTATCATTCCTACTAAGGTATTCTCCTCACCATATTCGGGTCGTGTAACCGTACCCGTTCCTGCATCAATCAAGCTGCTGTTTGATTCCCAGGTAATCAGCACTCCATTTGCCCCTGTTGTTGGAAGCACTACATTCTGTGTCACATGCTCCTGAGTATCGTCTGGCACATATCCGATTTCAAGACCTACTGCTGCAATACTCACAGCATCCTGGTCACTTACTATTTCATATGCAGCATTCAGAACAGGAGAAACGTTGCCTGCACGGTCTACCGCTATTGCCTTCAACGTAGTAGTTTGGGTTATATAAATGTTCTCACCATTATACTCCTGATTGCTGTTTATTTCCGGTTCACTACCATCCAATGTGTAGTAAATCTTCGCATCCGCTTCGCCACTTAGCATTACGATTTGTTCCGCGTTATAAAAGCCTTCGGGAATGCTGGCTGTTGGCGCTGCTGGTGCTTCTTTATCGATTTCATAAGTGACTTCTAACATTGACAATGATATATTGCCTGCACGGTCTACCGCAATTGCTTTCAGCATAGTCGATTGAGCAATGTAAATCGGTGTACCTATATACTCCGGGCTGTTGATTGTAGGCTGACTTCCATCCAACGTGAAGTAAATCTTTGCATCGGTTTCCCCGCTCAGTGTCACGCTTTGAACCGTGTTGTATAAACCATCGGGAATATTGGCAAATGGTGCTTCAGGCGCATCTTTGTCGATATGATAGGTAACTATCAATGCTGGCGTAGAGATATTTCCCGCTCTATCTACCGTGATTGCTTTGAGCGTGGTCGTTTGTGTGATGCTGATCGGTATATCCATATACTCCAGGCTGCCAAGTGTAGGCTCGCTGCCATCCAGTGTGTAGTAAATCTTCGCGTCCATCTCTCCACTTAGTGTCACGCTCTGATTCACGTTGTACCAGCCACCCATTACATTTGCCACTGGCTCTAAGGGCGCTTCTTTGTCGATATGATAAGTAATCTCTAACGGCAACAACGAAACATTGCCTGCTCGATCTACTACAATCGCTCTAAGCGTGGTGGTTTGAGAGATGTAAATGGCACCTGTATACTCTGGGCTGCTCGTATTTGGAATCGTACCATCCAACGTATAGTAGATCTTCCCTTCCGCTTCACCATTCAACGTCACGCTCTGATTCACGTTGTACCAGCCCTCAGGGACATTGGCTGTTGGCGCTGCTGGTGCTTCCTTGTCGATTTGATACAAAACCCCTAACAATGACGACGAAATATTACCTGCACCATCTACCGCGATTGCTTTGAGCATAGTTGTTTCTGTGATGTTGATAGCACCTGTATACTCTGGGCTGTTAATACTTGGAGTTGAGCCATCCAGCGTGTAATATATCTTCGCATCTACTTCTGCACTTAAAATCACGCTCTGGTTCTTGTTGTACAATCCGCCGGCTACACTTGCTTCTGGCGCTGCAGGTGCTTCTTTATCAATATGATATGTAACTACAAACGCAGGTGACGATATATTTCCTGCCCGATCTACTGCAATTGCCTTTAGTGTAGTCGTGCTTGTTATGTTGATAGCGTTGAGATACTCTGAGCTGTTGGTAGTTGGAATCGTACCATCCAGTGTATAGTAGATCTTCGTATGCTCTTCTCCACTCAGCGTCACACTTTGATCCACGTTGTATAATCCTTCGGGGATACTTGCTACTGGCGCTACTGGTGCTTCTTTATCGATAAAATAGGTAACTGCCAACACAGGCGATATATTTCCTGCGCGGTCAACCGCAATCGCCTTCAGCGTTGTGGTTACGGTTATGCCGATAGCATCGCTATACTCTAAGCTGCCAATAACCGGCTCACTGCCGTCCAGTGTGTAATAAATTCTCGCATCCACTTCAGCACTTAGCAAAAGGCTCTGATTCACGTTATACCAACCGCCCACCACATTCGTTACTGGAGCTGGTGGCACTTCTTTGTCGATATGGTAAGTGACTTCTAACGGCAATGATACGTTCCCTGCTCGGTCCACTACAATCGCCTTCAACATTGCGCTTTGAGTTACGTTAATAGCACCTGTGTACAAAACACCATTTTCTTTGGTCGGCGTACTGCCATTCAATGTGTAGTAAATTTTACAATCCGCTTCGCCAATCAAAGTCACGCTCTGATCCACGTTGTACCAGCCGCCCTCTACACTTGCTACTGGCGCCACCGGTACTTCCTTGTCAATATAGTAGGCTGCTTCTAAAGGCGGCGACGATGCATTACCTGCACGGTCCACTACAATCGCCTTCAACGTAGCGCTCTGAGTTATGTTTATAGCCCCTGCATACAAAATACCGTTTTCTTTGGTCGGTACACTGCCATCCAACGTATAATAAATCTTCGCATTCTCTTCACCGCTTAACGTTATGCTCTGATCCGCGTTGTACCAGCCACCTTCGATGCTTGCTGTTGGAGCTGCAGGCGCAGAATGATCTACAGTCACCTCAACTTCACTCGTGAACACACCTTCATGACCATCATTCGCTGCAATTGTAATATTGTACGTGCCTTCAGGCAAATCACTAAATTTCATCACGCTGCCGCTATTAGCCAACTGGAACGAGAGAGGTGTCGTGCCATCATTCAAATAAGCACTATATGACAAGGCATCCCCATCCGGGTCAGTAAAATAACTACCTACATTAACCGACACAACAGCCCCTAGTCCGACCGGATTGGGGGTAGCCAGCAATGTCGCGCCATGTATGGCTTCGGGGGCAGAATTACTTATTTGAACCTGGAAGCCAACCACAGTCTGTGCGTTATTTGAATCTTTTGCAGTCAAAGTCAATGTGCCGGTTCCCCGCGAAACCCCTCTAATGGACAAGACACCACCAGTGAGCTCCGCACTGACAAAACCTGCAGATAACACTGCCGAATTATAGGATAAAACCAGAGAACCATATGACAATAAATCTCCATCTTCATCTCCGATAAAATCATCTAAAAAAAGAACAGAAACCTGATTCCTGTCCAATTGCTGAGTGGGGATATGGCCGGTTGTTAAAGCAGGGGCTTGATTCGGCATCTCCTGAATAGCGGATAAAGTATGCAGTAAAGTACCATAGTCTTCTTTATTCGTATACTTTCCCGGATTTAAATGACTATATTTGATAATATCATCAATATGTATCTTTCCTTCTGATAGGGCATTTAGCTGTGCGTTCTCAGTTACTGTTAGACGAAAGCGAGCGGCATTCCCATTTGCGGATAAAAGCGTTATCACCGTGGTCCCCAGTTTTTTGGCACCGATTCGCAATTTGCTTCCGTTGATAATAGCAGCATCAGCAACAGCAGGACTTTGCACATGAACAGTTTGATAGGATAATTCACCAGAGGATTGCAATATATCGCTCAAATTAAAAGTTTCGTTGTAGCCAAGTACAATCGTTTGCTCTTCAAAGGGCTGTATATGCTCAGGGGGTGCAGCCAAGGCGGTTAATTCTGCTGGAATGATGTACGCTAAAGGAGCAATCACTGCAGAAGCTGCTATCCATTTCGACATTTTTTTCTTGTTTTCTCTACGTTCCCTTTTTAATTTTTTGCTCATTTCTAGTAAATTCCTCCCGAAAACTCTTGATCGCTCGACACTACTGATTTCTTTGACTAAATTCTATCATAATTTGTATCAAGAATATATTAAAAATATAGTTTCCGACAAAATAGGAAAAACGCCTTGCGGCGTCCTTTGATGTGCGTGTTCGTGACTTGGGTGCGTTGCGGAGGGAATCGCTGTGGGCTCCAGCCGCTGTTAAAGATTTGTTCCCTTAAGTGGTATCGATGAGGTGGTAGGAACAAATCTTTAAAGGCGGACGCTACCGCTCTTCCTCCCACAGCCATTCCCTCTCTTTAGCTACAATCGCACAAATCACACGAACACCAAGCTCAAAAACGGACAGCCAGCAAAGGTTTTTCTCTTGATTAGAGGAGATTTCCTAGCGGGCGCAGTGCTAGGAATGAAGAGCACGCAGCTGAGAAGGAACTGCTACTTTAACGATGTTTTTCACATTAAGCATGCATTGAATCTGACATGAAATGTAATGAAGAATAATTTACTAAATAAGGTAAATTATGATGATCTTT
>NZ_JAGGLB010000038.1 GCF_017874215.1 Paenibacillus eucommiae
TCCGCTTGAAAAAGGAAAAGTCCGGTTCAGCCAAAGAAGGCGTATGGGTTTGCATGGTCATGGGTTATCACTGCCTCACCTTAATAGAGTTACTCACATCATAATCATAACGCCATGCTTCTTCGTTGAGTAGCTTTGTTTTCGATATCCAAAATCTGGAACAACTGTGGGGCAAGCTTAGACATCAGCGACTCTTAGCCCGCTCAACAAGGGAAAAATACGCTCCGTTTGGGCTGTAAGAGGCGCTAATGTCCGTTAGAATTCCAGCTGGGCTTTTGGGGGGGCGCTAAGGAGCGTTGGTGTCCGTTACAGTTACTGGCTTCCCATTCGCGTCCGCTACCCCTCTTATACCTGACAGCATTGGGGATGAGAGAGGTTGGACCAACTCTTTAAATGCGGATGCTATCGCTCTTCCTCCCACACACCATTCCCTTTCAGTTACAAGGCGCAGTACACGCCGTTCTCAAACGGATAGCCGGCAGGCGTCTTTTTCCTGACTGAAAGGGCTAGTGAGGACAACGAAAACTTGGAGTTCTTTACAAATTTCATGATTCGAATATTTTTATAGCAGAAATACTTCCATTTGTTTTAAAGTCATTGGAGTAGGACAATACTGCTGTCGCAGTAATCTTTCCGCCCGGTCCCGTTATAGTTACGGTTGGATTTGAAGTATACCCTGCTCCGGGGTTCGTAATGGTTACACCCGTCACTACGCCATTTGTAACCGTTGCAGTTGCTGTGGCCTGCGTGCTTGACCATACCTCTCCCTTGCTTCCGTTATAGCGGTAATAGTTGGACACCTCATCCAAGCGTTCATTTGTAACCCCATAGGGAACTAGGACTTTCAGAAGGGCTGCTTTATTGGTTTGAGCTTCTTCGGCAGTTGGCCCTCTTTCCAGGCCTGCGGGAGTGACTCCCCGAAACGCTTCTCTAAAAATCTCCGTGGGAACCTCGAGAGCAGCAGCAATGAGCACAACCGGCCTGCCTTTATCCTGCGGATCAGTATCAAACCCACCTGATATCACGACTGAAAACGGGGATTTTTCAGAACTGCTGCTGTTTATGGTGCTAACAGATTTACCTGCACTTGCGGGAGGAACTGCAGCCTGTTTCGCTTGGGATCGAGCAGGATCCCGCTTTACACATGGTGCTGATGTTTCCATACCGCCATGCTGGGACCGATTCACTTCTGAAGCCCCTGCATAAACATAGGGAAATACGGTGACCATTCCAACAATTGCCAAAGATAGTGCGCTAACGAGTCCTATGCTTACCATTGTTTTTCTCATTTTATTAGCTCCTCTATATCATGAATTTGCTTTCAACAACTTCAGTATAGAGGCTCAATATGTCAACCATATGTTCAAATATGTTCAAAAATAAAATAATCTCAGACTTACACCAGCGCGCCAAGCACCTTGCCTATACTGTCATTAATCAGAAAATCCGCCCTCGCATCAAACGGTGTAGGCATTTTATTAATCAAGATCAGCTTACCGCCCGCGTATTCCCTAACAAGACCTGCCGCTGGATTAACCGTGAGCGAAGTCCCCCCGACGATTAATATGTCCGCATTCGCTATACATTCTCTGGCCCGAAATAATAATTCCATGTCCAGACCCTCCTCGTAAAGGACAACATCCGGTTTCACGACACTATCACACACATCACATCTCGGAACCAGATTCTTTATGTTCAAAATATAAGAAAGATCAAAAAATTTATTACATTTCATACAGTAGTTCCGATGAACAGAACCATGCAGCTCCATAACATTGCGGTTCCCGGCCATCTGATGCAAGCCATCGATATTTTGAGTGATGACTGCTTTTAATCTTCCATCCCGTTCCAGAGACGATAAAGCCAAATGTGCTTGATTCGGTACTGCGTCTTTGTAAATCATTTTACTTTTATAGAAATCGTAGAAATCTTCCGTATGCTTCATGAAAAAACTATGGCTCAGAACCTCTTCCGGTGTATAAGCCGATTCATTTTTCGCCTGATACAGCCCCGCGGCAGATCTGAAGTCCGGAATATTACTTTCCGTCGAGACACCCGCTCCCCCGAAAAAAACAATATTGGAGCTGGTAGCGACCATTTGTTTGAGCTCTGCAAAATTCATTGTTCACCAATCCTTTCATCAAGTCTTCAGGCATGCATGAATGCTAATTACTCTTCATCCAGCTTCCATTCGTCAGGAGGTATATAATAAGCATCATATTCCCGTTTGGCTTCCTTACTCAATCCATAGTACCACTCTGCTAAATGCATCACATAGTTTTCTCCTGCACTCATTCGCCAAAACATACTATAAGGATGATGCTCAGAATAGACGATCCATTGCGGCAAAAAGAACACTGGCGAGTAACCTTCCAAATCATTTCTAATTTGCATCAAAATGAGTCCTAGTTTATTTGCTCCAGTCCCATCCCCATTGTCGCCCCAGAAGGCGTCGTTCTTTGTATGTTCAATTAGTAAGCAATCGCCAGTTGATAAAAGTATATCTCTCACTGTTTGATGCTGCTCAATTTTTGACATGACCGCTTCCTGCATGATGCCGACTTTGACATTCTCCCAATCTTCCCGCAGGGGTCTTGTCCGGTCTCGCCCCATTTTTGCCGCTTCCATCGGTGTGGGAGCTAGCCGCAGCTGTTCCTCATGCTCTGTCCCTGCAAACTTCATCGCCTGAAAATAATGCTCAGATGTCGGCCAAACTTTATCCTGAATTTCTATGGGATACTTGGCAAAATTAGAAAAACAACCATATGGCTTGTTCGTTTCATAGAACTTAATAACCTTTTGCTCTGAATTCATATGAAGCTCTTGTTCTTGGTCCATTTGCTGCCTCCTCTTATATTATCTACCTCACTTGCGCTTTTACTTCTTTGGAAACTGCCTCTTTCAATCTCTTACAACCTCTTACTAGATATCGTACCACATATTGGGATTGACGTATTGACAACCTATTACGCGGTGGGTTTTCGCTTGCTACGAAATTTACGACGAATCCAACGGTAGAGCTTACGTTTACGGACATGAGATCCGCTATTTTACCATTTATCACTTTTTCGCGAGGGTTACGGACATACGTTCCGCTATTTGCCCTAAATTCATGATTTGGGAGTGGTTTGAGCATCAATAAAGGCTTTCATGTCCGTAAGCACCGCAAAAACTCCTTGAATCGCTAAAATAACGGATCTGAGGTCCGTAAAGGTCCGCGGGTGCAGGAGCTGGAGACGAAGAGCCCGCGCAACTGAGAGGATCTGCTACTTTAACGACTTTAACGACTTTAACGATGTTTTTCATCGTTAAAACATCAGTTTTCCTCTCCACATCCTTGCTTTAATGATGAAAAACATCGTTAAAATCCCTTTTAACCTCCCTTTTGATGGGCAGCGTCCTCTTTTAACGATGAAAAACATCGTTAACGTGACGGCTTGAGATCGAACACTTGTTTTAACGATGAAAAGCATCGTTAAGTGGAGCACGCTCATTTCGGCGGAGGGCGGACTGCTACTAACTCTCATCCCCCCACAGTACAAAGTACCAAACGCATCATGCTCAAACAGACTGCCAGCAGAAGTTGCTTTTCTGAGGGAAAGGGATAGTGGTGATAGGGTAATCTGAGCTCTAGTAAAACCATAAATAAAAGACTGCACAAGCTCATCACTTGTACAGCCTATTTAACCCTATTCATTCCTGTTCATTCCCGTTAATTCCTATTTGTTTCCACTCAATTCTCAATATACCTGGATATTTCACTATCACAGCTAGCGCATTTTCCCTCAAGAATAATACCATGCTTGTCCAATTCTACGGAGTAATCCTTTATAGTTGCTTCATCCGAGCATTTCCAGCACCAGGCATTTTTGGTATACTCCCGCCGTGTATTTTCAGGTATCGCGAGCCATTTCTTCATTGCAGCCATAGAGATGGCCCCGGTATTTCCTTCTTGTTTACCTGCATTTTTCTTTTCTTTCGAGCTCTTTTCTTTCCTTTCGTTCTTCTCGTTCTTCTCGTTCTTTTCTATATTCTCTACGTTCTTCTTGTTCTTTCCTATGTCCTCTACGTTCTTTTCGTTCTTTCCGATGTCCTCTACGTTCTTTTCATCCGTTACCATACTCTCTTGATTCCCTGCTGTACTCTTTTCCAGACTCAATCCATCTAACGCGTCCTTCATGATTTCTCTGGAGTACTTCGACAGCTTCAAAAATACATATCTGTTCAGAAACCGATTGATTTGGTAAATCCCTGACTCATCGACCTCTGTCATATCTTCCATTCTATGCTGTGCGTACATGATGACTTCATTAATCTGGCTCAGGATACTTCTATCACTCGTTGGTGAGTAGTGGATGTCTCCGAAACTTTGTAAATATTGATCAATCTGTACCTGGTCCATTCCATCTGCAAGCAGATTTTTGGATAAATGTTCTGCTACTAATGCATTAAAACGTTTAAAATCCTTCTGTACCAGCCCAAAAATCATAAAGTTATAACTGGTTTCGTTATTCATAAGCAATACGCATTTGCGCCGTTTAGACACAAAATAATGAGCATGCCAGCCATATAAAGGTCTGAATGCATCCGGCTTATCAGCTAGGGGAGCTTTAAGCTCCGCTGCCAGTTTTTTAGTGAGCTGCAAAACAATCATTGTTGATCCTTTCCCTTTCAGTTTTCAAATTTTAAATTTTCAAATCCTAAATCAGCTTGTGTCTATACCATTTATCCCCTTTGAATCGCCATCCAAAGATCAATCCGCGCACGCCCCATTCAGCAACCATTGCCAGCCATACACCCATAATACCGAATTGGAGAGTAATTCCTAAAATATAGCCTAGGATCACCCGCAATAACCACATAGTCAGCAAGGAAGTGATTGAAGTGAATTTGGAATCTCCCGCCGCGCGTAGTGCCGATGGCATAACAAAGCTTAATGACCACAAAAAAGGTTGAGCAATCACAATTAATAAAGTAAGTGCGAATATTGTAGGAATAATTTCTTCCGGTGGAGAGAACATTTTCACAATTAACGGGAAGAATGGCATGATGATGATCGACACAAGCACGAAGATCACCGTGGAAAGTCCCATAAAAGATTTAATAAACTTCCTTGCATCCTGAATGTTCCTTCGTCCGACACACTGACCGACAACCGTTACAACAGCTATGCTGAGTGCAGTGCCGCCGATTTGAAATAACATCGAGATGGAGCCGCTGATCGCATTCACCGTGATCGCCAAAGTCCCTAATTGTACAATAAATGTCTGCGTTAATAGCTTGCCTCCATTGAAAAACATCTGTTCTGCAGCAAACGGAATTCCGATGAACATTATTTTTCTTAGAATCGAAATATTGAGCGTCAATGCATCTCTTATTTTGAAACGCAGCGTTTGATTATACTTTAACAAATAGATGATCGAGATTAGCATTCCCAATATTCTTGCCAGAATCATAGATATAACCAGCCCTATGACACCCATATCAAAAACCGTGATTAACACTATATTTAAACCTAAGTAAGTTAAATTCATAATTAAGGATAAGCCCAGGCATGCTTTCGTCTCCCCAACACCTCTCAACACACCAGTCACTGCTTGATAGATCGCAATAAAAGGGTAAGAGATACAACTGCCAATCAGGAAAATCTTCGCATTGTGGAATACTTCAGCTTCAGCATCTCCAAATAGCAAGTTTAAAGTAGGGGTATGGAAAAAGATAACGAACGCACTGATCAGTACCGACAATACCGCCACTGCAGATATGGCCTGCGAAGCAGCTTTGGATACCATCTCTTGATTTCCACTACCTTTATACTGCGCTACAATGACTGTACCACCTGTCGCCACAGCGACAAACACATTAATCAAGAAAAGATTCAGCGAATCTACCATACTCACCGCACTGATAGCTGCAACTCCAGAGGAGCTTATCAATGCAGTATTCAGCAAACTCATCAAAATAATAAAAGCTTGATCCACAAATATCGGAACAATAATAGCGATAATTTGTTTGTAATCGATCGATTCCCCTGTAAAATATTTGTTCATCAAAAAAACTGTTTTTTGTTTTATATTCATTGGTATTCTTCTCACTGCCATCATCACTTCTTTAGCTGAATTCTGTCAAGAGGTATCACTGATATTCAGAGCTTTCGGCGCCTATTGCAATTTGTGAACATTATTTGACATGTACTTAGATCATCTCATACTTCGCGAGGATTTGCCATGTTTCGACAGCAGGAATTGTTTGGACACACATGAAGCCTTACACCGAAACCCCCTCTATTGAATTGGCATAATTGATATGTCATAAATGTCATATAGGAAGTGTTCTACATTTATTTGAGAATTCCTTTCAAATCAGCTTTTTTACAGAATGTTCCCCTATACCGCTACTTATATAAAATGGGCTGTCCTCAGGTCTACTTGACCTTTTGGGACAACCCATTTTGACAAAAATTTAACCCATTCTATCCTGCTTAAGCATCTGCTCAAGCATTTACTTAGACCCGCCTGCACCAACTTCCAATGTTAAGGTCCAGCTATTTGTACCATATTCAGGGACAATCGTGCATTGCTCTGCCCTGTAAGCTTCATTAAGATTGTCCAAATATCCTGCAGCTGGCTCCAATGCCACGTGATATTCATTGCCCCAACCGCCCCCGTTAATCCAGATGCCCAGATAAGGGAGCTGTGCGGGATCGAATATCAGTTTAAAAGAGTCACCACTAGTTTCATCTATAATACGGCAGAATCCTTCGTCAAGCGGCGCAGCTGCATAGAGCTTTTCGGCAATGCCGCTATTCCGTTCCGGTATTTGGTTCAAGCGCCGCGGACTTCCATTGCTATCGATCGTTGCTGGCCAACAATGCTCAGTCCCCCTTGCTCCCAACCGCTCTTCCGCAGAAAAGGCGACGACAACCCGCTCTACCGATTCCGGCAGCTCAATTCGCATAAGTGGTCCAGCTGCAACGATCGGATGCGGCGCCCATATATAGGGCAATGGATGCTCTCCCAAATTTGCTAATCTATATTCGAACACTATACGGCTGCCTATCAACTGCATCTTTTTATTTAATAGGTAGGGCAGCGTCTCTCCTTTCGTCTCCCATTCCACTGTCATCTCATCCACTATGCTGTAATCCCAGCTTTTGCTCCATAATTCCCCATGATCAGTAACCTTCTTCCCTGACCACGGTTGTGCAGGATAGAAGCATTCATCAATGGAGGGGAATAACTCATCCCAACCACAGCGGTCCCAGGCCCCCCATTCGCTACCCGGAACAGGCAATTGAAATATTCTTGCTGGAGGCTGATCCATCCATTCCCTTCCGGTACGCTTGTCATAGATCGACGCTATTTTGCTTCCTAAATCGGGAAGTATAATTAGCTTGAGGACTTCATTCTCCCATTGGATAGCTTCTAACCCTTCCCACTCCCTAGTGATGATCATTCTGATCCTCCTATAGTTCCGCTAGATTCTGGACTTGAACCCTCCTCCATGAACCTGCTATTTATCCATTTCAAGTTAACCGGTGATTGCGGTCTATTGCCGCTCAATACGCGAACGACTTCCTCACCAGCCATCTGCTGCAATCGGGGAAGAGACTCCTCAGAGTAATAAGCACAGTGAGGTGTCACGATAGCGCCAGCAGCATGAACCAACGGATGATCGCCTTTAGGAGGTTCTTCTTCCAATACATCCAGAGCTATTCCACCAATCGTATCGGCATCCAACGCGTGGCGAACAGCCTGGGCATCTACTAATGAACCCCTTGCCGTATTCACTATAATTACATCCGGCTTCATTCGGGCAAGACTATCAGCGTTAATCAGATGATAGGTCTCTGGCGTTGAGGGAACATGCAGAGAGATCATATCCGATCTTTCCCACAGCTCCTCTAAAGAAACCAAATGAATATTCAAATGCAGAGCCTGACTGGCAGACATGTAGGGATCGTAACCGATGATGTTCATTCCGAACGCTCTCGCCCTTGCTGCAACCAATTGTGCAATATAGCCACAACCAGCTAACCCCAATGTTTTGCCCGCCAAGGAAACTATGGGTCGGTGCTGCAGGAAACGCCACTCCCCAGCCTGAACATCGTTTGCCATCGGAATAAGCCTGCGAGCGGCAGCGAGCAGCAGACACAGGGTATGTTCCGCCACCTCTTCTCCGCAATAACGTGGGACGTTACAAACATAGATCCCTTTCTTTCCCGCAGCTTGCAGGTCCACGTTGTCGAAACCTATTCCGTATCGAAGAATAATGCGGCAATGATCCAACTGCTCAATCATCTGCGAATCCACTTTCGAGTATTGCACGAACAGAGCAACCCCATCCTTGACTTGTTCAATCCACTCTTCGGATTCTAAGCTGTTAATCTCAATCAGGGAAACACCTAAAGCTGACAGCAAGCTTCTTTCTATATTTAAATTAGGAAAATCGTGGGTAAGTGCGTAAGCTCTCAATTCCATCACTCCATGTTAATAATTTATAGTGTATTTTTACTATCCGGAATTTCGTACAACTGTTAACAGTATGTATAAAAAGAAAGCCTCCTTACTTGGAGACTGCCTGGCGAATTCTGTTCACCTGTTCCAGCATAATCGTTTTGGCTTCTTTGAAATGTTCCTCCAAGAGCTGGATGAATACATCAATCTTTTTTTCCTGCAAGGCTTGTGCCATTTTCCGGTGAACGTCTACAATGGAAGAACTTCGATCCTTTCCTTGGTTGGTCACTTCCAGAAAGGAACTTAAAATATCTTTCAGTCCTAACCAGGAATGCAGCAGCGATTTATTCTCGGACAAACTGACGAGCGCTTCATGGTAAGCCATATCCAGTGCAGAGAACTCCTCGGAGCTAATAAAGTTAAAGTTATTTTCCATGGGCCAAATAGCATCCTGCAGTGATTCCAGCATATGGGTCTGGCAGCCACGTTGCTGCCAGATGGCAATCGCGTGTGATTCCAGCAACAAGCGCATATCGTAGAGGTCCGATATATCCTCCGAGGTGAACCCGCGGACAACCACCCGGCGGTTCGCCATTCTCTGTACGAACCCTTCGCGAATCAAAATTTGCAAGGCATCCCGTATCGGACCTCTGCTTACGCCGAATTGTTCGGCAAGATCCGGCTCCTTGAGGTGCAGACTCGGCCCCAATTGGCCTAGCAAAATCATTTTTCTCAGCTTTTTAACGACGATCTCGCTCAAATTATTATTTTGAATCTTATCCAACTCTTGTTCCCACCACCAATCAAAGAGATAAACCGTAAACAAGACTACCGACAAAAACTGTTAACAGTTTTATCTTATCTTATTTCAGAGTAAAAATCTACATGATACAGATTAAATGATAGTGACCAACAAATCTTTAACGGCGGACGTTGCCGCTCTTCCACCCACAGCCCCTCCCTCTTTCAGCTACAATCGCACAAAACGTACGAACACCTAGCTCAAACGGACTGCCAGCAAGGGCTCTTCTCTGGATCGGAGGAGATTTCCCCGCGTGCCAAAGCCGCTGGGACTGAAGAACGCGCACAGCTGAGAAGGATCTGCTACTTTAACGATGTTTTTCATCGTTAAAAGCACTGGCTCCGCTCCACATCCTTACTTTAACGATGAAAAACATCGCTAAGTGGAGTACACGCTCTTTTTGGGGTCTTCATCTAGAATACAATAAATCTATCTGTCAAAAGATGACGTGTTTTCACTTTTTTAAGCATTTTTCGACTTCTGGCCAGTAAATAATCTTTATAATCTGCGGGGAAAACAAACCCTATTCCGGAAGTGATGCTAAAGGGGTGGGAAACGCATAACGAACGCCGCCCCGCCACCAGGCTCGTTATGGGCCGAAATACGGCCATGGCACCGCTCGACGATGGCGCGGGAAATCGCCAGGCCTAGCCCCGTCTCTCCGTTCTTTCCTTTCGCAAACCGCTGGAAAAGCTGGGATAATAACGGTTCGGGGATCCCCTCTCCGTCGTCGGAGATTTCGATGTTGATTCCTTCATTGTCAGCAGAAGTTTGGATGCGAATCGTTTCTTTGGCATATCGGGCTGCGTTGCCCAGGATGTTGATTAGCGCTTGCAGTACTTTCTCACGGTCGGCATAGATCGAACACGCTTGGTCACTATCGAATCCGTTCATCTCGACCCGCAAGCCATTATTGACGAGCAGCGGATTGATTCGTTCAAGCGTCTCCTTGATTAATTCCTGTATCGGGACATGATCCATATGGAATATGCCCTCTTCGCTTTCCAGCTTGGCGAGAAGAATCATTTCCGTGACGATTTTTTTCAATCGTTCGCATTCCTTGACGATGACATTTAGACCTTTATTGGCTTGCTCCCCCGTAAAGATACCGTCCTTGATGCCCTCGGCGTATCCCTGGATGGACATAAGCGGCGTCTTCAACTCGTGCGAGGCGTTCTGGAAAAATTGCTTCTGCGTGCGCTGATATTTATCCAATTCGCCAGCGAGATCGTAGACAGCCTTCGCTACTTCTCCGATCTCGCCTCCCGATTCGACCAACCGGACTTCAGAGAAACGGCGTGTTTCCACCTTATTTAGTTCCTTCTTCAGATCCCAGAGAGGCTTGACGAGTCTTCTTGTGATGAGCATGCTCAGCAGGAAAGCGACGATCCCGCCGACGGACAGGATGATGATCAGCCGTTCAAACAAGGCGAGCTGCATCGCTTTGATCTTGCTCAGGGGAGTCGCCAGCACCGCCGTGATATCCCGCCTCTCTAGTTCACTGCCTTGATTTGCCGTTAACGTTTCGACGATATATTGATCGTCTTTTCCTATCCAGATTCCTCCTGATTCTGGGATGTCCAGCTTCGATAATTCCATCAGCTCTTCTGCCGCTTCGCTGGGCAGAGTACTATAGACCATATTCTCCCCGGGCACGAACAGTACCGCGTCCGTGTTCCCGGCAAGAGGTGCCGACTTGACAAATGTCTCCGCATCCATATTTTGCAGCGGCATCATCGGTGAGACTGAACTTATATTCATGAGCAAGCTGGCTTGATCCCGCAGCTCTTTCCGCTGGCTGTCGACCAACGTGTCGAGCAGCAGCGGATATATCAAAGCGGCGGTAATCGCCAGAATACATAGCAGCAGCAAGGCAAATGAAAGATGTAGCCGATAAATCATTCTCATTTTATTGCCCCGTCCTTTCTGTCCGCAGCCGATAACCATGCCCCCATACGGTATCTACCGGAAGCTCCTTCATTTTTCTACGCAGCCGCTTCACCAGATCGTCGATCGCCCGGTCGCTGCCGTAATAATCGCCTCCCCAAATCAGCGTCAACAGCTCGTCCCGAGTGAACGCCCGATTCGGCTGCTCGGACAAAGTCTGCAGCAATTTAAATTCCTTCAGCGTCATTTCGACTTCTTCCCCACGCCAGAAAATGCGCCGTTCCTCCAGGACGAGCCGCAGTTCGCCAACGTCGATCGCCGTATGTCCGGTCTGCGAAGGGACAGGGATCTCCTGGGCTTGGCGAATCGAGCTGAGCCGGTGGAACAAGCGGTTCACGCGCGCGACCAATTCTCTCGGACTGAACGGCTTTGTCAAGTAATCGTCGCCGCCGAGCTCGAGCCCGAGGATGCGATCGACTTCTTCATCGCGCGCCGAGATCATGACGATCGGAACCTCCGCTTCTTTACGGATTTGCTTGCACAGCTCGAAGCCGCTCATCCCCGGAAGCATGATGTCTAGAATCCACATATCGGGCGGATCACTCTTCCACAGCTCCCACGCGGCTTCAGCCGTCGATAAAGTAATCGTACGATATCCTTCTTTATGCAAATAAGCCTCTACGATTTCCCGGATCTGGGCATCGTCATCGACTACGGCGATTTGATAGGACTTCATGGGGCAACCTCCTAACGTTTTCGAGAACCATTTTACCATAAAAGCCCCGGCAGCAGCCCAATTCCACACTTTTTCCACACCGTTTTCAAATTTACTCCCCGGATTGGCATGTACACTAATAGACGTAAACCTGTTTCACACAGATCGTTTACAGGCTCCCGATTGGAGGTTTCTTCATGAAATTGCATCGTCTGGCCCGCAGGGAGTTTCTGGTCGCCCTCGGTTTTCTAGCTCCGAGCCTGGCCGGCTTTTCTATCTTCTATCTCATCCCGTTCGGCCAGAGTATCCTGAACTCGTTCCAGGATCGGCTTGGAGGAAGCTTCACACTATCCAATTACAAGGAACTGCTGCTCAGTTCCTCGTTTCAGAAAGCGGCGTCCAACACGTTCCTGTTCACAGCGACTAGCGTTCCGATCCTCGTCACCGTATCGCTCTTGCTGGCCCTGCTCTTGAATCAGCGGGTATTCTTCCGGAACTGGCTTCGTACCGCTTATGTACTGCCACTTGTTGTACCGGTCGCTTCGATCGTGCTGGTCTGGCAAATCTTGTTCGATTGGAACGGCGTATTAAACGCTGGTTTGGAGCATTTCGGCTTTGGCCGCCACGACTGGATGAAATCCGATTGGGCCGGCTTTGTAATCGTGCTGGTCTATGTATGGAAGAACATCGGATACAACGTCATTCTGTTCCTGGCCGGCTTGCAGAACATTCCGGATCAATATTATGAAATTGCCGATTTGGAAGGGGCAGGCTCCGTTCGCAAGCTGTTCGGAATTACACTGACATATTTGACGCCAACGACGTTTCTGGTCGTGCTCATGTCCGTGCTGAATTCGTTCAAGGTGTTCAGAGAAACGTATCTCGTAGCCGGCGCTTACCCGCACGACCGCATCTATATGATGCAGCATTACATGAACAATATGTTTCTGTCCCTCGATATCCAGAAAGTTTCGTCCGCGGCGGTGTTGATGGCGCTTTGCATTATGGTTCTCGTATTCGTCCTGTTCCGCACAGAGCGAATTTTCCGCTCTTATATGGAGTAAGTGCAAGATAACCCCACAAAGTGAGGCTTTTGCTTCGAAGCGTATTCAGGTACTTTGCGGGGGCCCCGGAAAGAAAGAGGTGAATGACATGATGAAGAAATGGGTCGCACCGCTGCTGCGCTCGTTGTTGCTGATCGCCATCGCCGTCCTGCTGCTGATGCCCGTCGTCTTGAACGTCGTCAGTTCCTTTATGACAGAACGGGAAATTCTGGCGAATTATGGCATGCTGGGCAAAATCGACACGAATGTATTTGTCAACCTGAAATGGATTCCCGACTGGGTATCGTTCCAGCAATATGACAAAGTATTGGTCGTGACGCCGAAGTTTCTGTACCTGTTCTGGAATTCCGTAAAGCTGGTGGCTCCCATCATCGTCGGACAAGCGTCGGTGGCAACGCTCGCCGCTTTCGCGTTCGGAAAGCTCAACTTTCCAGGAAGAGATGGATTGTTCTTCATTTATTTGATGACGATGCTGATGCCGTTCCAGGTGACGCTAGTGCCCAATTATTTGATGGCCGATCGGCTGGGCCTCCTGAACCATCCCAGCTCCATCATATTGCCCGGCGTGTTTGGCGCCTTCGGCGTGTTTCTGCTGCGGCAATTCATGCTCCACATCCATTCGGCTTTTATCGAAGCGGCCAAAATAGACGGGGCAGGATACTTGCGCATATTCGTATCGGTTGCGCTGCCTATGGTGAAGCCGGGCATCGCCGCACTCGTCGTGCTCCTGTTCGTGGACTATTGGAATATGGTCGAGCAGCCGCTTATTTTTCTGCAGGACGCCGCGATGCAGCCGCTTTCTGTCTTCCTCTCCCGTATCCAGGAAGATGCGCTCGGCGTCTCGTTTGCCATTTCAGTTGTGTATATGATGCCCATGGTGCTCCTGTTTTTAAGTGCCGAACGTTATTTTATCGAAGGAATCCAGCTTTCCGGCGTGAAAGGCTGAGCGAAAGGAGATTGGCAACATGGTAATGCGAAAACAACGGATTGCCGGCGCTGCATTGGTTGGGTTCCTCCTCGTATTGGCGGGGTTGACATTGTTCAGCCAAACGCTACAAACCGCATTGCTGCCCAAAGTGGCGACAGCGAAGCCCGAGATAAAAACGTTGACCCATCGAATCGAAGGCAGCGGTCTGATTACGCCACGCCGGCAAAGCGAGTTAAACAGCGATAGCGGCTGGAAGGTTGCTACGGTGCATGTCAGCAATGACGAACAAGTCAAGAAAGGTCAGGTGCTCGTTACGTTCGACGTAACGGAGGCGCAGCAGCAGCTTCTGGATGCGGAAGATGAGCTGAAGAAAAGGAATTTGAACCGGGAGGTGCTGCAAGAACAGTTCGTGGCTGCCCAGCGAACTGGGGACGAGGAGGTGATTCGCAAAGCGAAACGCGACTTGGAAGTGGATGAGCTGGACCGGGGCATAGCGACGCGGAGAATCGAAGCACTGCGCAAAGATCTGGCACGAAAACGCACGTTGACAGCACCAGCGGACGGCAAAGTGGCGAATCTTCAAGCCCGGGAAGGCGTGAGCGTTTCCCAAGGGCAGCCGGTATTGACGCTTGTGGAAGACGGGGAGGGGTTCCAATTCTCCTTCACCTTGGATAAAGCTTTCGCCGATCTGATGAGCAAGGGCGAGAAAGTATCAGTTAACGTGAGTGGGGATAAGCCGCGGCAGATCGAAGGAGCAGTCGCCGAAATCAAGGACGCTTCCCCGGGAAGCGGAGGCGGGTCCGCAGGCAAGCCGGGCGTTGATAACGGCAATCCGGACGGAGACGCCAAGTCTCAAAAAGCGATCGTCGTCAACGTGTTGGCGGACGGCCTCCAAGGTGGGGAGTCAGCCAGCATTAGCTTGCAGAAGCCATTCAAAGAGCAAGGGTTTGTCATCAGCAAAAAGTGGCTCAAAAAAGACGGAACCGGAAGCTACGTATTTGTTGTCCGCGAGAATCGAAGCTCACTTGGCAACACGTATACGGTCCAGAAAGCTTACGTGAAGACAGGCGAGGGCAACGACGAGGAGATCGTCGTGCTTGGGGGTGTTTACCTCGAAGAAGAAATTATTACGGAGTCGAGCGAACCTCTACAGGAAGGCAATCGGGTTCGATTAAATTGAGAGGATGATTCATATGAAAAAATTAGGGTTACTTGTTACACTGACCATCGTTCTGCTGTTATCCGCCTGTTCTGGCAACGGGGGAGACGCCGCTCCCAAGGGCGAGACGGAGGGCGGTAAGAAAACTGTCGTGATATCTGTTATGAGGAAAGATCGTTTCTTGGAATCCGCTGCGCGGACATTTGAGGAACAGCATCAGAATATTCATATCGAAGTGAAGGAATACAAAGCATCGGAGTCAAGCGGAGATGGCGGCATGAACATGGAGGCCATCTCGCTGGCAGACGTGGAAAAGTACGTGCAATCGGTGACGACGCAGGTCATTTCCGGCAAGGGGTCCGACCTTATTCTGATGAGCGAGTTGCCCCAAGACAAATTCGTCGCCAAAAAACTGCTGGTCAACTTGAAGGATCTATTGTCCAAAGACAGCTCGATCGATCAAAGCGCGCTATACACCAATATTTTGAAAGCATCCCAAGACGGGGATGGCCTATATGCCATTCCGCTCTCCTTTTCGGTAGCCATGTTTCAGGGAAATACCGGGCTGCTGAAGAAGGCGAATATTTCAGTCGATAGTAATGAACCTTGGAGCTGGATCCAATTTAAGGAAGTTGCCAAAAAATTGAAGCAGCAAGGTGATGCCGAAAAATTTATTAACATGGATCCAACATCGCTGCTCTTCGATTATGTCGAAGACAATTACACCCAGCTCGTCGGGCAGGGCAAGCCGAACTTCGACTCGGATTTATTCCGTAATATGATGAATGAAATCAAGTCGATGTATGACGAGGGTCTGCTCAGCGATGGAATGTCGTTCGACAGCTACCAAGCAGCATTTCAATCGGCGGACATTTACAGTCCCGAACAGGCACTGACGGTTCAGAAGGGTATGGATTATTACCAGAAGCCAAGCGCGAGCGGAGAAAAGAATGGTGCACCGTTCAAGGCCGCTTACAGTTTGGGCATCAACAGCAAATCCGAAGTTCAGCAGGAAGCATGGGAATTCATCAAGTTTCTGCTTTCCGATAAAATGCAAGCTTCTCCGAATCTCATGGGAATACCGATGAATAAAGACATCACCAATAAAAGATTACAGGATACTTTGCAAAAGATTGAGAATGGAACGCTGGAAACGATGATGCCAAAAGAGATGCTGCCGGATGGCGAAACGGTGAAAAAACGGATTGAAGAGGTAGAGAAGCAGATTTCGGAGGCAGGTTTTCGAAGATTCAGCGATATGAAGGTGCTGATGATCGCTATGGAGGAGTTCAACAGCTTCATGAGCGGGCAGAAATCTGCGGAAGAAGTCAGTAAGCTTATCCAGAACCGGGTGAAGACGTATTTAAATGAATAACGGAAAAGAGCAGCAGGGTAGATCGAAAGTCGAATCGTTCCAAATTTTGTATGCCCGATATTTCAAGCAAGTTTACTATTCTGCCTTTTCTATCACCAAGGACCGTGAGCTTGCACATGACGTGGTTCAAGAAACATTCTTGAAGGCGTATCGACACTTCGACTCGTTGAAGCAGCATGACCAAAAAGAAGCATGGCTCAAGGTGGTTTCCCGCAATGTGGCGATTGACATGTATCGCAAGAGGTGCCGGGAATTGAGCAGCTATCGTGCGTTGCGGGACGCCGACAGGAGCGAAACTGACGTTGAACGGACAATTGTCGACCAGGAGTTCCTTAGTGGGTTGCTCTCTTCCCTAGAGCCTATCTACCGCCAGTCGCTGCTGCTCGTCTACGAATATGGCTTGACGTATGAACAGCTCGCTGATTGTCAGCAGACATCAATTGGCGCCGTGAAGTCAAGAATCCATCGGGCCAAACAGAAGTTGCGCGGCGCTGCTTTGCAAATGGAAACCAATGTGGGAGTGCCAGCACATTTTATTTTGCGGCAAAAATAAGCCAATTGAGGAAGATTGGAAAGGCTGCCGGACTCGTAGAGACAAGCGGTCCGGCAAAAGCGGTCCGGCAGCTGCGTACGCATACTTCGAGGCTTTCCGCTGGCTTGTTCTCTAAACCCAAGTAATCACATGCTTCAATCCTAATTTGCTCAGCTGAGCGTTTGCATAGGGAAGCATTATTCCCAGCCAAACGCTCAACAGGGCAACAAGATCTCAATTTTCGTACCTTGCCACACTTTGGAATGCACCTGGATTTCTCCACCGTGAGCCTCCACGATGGTTTTGGCAATGCTCATCCCGAGCCCGGAGCCATCCGTCGATTCTTCAGTATTCGTTCCCCTGTAGTAGCGATTGAACAAATGATGCAGCGTTTCCTCGTCCATCCCCTTACCATTATCAATTACTCGTATGCATGCCTTGTTGTTCACCCTGCCGATAGAGACGGTGACGACTACGCCCGGCGGGTTATGCTTTACGGCATTGGACAACAGATTGTCCATCAGCCGCTGCAGCCAGGTTTCATCGGCCTGTACCAGCAGAGGTTGCTCCTCCCCGACGTAATGAAACTGGTACTCAGACATCGTGGCGTCGTTGACATACTTCAGCACGGAGCAGCGTACCAGTTCAACCAGGTCCGTCTCGCGAAGCTCCATGATCGAATCGCCCTGCTTGAGCTGATGAATCAATGAGAAGTCAGAGATCAACTCCAACATATAATCCCCTTTTTCCCGGATCGTCGCTCCCATGATCCGCACCTCCTCTTGGCTCCATTGCTCCGGCAAGCTCTCCAGCATATACCCATAACCTTGAATCGTGGCCAGAGGCGTTCGCAGATCGTGGGAAATCCCTGACATCCACTCCGCTTGCGCCTTCTCCAATTTCTCCCGCTCCTTCTCGGTTTGAGCCAGTTGATGGGCCATCTGATAGAAGGATTCAATCACTTCCTTATAGAGCCTGTAACGGATTCGCATCGTGCCGTTGCGGCGGAATACCTTGCGCTTGTCCTTGGCGGTAAGCACTTCGTTGTATTGCCCCATGCGCATGCGTTCGAACCAGCCTGCGAACAGAATCAGCGGCTGACCGTAGCGGTAGCCATGCCAGATAGAGACTGGAACTGCCAAGAACAGGATTAGACCTGCAAACCACATGAGTCCACGCGTTGCCGTATCCAGCACAGGATGCTTCAGAGGACCTCCTTCTGCATTGGGTGTGTAGAGGATCCAGGTCATCCCGCTAGGTTTGTCCCGATGGGCAACAATATTCGTGTCATAATTGCTGGGTGATTGCTGAATGGCCAAGATATCCAGTGGACGATACGCCCGCTGCACGTATGTTTCAGCACCGATGCCTTGTAAGGTATCTCCGCTGGGAGCGATCACCTGCAGATAGCTGCCGGTTTCGCGCAGCTGCTGTTCCAAGTGGGGAACCGCTTCGCTCCGCACCATCCCCTGCTGCCCGTAAGCTTGGAACCAGGCCACGAGCTGATCAAGGTCAGAATTTTGGTAGCCTAGCATGTACAGAAGCGGCTCGTTGAAAGCAAAATTCAGATGAGTATGAACGGCATACATCCCAAGTGTCCGTGTTTCTTGAATATCGAGCATCTCAGCAATGGAGTAAGAGGCCGACAGCGCATGATGCGGAGTTGTATTGACGGAGTAAATCACCTCTCCTTCGGCACTCACAACCTGCAGCCACATCCCTTTCTCCCCGATGAGCTTCTCCCACTCGGGGGAGATCTGAAGCGTCCCGTCCTTGGTATAAGCTTCTTGAGCGATTAGTTGCAAAGCTCCAACCGGAAAGTTTCGGCGTATCTCATTATTCGTCATGTTCTGGAAGAACATGATGCAGGCAACTAGAGTGATGGCCAGAATAAAAAGAGCATAAAAGATCAATTGATACGTGAAATGGAAGGACATTCGCTGTTGTATCCTCATCGTTCCTGCGACTCCTTCACCAGCTTATAGCCGAGCCCGCGTACGGTAACCAGCAGCTTCGGATTGCCGGGATCGATCTCGATCCGCTCTCGTATGCGCCGGATATGCACCATCACGGTTGAGTCATCACCCTGCCCGTTGATCCCCCAAACCTTGTCATAGAGCTGTGTTTTGGAAAATACGATCCCGGGAAACTTACAGAAGTGCAGCAGCAGCTGGAAAACCTGCGCGGCGCAAGGAACTGGCTGCCCCTCGACGATCAGCTCCCCCTCCGCCTCGTTGACGATGAAGCGGCCGAAGCGGTAAACCCCCTGATTGGGCCGCTTTACCGGACTAGCTGTGAGAGCTTCCGTCTCCAAACGGCGTATGCGCGCCTGAATTCTTGCTGCCACCTCCAGAGGATTGAATGGCTTCGTAATATAATCGTCCCCGCCCATGGCGAAGCCTTTTAGCACATCAAGATCGGAAGCCTTTGCCGTTAGAAAGAAAATATGCGGATTTCCGTATTCGCGGAGCTTGGAGCAGAGCTCTAGTCCGCTGCCGTCTGGAAGCATAATATCGAGTAGAATGATATCGGGGACTATGCGCACCGCTAAGTCGAGTGCTTCTGCACAGGTGGAAGCAGCGTACAACTGATGAAACCCTTCCCTGCGCAGCACCATTTGCAGCATCGTGACAATCGAAGGCTCGTCGTCGACGATTGCGATTTTAATATCGGATAGACTTGTCATCGTTTTCACCCTTTTCCATAGTAGCATACTCACTTTAACAGAACCTAAACGGCGGGAACAAAATTAAGCTGCTGTTCATCGATTCGTTTAGGCTCCGTTTCAATGCGGCTGGTAGCATAGGAAATGAGCATCCTATTCGAACATCCAGGAGGAGTGGGTTATGAGAAGATTCGTCCCTAGTCAAAGGTTCACGATTATAAATGCAATGGATGATATATTACGCATTCGAATGATCAGCAATGAACAATTAGATGGAAAGTTAGTTGGAAAGTTAGATGAAAAGTTAGATAAAAAGAGAGATGAAAAACAAGAGCGGAAGGGGAATGATATAAGATGAATTGGTTTTTACAGGGAGTATTCCGCAACAAAGCGGCCATATCGATTCTGGTGGTGATGGTGCTTGGCCTCGGAATCTTTAGCTATTTTAAGCTTCCCATGGAATTTATGCCGGAGATGGAAACCCCGCAGGTAACGGTCAGCGTGGCCGGTCCGGGGTACGACGCCGCCACGATGGAGAGCCTGGTGACGAACCCGCTGGAGCAAGCATTGGCGGCCATTAAGGGCAAAACCAATACGTTCTCGACTTCGGGAGACGGCTTCTCCCAGGTCAACCTGAACTTCGGTTCAAAAACGAATATGAAGCAAGCAAAAACGGATGTCGAGCGGGCGGTGAACGCAGTGCAACTGCCGGAGCGCATGTCGCCTCCGTACGTCATTCAGTTCGATACTTCGATGCTTCCGATCTCGTTCGTCTCGCTCACGTTCGCCGACGGGACAAGTGAAGCGCAGATGGCGAAGCTGGAACAGCAGGCGGTCGACGCCTTCCGTTCGATTGACGGAGCCGGCGAGGTTCAGCTGTCCGGCAAGTCGCTGCCTGGCGTCGGCGTGTTTCCGGACACGGAGAAGCTGGCGGCCAAAGGACTCCCGCTTCAGGCGCTTTACGGTGTGCTGCAGGGCCGCAGCGCCTCGTCTTCCGTCGGCCAGACGTCGCTGGACGGGCAGGTCGTGAACTTGAACGTCGCGTCCTCCCTTCAGGACATCGAGACGCTGAAGAAGCTGCCGGTCGCAGGCGGAGTCGCCCTGGGCGACGTGGCCGACGTCAGGCTGCTTGACGACAAGGAAAGCATTAGCCGGCTCGACGGCAAGGACTCGCTGATGATCGTCGTATCCAAAGCGGCCAGCGCCAATGCGGTAAACGTGGGCAAAGGCGTGGAGAAGACGATCCAGGAGTTGAACGAGGAAAACAAGGATGCTGAGTTGAAGCTGATGATGAGCACGTCCGAACAGGTCGTCCATTCTGTCAACAGCATGATGCAGGAAGTGCTCATGGGCGCCTTGTTCGCCACGATCGTCATCCTCCTGTTCATGCGCAACGTCCGGGCGACGCTCGTCACGATCGTGTCAATCCCGCTGTCGCTGGCATTGACGCTGTTCCTGCTTGATCTCTCGAACATCACCCTCAACATTTTGACGTTGGGCGGCGTCGCCGTCGCGGTCGGACGGCTCGTGGACGACAGCATCGTTGTCATCGAGAACATTTTCCGCCGGCTGCAGAAGGAACCGTTCTCCGCCTCGGTCGTCATCGACGCTACTAGGGAAGTTTCGGGGGCGATCACCGCTTCGACGCTGACGACGGTCGCCGTGTTCCTGCCGATGGGACTCTTGCAGGGCTCGCTGCAGTCGTTACTGCTGCCGTTCGCCTTGACCGTCGCCTACTCGCTGCTGTCGTCCCTGATCGTAGCGCTGACCGTTATTCCGCTCATGAGCGCCGGGGTACTTCGCAACTTGTCGATCAAGGAGCACAAGCCGTCCAAGCGGTTTACCTCGTTCCTGCATTGGAATTTGCGGCACAAGTGGGTTTCGCTCGTAATCGCGTTCGCGCTGCTGATCGGCTCAGTGGGCGTATACTTCAACTTGCCGAAGGGCGCGATCGATTCTTCCGACGCCACGAATCTGAACGTGACGCTCGAATACAAGTTGGATACCCCGACGGACCAAGTGTTCGAAAACGGCAAAAAACTCGAAGCGTTCCTCATGAATCAGGAAGGTCAGGAATGGGTCAGCATGAGCATGGGTAACAGCGCCGACGCCGCCAAGTACGGAAGCTTCCAATCGCCGTCGCTCGTGTCGTACATGATTCAGATGAAGAAAGGCGCGAACGCCGACCAGATGATCGAGGCCATTAAGGCGGAACGCTCGAACTATCCGGGAGCGGAGCTGAACGCCAGCGCCGGTTCACTGTTGGGAATCGGGGGCGGCACGAACGTGTTCGTCGACGTATCCGGAGACGATCCCGCCCTGCTGGCGGAGACGGCTGGCGAAATCGTCTCCACGATCAAGCCGATCCAGCACGTGCTCAAGGTCGAAACGAACCAGGAGCAGAAGAAGACGGTGTACACGCTGCAAGTGAACCCGACCGAAGCCAAAGCCGGAGACATAGCACCCCAGCTTCAAGGCATGATCAATCCGGTACCGATCGGCACGGTGCAGTCCGAAGGCAGCATGCTGACCGTCTCCGTTCAGCCAGTGCTTGCTCCGAAGTCCGAGCGCGACCTGAACGGCCTGACCGTTCTGACCGACGACGGTCCGAAGCCGGTGTCCAGCGTAGCGAAGTGGGTCAAGGAAGAGAAGCCGACGAAGTTCTACCATAAGGACGGGAAAAGCTACATTCGCGTAACGGCGACGGTCGAGCCGAGCCAGTTGTCCGTCGTCGGCGGCGAAATATCGCTAGCAATGAAAGACGTGAACCTGCCGAAAGACGTCAAAATTTACGTGGGCGGCGCTTCCGCCGACCAGTCTTCCGACTTCTCCAGCCTGTTCGTCATGATGCTCGTCTCTATAGGTATCGTCTACTTGATCCTGGTCATCACGTTCAAGACGCTGCGGGCCCCGATCGCCATTCTCGCTTCGATCTTGTTCGTGCCGATCGGAGCGGTGCTCGGCTTGATCGTGACCGGCGTGACACCGGGTTTCACCGCCATCTTTGGAGTCGTCATGCTCATCGGCATCGTCGTCACCAACGCGATCGTGCTGATCGACCGCGTGAAGCAGAACGAAGAGACAATGACGATTCGCGAAGCGCTTCTGGAGGCAGCGGGAACGCGCATGCGTCCGATTCTGATGACGGCGATCGCCACCGTCGGCGCCATGCTGCCGCTCGTGTTCGGAGCGCCGGAAAGCGGCAGCATCGTCTCGCAGAGCCTAGCCGTCGTTGTCATCGGCGGTCTCATCGTCGCCACGCTGCTCACGCTCGTGATCGTGCCTTGCATCTACGAGCTTCTGTTCTTCCGCAAGTCCCGCCGCCAGCGTACAACCGCCCGGCAAGCGGCCTCGGCTTGAAAAGGAATGATCTTTGATAAAATATTTTAATACAAAAAAGCTGCGAGGTTATTAGCCTAGCAGCTTTTTTTGTTGTAGTAACTTTAGGAGTCCAGGTATGTCTGCCCACCGTGAACCTCTACATGAAGGAGAAGGTTTTGCGCTCCTGTGTCGCTGATATTACGTGTATCGCTTGCCGCGAAGGCTGCAAATATCTTGTAGCTTGTAGCTAGTTTCTAGTTTCTAGTATCTAGCTAGCATAGTGTCTTGGATTTGAGTATACGCGAAAACGTAGGATGGCGACTTGTAGATCGGACGTGCCATGCCCAAACGGATAACAGACGACAGCAAAAATTACTTTCCTGAGAGCAAAAATCGCTTTCCTGAGGGGAAGGGATAGTGGCGATAGGGAAAATCTGAGCTTCCTTTCTGATTCTCTTGGAGAGTGAAGGGTCATGCCATCACTTTACCACTGTAAAGCTGCACTGTATAATTGAGAGTTTTCCACTCCAGACATCCCCAAAACGTATATTTTCTGGAACAAAAAAACTTCCCGATGAGGGAAGCTGATGATCGATGTTAATATCATATATTTTGTAACGCATCTTTCAAAAGACTTTTGTTTATCTTGTCTATCACGTTTATCACGTTTATCACGTTTATCCATACATTATCGGCTCACTCAATTGTAAACTGCTTTAAAGGCCTCTTCCACTTTGGGTATAATTGCGTCCCATTCCACATCCGCTACCTTGCTGACTGTAACAAAATCTTTGATCCCGAAAATGTTATCAACACCTTCTATTTGGAGCAGAGCTAGAGCCAGTGGATGATCCGTTTCATCACCGCTTTTCAAGGATGTACTTCTTGGACCTTCAAATATGATTTGATTCGTGTTGATCTTGATCGCATTCGGATTTGGTGTATTCTGAAAATTAATTTCTATTGCCATGTGCTAACCACTCCTTTAATAAAGTATAATCTAATTTTTTATGGATCCAATCTCTTTCAGCCCGCAGGACACCCTATTGGGTTTTGTCCCCTTTGTTATTAACTTTATTACTGCTGCTCTTACTACCACCGATACTACTGGCGTTATTACTGACGTTATTACTAGCTTTACTGCTAGCGCTACTGCTGGCAGCTTTTGCACCCTCGGCATTTTTAGTCCCCTTGCTCGTATAAGGCTTAGGGGAGTTCTTCGCCCTGTTGGCGCTAGCTTGCCATCGGTTCCAGCCCTTTTTATCCGTTCCTTTACCTGTTCCGCCCTTGCCCTTAGCTTTACTCAAATCAATCACTCCGCTATAATCCGCCATAATTTGTATGTTCATATACTTGTCTTTGTTAGTGTTACCATCAGGCTCGATTATTTAACCAAGTATGTGAAATATACACTATTGCCTGCCATATGTACAGAATAAAGCTCATTATTTAGTCATCACAGCACTTATAAGATCCCTAAACCTCTCTCTTCTTCTCCGGATTGTATAGAATTCTTACATAATCTGAATCCCTACTGTCCATATCCCCCAGATACGCCCGTTCATGCTCCGGTACAAGCTCATATCGTTCTTTTAGCTTTTCTCTAGTGTAGCTCGTAGGCTCCTCAAGATATTCATAATAGGCTTCTCTGCATGCTTCAAGTGATGTTTTTGACCATTCAATTTGCAGTGTGCATCAACCAGTTCTTTGTATTTCTCGCCAATATCTTCAGAGTAAACAACTTCGGACAGCAGCACTTCAGCGAAATTATCTAGAATAACTTCAGTAGGACTACTAAATCCAGTAAAAAAAGTTCCCTTCCTAAAGTATTCTTGAAGCTCGTCTAATGCAAAGTTCAACTCAAATTCCGAATGATAGCACGTAACGCGCCCGTCCTTATAAACTACTAGGTTCACCAGATAATTAAGGCCTTCATGCTGCATAAATACCGCCAAGCCATCTCCATCGATAGTTTCATAAAAGAGTTCATTTTTAACGTAAAAATCCTTCGCTTTAGGTGAAAAAGTTATTCTTCTATTTTTAGCCAGCTCCTTCTCTTCTGCAGATAGGGTATATATGTTTTCCAGCTTTGGATTAAGACGTTTAATGGTTTTTTCTATGTACTCATAATAAGTATGCTCGTCATATTTCCAGTTTGCCGCTTCGATTGTATACATCCCCAGCCCGTGAATGGATATGGCTTCTCCGTCAGGAATACTTGGAACAAGCCACTCTTCCCTCAGCTTTTCCTTCAGCCCAACCAAATCAACAAGCTCCCAGCAGTTAATCATTCCGTCTTCATACACATCAAGGTTTATAAAAAAGTACTGTCCGTTCCTAATAATGCCTGGAATCCGGGTGCCTTCAATCGTTTTTTGTCTGCTTATTTTATGCATAAAATCATCCATTCTATTATATTAGTATTTTATTGAACCGCGGAAGCTGCATATAGAATAAAATAATACGAAATATTACTAAGTGATACCAAGTAACACACCAATTTACACCCATATTCTTATCCATATATTTATTCTTATGGACCACTTCAACTTTTCTATGGAATTCTCCAAATTCCTCCTTTAAAAATGAATGAAAAGCTGCTGCTGCACGGATTTAACGATGATTTAACGATGTTTTTCATCGCTAAAAACGCCGGTCGTCTCCACAACCTTACTTTAACGATGAAAAACATCGTTAAACTTCCTTTTAACCCCCAAGCGAGGCCATCCGTCCTCTTTTAACGATGAAAATCATCACTAAAGTGACTGATTTCCCTGGAACACTTGTTTTAACGATGAAAAACATCGTTAAGTGATGAAGCATACGCTCCATTCGGGGGAAACGGGCTGCTTGCTTGCTTGCTTGCTTGCTTGCTTGCTACTTGCTTGTCACTTGCTTGTCACTTGCTAGTCGCTTGCTAGTGGACTGCTACTATCGTTCTTCCGCCCACATCCTTCCCTCTCAGCTTATTCCGACCAAGCAAAGCACACAGGCAAAAACCCCGCAGAGACTTAGAGCTCTGCGGGGCTTTTCCTGTTTTACAATGCGGGACGGCATCGCGTTATACCCTGTAATAACGCTGTAATATCTGCGCTATATCGAATCGTCTGCGCCAACCGGGCAAGGCTCACGGCGGACGAAGCCGTTCTCCGTCTGCTGCGGGTTATCCCAAGCGCTGTAACACATAATAAATGAATGGCGATGGAAGTCCGAATCGTTAGCGGAAGAGCAGTGCAGCAAGTTGCTGTCGAAGAACAGTACAGACCCGGGAGTCATCTCGCAATGCACCGTTTCGTGCAGCTCCTCGGCTGCCGCAACCCGCGCAGGATCAGCCCCCGTCTGCCCTCCGACCGCTCCATGACTCAGTCTGCCCAGCTTATGCGAACCTTTCAGCACCCGCAAACAGCCATTCAACTGTGTAGCTGCATCCAGAGCGACGAAGACACTGAGCATGCGGGGATACATAAAGCCCTGATCGTACCAATAGCCGTAATCTTGGTGCCATTCCCAGGCTCCCCCGGTATGTGCTTCCTTCAGCATCACTTTGCCATGAAAAAAGGCTGCCTCTTCACCCAACAAAATACGTACATTATTGACCACACGTGGGCACGTCGATGCCGCTGACCATATGTCCCCGATCAGGTTTTCCCAATAAGTCAGCTTCACTTTCATACCAAGACTATCGCTTGTATTGATTTCAGCGGAAGCTATCCTTTCTCCGCCTCTTATTTCCTGGATCATACGCTGCACTTCACCAGCCGAGAACAAATCGGGAACAAGTAGAAAACCATCCTGATTATAACGTTGAACATCATCTTTTGATAAATACATAGTAGGACACCTCTTGATAGAATATTATTTCTGTTTCTTGTTTTGCCAAAGAGCGTTGAACGAATCCGTAACGGCCTTGCCACCGCTGTTATACCATTTGTCCTTCAGCTTATCCCATTCTTTGTCGATATCGAAGTTTTGCTCGATGATCGCTTTGGTGGCGAACTCCTCTACCATCGGTCCAAGCGAGGCGCTATATTTCTTGCTGTCTTCGGTTGTTAGGCGATACTTGGAAGCCTCGTCCCACAGTCCATTGTCGACCACATCATTCACTTTGACCATAAAAGCGTCGAACTCTTCTTTCGTTGAAAAATTACGCAGCCAGTTATGATGAGCATCAGAATACTCCTGGTTAAACACAAGCTTTAACACGATAAGTCCCTGGTACTCGTTGGGGATTTGCTCGGTCGGAAGAATTTTCTTGACGCCATCCTCCACGATATAGGTTTTTCCTTCGATACCCCAGTCGATCATATCTTTGCCTGTTGACGCCTGCCACTCCAAATATTGAAAAATTTTATCTATTTTATCCTTCGATTTAGCATTAATGACGAACCCTCCGACCGTCCGGCCGCTCAAGCTCATGCCGCCTTTCTGGCCGTCTGCGCCGATTAGGGCGCCGGTAATATTGATCTTCGCATTCGGATCGGTTTTGGCCAAGCCTTCCATCACAACTGGTGTTTCGTTGACATGTGCGACAAGAGCACCGACATTGCCGGATACGAATTTGTCTCTGCCTGATTTTTTGCCCACAATAAATTCGGAATCAAGCAGCCCTTCCTGACGTAGATTATGCATAAACTTCAAGAAATCCTTCATCTTCGGATTCATCCCTGACAGCATGATTTCATCAGACTTTTCCGGATTTGGCATCCAGCCATCAAGCCAGGGAATCCCAAACATGGGGGCCAGATCCCTTGCTTGGAATAGTACCGAAGTAGCGCTCATCGCAAGTGGTATCGTATCCTTCTTGCTGTTGCCATCCAGATCCTTATCCCGGAATTGAATCAGCATGTTCTCAAACTCTTCGACAGTCTTCGGCTCCGGCAAACCAAGCTTCTCCAGCCAGTCCTGACGGTAAATGTTTACGAAAGGAGCAGACCCGGTGTACAAAGGGAGAAAGTATATGTTTCCGTCGGTCGAAGCGTTGCGGACTTCCTCCCATACGTCGTCCGCAAAAGCGCCACGAACCTTAGGATATTTATCCAGATATTCATCTATCGCAAGGAAAGCACCCTGCTGTGCATACTCAGCAAATTTGGAGAGGTCACTTACATACATAATATCGGGAAGCTCTCCGCCAGCCATAGTCAAATTCAATTTATTCTCATATTCGGCCGAATCGACGACCTCGTATTTCAAATTAACATTAGCTGCCTTGTTGATTTCCTTCACCATAGCGTTGTCAGGAGAGAACAGCTTTTCATCCGACCACTGTACACGCATAACGCTAATATCAACGGGGGATTCTTTCTGGCCTTCGCCGGTTTGTTCGGTCTTCCCCTCTTGCCCTTCCTGGGTCGAACCCTTATTCGCTTCTTTCTTACCACAGGCTGCAAGCAATCCAAGCACCAATACGAACGCAAGCAGCAATGTCAGTGTTTTACGGGATGTTGCATGTTTCATGTTTCAAGCTCCCCTCTCAACTTGTCATCAAATCCGTTTCAGGACAATCTCTACTCATTGTAGCCTAATACTTAACTGCAAATCCCCTTTTTTTGTGGCATCACCACCTTTACAAAGTCTTGATTATTCTGGCAGATGTATCAGATGTTGCATATGTGGGATATTGGAAAATATTTCAATTTTTTTATGGGACGCTTGCTTAACCCTTTACTGCACCGAGCACGATGCCTCCAACAAAATATTTTTGCAGGAAGGGATACAGGATAACGATTGGAGCCGTCACCACCACGATCGCCGCCGATTGAATCGTCTCTGGTACAAGATTACTTTTACCAGCCGCCATTGCACTCATAGCCCCCATTGAACTGTAATCGCTTTGCATTACGATGGAGCGCAGCAGCACTTGAAGCGGCCACAGGTTGCGATCGTTGATGTAGAAAATTCCTTTAAAGAAATCGTTCCAATGTCCCACCGCATAGAACAAACCGATAGTTGCGAGCACAGGTGCCGACAGCGGCACGATAATCTGCGCCATCGTTCTCCATTCTGAGCTGCCCTCCATTTGTGCCGACTCTATCAGAGCATCGGGAATGCCCCAGAAGAAATTGCGCATCAGAATGAGATAGAACGGGGCCACCATACCGGGAATAATCAAAGCCCACAGCGTATCAAGCAAATGGAGATTTTTCACAAGCAAATAGACAGGAATCATACCAGCCGGCAGAATCATGGCAATGACGATGAACAGCAGCATCAAGCCGGTCCCCGGTGCCCTGCGCGATAAGGAATAGGCGCCAAGAATGGTCATAACCATATTGAGAAATGTGCCTACAACCGTAACTAGAACCGTTACCCCGAATGCTTTCGGAAAGATACTGCTGTCAAAAATATAACGATAGGCTTGCAAAGTGAAATCTTTGGGATACAAAAACAGGATTGACTTCTGCACGGCCTCTCCCGAGCTAAACGACATGGAAAAAACATGGAGGATCGGAACGAGCGTCACGATGCAGCAGAGTAGGACAATGACATACACGAGCATCTGTCCTATGGACATTTTAAACAATGATTTTGACAAATTTCTTCCTCCTACCACAAGGGCTGATGCCCCATTCGTTTGACCAGCTTGTTGGTCGATACGATCAAGAAGAGTCCGACAACCCCTTTAAACAAGCCCATTGCCGCTGCCACGCTAAAATTAGAACCAGTCAGGCCAATCCGGTATACATACGTGTCGATAATGTCACCCACCGCGTATTGCGTCGGATTCATGAATACATACACCTGCTCGAAGCCTGCGTCAAGAATATACGCCAGCTGCATAATGAACAGCAGAATGGTAACCGGTACGAGCGCTGGAAGCGTGACGTGCCACAGCTGGCGCCAACGGCTGGCACCGTCTACTCTCGCCGCTTCGTACAAGGTTGGATCAACGCCGGAGAGAGCTGCCAGATAAATGATGGCCCCCCAGCCGAATTCCTTCAATGTTCCTGTGACAACGAGAATCGTTCGGAAATATTCCGGCCCGATGAGAAATTCTACAGGGTGATAGCCCCATCCAGCGAGCAGTTTATTAATGACGCCTTCCGGGGACAGGAAGCTGATCATCAGTGCCCCGAAAATAATCCAGGACAAAAAATGCGGCAAATACGTAATCGTCTGTGCCAGCCGCTTGAACAGCATGTTTTTGACCTCATTCAGCAGCAAGGCGAAAATAAGTGGAGCAGGAAATCCGAATACAAGTCTGTACAAGCTGATCAGCAGCGTATTTTTCAACAACCGGAAAAAATCCCCGGATTGGAACAGAAACTCGAAATTCGCCATACCGACCCACGGGCTCTTGTTAATGCCAAGAAACGGGCTAAACTTCTGAAAGGCGATTACCAGCCCATAATAAGGAACGTAATTGAAAATAAGGACATAGAGCCCCACTGGTAAAAACATCAAATACACGGCTCGATATTTACGTAAATTTTTGGCAAGTGTCATGATAAAACCTCCTTTCTTCTTGTAACGCCGTGAACTTGTGTTCATTATAATCCGATACGGGCAAAGCATGCTCTAGGCAATCTTTACGGAACTATACGGCAATCTTTACGTGCCTCATTACAGCCGGGCGAAATCCTGATATAATTTTAACTATCAAAAAGAAACAGACTTTCGGGAGGGAACCTGCATGTACCGATTGCTGATTGTGGATGACGAGAAGGAAATCCGGGACGGTATTGCCGAGAGCATCCCATGGCGGGAAATGGGCATTGACAGCGTATATCAGGCTGATAATGGGGCTGCGGCACTCGAAATATACAAGAAGCACCATCCTGAATTAATTATTACCGACATCAGAATGCCAGGCACAGATGGTCTTGAATTTATGGAGAATCTGCAGCGGGAGGAGTCACAGGCCAAAGTTGTATTTATTAGCGGATACGATGATTTCCAATACGCGCGAAAGGCTATGCAGCTGAAGGCTTGGGATTATTTGTTGAAACCGGTTAAAACTGCGGAGCTTACAACTACTGTTATGAAGATGATTCATGAGCTGGAGCGGGAAACAAAAGAGCATGACGATGCGTGGATGAACGTATTGCCCGTCCTGCAGGGAAAATTCGTGGAGAGCCTGCTCACCAATAAAGCGTATTACAACGAAGCTTTGTTTAAAGAGAAATGCAAGCAGCTAAAGCTGGAATGGCTTGACTATTTGCCCTTGATCGTATGCGTCATTGAGCCCGACCATTACAGCCGGGTCGCTCCGAGTAAGAAGGAGCAGGAGCTGCTTTCATTTACGATCGATAATGTGCTGAAGGACATTACCAGGAAGTATGGAGAAGCGCTTGTATGGCCGTTCGACAAATCTTCATGGGTAGTCATCATCGGTTTATCCAGCCATAACGATAATCATTACGAGCTGATGGAGCACATCCTTTCAATCAATGAAGATATGCTGTCCGACATCAGCTATTACACGAAGACGAGCGTATCGGCCGGCGTCAGCTCCGTGAGCACTGAGTGGAGCCTGCTTCCCCAGCTCTTAGAGCAATCTTTGAAAGCGCTCACTAATAGACAATTCACTGGCGGCAATAAAGTACATGTATATGAGAGCACTCCAGGGGTACTGCAGGATGATGGTGATACATTCGACGAATTCGCCTTTCTGAACGGCTTGCGTAACGGCAATGCGAAGGATGTACGCGCAGCGTTATCCGGTTTGCCAAAGCTGATGCTCACTTTTCCCGCAGGTGCTGATGGCACTGTGTCCCGCCCTTGCTTTGAATGGGTTTTGAGCATACACCGCTTGCTGGAGCAAGCAAATTTACTTACTTTCTCCGCCACGGAGTCATTCAGACTATGGCAAACGATAGAGCAAATTGAAACGATCGATGCCCTGAAGGAAATACTGACAGAGCATTTCGTATCACTATGCCGGCAGACAGCTCCCTCCATCGGTGGCATTCTGCAAAAAGCGCTCGATTATATCCAAGCGAATATCCGTGACAAAATCACCCTGGAGGATGTGGCGAGCCATGTGTATATTTCTCCAATTTGGTTAAGCCGGCTGTTTCGCCAGAAGATGGACAGAACCTTCCTGAACTATGTGACGATGCTGAAGATCGAGGAAGCGAAGACACTGCTTGCGCAGGACGTCAAAGTCAACGAAGTGGCTAGCCTTCTCGGCTATCAGGATTTTGCCCATTTCTCCAAAATATTCAAGCGCTTCGCCGGATGCAATCCTTCCGAATTCAGAAAACAAGGGCTGGAGAGGACTTTGCCATGAGACATATCCCCTGGCTGCGCTCCTTTAACGGCCGGCTGATCACCGTGCTGCTGCTGCTGATTATTTTACCGCTATGCATTAGCAGCTATTTCTTTTACAGCAAATCACTCAAAACGATCAATCTGTCAACGGACAACTTCATGCGGGACATCCTGGAACAAAATTTACGGGAATTCAATCAGCATTGGCAAAGCTTGAATGATATAGCCATCGAAATCGTCGGAGCCAGAGAAGTCCAGCGATTTCTGTCTGCAACCGATCCTAGTACGCCGGAAGAGCTGGAAATGATTAACGATCTAGTTCCCTACCTGCTGCATTTTGTGAACAAATACGGCATTTTTGAGGCTAAGATTATTCCGCTGGAGCCGGGCGATTACCCGATATACCGGACTATGATTCTGGACGAAACGCCTGAAGTTTCAGATGCGGTTAAAAGCGCCGTCAACAAAAATCAGGTGCACTGGAACGGCAATGAGCATAACCCCGCCAATGGCGACTCGGTATGGGTGCGCTACAATATGCTCAGGCAATTCAACGTCCTTGAGCCCAAAGCCATACTGGCGCTATCGATTACGAATCAGTCCATTGTGAAGAAAATCCAGCTTCCTTCGCGTTGGGAACGCCAGCAGACGCTGATCGTCGATAACCAGGGAATCGTTGTAACGGATAGCTCGAACGAGCATCTGCAGGGGCAAAAGCTGGAAGAGGATTTGTACCGGGATATTAAGAGCAATCAATTCGGGAGTCAGGCGGCTACCATTAACAACGTTTTGCAGAAAGTGACCTACGGACCGCTGCCGATTCATGATTGGTATATGATCAGCATGATTCCGATGGCCGACCTGTTGAAGCCCGTCGAGGTCATCCGCAACTTTTATTTCGTGCTGCTCGCCTTCGTGGTCGCCCTGACGGTTATCGTCGCTTATTTTATGGGCAGGCATCTGACTACTCCGATTATCCACCTTGTATCCTATATGAAAAATTTTCAATTGGGGCAATATGCCAAGCTGAACACGGGCAAACCGCGCAGGGATGAATTCGGTTATCTGATGGAAGGTTATTCTCATATGGTAAAAAGAATCAACATGCTGCTGGAGGATATCCGGCTGTCGGAGCAGCGGAAGAAGGAATTGCACTTTACGGTGCTGTCCAACCAGATCAACCCGCATCTGGTGTACAATACGCTCGATGCTATTAAATGGAAAATACGTAAATTTGCCGGCGCCGAACGTGAAGAAACACAGGAAATCATCAACAGCTTGGCTGGTTTTATGCGGCTCTCGCTGAATCAAGGGAAAGAAGTAACAACCGTCGCCAAGGAGCTCGATCATATCAAGGCATATGTACAGTTGGAGCAGCTGCGCCAGCCGGATTCGTTCGAACTTATCTGCGATGTCCCCTATGAACTGCTGGGGAAGCCAATGCTGAAGCTGATCCTGCAGCCAATCGTGGAAAATGCGCTGCAGCACGGAAAGGTGCAGGGCAAGAAAACGAACATTATGATCTCCTGCCGTATGAACAACGGGGTGCTTTCGTTCGAAGTGATGGACAGCGGGCCTGGCCTGCCTCCGGAGCTGTGCGACAGCCCTATCGATCAGTTGATCGAGAAGCAGAAGCTCGGTGTCGGGCTATCCAATGTGCATGAGCGCATCCGCCTGAAATACGGTGCCTCTTATGGCATCCGCTTATCTGGAGCTGACGGCAGGGGAGCCGTGGTGCACATTGTTTTCCCTTCGGAAGAAACATCGTGAAAAAAGACGCCCTTTTTGGGGCGTCCTTAGAGGTCCGTGTTCGCGACGTTGGTGCGTTGCGAAGGGAATCGCTGTGGGCTGTGGGCTCCGGCCGCTGTTAAAGATTTGTTCCCTTGAATGGAATGGATGCTGAGGTGAGAACAAATCTTTAAATGCGGACGCTACCGCTCTTCCTCCCACAGCCAATCCCTCCTTTCAGCTACAATCGCTCGAATCAACACGAACACCAAGCTCAAACGGACTGCCAGCAAGGGTTTTTCTCTGGATTGTAGGGGATTTCCCCGCGGGCCAAGCCGCTGGACTGAACGACGGCCCCGCCAGCGAGCACAACCGAGAGGATCTGTTACTTTAACGATGATTTTCATCGTTAAAAGCGTCAAGTCCGCTCCACATCCCTGCTTTAACGATGAAAAACATCGTTAAACTTCCTTTTAACCCCCCTGAGAGGCCATCTGGCCTCTTTTAACGATGAAAAACATCACTAACGTGACGGATTGACCTGGAACACTTCTTTTAACGATGAAAAACATCGTTAAAGTAAAGCACACGCTCCAACGGACTGCCAGCAGGCATCTGCTTCCTGACAGAAAGGGATAGTGATGACAATGAGCATTCTGGATTTTTTATCCTTGCAAAAGGTCAAAAGGCAACTTACTCTCCATGTTCCACCACATATGATTTGTACTTGTTTGATTGGTTTGGTTTGGTTTGGTTTGGTTTGCTTCGTTTGCTTGTTTAATTGGTTTGGTTGGTTTGGTTGGTTCGTTGGTTTAATTTGTTTGCTTGCTTGTTTGTTTGTTTGGTTGATTTGTTTGTTTGATTGGTTTGATTTGTTTGATTGATTGATTGGTTTGATTGGTTTGATTGGTTTGATTGTTTGATTTGTTTGGTTGATTCGTTTGGCTCGTTCGGACTCGTTTGGACTCTCCTACCCCTTCTTCCCGCTCTCTGCATCCTTCTTCTTACGCACTGCCTTCTCCATATTCTGAGCCACTCTGAACGCCACAATCCTGCTTATTAATTCATAAGGGAGCGGCTTGCCGAGCGGAAATTGCACCGAGCCCTTGGCCCCTTTATACACGGACAATTCTTGCTTGAAGGCCTCAATTCCGCCTGCACCCGGATAGAATCCGATATGATTTTTGTACGCGGCAAAATGAACCAGATTTCCGCTCAGCTCAAAGGTAGGCATTTGATAGCTGATCTTCTCCTTGGCCTCCGGCGCCGCCTTTTGAATAGCCGTTCTTAATGTTTGAAGGATTTCCTGAACTTCAGGGGGAAATTCCAAAATATATGCATCAATGGATGCATAAGTGACAGGTTTGCCGTCCATAAACTCAACCTCCTTTTTGACTATTTGACGTTATCGACGTATTCGACATCGCCGGACTTATTTCCTTTGAACCTTCCAACATCCTGCAAAATGAGCCTCCACTTTGTAGATAACCGCAGCCGCTTATACTAAGAACGCTTGCTTCTAGCCTCATGCATCACTTCGGCCAGGCTTTTGCCTTCTTCCCTCAGATCGTCGATATAGACATCGGCCCTGATGATCCCTTTATGGAGAATGATGGCGCGGTCAATTATGTTCTCGATCTCATCAATCAGATGAGTTGTGATAAGCAGCGTCTCCGTGCCACTCAGACCAGACATCATCAGCTTCAGGGAGTCGCTTCGCGAGAATATATCCTTGCCTGCGAAAGGCTCATCCAGCAAGAGATAGTCTGCCTGTTTGGCTAATCCGGCGCTGATCTCCAGCTTGATCTTTTGGCCTTTGGAGAACGTTTTGATTTTGCTATCAGATGGCAGCTCGTACAGCTTCAGCAGCTTCTTGAAATACTCCTGGTCGAACCGGGGGTAAAATGACGCCAGAAATTGTGCATATTTCACAGGTGTCAGATCAGGCAAAAAGCTGCCCTCTTCCGTAATAAAAGCCATTCGCTCGTATTGCTCCTTGACGGGCCGGCCATCGATTGTAATCTCGCCATTCCGCAGCTCGCCTATACCCATGATAGCCTTGAGCAAGGTCGTTTTACCACTGCCATTCTCCCCCAGCACACCTACAATTTCGCCCTTATTAATCGTCAAGCTGTTAATGAATAGAAAGGCATTGCTGGCCGGATAACGCTTATCCACATATTTAAGCTCGATCATAGCTGTCCGTTCCTCCTTCCCTGTCTATCCGGGTCCTTCTCGGTCCTTCTCAGTCCTTCTCAGTCTTTCCTGGTCCTTCCGGGTCTTTCCGGTTTTCCCCATCTTCCCCGTCTTTCCTCCAGGTCCACTTGCCGGGATCTATTGTCCGCATCCGGATCTATTCCACCGCGATATCCGCAAAGCGCCTGTAATCCAGTTGATCATACCCGAACCCGCCATGCGCTGGTGGAAGGTTAAGGGCCCTTATATTATCTTCATTCAGCTCGGTAACCAGCTCGCCTTTATAAATCAGCTCCGAGTGTTCGTAGGCATAGATGTACATATGCTTAGGACGCACGAGTTCGTAAAACAGACGGGATGGCTCCGTTTCCCGATCCCGGAAGGTCTTAATCACATAGAGCTTGCCATTGCGGTAGCTCATGTGCGAAATACCGCTAAAGGTATCTTCTTCTCCGTCGTCGAAAACCGCATTTACCGTACTAGCAATCTTCACCCCATCAGAAAAATCAAGGCTTAGGATCGTCGTATGCAACCGCTCTGTTTCAGAAGAGGTACGCCTAAAGCTCAGCGTAAGTATATTTTGCTCATCATCGCGGTAAGCCTCATATCCCTCATAATAGCCCATTGAGACCGGAGTCCGCTGGCCCTCTTCCCCCCTTGCAGGCAAATGGACATCCGGCACAGAGGCTTCCCCAAGCAGTTGTCCGCTCTGGCTATCATAGCTCCTGATGAACAGCGTGTTATGTTCCACCGAAATCAGTGCCAGACGATCACTTACCGCCTCCAAACCAAGAACCTCCACACCCGCATGTTCTTCGGGCCTATTCGCGTCCAGATTGATGTCTACAATTTTGCGCGGCGCATACTCGGCTTGATCCACAGCGCTGCCAAATCCCCATTCATAGAACTTAAGCTCATAAATACCGCTTGAGCCCGTGAAATAAGCGGATACGGGAACCGTGAAGTATACTTTTTCCCCGATCTTGGCCAAGCCGTACTCTGGCGAATTCGCTAATATAATGCCATCCCGGCCTTCGGGGCTTCTAAACACAATGGGCGGCGTGACTTCGGAAGAACCGATTGGGATCGAGTAGTAACTCTTCTGTTTCCTGGATGTGATTGTATAAGAGGTGGTCGTGTTCTCAACGCTGTATTCCATCCCTCCGCCCATCCGTTTGGGACCTCCAGGCACATAGCTGAAACTATTATTCCACTGCGGTTGGGCAAAAATTTCCGTACGGGTATCGACCCGCCCTTCTTCTAACCGAAACAGCGTACGATGATAGCCGTCAAACAGCTCCCCCTTAATCGCAACATCTTGAATCGCTTCCCGGCTGCCGAACCAGTCATGGAGCTCGAATTCCACATTATCCTTCAACGCATAGGTCCGAACAGCCAGAACCAGTATTACCGCTATAGCCGCTGCCAGCGCGAGAAGAGCTGAGTGCTTCTTTATGATGTGCATGTCTTCCTCCTCCTTCCCTGTGAATATTACGCGACTGCGCCTCTTCTTAAAATATGCAGGCTATGCCAAATAAAAAATCCGCTAAGCGCAAAAAGTGCACTACTACTCATCCATAGACTACTAAGATCGCTGTAATGGATCTGTTCGTTCATGCGATAGCCAATCACTGCAATCATAATCCAGAGGGCGGCGACAATAGCCGCAAATCCAAAGTACTTCCGGCTGCGCTCGCAAAGAGCCCCGTAATAGAAGCCTGTTGCAATAGTCGTAAACACGGCGAGCGACGATAATAGCCGGCTGAGGCTTAATGGCAGCAGCAGACGAAAAAATTCCGAACGAATCATCGCCAGAAAAAAGCCGTTATGCATGACGAATTGCCCTTCGCCATAGCTTCCGTACTTGGCTGCAGCAAGAGCATAGCCAATCCGTATGCTGATCAGCTGTGCAGCTAGCAGCATTAGCAGACATATCGCAAATACGATCAGCTTGCTGAAATAAAACGCCTCCCGCTTCACTGGAAGCGTCAAATACGTATAGATGCTCTTACCGCCCCAATAATCGGCATACACGGTTTTCAGGAAAAATGCGCACACAATCACCAGAAAAATCAGGAACAGAATCACACTGCCTGATGAAGCATAAAGATCCTCATAACGCTCGTTCACGGTATATTCACTGTAATTCTTCAATTGATCTTGGACCATAATTAACGGCGTTATCATCGTGGCCGCACATAGAATCATAATGAGTCTTAACCATTTGGCAAACTCGATGTTGATCAGACGGTATAAGCCTTTCATCATTTCTTATCACCTCTATTGTATTATGCACATAGTACAACTACTCCAAAAAAAATTATTCCCAATGCTCACTGATCAGCTCGACAACCGTCTTGAATGACAAATGTATGTCTTTGGCTGAGTCGACGAATGATTTCACCAGCTCGCGGGTCAATTCTTCTTCAATTCTCCGCAAAATCATATCATCGACATAAATGACGCTCCCCTGCGTACTGCTTGTGCGCACAAAGCCCTCATCTTCCATCAGCTTAAATGCTTTCTGTACCGTATTCGGATTAATGCTCATCTGGGCCGCAATCTCCCGCCTGGACGGCAGCTTATCGCCGGATTCCGCCCTGCGCAGCAGGATTTGCCGTTTCACATACAAGGCCAGTTGTATATAAACAGGATCCTTATGATTGAGCTTTAGCTCATAGAAATTCAACATGCTTTATACACCTGCCTTAGGACTCTATTGTATTATGTAGGTAATACAGACTTATTGTCAACTCCTAAGTTGCTTAAATGCGGTGCGATGTCAATTAAGTTTCGTACTGTATATCACAAAAATAACTGAGCACCTCCATACACTAATGAGCGCAACTGAATGGAGGTTTTTCAGCTATTTTTAGGGCATGAAATCCATTTGAGTAACGATTAGATTAATCCAATACAACGACTCTGCCAGTAATCACACCATTTTCGTCTCTGTGAAATAGCAGCGCCTCGTAGATATCGTCCCCCCCGCTGATGGGGAGTCGTCTATCCGAAAAACCAATTTGCCCCTCCTCGAACAAGTCGTGGAGAGACATCGTTAGACTCCGATCGCCATAAGTATAAATGATATTTCCCGAAGCGTCATAGGTCACTTCTTTTATGGATGCGGAAAGGGTCTCACCGATCGTCTCGCCGTTACGTATTTTGGCCCGTAAATCGTTAATCCAATTTACCCATTCTTCATCCTCTGCATCACTGGAGTCTTCATTACTTCTCGAATCTTGTGAAGACGATGGATTCAACAGTGCCTCCAAATAAGCTTCTGCCTTGGCATGGTCGGCCTTTGCTGCGTCGAGAGGGAGATCAAACAGCAACGAGGCGCCGGGATAGTCTTCTCTAGCTCGGATTTCCCCCGTCTTTTCGTCAAATATAAACGCCTCGTTTCTATAAAACGTTGTGCCGCTGCTGATCGCCAAATACACCCCTCTGTCTGCAAACATTTCCACCTGGTCGCATTCAATGATTCTGTACAAGACACCATCTATAACGATCTCATTGTATCCGCCGTTCATCGTGACAATGTTAACTTGCCATGGCTTCTGGCCTTTGATCAACGGCGAAATGAAGAACGGATCCTTGCCATATTCAGGATCATCGGTATTCGGCATCGGCTTGCCATCCTGTCTGGTTATAGATACAACTGCATATGCCCTGTCAGGATATATGTCCTCCGAAGAATGGCTAAATTCACTAAGACCTGCTCCCGAAACGAGACCATGCAGCGTAAAACGGTAGTCTCCAGAAACCATTGATTGATTGATCTGAATAGCATCTTTACTTTCAAACGCATCCGCTAACAGCTGATCTCCCAAATGCTCAGCGACCTGCTTGGGGCTGAATAGCTGAGTCGCCGCATAAGCTGATATGGACAGTACTAGCAACAATACAGCGGCTAATAGTCCTGCGGATAATCTTTTCCTATATGTAGGCTTCATCTGACTACGCTCCTTTAATTGATGTATTATACTCTGATTCAAATTTTCTTCGGGCTCTGCTGCGGAAGCCAAAGATTGTTTGAGCAATCGTTCCCAATCCGCGTCCTTCATGGGGAATCAACCTCCAATACTTTTCTCATTGTCTTGCGGGCTTTATGCAGCCTGCTCTTCACTGTTCCCGGTGGAATTCTCAGCGCCGAAGCAATCTCCTCAACGGTCATATCAGCTGTATAATACATGTAAAGGGGAAGCTTCAGCTTGTCGTCCAGCAGGTGAGCAGCGTCTTGAATCATGGTGCGAAGTTCAAGCGACAGCACTGCGTCTTCTGGCGTTGCTTCGCTTGCGAACGAACCGGACTTGTTTGCCTCTTCGTCAAGTTCAGCTGTGGGGGCAATTCTTTGTCTCCAAGCAAGCTTACGACGATGATTTTTGTGCAGCCTAATTGCAATCGATATGAGAAAAGCTTTGGGATTTCGGGACGCGTCCATCTTGAGTCGCAGTTCCACGGCTTTAAGAAAAGTTTCCTGATACAAATCGTCCGTATTCTCTTTGTTCCCCGTCAGCTTATAGCAAAAACCGTAAATCGACTTGCCATGCTGCTTTACAAGCTCGATCAACTCATCAATATCCAAATCATTTCTCCTTCCTGAATGGCCATTCATCTATATATTGTCATAACCGAGGAATTGGTTCATCTGTTTGACGCAAATCATGAGGGAAAGATCGCTTTGGAAACAACAACAGGTAGGCATAACAGGTGAGTCATAACAGGCTTTGCAAAAAGAAAAAAAAAACGCCCGGAAATTCGGGCGCAGCATACCATCCACTATTTTTCAAAAAGGTAACGCCCAAGCGGACAACCAGCAGGTGTTTGTTTCCTGACCGAATGGGATAGTGATGACAATAAACATTTGAGCTTCTTTTAAAGCGCTAATCCATTTCGGCTGAACCGTGTACCGCAATGATATCCAATACGAATTTCCCGCTCTCGGCTTCAATCTGAACACTATGCCGCCCTTGCGTAAGGCCGCCCACGGTATGGACTACGGCTGATGCTCTTGCTTCCGGTGCATATAAATTTGCGTGTCCCGACAACTCACCATCCACATATACTTTTATCGTTCCGAATTCAGGAGCGGTTGGCGCATAAATATCAAATCCATCACCAATCACATTCCACTTGGCCTTGCACCTGCCTTGACCAACAAGCCCCTTATTCGATCGATACAGCTCAGATGCCGTAACTTCCCAATCGCCGATCCTTTGCCCCGCACCGAGCAAGGCATCAAAACCGTTGTAAAACAATTCATAACGCCCCGCATGGCCCGTTACTTCGAACTTGCTGCAGTTCAGGTTGGACCATTCATGAGCAATAAGAGCCAGCGGCTTCGCGGCGGAAACCGCAATTTCTGCTTCTGCCACTTGGATGCCGCCAAGGAAAGCAATCACATTGCTTCCTTCCCTTCGCAGCTCAATCGAAGTGACCGGTTTGTCATAAGATCCAGCTGCATGAACAAATTCTACACCGTTAAAATCGACGGTAATAAGCTTAAAGCTTCCCTCGTCGCTAAGGCGCAGCGCTGAATAAGAGGAGATCGACTGCTGATGCGGCACTGCATCGCTTTTACTTTCGTTTGGACCTAGAATGCCACCGTAGTCAAAAGCAAAATCGACGGTTCCTTCCAATACAACATCCGCTTTCAGCGAAAAATGGACATATCCGGCAAGCACGGGCGATATTGCTTTCCCTTTATGCGCAGATAAGGTAAAACCATCGCTAAAGGGCTGCTCCCATGGGCGTGAAGCAACAAACAGCGTACCGTGATCATCCTCATTCTTGGATGGGTACATGACATTGAAAATACCGTTATGGACGAATCCATGGAAAGTCTGCCCCCATATGCCGTATTTTTCATCCAGCCTCGGACGGCTGTGCCAGGCATTCCCATCGAAGAGCAGGCTCCAAGCTTCTGGCTCGTGGGCTTCTTCAAGGCTGGCTGAGAAGACCGCCTGGTAATTTCTTGATGCGGCAACGGATGTGGCAGGAGCGTATACCGTATCCCCGACAGCGAAGCATGGATAGAACTCGACAGGCGCCGGATAATACTCAGGCCGGTCGACTGACATCACGATGACCGGTCTCGACCAGGGACCTTCTGGTGACGGGGCCGTCATACAAGCAAGCCCCCAGGAGAAATATTCGCTGGAATCGCACAAGGCGAGTGTTATCCAGTCGTTTTTACGCTTTAACAAAGTGGAGGCGTATATCCGTTTGAATCTGCCCATGTCGCCGGCTAATTCAACATTGCTAATGTGTGGAGCCGGGAGCCTAGTAAAGGGGCCGGCCGGAGTTTTGGCCCATGCGAGCGCAGCGCCGGAATCCGCGCCTGTCCCTAACGGATTAAACGCATTCGACCAATCTGAGTTGTTCGTGCACCAATCATAAGCCATCCAATAAGTATCCGATTGCTCATCATAAGTCACAACAGCATCAGGAACAATATCAGAAGCCACGTCATGATGGTCAAAAGCAAATCCTTTCTCGAATACCGGTCCAAGGCACTCCCAGTTCACACCTTCATCGGCAGATTTATACACGATACAATGTGCAGAGAATTCCTCAATCAACTTATACCCATAAGGATAGAGGCCAGCATAGTAGTACCACCCCCCATCCTTGGGATCCCGGAATAACGACCCGTTCACAGCCCATTCATAAGGCTTCTCCGACCGGTGCACACACTCGCCTACCCGCTCGAACGAATCAAAGGAAGGATCTCCAAGTACCGGGTGTCTTAGCCAAGCATTCATCCATCTCTTCTGCGCATAATCCATATTTCACATTCCTCTCTATAGTAATAACCCTTCTATTGCTCATTAGCCTAAGTTTTTATCACACCGCCATTATACTCCGCCACCACCGCAGTGTCCTCAGACAATCTTATCGTATGTCACCGATGATCTTATCTTTTTATCACCTCAGGCTTCCACCAAAAATGTTTTAATAAAACATAAAAAAACCCGGTACTGATTTTATCATCAGCCGGGTGGTTTCTAAGCTAAAGGTACTTTTGTCGCATTACCAAGGGGATCACTTTGTAATCCTAAATTGAACAATCTTAGTCAAACTGTCCTTATGTTCTTCGCTCCAACAGCAAATCCGTAAGCAATTCCAGCTGCGCCTCAATGGAGACCGGATCAGCATAGGAAAACATCTCCTTATTCAACTCAAAAATCCGATCATGGACGACAGCCGGCAACTGGTTCCACTCCACGCTCCTCGAGACGAGCTCAACGCCCTCACCTTCATTGATCACAAATAAAAAATCAGCGGCAGCCGCATACTCCGGAAGCAGCCGGATCGGCAGTCTTTGTTCGACCTGAGCCCCGCTCTCGATGATTTGCTGCACCTTACGCGGAGCTTTGAACTGAAATCCCCGATAAATAGCCCAGCCGCTGCGTCCATAATTATCGCCAAAAACTGAAAACATGCTGCCATTTCCTTCAATACGGATAATAGCTGCCGTCTTGCTCTCATTTGCGATGCCGGCTGAGGCAATTTTGGCTCGGGACAAAGCTGCTTTCTTCTCATAGCGGACAATAAACTGTTCTGCAGCCCTGGGATTATTGATCAACTCGCCCACCAATCGCGTGTCCTCGTAGATGCTTCGATTCCCGTCATACGGAATTAGAACGGATGGAGCAATTTTCGACAATTGGTCGTATTCAGCCAGGTTGTTGCTGTTCATAAGAATCAAGTCGGGCTCCAGCCCGGCAATCATCCCCAAGGAAGGTGTGGCACCAACATCCACGATATCCGCTTCTATTTCCTTCAAAAATGTGCTTCCTCCCCACCAGGTTAAATTGGCACCCACAGGCTTTACGCCCATAGCTGTCAAAATTCCGCTGTAATAAAGTGCAACGACCCGAAGCTCGCGTCGGCGCTTGCTTACGAAATGCTTAGGGGAAAGACCAACCACTTGCTTAAACCGGCGGCTAAAATAGTACACATCCTGAAAACCGGCATTGCGGGCGATTGTATTCAAATGATCGTTAGACACGAGCAATTGCTTCTTCGCTTGATTGATGCGCAGCTGGGTGACATAATCCAGCGGGCTTTGACCTGTCAGTTCCTTGAACAAATACGTATATTGCCTTGTCCCGATTTTCGCCCGCTCTGCCAGATTTTTAATATTCACAGTCTTTGAAAGATCAGCATGCATTTCGTCAATTGTTTGACTTACCGCACTGCGGGGATCGCTTTCAGCTTGAATTAAATTTCTCTCACACAAATAATACAACAGCTCCTGCAGACGAATATGCTGCTTGAATGACTCCAGCCCTTCACCTTGAGACTCGTATTTATGCAATTCCCCCAGCATCGTGGACCATTGTCCGAATGGCTGAATATTTAATTTACCTGCAAGTGGGAACAGCTCTGGCGGAGCAAGCTCTTGGGCAGATTCGCATTCACTAACTTCTACCCGTTTCATCCGAAAAGTCAAGCGATACAGTCCAAGCTCTTCAGCTCCAGCGTTTTCCGTTTCAAGCATTGTGGCTGGTGGAATCAGGAAGCATCCCCCTTTTGTCAGCCGGGAACGTTTCCCGTCGATCAGGCCAGTGCCTGTTCCTTGCATGATGCCAATCAGCGTATAGTCTTGAACAAGCAGCTTTTCCGTTCTGGAACCAGCCGGGTAACGCTTATATTCAACTTCCAAAAGCGTGAACAAGCACGTTCGGAACGGCAAGCTTACACCAGTCATTTGCAAGATCAGCCCCTTCTTGTAAATAAATGAGAATCGTTATCAAATTATCGTTGTTTTCATTTTATCTCATAGAAGAGGCTAGTTTCAACTATTATTAGAAAATGGCTCCTACTAGTAAATCGCCTTGCGACGTCCTTTGAGGTGCGTGTTCTTGATGTAGGAGCGTTGCGGAGGGAATGGCTATGGGCTCCAGCCGCTGTTAAAGATTTGTTCCCTTCCATGGAATGGATGAGGGGGTTGGAATAAATCTTTAAAGGCAGGCACAGGCGCCGGAGACGAAGAGCCCGCTCAGCTGAGAGGAGCTGATGCTTTAACGATGTTTTTCATCGCTAAAACCACCATTTCCTCTCCTCAACCATGCTTTAATGATGAAAAACATCGTTAAAATTCCTTTTTACCACCCAAAGAGGCCATCCGCTCTGCTTTAACGATGAAAAACATCATTAACGCACCTGATTGACCTGGAACACTTGCTTTAACGATGAAAAACATCGTCTTAAATGGAGCACACACTCATTGCGGAGAAGGACGTACTGCTACTAGACTGCTACTCTCGTTCTTCCGCCCACATACCTTCCTCTCAGCCTCAAATTGACGAACATGCCACGCTCATCTCAAACCTGCGAAGGGACTGGGCAAGGTTGTTCAGATCATAGCGGAGCCAATCCCAAGTAGCTTACGGACATGAGATGCGCTATTTGTGTCAATTAAGGTCCTTTTGGGATCGCTACGGACATCAGATCCCTTATTCGCCTTAGCTGGTGGGTTTGGTGCTTCTTCTGATCGAAATAACGGATCTCATGTCCGTAAGCATCCTTAAATAGGGGGATTTGCCACAAATAACGGCTCTCATGTCCGCAACGACTAAATTTCCCACCTATGCCCCTCACTTTTCCTTTACTCTCCCATTACTCTTCCACTATCTTCCATTACTCTTCTATCACTCTTCCATTACTTTTCCATTACTCTTCACATTACTTTCCCACCATTTTGCTCCCCAACCTCCGGCTTCTAACAAGACTTGTTCCAGTATGTGCATCAAAAAAACCGCCAGTATCGGCGGTTTCCAGAGTTACTCCAGAGTTATTACTCCAACATTATTCCAGTACTGCTCACCCTCACTTATTTGTGGGATAGCAGCATTTCTGTAATTAAATCAAGCTGTGCTTCAATCGAGATCGGGTCGAAATAAAAATATTGCTTTCCGTCCAGCTCCATAACCTTCTTATTTTTGACCGCTGGAATCGTCTTCCATACCGCACTGCCGGATACAAGATCCGTACCTTCACCTTCGTTTGAGACCAGAATGTAGTCGGCATCGGCTACATATTCCGGAAGCAGCTCCAACGATAATTTTTGGACGATCTGGGTTCCGCTGCTCTCAAGCTCCTTCTCGATTTTCTCTGGCATCTTGAGGTTAAGCCCCCGATAAACAGACCATCCGCCTCGGCCATAATTATATCCGAATATCGAAAACTCGCTTCCCTTTCCCTCAATTCGAATAATGGCCACCTTGGCATTCTCATCGATGGTGCCGGCAATTTTGGCGTGGGCTGCGGCGGCCTTTTCCTCGAAGCTCGCCATTAATTGCTCCGCCGCTTGCGGCTTTCCTATCAATTCCCCGACCAGCTTTGCATCATCATAGGTGCTCCGGTTCGCATCATAAGGGATCAGCACCGATGGGGCGATTTTGGCAAACTGCTCATAGTCCTCAGCATTATTGCTGTTCATAATAATCAAATCCGGCTCCAGCTTCGCCACCGCTTCCAATGACGGAGGGCCGCCAACATCAACGATCCCATCCGCCTCCATGTCCTTCAAAAACGGGCTTCCGCCCCACCAGGTTAAATTGGCTCCGACAGGCTTTATATCAAAAGCGAGCAGAATATGATGATAATATAGAGCGACGATCCGCTTAGGCTCGGCTGGAATTTCAACATCCCCATTGACCGTACTCACGACCCGGGTCGCTGCCTTAGTGCCATCATCTGTAGCTGCGGGGGCATCTGTTGCACTGTTCGTGTCCGTTTTATCTGCGCTCGTCACGGTTGGTGTACCGGTTGTGCCATTATTGCCCGACTCATCCTTTGATCGATCCCCGCAAGCGCTGGCCATAGTCAGGATTAGCAGCAGTGCGATCCCCAAAAATACATATTTTTTTCTCTGAGCTTGCATCTTAAAACCCTCCATTTTGATAATGATTATCATTTGTACCCAATTATACGAGAGTTGATCCCCATGAACAATAGATGATTCCGATTAAAATAGCGCATTTCTGCCAAAACATTGTTGTTTCATACCAAAATCACCCCCATGCTTCATGCACAAATCTATGGATTTGTTTTGCTGAATGATAGTTAAACTGGAGATATTTGAAGTCATTTTCCATAAATAGTATAATAATCCCAGCTAGTCTATCGAATTTTCATAGGGAGAGTGTAGTTTTGGCAATAATGGGAGAAAAGAAAAATGGGGCAAGTACAAAAGTTATCATCGTTTTAGCCGTATTGATTGTATTGATTGCATGTTCACATGGAGGTTGTACGAAAACAAAGCGAAGCCAAATGACAGTATAGTTCATGCACCACATGAGAACAAGCCTCTGGAGCCAGTAGAAACCGTGTCGAAAATCAATAGCGAATACGATGTCATCGTAGCCGGAACGGACCCTGAGGGCATAGCAGCAGCGGTATCTGCAGCCCGCAACGGGTTGAAAACACTGCTCGTTGACGGTAATAATCGGGAAATTCTAGGCGGACTTTTCACTGTAGGCTGGTTGAATAGCCTCGACATGAACCTCGATAAAAATGACAAATCATCAAATAAGGGCAAGCCACTGAATAAGGGTATTTTCACCGAATGGTTTGCTCAAGTCGAAGGCGACTCATTTGATATCCATACAGCGGCGAACGCATTCAAGCGTCTTGTGGATGGGGAGAAAAATATTGACCTGCTGCTGAAAGTAAAATCGATGGAACCGATACTCCAGGAAGGCGGCGACAGTGCGGGCAGCAAGACGATAACCGGGCTGAAGCTGGTATTGGAGGATGGGACTGTTCAGGAAGTGAAGGCCAAATCAATAATTGACGCTACGCAGGATGCTGATATTGCCGCTGCTGCGGGGGTCCCTTACACGCTTGGTCGCGAAGATATCGGAAATAAGGATTCACGTATGGCCGTGACGCTCGTTTTTCGTCTTAGTAATGTGACAGACGATGTATGGAAGAACATCCGGAAGGCGATTAAAATAGAGGACAATGGGAAAAATGAGCACGGCTCCAATGAACAGAGCGCTTGGGGATACAATAAGTTGCAGACGTATCAACCGGTCAACGAAAAAAGGACGAAGATGCGGGGGCTCAACATCGGCAGACTGAACGATGACTCAGTATTGATCAACGCGCTGCAAATTTTCGGCATCGATGGTTCCGATCCGGCCTCCCGGGAAGAAGGCATCCGCATCGGCAAGGAAGAGCTGCCGCATGTTGTTGACTATATAAAAGCCAACTTCCCCGAGCTTGCCGGCGTTGAGCTTGATGGTACAGCTCCAGAGCTGTACATCCGTGAAACGCGCCATATCCAAGGCGAATACAGGCTAAGCATGATTGATGTGCTGGAAAATCGGGACCAATGGGATCGCATTGCTTTCGGCTCCTATGCGGTAGACATTCAGCGCACTAAACCCGATGAATGGGGAGATATCATTACAGGACCGATTCAGTATGCCGTGCCTTTGCGCAGTATTGTGCCGCTCAAAGTGGACGGACTGCTCGTAGTCGGCCGTGCGGCGAGCTTCGATACGCTGCCGCATGGCAGCGCACGCACCGTGCCAGTAGGCATGGCGACAGCCGAAGCGGCTGGGGCCGCGGCCAAATTGTCGCAGACCGAAGGCATAACGTTCAGACAGCTTTCTGCTTCCAAGGAAGCGGTCGCCAAGCTGCAGAATATGCTGAACGAGCAAGGAATGGATATTAAGCCCTTTACCATCGAACCGATAGCAATATCGAAGCACAAGCACTACACCGGGCTTAAGGTAGCCCTATTGATGGGATTAGCCAAAGGCGGATACACGAACAAGAATTTCAATCTGGAAGGCGAAAGCAATCCGCAGGCAATGGTCTACTTGATCGGCGGCGCCAAGACAGCGCTTGGCCAACCGGCCGCTATGCCAGGTGATCCATCTGCAGCGGTTGCCGCAATCCCTGAAGCTGAGCGGTCTAAGCAAAAGCTGACGCTGGAGCAAGCCAGCCTGACTATAGCGACCGCATTAGGTATGAAGGTGTCACCAGCGGAGGCGCAGTCAGCACTTGTGAGCGGTGGATTTCTGAGCGAGGCGACAGTGAACGGGATTGATGATCCAACTGCACTGAAGATTGGCGAAACACATATGATGCTGAAAGACCTTGCCCAAACATTTGGAGCTGCGGCTGATCCGTATATTAGCCGTTAGCGCACTGAATGCAGACTTCTTTTCACGGATAAATCCGTTCTGTTTGATGCTCCTGAACCAGGGGACTTCGATAGGACGGATTTATTTGTTTCCATGCACACTTTCCCAAATTAGCTTGAAATAAATGGTCCAGGCTGTAAAATAGGAATATGAAAAAGAATCAAAAAGGATTGTATGAAGCTTCTCAGGGGGAATACATTCATGGACATCAACACGTTAACCAGTTACCTTTTATCAAAAAAAGGATCCTCGGATCAATATCCATTCGGTGATGATGTCTTAGTCATCAAAGTAGCCTCAAAAATGTTTGCTCTACTTTCCGAACGAAACAATCAGCCGAATATCAGCTTGAAATGTGATCCTTTTATAGCCGAAAACTTAAGACAGCAGCACGCGTCCATTACTCCCGGTTACCACTTAAACAAAAGTCATTGGAATACAATAATCCTCGATGGCTCTGTTTCAGAGATTGAACTATTCAGAATGATTGATCATTCTTACGAACTGGTTTTTAACAAATTAAAAAAGTCGGAGAAAGATGCCATTAGGGAGCAAGAAAGCACAGATAGTCGTTGAACATGCAGGCGAGAATACTTGCACCTCTTGCTCCTCAAAGCCGGGATACACCGAATTCGAAGCTTAAACCAAACAGCGATCCCATATTCGTTTCATATTTCCGCCAAATACAGCTTCCTTCTCCTCCATGGTTAAATCCGCGTAGGCCAGCCAGCCGAACTGGGGACGCGGGTCTCTCATGGGAGAATCGGTGCCGAACAGCACTTTATGAGCGCCGACTTCCTTCACCAGGTATTCAATGGATCCCAAGGTAACGGAGGTGTAGGTCAGCTGCAAGGTGACGTTGTCATACTTACGTGCAACTGCGGCGTATAACTCGGCAATTTCAAAGGTGCGTGCCGCATGATCCATAAATAGGTTAACTTCCGGGTATCGCTGCGCCAGCTCTTCAATTTGTGCCGTATAGGCAGCATCGCTTTGCCCGGCCGGATCGACCAGAGCATAAAGCCTTCTCTCATTCCCGAGCCGCCACCACGGGGTATAAACCGGATCTGTATAAGGAATATGCGACAAAAAGTAGTAGGGCTTCATCCCCTTGAATCCTTTGTCTACATGCCATTTGCGGGCCTCTCTTTCGACATCGGCAACATAATTGGGGTCAATGACCACATAGGCCTCCACTTCATCCGGATACTTCAAGACCGCCTGCTCGGCCACTGCATTGCCGGCCTCCGAATCACCGCCATTAATGCCTACCCACGGCGCAATCGACATTTTGCGGATCCCAAGCTTGCGGTACATGGCTATCATCGGATCTATAGTGCCCTGCAGCATAGGAAACCCGCTTCCTGTCCCGCCTCCCTCTTCAATAAGATGAGTATGCGAATCATACACAGGGATAGATAAGGGAAGCCCTCGGGATGCTTCCAGCACCACCGCATCCTGCTCAGGCAGTTCGGCTTCGGGAGGTGTCACGCCAAGCAGTCTGCACAAGTTGCCGCCGGCAATAAGCTGCTTCGCTTCATTTGGAATCTGGGCATAATCGATCAGCGATCTGGCTGCGCCCGGGCTTTTGAACGGCATGCCGCTGCCAAACAACAAGCGCTCCGCCCCGTAACGTTCATACATCATCTCAATTATGGCATTACTCTGTAAAGCCGAGAACTCCACGCACAATGTATCATATGCATCCATTATTGGAAATAAACGCCTTTCCTGACTCCAGCTTGCACCTTGCAAAAGCAAGGTCAGAGCCGGATGATGAGTCAGTATATCTGCAAGCTGATCGAAGGAAATTTCCGACGCATCCACAAGAAGCGGAATCCGCTGGCGCTCCAGCTCGGCGAGCAATGGCCCGATTGTTCGCTGGCCCGGATCATAGTAATGGGCTTTGGGAAACAGCTTCACAGCATGAATGCCTTCAGCTCTCATATTGGCAGCAAGCTGCTCTGGCGAAATAAAGTCTCCCAAGTGATCCGGCATCGCCCCCCAGCATCCATACAGCCTTGGACTTTTGGCCAGTTCATCAGCCAGCACGCTATTTCCGTACATGGGGGAATGTGCCTTCGCCATTCCGTGATATACCAAAGCTCCGGCGATTCCACACTGATCCATAACCGATAAGATCTGTTCCGTCTTCCAGGGCTGCAAACGGTGCTTGTAGGCGATCTTCCCCACACTGGCGTTGCAATCGAAAAACTGCAGCGGTAATTGAATATTTGTCATTTCTCTTCCTATCCTCCCACATTGATTTTGCTTTCCATCTTCAGGCCTGAATCACCCATTTTTGCGAAACTCACCGGGTGAGATCCCGCAATATTTCTTGAAAGTGCTTACAAAGGTAGTGTTGTTCATATAACCAACCTTTTCCCCAACTTCTGCGATAGGCATATTAGAATTTTTCAAGATCTTTTTGGCATGGGAAATTCTGACCTTATTCAGATAGTCCACATAATTCACCTGAAACGTCTTTTTAAAGTAATTAGAAAAATACTTGGGCGTTGTATGAAAAATGTCAGCCATATGATCCTGATATAAATTATCCATATAATGGGCTTCTATATATTGCGAAATAAAGCCCGGATTCAGTTTACTCTTGGAGGCTTTGACCGCCGCTTCTGCCACAGCATCCACTACATGCACAAGAGCCTGCCGAATCTCCTGATGATGAAGCGCTTCTTCAATCTCCCGGCTAAATGCCAGCTCCAGTGATCCTAAGTCCGGCTTTTTGTTCCCATCTCCATCCACATGCTGAATCAATTGATAAAATATACATTTGGCAATATGAATCAATTGAAGGAAATTGATACCCAGGCGTACATTCTCCAGCATGATATCATCGATAATGCGAATCGTCTCTTCCACATTGCCGCTGATCAGGCAGTTGGACATCCTGTCAATGTCATCAAGCGGGAAGAACACCTTGCCCGAAAAACGAATATGTTCAAAATCAATGACAGGCTGCTCTTGATTAACATTTCTGTACAGCAAGCTATCCATCACATTCTGATAAGCTAACCGGTAATTCGGGATGCTTGGCACATACAGCTGGCTAATCGCAGCTAGCATGGTATATTGCTGCAGCACATCCTGCTCAGCCCCCTTGATAAAACTTTCGATGTCCTGCTCAATTTTTCGTTTTTCAGCTTTTGTGGAAACTGGAACCATCACCAGAAAATCCAGATTCTTGGCATGCAGGACCGCGATGTTATCGAGCTTCTGGTTTAAATCCCGCTGTAGAAACTGCAGAAGTCCTTCTATTCGCAGCGAAGTATGGGATTGACTCTTGTTACGAGGAAGCATGCGAATACACACCATTACAAATAACGGGCCATGCCAGAATTCATACCGGTATTGTTCTAGCATACGCTCGGCTGCTTCAGCATCTGAATGATGATCCAACGCATCAATCCATACCCTCTTGCGCATGTCCAACTGGATATCCCTTATACTGCTTCTGTACGTCTCGTTCTCCGCTTGAATCATTCGAATACCGCTATGAATGGAACCATAGCCAGCAGCCTTATCCTGATTCCCGCCAAATAATCTGTACAGCTTTTGAACAGGCCTGAACAAATAAATGCTAAGCCCCATCGACAAGATAACAGCAAGGACTATCGCCAGCAGCATAATTAAATGATTAATCCGGGTAATCGATTCGATGTTCTGGAAGTGAAAGGGAAATTTGCTGATATAATAAAAACCATTATACTCAGACTGATACAAATTGTATTCGTCCCCTCTGTTCTTCAGCGTGGTTTGTTCTCCCTGATTCAGCCCGAATCCCTTCAAGGTTTGGACAAGATCCCACTCCGCTTCCGTACTCATCACAACTTTTCGATTCTGATCCAAAATAATCAATGAAGCATCCTGAGCCATTGTCTTCAATACATGCTGCAGCAGCAGCTCTGAATTCACAAAGAACATGACGTTTTTATTGGACATATTGTTATTGCCTAGTATGACCAGCAGCTTTTTGAGTTCCTGCCTGTAGGGATTTGTCTGTTTGACATACACCCCCTCTGGAAAAACCTGGAGTGAATGCCTGGTTGCCGCATAAGCCCGCCAGTAGTCAACTGTATATAAATCATGCTTGTAATTTTGTTTGAACAGCTCCTGCAAACTAATCGTACCGCTTGAAGTGACAGCCAGATCATGACCTTGAAAGAAAACCACCACCTCTTCCAGATACTCCAAGGATGCTGATGAAACCAGCATGTTGATCTGCTTCTGCATCATATAGGCACTGACCATATCCGTCCTCTGCCCATCAAATGCATCCAAGGTTTCATAGGGCAGCATATGGATGGAATAAATCAGATTATTCAGGTCCCTGAAGCTGTCATCGAATCTTTGGATCGCGCTCTCCACAACCAGATTATTATTATCGCTGACTTGATCATAAATCTCTTCGACTGAGTTTCTAAATACGATATAGTTCGATGCAAACATCACGGCTATCACAAGAAGCAGGGCAAAAAAAATCTTCCAAGCCCCCAGGTTGGCCAGCATTCTGATTATTCGCACCAATAACTACACCCCTTTTTATCTCAATCAGCCTTTTTCTGAGCCAAGCATTACCCCCTTGGCAAAATATCTTTGAGCCAGCGGATACAGCATACAAATAGGAAGCATCGTAATAAAGATGGTGGCATTCTTGATCGCTTCTGCCGTCAGACGACTGCTTCCCCCCATATTGTTGGCTTCTCTCGCCGTATCGAATATCAGCATATCACGCAGCACCAGCTGCAGGGGGAACAGCTTGACATCATTCAAATAAATAAGCGGCAGGAAGAAGCTGTTCCAATGACCCATGAAATAAAACAGGCCAATCGAGGCTAATGCCGGTTTGGAAAGCGGTATCACAATACTAAATAATACACGAAGCTCTGACGCTCCATCCATGATAGCCGATTCCCGCAAGGATTCGGACATATTCTCATAGAAGCTTTTCAAAATCAGCAATTCGAACGTCCAGATGGCATTAGGGATAATCAAGGCCCAGATCGAATCCACCATGCCGAGCTTTTGAACAATCAGGTAGTTCGGAATAATGCCGCCATTCAGAAACATGGTCAGCACGATCAGAATCATAAAATACTTTCTGCCGAAAAAACCGGATCTGGAGAGCGGATAAGCCGCTATCGCCGTCATCAGCAAATTGATCGTGGTTCCGGTACCTGTATATAGAATCGTATTTAAATAAGCTCTTGGCACTTTTTCGCTGGAAAAAATCTCTTTATAAGCTTCAATATTGAAGCCCCGAGGGAAAATAGTTATCTTGCTCTGCACAATATAGACAGTATCGCTAAACGAAACCGCCACAATATGCACAATCGGATAAACGGTAACCATGGCAATGACTACCATTAGTATATAATTAAAGATCGAAAATAGCGATATCCGGCTTGCCCTTGATCCTACCATAATCCCTTACCCCCGGCCTTTTTACTCATGAAATTGGCAGCCAGCAGCATTACCAAAGCAATCACGGCCTCGAACAAGCCAACGGCTGCTGCAAAGCTGTAGTTGCTCTCCAGCAATCCTTTTCTGTAAACAAATGTAGAGAAAATATCCGCCACATCGTAGGTCATCGGATTATAAAGCAGCAGCACCTTCTCATAGCCAATGCGAAACATGGACCCGGCTTTCAGGATTAGGAGAACCAAAATAGTAGGAAGCATCCCTGGTAAAGTAATGTAACCTATCATATGATGCCTTTTGCAGCCGTCCACTTTGGCAGCTTCATATAAAGTAGGATTGATGCCTGAAATCGCAGCTAAATATATAATCGCTTCATACCCCATATGATTCCAAATATCAGAAACGACGTAAATCGTACGAAACCAGGCGGGATCAATAAGAAAATAAATTTTCCCAAATCCAAAATATTGTATAAGCTGATTGACCGTTCCATTGCCCGGAGACAACATATCAATCACCATGCTGCTGACAATCACTATAGAAAGAAAGGAGGGGAAGTAACTGAGCGTCTGCACCCACTTCTTAAACAATCGCAATCGGACTTCATTCAGCAAAATGGCAAAAATAATCGGAATCGGAAAGCTGAAAACCAGCGTATAAAATCCGAGCAAAAATGTATTTTTAAACAACAGCCAAAAATCTGGGCTGGAGAAAAAAGTCCGAAAATGCTTAAGCCCCACCCATTCACTGTTTAAAATACCTACAAAAACCTGGTAATCCTTAAAGGCAATAATCATTCCGTATATGGGACCGTATCTGAATATTGCATAGAAAACCAGACATGGAATAAAAATCAGCAAAAGCTGCCGGTCTCGCTTGAAATGATGCCACACTGAAGTCAGCCGCTTTTTCAGACCGCCAGATTGATTGCCCGCCGATTGATTGCTTTGCACTTCCATTTTTGCATGATGCACGATTTGTCCCCACCTATCCGGAAGCGGCACCTGTGAAGACACACAGATGCAGCCCTTCTTATCTTCTATCAGTTGCTAGCATTAAATCTTTGCTGAGCCGCGTTATATACATCGATATATTTTGAAGCCCCTATTCTTTCCGCATTTTTCAACCAATCCTGCCATTCTTTCTCGCTATATGAATCTGTCAGCACATATTTGGCACTGAACTCTTTGGCTGACTTATCCAGTGAAGAGTAAAGCTCAGAGATCGTCGCGGATTCCGCATCCGTAATTTTCAAGATGGGATCAGATGCTTCATATTTGTTGCCTTTGTTAATCAAGTCCTGCGCTTCCTGTTCCTTTTCCGTGTAATTGAAGTACACGCTGCGCTTATCCACATTCAAATACATATTGGGAATCCACAGGCCATAGCGTTCCGTGAGCACATCAATATCCACCAAAGGCACATCCGTCAACCCCGGATATACAGGCTTGCCGTCCTCACCCCATGTGAAGGTTTCTCCTTCCACACCAATCGTGATCAGTTCAGAACCTGAAGGGCTAATCAAGTAATCCAGCAATTTCAGGGCTGCTTCCTTGTTTCCATTATTGGCCACATTAACACCACCAATCGTAATGTCAGGCAAAGTGCGGATATGGCCAGTGGGGCCAATCGGGTTGCCATAACGCAAATCATACGAAGGATTGGCTGAGCTGACCTGGTTGTAGAACATATCCAGTCTGCCAATCCAGTCAAATGTAACAAATGACCGGTCATTGGTTGTCATCTTGGCTGTCCAGGACTCCGGCGTATCCGTGAGGAACTCGGGATCCAATAATCCTTCCTGGTACAGTTTTTTCATAAAATCAAGCATTTCTTTATACTCCGGCTGAGTCGTGGCCAATTTCCATTTCTGATTCGCCTCATCGTAAACGGCTGGATAATAAGGCTCTCCCGTTCCTCCTATCCCCCAACCATAAGCCCAGTCAGAGAAAATAACTTCTTTGGTTTTGGATGCATACGGATAAGAATCAGGGTAAGCTGCTTTTAACTTCTTAAGCGCCTGGTAAAACTCCTCCGTATTTTCCCATGGCTTGATATTATGCTGATCGAATAAATCCTTTCTGTACATAAACCCGTGGTTCACATCGCGATTAACGCCATAAACAGGCCAGGAGTACAAGTTATTGCTGTCATCTGTAAACGATTTCATAACCCAGCTGTTTTCTTCTATATACTTCTTGCTGAAATTAGGCAATTGATCTGCATACTCATTGATGGCTGCCAATGCTTTCTGTCTGCCTAACTTATTCGCTTCTGATAGCGTCAGAGAACTGATAATATCCGGCAGCTTGCCTGAAGCCAGTATAACCTTCAGCTTATCCTGATAAGTAGAGAACGGGTAGCCTTGCAAGACCAGCTTGATGCCTGTGCGCTTTTCAATTTCTTTTACGATCATTCTGTCATTCACATTGGCATCTTCACTCGATACCATCCAGGTGATCGTAGTCGGCTTGTCAACCAGAGGCAGCTTCAATCCGCCGGTATCCCCGTATTGTGCAGCATCGCCCTGCTGCCCGTCTGCTGCTTTACCTGTGCTTCCGTCCGTTACTGCCGGGCTATTCGTATTTCCTGCTCCCTCCCCCTGATCACCACTGTTTTTGTTCGAAGAACAACCGGCCAAGAGCATGATGGCCAGCAAGCACAACCACAGCCCTTTCCATCTCGTCTTTCTTTTCAACATGTTCGTTCTTCCTCCCCAATAGGATTGTTGTCTTACGGATATCATACTACACAGCGCCTTTTACCCTGTATATAAAACGTTTTCATTTGATTCGTGATTATCCCTAAGATCCGCCCAGAAACTGCTAAAAACCTTGATCTGGCACGACTTTTTTCGATGTGGAAAATGCTGAACAGGTGGAAATCGCTAAATCCGGGGAGATAAGAAATTCGCCTTGCGGCGTCCTTTGATGTGTGTTCATGGCGTTGGTGCATGACGGAGGGAATGGCTGTGGGCTCCAGCCGCTGTTAAAGATTTGTTCCCTTGAACGGAAAGGATGAGGGGTAGGAACAAATCTTTAAAGGCGGACGCTACCGCTCTTCCTCCCACAGCCATTCCCTCTCCTAGCTACAATCGCACGAATCACTCGAACACCAAGCTCAAACGGACAGCCAGCAAGGGTTTTTCTCTGGATGGAAGGAGATTTCCCCGCGGGCCAAGCCGCTGGGACTGAAGATCAGCCCCGCCAACAGACACAACCGAGAGGAACTGTGTATTCGGGAATTTTTCACTCCAGGCTTCACCCAGAAAACTTATACTTTTTGGCACAAAAAAAGCCAAGGCTATTTCACCCTGACTCTAGATTTCTTGACAGCCAAATCGCACAGAGTTAAAAATGGAGCTCATTTCGGCGGAGGGTCGGCTGCTTCGGGAAATGCTCTTCTTGTGCTCTTCACCTTAAAACTTAAAGCAATGTTTATTGACGAATAGGAAGATCCGTCCGAACCGCATTGGAAACACGCACTTCGTCCATATATCCTTCCAAAATATTGCCTCCGCCCCAGCCCATAGAATCCCTTCCGAGAGCAAGCCAATTACTGTCCTTCCGGATACTATACGTATTCAGTCCAGACAAGGTACTGGAAGCTTTAAGTCTTCCATCCACGTACAAATTAAGAGTTTTCATAGCTGACGAATACGTCATAGCCAGATGATGCCATACCCCTCCTGTCAACGGTTCATGCGAGACCGCCGTTCTGAAGCTTCCATCGACATAGACCATAGCAATCGGGTATCCGTTGCCGTCTCCTGCCTTTAACCCGTAGGCTAAACCCTTCTGCAGCAAATATCCCGAGCAAGGGTTGGTATCGCACTTCACCCAGCCTTCCACGGTCAGATCCTCCGTGATGTCCAGGCTATCGCTGTCCTCAATCCGAATATAGCCGCTTCCCCCAGAGGTCGATATCGCATTGCCAAACCGGCTGCTCGACCAATTCGTGCTTCCGTTTACCGTGCCCGTATTGCCAGCAGCAGATGCATCCCCGGCGGCAGTCCCCTGTCCTTCATTCACATGAAGCAGCAGTACGGTATTGCTGTCCGCCGCGTAAGGCTTATTCAGCGAGAATTCCGCTCTTGTCGTATTGGAAACACGCACTTCGTCGATATATCCTTCCAAAACATTGCCTCCGCCCCAGCCCATTGAATCCCTTCCGAGAGCAAGCCAATTACTGTCCTTCCGGATACTATACGTATTCAGTCCAGACAAAGTACTGGAAGCTTTAAGTTTTCCATCCACGTACAGATGAAGAGTTTTCATAACCGAGGAATACGTCATAGCCAGATGATGCCATACCCCTCCTGTCAACGGCTCGTTCGAGACTGCCGTTCTGAAGCCTCCATCGACATAGACCATTGCGATGGGATATCCGTTGCCGTCCCCTGCCTTTAAGCCGTAGGCCAATCCCTTCTGCAGCAAATATCCCGAGCAAGGGTTGGTATCGCATTTCACCCAGCCTTCCACGGTCAGATCCTCCGTAATATCCAGGCTATCGCTGTCCTCAATCCGAACATAGCCGCTTCCTCCATAAGTTGATATCGCATTGTCAAACCGACTGCTCGACCAATAGGTGCTTCCGTTTACAGTGCCGGCATTGCCCGCCGCAGATACATCTCCAGCGGCAGTCCCCTGTCCTTCATCCATATGAAGCAGAAGAACTGTACTCGAATCTGAAATATGAGTATAGTGACCAACGATAATATAATTTCCTTTCTTTTGATAATCGATGATTTGCCCATTAACTTTTACACTTGTGACCGCAGGGGCATAGATTTGAACACATTCCGTGTTTGGCAAATCCAAGGTAGTATCGATTTCCAGCACTGTGCCTTCATAAGCAGCTGTCAGTCTGCTGGCGGCATGAGGAGAAAGAACAGTTATCAATTCGTCCTCTCCAGTCCCTGCCGCAGTATCTTTGAGCTTATAGCCGTTCATAATGGACATGCTTACCCTATTTCCAGCGATATCTTTCCGAATCATCGAAACCTCTGCATCTGTTAAATAGCCGCTGACTAGCTTGTTTCCTGTACCCGGCTCACTGATCACAATCAAGTCTGTCCCTTCATTCCTAGTGATCGATAGTGCTGAACTTTGCATCGGAGATGCGGGAGCCCCGTTTATCGTGACCGTCTGTCTGGCAACCGTAATATCCGGATTTTCTCCTGCCTTGATAGGATACATCACAAAGTCCATATATGCAGGCAGATTAGCTGCTTGCTTGACATATTTGACTTGTGGCGCTGCTTGTTTGTTCGCATAGTAAGGGCTATACCAGCCTCCAATCTGCGGGAAGACCCGAACCTTGCTGCTAATGCGTATCTCATCAACAGCTCCCGTCAGGCTGTTCCCGTAATAATCCGTACCGATTCGCAAATCGTACGTGCTGCTGCCGATCGCATAGGTGCTTAAACCCTTAGGCAGGACAATCGTTCTTTTAAGCTCGCCATTTACATACATTCTTAGCTGCTTCGTGTAGGAAGAATATGTCATAGCCATATGATACCACTCGTTAGGAATAACAGACTGATAGGCCTGTATGGTTCTCAACTGCCCGTCTACATATACCCAGCCTGTTGGAAGACCCGATACGTCCACAACCGCCAAGCCATAAGCATTACGCTTATTGATGCCATACCCGAGCTGCTTGGTGCCATCCCACTGAAACCAGCCTTCAATTGTAATTTCATCTGTAATATCCAGGCTGTTATTGTCTGGAATGCTCAAATAACTGGAACCGCTTACTTTCAAAGCGGAATTAAATTTCCCGGATATCCAGGTTGGCGTCCCGGTTATTGCACCACTCATTCCATTGGACGAGGTGTCTTGAACAACAGCCCCCGCACCTTCATCCAAATGAAGCAAGAGCCGGGTGTCGGCATCATTGGCATTAGCTGCTTCTGGCGGCAGTGATTCCTGTCCCTCTGTATAACTCGCCTCTAATCCGGAAGGATCCACGGGTATAACCCTCAGATTGGCTTCCGATATGTTATTCGTTTCGGTGACCTTCGTAATGGGATCGATCGTGAGCGGCATGGGTTGGAACTGGAAACTGTTTTGAAGCTTATGAACCCCAGTTCCTGTAATGCGATCTCGAAGAATCCAATAATCAGGCTTTGCGAAAAAAATCTCCCGTTTCTGATTCGCGCTGGTATCCTTGCCGGGACCATATCCTGCAGTATATTCACCACTGACATAATCGAACGCCTTGCCGCTCTCCCAAACCGTATCCGTTACGGGAGCGGTGACGGAGAAGGGTCCGGCGGAGTTGCGATTTTGGGGCAAATCATCTACTAGCAAGGTATTATGGGATTCCGTAGATGCAAAGTACTGCGTCCATTTATTTCCGTCATATGAATAAAGACCTGGATCTGATATGAAATTTTTCCCATAGGCTGATAAGTCGAAGGATAGCTTATCTTCGTGGTAATGGGATACCCCTAGCGGCCCCGCATCCATAGCCAAGTACAGCGCATTGGAATCCCATCCGCTTCGCATCGCATATTGACCCGCGTAAGGAAAGCCATATGAAGTATGTGCGGGAGCCGTTCCTTCATTACCTTTAGTTGCTACATATTTCATATCTTCCCTATCAAACAAGGCCGAGCCTTCCAACAGCCTTTCACGAAGCATTGTGATATTGCTGTCATTGATTAATGGCGCCGTTCCATCCGGTTTTGCTATATACATCAGATATTGGTACATGTATTCAAGACGCTTTTTATATGCCGGAGACAGATCGTTCCAGTTGTTAAGCTGCTCCAAATTGTAGGGAACCAAGAAACCGTTGGATATGGTTGCCACCTGGTACAGAGTAGACAGTTCAATTTCGGTTCCGTCCGGATACACAAGGCTTTTGATCAGATCCGTTAGCGAGGCCAGGGTTAGACTCTTCCAGCCGGCAGATGCCTGAAACTCGGGAAATAATGCTGCAAATTGATACAAAGCGATCATTTGTGCGATGGCTCCGTTATCGCCTGTCTGATGACGGGTGCTTAAGTCGCCCGCATGCTCATACATCGATTTCATTAAGGCTGTGAACTTATTGGGCGTCAAGGCCTGAGAGTCTCTTATACTGTGCAGCTGCCAAATCCAATTCTGCAAACGAATCCCTTCTGTCAACGACTGCCAGCCTGGATGGACCACAGCACTAATAGGCGATTCGCTAGCATATTTAGCCTCACTGGCGTACTCATACTCACGATACTGATTGTCCTTATACCAATCCAGCATCAAAGCAAGCATTTCCTCGGCATAGTCCTCATTTCCCGTATTCCAATAAGCATCAGCAAGCATACCATGGTACAAGGACAGTCCTCCAAGCCCAAAGCTGTCCTTCACACTGTTAGAAATGATAATACCATCGACTGCTCCCTTAAATATGCTCCCCATTGCGGTCGCATTTCTCCCAATGACAAGCTCATTCGTGCTTGCATGGATTTGGTAGGTGCCAAGACCTGATGGCAGCACATAAGTTTGATTCAGCTTTCCGTTCACATACAGCTTAATCTCCTTGGCCGAAGCTGAGTATGTCATAGCCAGATGATGCCAAACGCCGCTGGTCAGCTGTTGATCGGATACGGCTTGACGCCATTGACCGTCTACGAAAACACGTGCAGCCGGGTAACCGTCTGCATTGACAACACTAAGTGCATAGGCATTATCTTTATGAATGCCATAACTGTCATAGGAATCTCCGTTCCATTTGAACCAGCCTTCCAGGCTGATTTGTTCCGTAAGCGAGAGACTTGGACTGTTCGCTACAGTTACGTAGGTTAAATGGCTTACGTTCAAGCCATAATCAAATTTTCCATTGGTCCATTCAGGTGTGCCTTGGATAGTGCCATGGTTCGCATATCCTGACAGGTCCCCTGCTATGTTTCCGGTATTTTTATCGAAATTTAAGATTAGGCTTGTCGCTGCTGCCGGTTTAGAAACGGGAAAATAATTTTTTATAGCCAGCGTAGAACTCGAACCATCTGGTGCAAAAGCTGGCCAGTTCACATCTGTTCCCAGGGAATAGCGTTCTCCGTCTCGTTGGGTTAAGTAGTGGTCCAAAGTCAGATCAGCCAAATAAGTTTCATAGTAGGGATCAGCTGGGGGCCTGTTCCCATTCCTGCCCCCTATTTGAAGCGGGGCTGTTCTAGCCTTGTAATAATCAAGAAAAGCAGATTTGGCCAGCTCCATATTATTGTCCTGCACCGCCGCTTTAACGGCGGAAAGTCCCGGAGCATCCAAATTTAAAAGATTAAAAAACGTATGGTCTGCCATATAGGAATGAAGATCCTCGAAGCTTGGATTTTGAACCCGATTGATCGCTGCAGGACCTGCGGCAGCTACGGAAATCTCATCGAACCAAACCGTTCCTTGATCCGTTTCCGACACCAATTCCAGGAGTAATTTAGAGGTATTCACAGGAACGGTCAACGTAGCGCTTAATTGCTGCCAATCATGATCGCCGGGTGAGCCAACAATAGTTTCTTGAGCAAGACTATAGCTTGGGTTGGGTGATCCCCAACGGGTTAAGTACATCACCTTGATTTTGGGACTGCCTGTATATCCATTTGCCGTTTTGTACCAAGCCTTCAAATAAAGCGTTTGGGTCGCAGCAGACGGGGTCCATGGTTTATCCAATACCACATAGGTTCCTGTTGAAGCATGACCCGTCATTTTATTTGATCTTGTTCCTGTACCATACATTACCGTCTCATCCAGCTCATTTGTACCGCCATTTACATTCAGAAACCATTTGTCAGGAATATTCGTCCACGTCTCGGGACTCGGAACCCAGGCAAACACATGACTGGCCATAAGCAGCCCCAATACACCTGGAATAGATACGAAAATGAATAAGATTATGTTTCTTTTTACAGCATTCATCTTCAATACAAATACCTCCCCATCATCTTTGTGCTCTCACTAGCCTTTAATAGCCCCGACCATAACACCTTTAATGAAATATTTCTGAATAAAAGGAAACACCACCAGCATAGGCAATATCGAAATAATGATCGTTGCATATTGCAGACTTACCTGGGCATATTCAGTGGCAGCGATCATTCGCTGTTCCTCCATCAGAGCGCCTGCACTAATAATCATCTCTTTAAGGACTACCTGCAGAGGGAACAAGGTCTTATCACTTAAATAAATCAACGGCAGGAAATAGCTGTTGTAATGATACATGGCAAAGAAAAGTGCCAGAGCTGCCATAAGAGGTTTGGAAACCGGTAAAATAATTTTAAATAAAATTCCGTAAACGGAGCAACCGTCGATCATCGCGCTTTCTTCGAGCTCCTTCGGTATTGCTTGAAAAAAAGTGATCGTCATAATGATGAACACACCATTGATGGCTACCGGCAGAACAAGCGCCCACAGCGAATTATATAATCCCAGCTTAAGTATCAATAAATAGTTGGGAATGATCCCCCCATTAAAAATCATCGTAACAACAATAACTTTCATAAAGAGCTTACGTCCGAAAAAATCCTGTTTGGAAAGCGGGTAAGCGGACAACACCGTCAGCAGCACACCAGAGATGGTGCCTACCAGGGTGTACTTGATGGTGTTCAGAAAAGCAAGGACGATGACATTGTTCGACAACATATATTGATACGATTTGAAAGTGATTCCAAGTGGGTACAGGAATACCTTGCCTTGCATGACGTATATTTTTCCACTCAATGAAACAGCAGTCATATACAAGAAAGGATAAATAATGAGGATACATAGTAACCCCATAAGCGCATAATTGATTACATCAAAAAGGTTCCATCTGACTTTAACCATCCTGTTCTCCTCTACCAAATACTAACTTTAGATACTTTGTTGCTAATATAATTTACCGTCATTAGAAGCACCAGGGAAACCACAGATTCAAACAAGCCAACCGCAGAAGCAAGGCCATAATTAAGCTGCTGAATCCCGACTCTGTACACATAAGTGCCTATAACATCAGATACTCCATAAGTTGCAGGAGTTTGTAAGAGCAGGGCTCGCTCAAACCCAATCATAATCAGGTTGCCTGCCGAGATAATCAGCATGACGGCAATCGTCACAGCGATTCCCGGGAGCGTAACATGAATCATCTTCTGGAACCGATTGCAGCCATCCATTTCAGCGGCATCAAACAGCTCAGGCGAAATTCCCGCTATAGCCGCTATGAACACAATGGAATTATAGCCTAGGTGCTGCCAATTTAGAGTAAAAATATAGATGGGAGCAAACCACTCTGATTTAGCCATAAAATATTGAGGTTCGATGCCGATAAAGCTCAGCAGCTGATTGACAATCCCCCCATCCGGAGAAAGAAAGCTCCATGTTATGCCGCTTAGCACAACTATAGAAATAAAGAAAGGCAAATAGCTGATCGTTTGCACACCCTTCTTGAATGTACTGCTTCTCAGTTCATTCAGCAGCAAGGCAAAAATAATAGCAACCGGATAGGTTAGAACGGAAAGAACGCCTAATACAAGCGTATTTTTTAAAATGACCACAAAATCAGGACTATGAAAAAAAGTAATAAAATGCTCAAAATAAATAAGTTTGCTTTTTAAAATGCCTTTCGTAATCTTATAATCTTGAAAAGCCGTTACATTCCATAAAATTGGGATGATTCTGAACACAATCAAATAAATCAGACAAGGTAAAAATATAATCATAAGATGTCTGTCTTTAACCAGATGTCTCCATTTGCGCACTGCATAACTCGACTTCATGATGTCTTTCATCTCCGTTCAGGTAAGTCCAGCAAGCAGGTCCTTTTGTATTGGAGGGTTCCTGCTTGCCAAGCTGCTCGTTCACCTATCGCTTATTGTTCTTTATATCTGGTATAAGCCGTGTTATAAATGTCTACCAGTTTTTTATATCCAATACTTTCGTTTTTCTTCAACCATTCATCCCATTTTTCAATCGATTCAGTACCCATAATAACTTTAGTCGAGTATTCGAGAACCGCCTTCAACAAAGCATCTTCAAGCGGCGTTTTCCGGGAAACCTCTTCTTCCGTGAAATGCATGACAGGCTGCTCTTCCTCCCAGAAAGGATCCTTAAGCAAATCTAGCACTTCTTGAAATTTAGGCGTGATTGCCCTCGGAGCGCTTCTCGGATCAGCCGTCTCCATAAATCCTGTCATGGTTAGCCCATACTTCTTCTCCAGTTCAACCCTTGTCACAGCCTGACCTTGGAATTCAGGATAAGTGATTGTCCCGTCGGCCTCTTCATGAAAGGTGACTCCCTCTACGCCCATAGTTACGAGGGTACTGCCAGAAGGGCTGTACAAATAATCGATCAGTTGGAGCGCTTCCTTCACATGCTTTGAAGAAGAGGAGACGCTAATCCCATAATCCAATACCTTCGGCTCCGCCATAACCTTACCTTTAGGACCCATAAAATCAGCAGGAGCAAGCTCAAATTCCGGCACTTTTTCCTTAGCTGTATTCTGCAAAGAATCCATACGCCCGAACCAGCCTTGGAAGGCAAAGCCTTTATCTGCCTGCAACACCTGCGAATTGAACCGGTCTTCCTTGCTGGTCATAAATTCGGGATCCATCAATCCTTCTTTATACAGCTTGGCTAAATAGACGAGCATATCCTTGTACTCATTGCTCACCGGCCCGTATTCCCACGCATCCTTGCCATCAGGAACAAACATCTTATTGAAAGTTCCCCAGCTCTGACTTAGAAGCTGTAAAATATCCGCACCATAATAATTAATAAAAGGGTAGCTGTCAGGGTAAATTTGCTTTAATTTCTTAAACACTTCATAGTATTGGTCGGGTCCTTTCGGTACAGCAATTCCGTTCTTCTCCAAAATATCCTTGCGAATCATAATGCCATAATTAACTCTTGGTGATATTTTATAGCTTAAATAATCAAATACGTATAAATTGCCGTCAGAGCTTGTATTGGACTTCATAATCTGCGGATTCTCATCGAGTACCTTCTTGAAATTAGGCAAAATATCCAAATACTTATTAATAGGTACAAAAGCTTCTACACCAAGCTTGCTGACCAGGGAGCTTGTCGTCGTTCCCACGATATCAGGCAAGTTGTTGGAGGCCACCAGAAGTCCCAGTTCCTCCGTTGGGTCTGTCGCTTTAAATCTTTGAATTTGCAAATCTAGATTTGTCCGCTTCGCCAGCTCCTTTGTAAAGAAATTCTCCGGGATCGGGGAGTCAGCATACGTATAGGTAATAGCCCTTAGTTCTGTTTCATCTTTAGCTATAGGCAGCGCCAGCCCCCCTGTATCCCCATAGTCAGCTGATGATGAATCAGCAGGCTGCGCTGTTGAATCCCCCCCTGTCTCCGATACTACTCCCGGAGAGGAGGTTACCTTTGCATCCTCATTCGTTTTTTGGGTGCATGCGGCTCCTATACTCATGACTGCGAGCAATAAGAGCAAAGACAGTTTTACCTTCAAGCTCATCTTCTTCAAAACCAATTCCCCCTCATCAAATTAAACCTTTTCTTGTAGGTTCGCTATCAATATACAGGAGAGCCGGGTTAGCCGGATATAGTTCATATCGAAACTGAGTTACCCCAATTTAATATCCGGCCTGTTCAGCTGCATAAAAAGTTGCCTTTTTAACAACTAAACCTATAAAACAGGATAAAAAAAGGCTTTTCCAGGAAAATAAACCTGAAAAAACCTTTACTTTTTTCTATTTTTTCAAATAACGCTCGAACGCTTTTTGCTTAATTTCCAGCTCATCTTCAATGCCCATTTTTTTCAGCATACTTCTGTAGGTCTCAAAATTATCTAACGGCTCTATACCCATAATAAATTTATTCATCATTTCATCCTGATATTTCAACAAATCACTCATAATCGCGGACTCCCGTATTTGCTCATCGGCTGATAAGTACAGGATAGGCAATAATTTCTTGTGATCAGCCTTCAGCCAATTTGTTTTGGCTTCCATTTGCTCCGGCAGCGCATTATATTGATCGTAGCCTTCGACACTGTATTCGAACGGGGCAGAGGATCCCATCCTCGTATACATCGTTAAGGCTTGGCTTACAGGTAAACGATTCGGATTATTCAAGACGAGATCAGTGAAGGTAGGTTTTCCATCTACTAGTGTATAGCTTTCACCTTCAATTCCGAAATTGAACAGCATATGTCCTTCTTTACTGTAGCCATAATCCAGCCAGGCCGCAATTTGCTCCGGATTTTTGGCCGTAGAGGTAATCGCCGCTCCAAGACCTATAAATTTATCTTGAACTTTAGCAATCACCTCTCCACCCGGCTGTAAACTGGGGAAAACAACCCCTTTTAATTGAAAACGCGGATTCTGGGCCTGCATCAGCCTCGTATATTTCCCAAGATCACTAGCCAGCCAGCCGTCAAAGGATCCAACCCGGTCCTGAGTAACCTTGGTACCTATGATTTTCTCATCTATTGTCAAATAATTTTGATCAATCAACCCTTCTTGATACCATCTGTGCAGCAAGGCCAAATATTCTTTAAAGCGAGGCTCGTATGGACCATATTTAATCTGACCGTGATCGTTATAGAAATCAGTCGTGATACCATACGCACCCGCAAATGCATAACTAATAAAAAAGCTTTCTTTGTTGTATATCAGGGGTATTTCGTCCTGCTTACCGTTACCATTCGGATCCTTATCTCTGAAAGCAATCAGCATGTTTTCCCAATCTTCAATGGTCTTAGGAGGCTGTAGACCAAGCTTATCAAGCCAATCCTTGCGTACGATCAATCCATTAAAAATGGATAGCTTCGGATCATCCGCAATCGTTGGGAACGCATATATATTCCCTTCATCACTTGTAATCAGCTTTTTTACATCAGGCTTTTTTTTCAGTAAATTGGACAAATTCGGAGCGTACTGGTCGATCAGCTCGTTTAATCGAATAATCTTTCCTTCTTTGATCGCTTTGTCCGGTTGTGCACTGGACCAATTTGTTTCGATCACATCCGGCGGATGCTCCGAAGCTATAATCATAGCCAAATTAAAACCGGTGTCAAAGCCGCTCGGCGGATGCTGGAACTGCACCTTAGTTCCTGTGAGCTTCTCCAATTGTTTGTACATGCCCATTTCGTTATAGTTTTTAATTATAGCCGATTCTTCTTTATTCATAATAACCCAGTAGCTTAATGAAGACGGATAATCCGATAAAGCTGGCATTAAAGCTGATTGGATGCTATGACTCCCCGTACCTTCTGTTTGTGTCTGGTTAAAGAAGCTTTTGTTAAGGGCTATGAACAGACCGAGAAAGACAATCATACACAGCGTAATTGCTGCAGCCCCACTCTTCCAATCCAGTCTCTTCATCTGTCACACACTCTTTCCTTGGATATTAGTCATACGATTGGCATTATCCCTGTATTTCCCAGGTGTAATGCCTTCGTATTTCTTGAAGAAGCGGACAAAGCCGGCATCATTCGAGTAACCGATTCTACTGGCAATTTCAGCTAAGGTTAGCGATTGTTCGGTCAACATTTTCTTGGCCTGCATAATCCGAAATTTAGCAATGTAGTCCGATATATTTTCCCCGCTATGCTTTTTAAAAAAACTGGATAAATACTGCGGACTGATACGAAAGTGATCAGCTATTAAAGCCACACTTAAATTACTATCGAAATAATGACTTTCGACGAAATCTATAATGCTTGTATACATTTGATCCCGATGCTCGTTCTTCTCTGCGAGGGTATACACGCATATTTCCTTGTAGAACTCTTTGATTTTCCATAACATTTCTTCAGCGGTTGAGCAGGCGGCCAGACTTTTTAGAGGGTCTGCAATTCCTTCAAGCTCTCTTTTTTTACTTGTTTTAAATCCATTCCGTAGCTTTAGTATGGTGCTTAATAGATCGTAAAACAAGCATTTTCCCAGTTCCGGTGAAATCCCGCCTATCACGAAATTGGCCTCGTAAATTTGATCAAGCAGTCTCTCCACGTTGTCGAAATCGCCATTCTTGGCATAGTTCATCAATTGAACTTCTGTTTCCAGCGCATATTCATAATAATTGTGCTCCAATCCGGCGATATCCTCGTAATAGATTCCCTCGCTTGAACCATATATCAACCGGGAATCAAGTGCAATGAGGGCTTCTTGATAGCATCTCCCGATCCCCTCCAAGCCGCGGACAAATTGGCTTACAGCTATCGTTATTTTAAACCTGAAGCGCTGATTTGCATAATCCTGCAGCGTTCTTACAAACTTATTTCGTTGTTGAAATGTCTGTTCATCCGGCTTCGAAGTATTGAACAATAAGGCCAAACGATTTCTGTCCATTTCCACCACATATCCATCGTCCTCGCCCAGCAATTCTCTACTTAAGTTGGTTAATACAAATCGTACCAGCGCCCACTCCCGTTCCGTGTCCTCCGTAATGAAATTTTGACAATCATCCACTTCAATAATATGAACACTGAAATAATCATGCTTGAAATAAATCCCCATAAATTTCAAAGAGTCATCAAAAATATCCGAAACATCAACATGTCCCTTAATGAGCCGTGACAGAAAATTGGCTTGAATGACCGGCTTCTGCTGGTCCAGGATTTCTTTGAGCCCGTTCTTCTCGTCAATGGAATGGAGAATCGACTGCTTAATAAAATCATATTCATTAAGAACCGATTGCTTGGATTTGGATTGTTTATTTTCTTTAATCATCGCAACCACATCGCTAATCGGGCTAAAATTCCGTCTCGCCATTAGAAACGAAATCAAAAAGCCTGCAATTAATAATAAGAAAACCAGGCTTAGGGACCAGTTCTTTAATGTAATCACCGTACCCAAAACAACTTTCTTAGGAATAATCGAAATGTATGTCCAATTCCTTTGATCTGTTGTATAGGATAAAATCATGGATTGCCCATCCTGCTGAAAGGAATGATATCCTCTTTCTTCCCGGATATTAGCAAGTGTGTCCTTATTGAGTTCCTTCTTCTGCGAGGTAGACATCAGAATTTGCTGATGCTCGTCCACAATGTAAATTTGGCTGTGATTGATTTTCTCAATCTGTTCGATGAGTTGATAGAACTCCTGTTCCTTAATTAGGGCAACCAGATAGCCCGTTATTTGCTCTTTTTCTCCTATAGGGAGCGATTGAATATAAGTCAGGACGGAGCTTTCCTTCTCCCCCTCCTTCACGACTGTGGAAGGTTTATACGTTCTGAAATGACTCCCGGATAACAACTCCTGTTTAACCTGCTCCGCATTTCTCCCATCGAATCTCAGAATTCCGTTAAAATAAGTTTCAGCATCCGTTTGACCAGTTGCATACAGAACTGAATCCGTGTTCTTGAAATAAACAAAGAAATTATGGATAAACGTGTTTGTATTGATAACATTGTTCTTAATATTATTTATGATGTCCAATAGATCAAACTGGTTTTTGGCATAATTCCCGCCTGTATGACTTAGCGACCATTGTAGCTTAGGATCATTGGCAAGCTGTAAGGTTGTTTTTTCGATTTCATTAAAGCGATTTTCTATGGTCAGCCTGACCTGCTCTAACAAACCCAAATTGGATTCATTTTCATTATTGATCATTGTACGCTCTACATGCTGAAATATATAAGCTCCAATACAAACAGGCAGCAGCAGGATGATAAAATAGGAAAAGAGAAATGTATTGAACACACTCCTTCTGCGACTTCTCCTATGCTTTACATTCATTCCGGAAATCCCCCTCCTCCAATACATGTAGATTTGCCCGCCCTCATCCTTTTTCCTGCATATACTTGGAAGCCGGGACCCAATCTCACTTCTCCCCTTATGATACAACAGGGAAGGCAATTGAGATAGGGGGATGCATACAAACTTGGACAGACACATTCATGTTCAGATATTGAAGGGGATAAATGAGTGTTAAACCAAGTATTTATCGACTACACAAAAGCGTCTCTTCCCTCCGAATCATGAGAGAAGAGACGCTCCAGTGCGTTCAGGTCATACTATGTCGGCCGTGGACTGCACGTTCAAAACATTCGTCAGGTTAATGATCAAGCTGAAACTCCGCCGATACTAGCTGCAGTCCCATAAACTCACTATAACGCTTTGCGGCAGCCAGCACCTCATCCTGCACATTACCCAGTGGCTCAAAGGGGATCAGCGTCATCTCCATCGTTTTTTTCTTCAACGTCCGTTTCCATGTACCTACGATTTGGCCGGAGACAACGATGCAGGGCATGAAAACCCCGTTCTGTCCCGGTACGATTCTAGGCGCATATTCCTGCATCAGCACTGCACTGCGGTCTTTGTAGCCGAGCAGATACTCATCGAAACCCGGCAGTAAATAAACATCAGATTCTTCAGCTGCAGGCAGCCCCCGGGAATTTGGCGAGCTCCAGCATTCCGCGCCGCCTGTCGTCTCCTTCATCAGTTTCGGGCGGGCCGCCTCAATTCCCTGCTTAGCTTCAGCTATGGTCAGGCCAGCCCACCAGGCGAAGTCGTGCAGCGTCGCGGGACCGTGGCTGGCGAAATACGTTCCGGCCAGTTCGGCAAGCCCCTCCTCCCTGGACAGCTTACGCGGATTAGGCGCCCAATCCTCTAATAAAGCGAAGGATTGCTCCTTGTTCTGCATCGGTCCTATACAGATGAGTCCCGTCTGAGCCAAGTACCATAAGATATGATAGCCGCGCTGCGCATTCGTGGAGATTCCTGCATCCTCCAGCAGTTGCATGATAGCCGAACGGGCCAGCCTTTGGTTTCCATGCAGCGCATCATAGAGCAGCATCCCGCAGCGCTCCAGAATAGCTTCATCCAGCTCCAGCTGCTCCCGTCTCCGTTTGGCTCCGGCCAGCATGCGCGGTTCCGACAGCTTCAGCATCCAGGCTGCATCCTCCGGCGTAACCCAATGAATCGTGCCGCGCATCGGCCACGTCCGCAGAATCTCGCGTTCTTCAATAGCTCGCTCTATGTCTGCTAACGTTGCGGCCGGCATGCGAAGTCCGATCGCCCAGACCGATTGATGGTAGTCCTGCGCCTGAAGCGCACCCAGGCTTTTCACCACTTGGCCAGGCTTATCCGGCTTGCCGCCGCTGATGTGCAGGTTCAGCAGCCTCTGATTCGCAATACTTGTATTTTTCATCAATGGGTCACCTCATGTTGATCATAAATACACCACTTATCCAATCGTAACACTCCTGAACCGCTCTTTCCAGTTTCCCTATATCCCAAAGAACTCCTGAGCTGTCTTCGTTGTAGCTTCCGTCGTCTCTTCGACGCTCCGACCCAAGCATGCAGCTACCTTTTTCATAATATGCGGTAAGAAAGCCGGCTCATTACGCCCCTCACTGGGCTTGACGGCCAAATCGCGCGGGGTTAGAAAAGGAGCATCTGTCTCTATCATCAAACGATCCAGCGGAATTCGCTTCACGATCTCAGCCAGGTGTTTGCCTCTGCGTTCATCGCATATCCAGCCCGTAATGCCAATATGGAAGCCCATATTCAAGTATACCTGAAGCTCCTGAAGAGAGCCTGTAAAGCAATGAACAACAGCCTTGTTCAGACGGGGCAGATACGGCTTAAGCATGCGGACAAATTCATAATGGGCATCACGCTCATGCAGAAAAAGAGGCAGCTGCAGCTCACAAGCCAAACGAATTTGTTCCTCGAACCATTGCTTCTGAACGTCCCGTGGCGAGAAATCCCGATTATAATCAAGTCCGCACTCACCTATAGCGACCACCTGAGGCAGTGACGCCAGCTTACGAAGCTTTTCTACAGTGTGAGCCTGACAGTTCTTAGTATCATGAGGATGAATGCCAGCCGTAGTAAACAATTTTCCAGGAAAACGGCCTGCATACCGGGCTGCCTCATCACTATTTTTGAGCGAGGTTCCCGTTAGAATGAGTGGTGATACCCCCACTTCCTCCGCCCGTGCAACAACCTGCTCCCGATCCTCATGGAAAGAGCGATGCATTAAATTAACACCTATATCGATAAGCTTTTCCTTCACACCATCTCGCCTCCTTCTTCAGAAAATCCATTATATATACTGCAGCATGCAGCAGGCACTTGATCTGCAAGCCAAACTTCATTACCGGCGTAATAGAAGACAACACCCAGACTGGCGGCCTTTACCGTATCTACAGATACAATCCTAAGCTCCCCTCTCCTGCTCCCAGCTAGCTCAGCAAAATGAAGTCCCTCGGATAAATGCACATACTGACGCTTCATCGAAAAAATACCGTCTTGTAAGATGCTCGATACGGCCTTACTGTTCGTTCCATGATACAGCAAGGCTGGCGGAGCAGCGGCAGGGTAAACGACCTTGTCATGGCTATGCCCATATCTCGCCCGAATACACCCTCCGGCAATCTCGAATCTCTGTTTATCGCACTGATCTACCACCTGTTGAATATCTTCTAGCGTAATCGACGCCCACTTCGCCTCTTTATGGAGTACGGCCAGCAGCTCTTCCAGCTTGCAGGAGCCATCCTTGCTCTCTAGAACGATTCCAAACGCTTCCGGAGTATGTCTTAATATTTTGGTGAGCAGCTTGCTCAGACTTATTTCTGATTTTTTATTTATCATCGTTCTCACTTTCCTTCTGGCTTAGCGCCCTGATCTACCATCTTTTAATTGTCCGCCAAGTAAGCTCCTCCCATTTGGCCTCTTTATGAAGCGCCACCAGAAGATCATCCAGCTTGTTCGAGCCGTTCGAGCCTTCCTTGCTCTTCAGTACAACTCCGGACGTTTTTGGGGTATGTCTGAACATGTTGGCGAGCCAACCACTCAAACCTGTTTTTGATTTTTTATTTACCATGAAAATCACTTCCTTCTTACGCGCTTCCGCACTTTTTAACGCCTGTAAATATTGTAATTTACTGTAAAATCCTACTTAGCGCCTTTAACCGCAGCCATCGGCTTGCACTTCGCAACAACTTGAGCCAGGCCTGCCCCGACCACGCTTTCGATAATTTGATCTACATCTTTATACGCTTGTGGTGATTCATCCAAAATAGATTCGAGCGATTTTTGATTCACCACGATTTCATCCTCTGCGCCTACCCGCATGGATGAAGCAAATTCATCTACGGTAATTAACCGCTTCGTAGCGCTTCTGGAACGAATGCGGCCTGCGCCGTGACAGATGGAGTGGAAATTGGCTTTTCCCTCAGGAGAGCCCACCATGATATAGGAGGAGGTTCCCATGGAACCCGGAATAAGTGCTGGATGCCCGGTTAGCCGGTAAGGCTCCGGGTTATCTGGATGATTAGGAGGCAGGGAACGGGTAGCCCCTTTCCGATGGACAAAATAAGAATGTCCTTCATGCTCTTCCTCCCATGCATAGTTATGCATAAGATCGTACAGCGTCGACATCTCAAATTTGGACCCGAATACATCCTTACCGGCTTCCCTAATGGCATACGCAATCAGGTGACGATTCACAACTGCATAATTGAGTGCCGAATACATCAAATCTACATAGCTTTGAGCCACTGGTTCAGAGAGTGCACCGAATAATAAGTTTGGATCGGCTGTCCCGAGCCCTTGAGCGCGCATCATTTTCGCCATATTACTTCCACAATATTGACTCACCGAGCCTCCCCAGGAGCGTGAACCGGAGTGAATCATTACGACCACTTGACCCTCGAACAATCCCCAAGCTTCAGCGATCTCACGATGATCTTCAGCAATCTCCATATATTGAACCTCTGCAAAATGATTGCCTCCCCCAAGCGTTCCCAGCTGGCTATGTGCACGATGCCACACCCTATCCGGAAACAAGTTCAGGGCATTCTCGTCAAAATGGAACTTGCTGCGCTCAACATGGGTCAAGGAACTCGCCTTACGTGGCGTGTAGCCGTCCGGGATATACTTTTTGGGCAGACCATGCAATCCTTTCTTGATCACATGCTCCAGGCTAATATCAGAGAAATGTCCGCGGGCCTGATCTTCAAAGGGCAAATACTTCTCGATCGTCTTGACCAGCTTTCTGCGCAGCTTAATCTCCTTCAATTCATCCTTGTGCAAATTCGTTAAGTGAACGCGCATGCCGCAGCCGATATCACTGCCAACAATTGACGGAGATACATAGCCATCATGGGTATTCCATACAGCCGTAGTGCCAATGCAGGTTCCGATGCCCACATGCACATCAGGCGTATAGCTCATATAGACTTGATTCGGAATTTGCAGGTTGTTGTTGGCCATTTCAAATATTTTGTAATCCAAAGCATGAAACAGCTCGGGTCCCGCATAGACATGCACCTGCCCAGAGGGCAACTGCACCTTTTGAACATAATTTTCTTTCATAGCGTGTAATTCCTTTCGATTCTTCCTTGTAATTTGTCACTTGTTACTATCACTGTTATCGAATTGATACAAATGGATAACACAAAAAAGCCATAGACCTCTAACGTCCATGGCTTACTGCCGCCTTTACTATCTAAGCTCTACTAATCGTAAAAAGTAAACCTAGTTAATATTCACAGGTCCGGTAGAGACCGATGAAATGGACTTTCTTCTGTAATTGTCGGGATAGGATGTAGATTGAATTCATATTCATCGGCCTCCTTTCAAGTGATTTACATGTATCATAATGGCTTTACCCAACATTTGTCAACGGAAAGATTAATTATAATAATCATGTCTATAGAAAAAAATGATCAGGCATTCTTGCTAATTATTTCCCGCAACAATTCTTGTACTTCTTACCGCTGCCGCATGTGCATGGATCATTACGCCCAATCTTTTCGGTCTTAACTGCCGGATTTCTAGCCGGTTCGCTCTTAGCCGCACCCGTCTTTACTTTGGAGGGAGCCTTGGCTCTCAGTTTAAAGTTCGTTGTCTGGAAGCAGGCCCAGCCCTCAAGCTCCTTGATGGTATCGGTAAGAAGCTGAAATTTATTATTATTCTGACTGCTATGCAAGACCTCTTCTTTTGTTCTCGTAAGCGTCTTATCAATAGCATCCATATCGATTAAAAGATCAACATCATCTTCTTCAAACATACGCTCAATATCTGCATATACCTCTTCAGGATAAAGATAATCGCAGCAGCACACAATCTCCGCATTTAAATAATAGTTACCCTCTGCAATCTTGCCGTTCATAAGCTGTTTCAAATAGTCCATGACAAACTCTCTGGAAAGCTCCCCCTTAAAAACAAGGGCAACCAAAGCAATCAAACCTTGTCCGCGCGCATATTCGTTTGCCTGCTCATTCTCGATCAAGCTCAGCAGCGAATCGATGTCTCCATTGTACACAGTCGCCAGTATTCTGCCTATACTATCAGTTATATCATCGTCAAATATGTCCTCAGCATTATCCCCAGTCGTGGATAAAATATCGATCAATATCGGGTACAATTCCTTCACCTGAAACTGGGCCAACAAATAATAAGCGTAAATATAATCAAATCGGTTAGGGCGATCTATCACTTGCTTATAATCTTCTTTTAAATGGACCATGATTTCCAATAAGTAAGGAATGGCCTCTTCCTTTCGTTCAATGATCTGCTGTAATTCGTTGAGAGGGAACTTCCCTTCCTGGTACCGGATAGTTTGCAATAATTGCTCCATGTCCCTTGATCTCCTTTATGCTTCAATATGAGTCACTATTTTCATTATACAATAATTTATTGTGAGTGAATATTTTGACGTTTGCATTCAGGAACGTTTCTGGAGCAGCCACTTTGCGTCACCTCTTATTTGTTGAACACCCTTTTCAACCAACCGGCCATTTCAAACCTGTGGGTATAAACTAAGATCACACAATTTCCAAACCAAACCCACAGAATAGCAGCAGGGAACATCCTCATATACAAATAGACGGATAGAAGCAGCATACCGCATACAACCTGTAGACCATCTGCCGCGGTGGATTTAGGCCTGCTTTTATATATCGGGCGGGTCACTGCAACCATCATCGCTAAAATCACAGCATATACCAAAGAAACCTCGAAGCCCGTTAAGGCACTCCAGATCCCGAAGGTGACAGCAATAGCCTTGCCTCCTTTTCCTTTAAGAAATGGAGAAAAGGCATGACCTGCAACGGGGGCTAAAGCCAGCGGAACAATAAGATATCCTTGGCCAAAACCGCTTTCTATAACGAATAGGAGAGGAAGATACCCTTTTAAAAAATCCAGCAAAATACCGGCAACACCAAGCTTATAACCAGATGCCTTCCACAGGTTCATGGCCCCTGGATTTCCGTCGCCGACGACTTTCAGATTCTTTTTAGCCGCCAGACCCAGCCAGTACGAAAACATAAGAGAACCTGACAGAAATAAACCCGCCGTCAGCACAATGGTCATCAGTCCCGCTTCCCCCTCACTTGGATGTGCCGCCCCTTCCAGCTTACATGCCCCAGAACAACGACCTGATACATCGAATAAAGCATGGTAGCAATAAAAAATAAGGAAGCAACCACATGCAGAACAGGAATTAAGATGCCAAAAACACCCACATATTTAATGAAATAAAATAATTGAATCATATACACCAGATAACCGATCAACAAGGGCACTGCCCAAGACGTATTCGCAAAAATAAACACAGTTTCCGAAACAAGCAGCCCCACCACCCACAAGGCTATGGGAACAATCGTCCACGGGCTCAGCGTTGAAGTGCTTAAAACAGCCCCTTTACTAAAACCTTCAATCTCACTTCGGATACCTTGCGGGTACATACGGAACGAAACCATGCCATACCCGATAAAATTGGTCACTGGCACCCCGGCTGCTATAAATCTCGTTCCCAGAAACAAATCATCCAGCACTTCAGATTTCACGCTTTCATGACCGCTGATTTTTTCGTAGTCCTCCCTTAAGACCAGAATGCAGGAGCCATAAAGACCCTTCTTAGGATTTTTCCTTTCAAAAATCGATGTAAACGCGAAAATGCCCAGCATATTCAAGATCATTGCAAGCTTCTCATACAGCTTTTCCGTATGATGAAAAGGAACAACCGAAATGACCCCCTTTGCCCGCTCCCTCGCTTCCAGCAGCGAAGCCAGCGCGTTAGGCGCCAATCTGATATCGGCATCCAAAAAGGCAAAAACATCGCCCTCAGCGTGCAAATATCCATTCCAAACGGCCCAGTTCTTCCCCGTCCACCCTTGAGGGAGACTGCTGCCGGCAATAACTTTGACCCCGTAGCTTTCAGCAATTTCTTTAGTCCGGTCATCCGAGAAATCATCCACAACAATCACCTCGAAGGGCTGAACGGTCTGTACCCTGAGGGAATCGAGCAGATATGGCAAATTACCCGCTTCATTTCTAGCGGGAATAATAACGGACAGTTTCCTCAGGCCCTGATAGGGCTCCTGCGAGACTGCCAATGTGTTTTTTTTGAACAAAAAAAAACCGGAGAAACATCCGACTAGTATTAGAATGATAATCCACATTTCCAGACTCCCCCTTCATATATCTATGTATATGAGAGCTTGGCGTGTATTATTTTTATTTTCAGTTGAAAGCTGTTTCATTAGGCTGCATCTCTACGCAAGGTGCGCAAGGTGATGCATCATGCTGCAACTACAGGTGGATAAGAAGCAAAATAAATCAATCTGCGGGTAGACTTATTTCTTTAGTTTTGGCTTATTCTCGAACTATCAAATTAGATAAAGAAAAGAGGAATCGCAAGCATTCTACAGTGTATTCAAAAGGTGGCTTACCGTCCAAGAACCGTAGTTTCAAGCGCTCTTATTGGTTATATTTGCACAAGCTATGAATATTCGGCGGGTATATTCTTGAAATCATCTATGTAATTTGTACTGACTGCAGCTATGTTATAATATTCGTATTAATCCCCTAAACTGTTCTATCTTGGAGAGATTACTGATGCAATCGAAACTTGGCAAACCAGTCGGACTATTAAATGTTAATAAGGAAACCACCAAATTTTCCGTTTCCCTTCACTCGCCCTCCGCCGATCTTACCCATTTTATCGAACATTACTGGGTTGTCCGCTGGGATCTTCGGGGGCAAGATCCGCACCTGCAGGAAAACTTGCCTCATCCCTCCGTTCATCTTGTGTTTGAAAAAGACAACTCGCGAATTGTGGGAGTCGTGAAAGGGAAATTTTCCGTTCTTCTCCAGGAACAAGGTGCAGTCTTTGGCGTCAAATTCCGACCCGGAGCCTATTATCCTTTTCTGAAAAATCCCGTTTCAGTAATAACGAACCGTATGGTACCTTTCTGGAAAGCTTTCGGAATGAGCAGTCAAGCGCTGGAACAAGAGATTTTTGCCCAGGAAACCGCGGAACACATGATTCCTATTGCAGAATTTTTTATTCGGGAACGGCTCCCTGAACCGGATATCCATGTCGATTTCATCAATACTATCATCCAATGTGTCATTTCCGACAGAAGCATCGTCAAAGTTGACGATATTGTAAACCGCTTCCCCATCTCAACGAGACAGCTCCAACTGTTATTCCGTCAGTATGTGGGGATCAGTCCCAAATGGATCATTCAACGCTACCGACTTCACGAGGCGGTAGAAAAAATGACCAACGGGAACATTCCCGATTGGCCAAAACTTGCTTTGGATCTTGGCTATTACGATCAAGCCCATTTCATTAAAGATTTCAAATCCATCATTGGAAAATCTCCAGAAGAATACATCAAGTTGCTAGGTGAATAAATCCTAGTAAGATTCATTAAAGCGGATGTTTGTATAGCTCAATCACATTGCCATCGGGATCCCGTAAATGGGCGACTCTGGCATTCCAGTCCTTTCGATCATAAGGCTCGTTAAGGAACAATACCCCTTTATTCTTCAAACCGGCGCAAACCTCATCGACTTGATCAACCGCAAAACTGAGTAAGAATTTCGATTGCGGCTCCACTTCAGTTGGAAGATTTTTTTCGCCAATCACTTCGGATATTTGATGACGGGAAAAGATTTCAATTTTGGTTTCTCCGGTATTAAACGATGCGAACTGCATCCCCTCAGCGTATGTTCCTAACGAAAACTCCATCACATCTCTGTAAAACGCCACACTCTTATGGAAATCGTTGGTTATCAATCTGATTTGCGACAGCTTCATTATTTCACTACCTCTCTCTACAGAATGGACTAAAGCGATTGTACAAGGTCTTCCTATACCCAATGTAACCAATTTCACGAAAGCCTGTATTGTAAAAACACGAAAAGAGGATGTGGAGATAACGTAATGGAGATATCAAACCTATCTGATACAGAGTACTCCGTAACAGGCATAAGCCTCAGTGATATCTTTAATAGAAACTATTGTGTCTTTGATTTTGAAGCTACAGGTGCAAATCAGGATGAAGAACATATTACACAGATAGGGGCTGTAATAGTTGAAAACAATCAAATACTTTTAGAAAAAACCTTTAATTCTCTTGTTAGATCCCCTAAAGAAATACCGCTATTAATAGAGAAGCTTACCGGAATAAAGAATTCCGACATTGAAAGGGCACCCAGCTTTTCTACAGTCTATGAGGAATTTGTTGCGTTCACCAAAAATAGTATACTAGTAACTCAAGCAGGATATGAATTTGATTGGCCATTATTAAAAAACGAATGCGAACGAAACTGCCTGCCTATGGTAACAAATACAATTTTAGATACAAAAGCTTTGTTCTCCTACTTACATCCTGAAGTAAACGAAAGAGTATCTACAAATTACCTAATTAAGTATTACAATATTGATGATTCTGACATCGAAAGACATAGCGCCCTGGGCGATAGCGTGTTGATAAGTAGAATTTTCATTGAAATATTAGAAGAATTCAAACAAAGGAATACTAATGAGATCATTTTTAGCGAGCCATTAAGAGTTAAGAAAGTCCAATTAGTTCCGTTATCATAGCTCCGATGCTTAGCTTACAGTGTCCTTAGTGGGACGCTGCCAGTGATGTAGTTTCATCCTTTCATCCCTTTATTGCCCGCGCCGCAATCTTGCCTGCCCATGAAAAAACCGGCAAAGCACATCATCTCATCGCGCTTGCCGGGAAGTCAGCCTAATCCAAGTTTATTACTCTGCCGGTAATGTTATCCTTTCTGAATGGCCATTCTCTTATATATTGTCATAACTTTAGAATTGGTTCACTACAGATAGAGCTCCATAATTATTGTGCTATAATGAATTACATACGGGAGGAGTGATTCCAAGTGCAAATGGAGACCCTGGAGATTATTGCCTACAGTGCGTTAGCCCTGTCTTTCCTGCTTCTGTTGAAAACGTTCAGCTTGCAGAGACAACTTAATCAAATAAAATCGGATCTTCAATCGCCTAACAACCGGCCGGAAGTGTACGGATTATCTACACCAAGCCTAAATACGACTCCCTCTCCTCCTCCGGATAGGAATCGTAACTGGCCACCTACAAATCTTGATGAGAGATTGCGCTTACTGCTTGTTTCAGGAAAAAGGATTCAGGCAATTAAAGAGTTCAGAGAAGCGAGCGGTCTAGGCCTCAAAGAAGCCAAGGAATATGTGGATAGCTTGGAGCAGGGTCAGTATTGAATGATTTCATGCCTAGTGCGGCAAATAGAGATACCTAAGAGATACCTCAGAGATACCTCAGAGATACCTCTTATTTTCGCAGCCGGCGTCTTTTCGTGTTCCAAAACTTGATCCATACGCCCATACTATCATCCCGTTAACCCATCCCAATGACGGCAAGAAGACAAACTCCGAAAGCAAAAAGAGCCCTATGAAATAGGCCCCCGAATTTACGTTTTCGTATTTAATCTTCCAGCTCCGAATACAGCTGCGCATATAAGTCAGAAACTTCTCTAGAGGGGGTTATCCCCATTTCTTTGTGCAGAGTTTCTGTAAATTGCAAATATTGCATGGTTATTGCTTCCTTGTTCTTCTGTAACGCCAAGGCCTTCAGCAGCAGCATAATGGATTGTTCAACAGAGATAGGCCACAACCAATGAGCAGCAGGTAGCTGCCATCAGCAGAGCTGATAAATACAGATTGTAGTTCATAGCTGCTAGCCTCCGTGGCAGAATTGGATCTTCCATTCCGCACACTCTACTATTATTTATAATGACGCAAAAAAAGGCTCAACACCACAATCAGTGCTTGACAAATGAATGGATAGCTAAAGCTGGAAAAACATCTGCCAATCCTGTACGGTTGAAAGTCCTACCCAACAACAAAAGAGGAATAGACCGTTGCAGAATCCGTATATCACAACGACGG
>NZ_JAGGLB010000039.1 GCF_017874215.1 Paenibacillus eucommiae
ACGCTCCTTAAACAAAAACTTCCTCTTCTTTCCTCTTTGACTTCTGCTTATCGCGGACAATTTTCCTTTTAGCCTACCTAAGTAGTAACTGTTTTATATCGTTAACTAAGCTATGGAGGTTCCCCGACAGGTTGGTGATAGGCCGACAGCAGGCAGATGGCAGGCATTTTGCTACAGGCAGGCATTAGGCAGTTAGCAGACATACAGCAAGCAGTTAGCAGCAGGCAGGCATTAGGCAGATAGTAGACATACAGCAAACAGTTTGCAGCAGGCAGGCATTAGGCAGTTAGTAGACATACAGCACACAGCATACAGAAAGCAGACAACCAAATTGAAAGAAGCGAGTTGCATAAAAAATGTAGAATGATGGATATATATGCGGATTTTAGCACGATAGAAGAATGGCTATACGGGGGCATACATAGTGTAGATATCGGCGAACTGGGAGTAATCTAGGGGTGTACTTGGGATGCGGATAGTTTGGAAAGAGATACCTTATCTGGTGTCGCATCATGATTTACTGCGTGTTAAAGGATATACTCGGCTCTCAAAAGCGAACTTTTTTATTTGTATGTCCTTAAAATGTTCGCTTTTTTGAAATTGACACGACATGTGAATTGCTGTTAAACTAAGAGAGCCGGGAAGGTATTCTCCGGGCATTGAAATTTCGAAGCTTAAATACCGAATATACACGAATGTCACGGAATGTCACGAATGTCGATTTAGGGCATCAAGTTAGTATCAAGTCGGGTAGCATGCCTGAATGAAGGTTTTAACCGATACAAATAAATTTTTTGGACTATGAGAAAACGAATGAAGGAACCATATGGATAACATGGTCTTTTTGCATTCGGTTCTTTTGCTGTTCGCCTTACAGGATCGTGTGTTTTCTAAATGGGCATTATCATTTTCTATGTTAAGAAAGTAGGTTTATGATGACTGTACGTGTTGGTGTTATTATGGGAAGCCAATCCGACTGGGAAACGATGAAGCACGCTTGCGATATGCTTGAGGAATTGGGAGTGCCTTATGAGAAAAAGGTTGTTTCCGCGCACCGTACTCCGGATCTCATGTTCGAATATGCTTCCTCGGCGGCGGGTCGGGGTATTCAAATTATTATAGCCGGAGCTGGAGGGGCGGCGCATCTACCTGGTATGGTAGCAGCCAAAACTGAGCTTCCGGTTATTGGTGTTCCGGTGAAGACTTCCACCCTTAATGGGATGGATTCACTGCTCTCCATTGTTCAGATGCCTGCAGGTATACCTGTGGCAACTGTGGCAATCGGGCAGGCGGGTGCGGCTAATGCCGGGCTGCTTGCAGCGCAGATTTTAGGAGCTTTTGATCAAGAGCTGCAGGGTAGAGTCAGAGAACGCCGCGAACGCATTCGTCAGACGGTGATAGAAAGCAGTGAACTGCTATGACGGATGTGGATGTAAACGGAAATAGCGGAATGAGTGAAATGAATGAAATGAATGGAAATAGTGGGCAATTAAATGGCAAAGCAACTGGCTTCGGCAAGGTTATTAAACCAGGGGCTACCATCGGTATTCTAGGCGGCGGGCAGCTTGGACGTATGCTGACGCTTGCCGGGCGCAATATGGGGTACCGCTTTGTTACGCTTGATCCAACTGAAGATTCCCCCTGCGGGCAGGTGGCGGATGAGCAGATTGTTGCCGGTTATGATCATGTGATCTCAGCGCGGAAGCTTGCGGAGCAAGCGGAAGTCATTACTTATGAGTTCGAAAATGTGGATGCCCAGGTGACAGAGCTTTTAATGAAAGAAGCTTATGTGCCTCAAGGCAGCCAGCTTTTATATACAACACAGCATCGCATTCGCGAGAAGAAGGCAATCGAGGCTGCTGGAGCGCCTGTAGCTCCATATGAAGAAATTACAAGCGCAGCACAGCTCCGTGAGGTTGTTGAACGTTTTGGTACACCTTGTGTGCTGAAGACAGCTACAGGGGGTTATGACGGCAAAGGACAATGGGTTATTCGTTCTTTGGACGAAACACAGGAAGCTTTTGATACTTTAATCAAAAGTGGAGCCGAGCTTGTGCTGGAGCAGTTTATACATTTTGATAAAGAATTATCCGTCATTGCTGCAAGAAGTCCTGGAGGCGAAGTGAAAGCTTTTCCGGCAGCGGAAAATATTCATGTAAACAATATTCTTCACCTTTCCATCGTACCGGCTAGAATCCCGGCCTCCGTTCAAAAGGAAGCTGAAGAATTGGCTGTTCGCATTGCTTCATCAATGGGTGTGATCGGCTTGCTTGCGGTGGAGCTGTTTCTAACACCGGATGGGCAGCTGTATGTGAATGAGCTCGCGCCGCGGCCGCATAATTCGGGTCACTATACGATGGAATCCTGCAGAACCTCACAATTCGAGCAGCACATCAGGGCCATCTGTAATTTGCCGCTTGGCTCAACGGAGCTGATGACGCCTGTCGTTATGGTGAATTTGCTGGGCCAACATGTCGATCCTCTGCTGGAGCTTCTTGATCAGCCAGGTTTTGAGGATGAAGAATTGGGAGTTAGCGCGAAGATACACCTATATGGCAAGCATGAAGCTAAGCATAATCGTAAAATGGGGCATGTAAATCTGCTTGCTTCCGATACAGCACGGGCACTTACATGGATAGAACGCTCAGCTATATGGGAAAGTAAGTAAATGATAATAATGGAGGAACAGCAATGATAGAACGCTACAGCAGGCCAGAGATGGCAAGCATATGGACCGAGGAAAACAAATTCAAAGCATGGCTGGAAGTGGAGATTCTTTCCTGTGAAGCATGGTCGGAGCTGGGAATTATACCTCAGGAGGATGTAAAAACGATTCGTGAGAATGCCAGCTTTAACATCGACCGCATTTATGAAATCGAGGTTGAAACCCGCCATGACGTTATTGCTTTCACCAGAGCGGTTTCGGAAACTTTGGGCGCTGAGCGTAAATGGGTACATTATGGACTGACTTCCACAGACGTTGTGGATACGGCATTAGGTTATTTGCTGAAGCAGGCCAATGAAATTTTAGAAAAAGACATCATTCAATTTATTGCTATTCTAAAAGACAAAGCTGTGCAGTATAAGCACACGCCTATGATGGGAAGAACGCATGGTGTGCATGCTGAGCCAACAACGTTCGGTCTGAAAATGGCGCTATGGCATGAAGAAATGAAAAGAAATCTGGAGCGTTTCCGCGCTGCTGCTGATGGCGTACAGTTTGGTAAAATGTCTGGAGCTGTAGGCACTTATGCGAATATTGATCCTTTTATAGAGGAATATGTGTGCGGCAAGCTTGGCACAAAGGCGGCACCGATCTCCACACAAACGCTGCAGCGCGACCGTCATGCTGACTATATGGCTACACTGGCGCTGATTGGATCATCGCTCGATAAATTTGCTACGGAAATCCGTGCTTTGCAAAAGAGTGAATTCCGCGAGGTGGAAGAGCCGTTTGCCAAAGGACAAAAGGGTTCCTCGGCGATGCCGCATAAGCGCAACCCGATCGGGTGTGAGAGCATTTCCGGTCTTTCCCGTGTAATCCGCGGCCATATGCTTACTGCCTATGAGAACGTGCCGCTGTGGCATGAGCGTGATATTTCCCACTCCTCGGTGGAACGGATTATTTTGCCGGATGCTACGACTTTATTGAATTATATGTTGAATCGTTTTGGCAATATCGTTAAGAATTTGACAGTATTCCCTGACAATATGAAGCGCAATATGCAAAGAACGTATGATGTGCCTTTCTCCGGCCGGGTAATGACCAAGCTGATTGATAAGGGCTTCAGCCGTGAGCAGGCTTACGATACTGTACAGCCGCGTGCTATGCAGGCTTGGGAAGAGCAGCGCTCGTTCCGCGATATCGTTGAGAATGCCTCGGTGATTACGGATGCGCTTAGTAAAGAAGAGATTGCTGACTGTTTTGATCCTACTTGGCATTTGAAGCATGTGGATACTATTTTTGACCGTCTGGGACTAGCATAGAAGGGGAGTGGAACTGATGGCTGGCATAGCACTAGATACGGCGGCAGATTTGGTCAAAGCGCCGCTCGTTCATAAAGGCAAGGTGCGTGAGCTTTATGATCTTGGCGAGCATTTTCTGATTGTCGTGACGGACCGCATTTCCGCTTTTGATTATATTCTGAGTCCAGGCGTACCTGATAAGGGTTATGTGCTCAATACACTGAGTAAGTTCTGGTTCGAGCAAACGGCTTCGTTCATGAATAACCACGTGGTTCATACGAATGTGGAGCTTTTGCAAGAGGTTATTCCTGATGCTGAAGCGCGTGAGCTGCTTAAAGACCGGATTATCGTCGCGAAAAAAGCAGAGCGCATTTCCATCGAATGTGTCGTTCGCGGCTATATTACAGGCGGCGGCTGGAGACAGTACCAGCAAAACGGAGCGATTAATGGTATTAAGCTTCCTGAGGGCTTGCGTAAAAACCAGCAGCTTGAAGCGCCAATATTCACACCCGCGGCGAAAAATGATGTGGGCCATGACGAGGACATTTCCATCGAGCAGATGAGTGTTTTGGTTGGCGAAGAGCTGACCCGGGAACTGCAGCAGAGAAGCATTGAGCTTTATAAGCTGGCGCATAAGTTCTGTGAGCAAAGAGGTATTATACTTGCCGATACGAAGTTCGAGTTTGGCTTGATTGGAAATGAAATTATTATTATCGATGAAATTTTCACACCTGATTCTTCGCGTTATTGGGAGCAAGGCAAGTATGCGCTCGATATCGAGATCGATTCTATGGATAAAGAGCCTGTTCGCGCATATTTGGCGGGCTCCGACTGGGATAAGAACAGCGAGCCGGATGAGCTTCCTGCTGCTGTCGTGGAAGAAACGTCCCGCCGTTATAAAGAAATTCTTCACCGCTTGGTCGATTAGATTTGAGGTAAGTACACTAATTCTTAGGAGGAACGATTCTTCATGAAAGCAACCGTCTATGTGACGATTAAACAAAGTGTTTTAGACCCTCAGGGCAACGCAGTACAAGGTGCTCTTCATTCCATGGGATTTGAAGAAGTAGAGAAGGTCAGAATCGGTAAATACCTGGAGTTAGAGCTAAATACTAGTGATAAAGCTGAAGCCGAAGCACGCGTTAAAGCAATGTGCGAAAAGCTTCTGGCCAATACAGTTATTGAGGATTACAGATACGAGCTGGTGTAATTTAACTTGAGGAGGATTCATGCCATGAAATTTGCGGTTCTGGTATTTCCGGGTTCGAACTGCGATATAGACTGCTTTAAAGCGGTTGAAGATACAATTGGGCAGTCGGTGGAGTATGTTTGGCATACGGCTGATGATTTATCGAAATATGACTGTATTCTCGTTCCGGGCGGATTCTCTTATGGAGACTATCTCCGCTGCGGAGCGATTGCCCAGTTCACGAATGTGATGAAGGCCTTGGTCAAGGCTGCCGATGAAGGCAAATACATTCTGGGTATCTGTAACGGTTTCCAGGTGTTAACCGAAGCACGATTGCTTCCGGGCGCTTTGCTGCGCAATAAGGAAATGAAGTTCCGCTGTCATCCGGCGATTCTTCGTGTGGAGAACAATAACACTCCTTTTACTACGGATTATGAGCAAGGCGAATTGATTAATATCCCGATTGCGCATGGTGAAGGCAATTATTATTGTGATGAGGCAACACTTCAGGAGCTTCAGGCTAACAAGCAAATTATTTTCCGTTATGAGGCAGGCAATAACCCGAACGGTTCGCTGGACGATATCGCAGGTATCAGCAACAAGGCGGGCAACGTAGTCGGCATGATGCCTCATCCAGAGCGGGCGGTTCATGAGCTTCTTGGCTCCGCGGACGGCAAAAGAATGTTTACATCGATCTTGAGCACTTGGAGGGAGAAACATGGCGCAGCAGCTATCCGTTAAGGAACCTTCGGCAGAGCAAATTGCCGAGCAGAAGATATATAAGCAAATGGGCGTTACCGATGAGGAGTTTGCCAAGATTTGCGGCTTTCTCGGACGTAATCCGAACTATGTGGAAATCGGCGTTTTTAGCGTAATGTGGTCAGAGCATTGTTCCTACAAAAATTCCAAGCCGGTGCTTCGCAAATTTCCGGTAACGGGCCCACGCGTTCTTATGGGACCTGGAGAAGGAGCAGGTATTGTAGATATTGGAGACAACCAAGCGGTTGTATTTAAAATAGAAAGTCATAACCATCCTTCGGCGATTGAGCCTTTCCAAGGCGCAGCTACGGGAGTTGGCGGCATTATCCGTGATATTTTCTCGATGGGTGCACGTCCTGTTGCCGTGCTCAATTCTTTACGCTTTGGTAAACTTCAGAATGACCGCGTGAAGTATTTGTTCGAGCACGTCGTCTCAGGCATTGCCGCATACGGGAACTGTATCGGCATTCCGACGGTCGGCGGCGAAGTGATGTTCGACGAGAGCTATGAAGGGAACCCGCTCGTCAATGCGATGTGCGTGGGCATTATTGACCACGATATGATCCAGCGTGGGGTTGCCAAGGGTGTCGGCAACCCGGTGTTCTACGTCGGCCCGGCAACTGGCCGCGACGGGATTCACGGCGCCACCTTCGCATCAGAAGAGCTGACGGCGGAGTCGGAGGCGAAGCGTCCTGCGGTGCAGGTGGGCGATCCTTTCATGGAGAAGCTCGTGCTGGAGGCGTGCTTGGAACTTATTAATTCCGGCATCGTGCTCGGAATTCAAGATATGGGCGCTGCGGGGCTAACCTGCTCCAGCGCTGAAATGGCTAGTAAAGCGGGCAACGGCATGGAGCTTTACCTTGATGAAGTGCCGCAGCGCGAAGAAGGCATGACGGCATATGAAATGATGCTGTCAGAGTCGCAGGAGCGCATGCTGTTCGTCGTTGAGCCGAAGCATGAGGCTCAGGCGAAGGAGATTTTTGAGCGCTGGGGTCTGCACTGCGCGAAGGTTGGCAAGGTGACCGACGATGGTCGCCTGCGTCTGATCCACCACGGTGAAACAGTGGGGGATATGCCTGTAGGCGCACTCGTCGATGAGTGCCCGGTGTACAATAAGCCAAGCCAGGTGCCGGCTTATTATGAAGAGAACGGACGCATCGATACGAACCGTTACCCTGAGGTAACGAAGCTTACGGATGCGCTGAAGCAAGTGCTGGCCTCGCCGACGGTGGCGAGCAAGGAGTGGGTGTACAACCAGTATGACCATATGGTTCGTACCGATACTGTCGTGCGCCCGGGCTCGGACGCAGCAGTGATATCGCTGCGCGGCACGCGCAAGGCACTCGCAATGACTACGGATTGCAACGGACGCTACGTGTATCTGGATCCTGAGGTAGGCGGACGCATCGCGGTAAGTGAAGCGGCGCGCAACATTGTATGCTCAGGTGCTGAGCCGCTAGCGGTTACGGACAACCTTAACTTTGGCAGCCCGGAGAAGCCGGAAATTTTCTGGCAGCTGGAAACATCTGTTGACGGTATGGCGGAAGCCTGCCGTGTGCTCGAAACGCCGGTAATCGGCGGTAACGTCTCGCTGTACAATGAGAATGCCAAAGGTGCCATTTATCCTACTCCTGTTATTGGGATGGTTGGGCTTGTGCATGATCTTGATCATATTACAACGCAAGGCTTTAAGCATGAAGGCGATACGATTATCCTGCTGGGAGAGACCAAAGAAGAGCTCGGCGGCAGTGAATTTCAATATGTGATTCATGGTGTAACGGAAGGACGTCCTCCAGCGCTGGATTTAGAAGTAGAGAAGCGTCTGCATAAGACTGTACTGACGGCTATTCAAGAAGGGCTTGTTGCTTCCGCGCATGATCTATCTGAGGGCGGTCTTGCTGTAGCCTTAGCTGAAAGCTGTATAAGCGGCAAAATTGGTGCCAAAGTAACACTGCGGACACCACTGCGCAAGGACATCGCTTTATTCAGTGAGAGCCAATCACGGATTCTGCTTAGTGCTGCTCCAGACAAAGCAGATGCTTTAAAACATTGGATCGCTGCACAAGGAGTGCCTTATGAGGTGCTTGGAACGGTTACTGGCAGCGAGCTAAGTGTTGAAATCGACGCAGCGCAAGTCATCCATGCTCCTATAGCTGAGCTGGAACAGGTTTGGAAGGATGCGATCCCATGTCTGATGCAGTGAAATCCAAATCCACGCTAACCAAGCTGAACGCACTGACGGGTAACCACCAGGAGCTTTGGACAGGTGAATATTACAACGAGGGTATAGGCGGCCAGGGCGGATTATTCGACAAGCTGAACGAGGAGTGCGGTGTATTCGGGGTGTTTGGTCATCCCGATGCAGCTTCCCTTTCTTATTACGGGCTTCATGCCCTTCAGCATCGCGGCCAGGAAAGCGCAGGTATTTGTACGGCAGACAAGGATAATTTCAACTATCACCGGGGTATGGGACTGGCGAAGGAAGTGTTCACAAACGAGATGCTGGCTCCGCTTGTCGGTAGTAACAGCATCGCGCATGTGCGCTATTCGACCGCAGGTGAGAGCAAGCTGGCGAACGCCCAGCCGCTGATCTTCAAATATCGCGAAGGCGATTTGGCGCTTGCTACGAATGGTAATATTGACAATGCAGCCATTATTAGACGTAACCTGGAGAAGCAAGGCTCGATCTTTCAGACGACGAGTGATACGGAAGTGCTGGCTCATCTGATCGCGCGCTCCAAGCACGACGATATTGTGGAAGCAGTAAAAGATGCACTAGGCCAGGTAGTTGGGGCGTATGCATTCCTGATTTTAACGAAGGATAAGCTGATAGCTGCGCTTGACCCTAATGGTCTGCGCCCGTTCGTTATCGGTAAATTAGGCGATGCGTATTTGTTTGCTTCTGAAACGTGCGCCTTCGATGCTGTTGGCGGCACCTATTTACGCGATATGAATCCGGGAGAGCTTGTTGTGCTGGACCGGGACGGCTTCCATGAAGACCGTTTCGCAGAAGGCGGCAAGCGGGCTGTATGCGCAATGGAATATATTTATTTTGCCAGACCGGATAGTGATATTGATACGATTAACGTTCACTCAGCGCGCAAGCGGATGGGGAAGAAGCTGGCTATGGAAGCTTTTATGGATGCGGATTTGGTTACAGGTGTTCCGGACTCCAGTATTTCCGCTGCAATCGGCTTTGCCGAGCAAACGGGAATTCCTTACGAGCTTGGACTGATCAAGAACCGTTATACGGGGAGAACGTTTATCCAGCCTAGCCAGGAACTGCGCGAACAGGGTGTAAAGATGAAGCTGAGCGCTGTGCGCAAGGTGGTTGAAGGCAAGCGTGTAATCATGATTGATGATTCGATTGTGCGTGGGACGACAAGTCTGCGCATTGTCAATCTGCTGCGTGAAGCAGGAGCGACGGAAGTGCATGTGCGCATTACTTCACCTCCTTTTATGAACCCATGCTATTACGGCATCGACACACCGAACCGCAAGGAGCTAATAGCCGCGCAAAAAACGGTGGAAGAAATCCGTGTAGCCATCAATGCTGATACCTTGCATTTTCTCAGTCAAGAGGGAATGGTTGAGGCTATGGGGGAAGGCGCACAGGGCGAAGCCAGCGGATACTGCATGGCATGCTTCGATAACAAATATCCGACAGAAATTGTCGATGAGGCCAAGATCGGCTGCGGCTGCGACTGAGTCATTGATTAGTTGAGTAATAAGATGATTAGCTAATTTACTGATCAAATAATAAACTGAAGTTCAGATTATTTTATAGGGAGTGGAAGCGAAGTGTCGGATGCGTATAAAAAAGCCGGTGTCGATATCGCGGCGGGCAATGATGCTGTTGAGCGAATGAAAAAGCACGTCAAGCGGACGTTTCGCCCTGAGGTTATGACCGATCTGGGCGGCTTCGGCGGACTGTTCGGCTTGAACAAGGACAAATACGAGGAGCCAGTGCTCGTATCTGGAACCGATGGCGTAGGCACAAAGCTGAAAATTGCTTTTGCTATGGATAAGCACGATACCATTGGTATCGATGCGGTTGCTATGTGTGTGAACGATATTATCGTTCAAGGCGCAGAGCCGTTATTTTTCCTCGATTACTTGGCCTGTGACAAGGTGATTCCTGAGAAAATCGAAGCGATCGTCAAAGGCATCGCAGATGGCTGCCAGCAGTCAGGCTGTGCTTTGATTGGCGGAGAAACTGCCGAAATGCCAGGGATGTATGCACAAGGGGAGTATGACATTGCCGGCTTTACTGTAGGCATCGTGGATAAGAAGAAAATCATCGACGGCAAGACGATCAGTCCTGGAGATGTTGTGCTGGGATTAGCATCCAGCGGAGTGCACAGCAATGGCTTCTCGCTTGTGCGTAAGCTTTTGCTCGAGGAGAAGGGTCTAAGTTTGCATGATCATATCGATGAGCTTGGGGATCTGCTTGGGAACGTTTTGCTGGCTCCGACGAAGCTTTATGTGAAGCCCGTATTGTCGATTTTGGACCAATTGGAAATTAAAGGAATGGCCCATATTACGGGTGGCGGTTTTATTGAGAATATTCCGCGCGTTCTGCCTGAGCATGTAAATGTGCAGATTGATTATGGTTCTTGGCCGATTTTACCGATTTTTGAGCTTTTGCAGCGTGAAGGCAGTATTAGCAATCAGGATATGTTCCGCACCTTTAACATGGGAATCGGAATGGTTGTCGTGGTTGGTGCCGATCAGGCAGAGAAGGCTGTACAGCTTGCTGAAGCCGCGGGCGAGCAGGTTTACCGGATCGGGGTTGTGACGGAAGGCGAGCGTGTCGTGACTTTTCAAGGAGCGGTGGTATAGATGCAGCCTTATCGCATTGCTGTTTTTGCATCGGGCAGCGGGTCGAATTTTCAGGCGATTGTGGACTGTGTACAAAGTAAGGAGCTTGATGTTAGCATCGAGCTTCTTGTCTGTGACCGTCCGGATGCACTCGTGGTGGGAAGGGCGATACAGGCGAATGTGCCTGTCTTCACCTTTCGGCCTAAGGAGTATGCAAGCAGGGAAGCCTATGAGGCTTTGATTTTAAAAGAACTGAGCGACCGCAAGGTTGATTTGATTGTGATGGCTGGTTATATGAGGATCATTACGAATGTGCTCGTTGAGCCTTTTTATGGCCGGATGATTAATATACATCCTTCGCTGCTTCCCTCTTTTCCCGGCACTAAAGCGATTACCCAGGCTTATGAATACGGCGTTAAGCTGACTGGGGTTACGGTACATTTTGTCGATGGCGGGCTTGATTCGGGGCCGATTGTTGCCCAGCGCAGCATTGAGATCGGTGAAGGCGAGAGCGAAGCTGCTTTGACGCAGCGTATTCATGCCATTGAGCATGGTTTGCTGCCGCAGGTTATCGACTGGCTTCGGGCTGGCAGGGTGAGTCTGGAAGGCCGCAGGGTGACGGTTAAAGAAGTTGAGTGAGGCGTAACAGATAAGAGTAACGAGTAAAGTAACGAGTAAAAGCAACGAGTAAAAGTAACGAGTAAGAGTAGCGAATAAGAGTAACGCTTGACACAAAGATACCAAGGAGGAAATTATGACGATCAGAAGAGCACTAATTAGCGTTTCCGATAAAGCCGGAATTGTTGAGTTCGCAGGAGAGCTGGCTAAGTTGGGTGTGGAAATTATTTCCACAGGCGGAACGCAAAGTCTTTTGAAGGATAAAGGTGTCCCGGTTATTGGAATTTCAGAGGTCACTGGCTTCCCGGAAATTATGGACGGCAGGGTTAAAACACTTCATCCTGCAGTACATAGCGGGCTGCTTGCGGTACGTGACAATGAAGAGCATCAGGAGTCCATGAAGAAGCTGGGTCTGGATTATATTGATTTGGTAATTGTGAATTTGTATCCTTTTGCCGAGACGATTGCTAAGCCTGGTGTTACTTATGAGGATGCGATTGAAAACATCGATATCGGTGGACCTACAATGCTCCGTTCTGCTGCTAAAAATCACGCTTTCGTTACCGTTGTGGTCGATGCTGCTGATTATGGACAGGTGCTTGAAGAGGTTCGTGCAGGCGGGGATACAAATTTGGAAACGCGCAAGCGTCTTGCGGCAAAAGTGTTCCGTCATACTGGCTCCTACGATGCACTGATTGGCGATTACTTGTCCAAGCAGGTTGGCGAGGTTTTTCCAGAGCGTTATACCGTTACTTACGAAAAGGTGCAAGAGCTTCGTTACGGAGAAAATCCGCACCAAAAGGCAGCCTTCTATCGCAAGCCGCTTGCTGAGGCAGGTACAATTACGACTTCCGAGCAGCTTCATGGCAAAGAGCTTTCTTACAACAATATCAACGATGCTAACACTGCACTGCTAATTGTAAAAGAATTCAGCGAGCCTGCGGTCGTAGCGATCAAGCATATGAATCCATGCGGAGTAGGTATCGGCGTGAATGTATTGGAAGCTTTTCAAAAAGCTCACGCTGCTGACCCGACCTCGATCTTCGGAGGTATCGTTGCTGCAAATCGCACGATTGATGCGGCTACCGCACAATTGCTGAGTGAGATCTTCCTGGAAATTATTTTGGCTCCGGATTTCAGTCCTGAAGCGCTGGAAATCCTGACAAAAAAGAAAAATATTCGCTTGTTGAAAATAAGCGGTCTAGATCAAGCGGCTGAACGCCAGCCGGAGCATGTAATCACCTCTGTTGAGGGCGGTATGCTGGTTCAAGACAGCGACGCTTACCAATTGACTGAGGCAGATATTGAAGTGGTAACGGAACGTGCTCCATCTGACGAGGAGCTGAAGCAGCTGCTTTTTGCCTGGAAAGTTGTTAAGCACGTTAAATCCAATGCGATCGTCCTTGCGTCGAACGATATGACGGTTGGTGTTGGCGCTGGGCAAATGAACCGAGTAGGCGCGGCCAAAATTGCTATCGAGCAAGCTGGTGAAAAGGCTGTTGCTTCAGTACTGGCATCGGATGCTTTCTTCCCAATGGGAGATACGCTGGAAATGGCAGCGAAAGCAGGCGTTACTGCAGCGATTCATCCGGGTGGCTCCATTAAGGACGAGGATTCGATCCGTGTGGCCAATGAGAATGGGATGGCGTTGATTAAAACAGGCGTTCGTCATTTCAAGCATTAATTTCATAATTTCATATAGAAAGAGGGGAAACATCGATGCGCATCCTAGTAATTGGACGGGGCGGGCGGGAGCACGCTATCGTCTGGGCTCTGAGCAAGAGCCCCAAGGTGAGCAAGCTGTTCTGTGCTCCAGGTAATGGCGGCATTGCGGCTTTGGCCGAATGTGTGCCGATTCAAGAGCTGCAGTTCGCTGAGATCGGCCAGTTTGCCCAAGATGAGCAGATCGGACTGGTTGTAGTAGCGCCAGACGATCCGTTATCTGAAGGTCTGGTAGATTATCTGGAAGAGCGCGGCATCCTGGCTTTTGGTCCTCGCGCCAATGCGGCGATTATTGAGGGAAGCAAGATTTTTACGAAGGATCTGCTGAAAAAATATAGCATTCCAACCGCCACTTACGAAAGCTTCGAGGCTTACGAGCCAGCCCTTGCTTATCTGCGCAGCCAATCGGTTCCGATTGTTGTCAAAGCCGACGGCTTGGCCGCGGGTAAAGGTGTGACCGTTGCCCGGACACTTGAAGAAGCGGAAAAAGCGCTGCATGATATTATGGTGGAGCAGATTTTTGGGGCTTCTGGAGCAAAAGTAGTTATCGAGGAGTTTCTACAGGGGCAGGAAATGTCTTTGCTGGCTTTTGTTGACGGCAACACGGTGCGTCCGATGGTGCCATCTCAGGATCACAAGCCCGTGTATGACAACGATGAAGGCCCGAATACGGGAGGCATGGGGACTTACTCACCACTGCCACATATTCCTGAATCCGTCGTCCAGGAGGCGATTGAGACTATCGTGAGGCCTACGGCTGAAGCGATGGTGAAGGAAGGAAGACCTTTCAAAGGTGTTCTCTATGCCGGCTTGATCCTCACAGAGCAAGGAACGAAGACGATTGAGTTTAACGCTCGTTTTGGAGATCCGGAAACGCAGGTCATTTTGCCGCGGCTGAAAACAGATCTGCTGGATATTTTTCTGGCGGTCGTTCATGGAACCTTGGCCGAGCAGCCCATTGAATGGAGCGACGAGGCGGCGGTGTGCGTCATTGTAGCTTCAGCCGGCTATCCGGCTTCCTATCCGAAGGGGCTTGCCATTACCGGGCTTGATCAGGTTACGGATTCACTTGTTTTCCATGCGGGTACCGCGCTTAAGGACGGTCAGCTTGTGACAAATGGAGGCCGTGTGCTCGGCATTACAGGTCTTGGCAAAGATATCGCAGAAGCCCGTGAGAAGGCTTATGCGGATGCAGAACGCATTCAATTCGAAGGCAAGCATTACCGTTCGGATATTGCGATGAAGGCTTTGCGTTAAAGTTGAGTTGTATATGAAATATATAAAAAGCAGCCTCTGCGGGGTAAGTTCCCTGTAGAGGCTGCTTTTTTTTGTTGAAATGATAATGTGAAGAGCCTTATGTGTAAATTGCGCCCGTACGGATCTGTGAGGGGTAGGGACTCAAATCCACGATGGAGATCCCGCCTACTCGACCAAGAAATTCTGAATATACAAAGAAAAAGCCCCCGGAAACCGTGGGCTTTTGCGTTTGTTGCACATAAGTCCGGTTCGGATTATAGACGGAATGGTACGGCTCTCCCTATGATGAAGCTACCATCGAACAGAAAGGAGGCGATTAACATGATATCAACATTGATGCGAAATCGATGGCTGTACGCGATGCTTGTTCCTGGAATCGTTTACTTTTTAGTATTCAAATATTTGCCCATGTGGGGGCTTGTCGTCGCATTCCAAAATTATCAGCCATTCCTGGGCATAACGGGAAGCGAGTGGGTAGGATTCCGTCATTTCGACCGATTTTTCAATGATCCGGAATTTTTCAAGCTGTTTCGGAACACGGCGCTGCTGGCCCTCTACAATATTGTCTTCTTCTTTCCGCTACCGATCATCCTCGCGTTGATGCTGAATGAGTTGCGGCTGGAAGTGTACAAAAAAGTGGTGCAGACGATCGTCTACATTCCCCATTTTATTTCGTGGGTTGTCGTCGTAGGCATGTTCTATACATTCTTTACGATTCAGGATGGGGTTGTTCCGAATTTAATGACGGCCGCCGGCATGGAAAAGGTCGATTTCCTGCAAAGTCCGGAATGGTTCCGAACGATGATTACATCTCAAGTAATATGGAAGGAAGCAGGCTGGGGAACGATTATTTTCCTGGCGGCGATCAGCGGCGTAGACCCGCAGCAATATGAGGCGGCTACGATCGACGGAGCCGGAAGATTCCGCCGTATGTGGCATGTTACGCTGCCGGCTCTTCGCAGTACGGTCATTATTTTACTGATTCTCCGGTTGGGCAGCTTTATGGATACAGGGTTCGAGCAAATATTCCTGATGCTGAACGCGTTAAACCGCGAAGTCGGCGAAGTATTTGATACTTATGTATATACGGCCGCCATTCAGCAAGGCGATTACAGCTACAGCACGGCCGTCGGACTGTTCAAGTCCGTTATTGGCGCTATCCTTGTATTCCTTGCGAATTATTTGGCCAAGAAAAATGAAGAGGACGGCATCTTTTGACCGTTTGCATCCAGAGGGGAGAGGAATACGTTGACTCATGACAAATCGCTGGGAAACCGCTTGTTCGATGCAGTCAATATAGGAATGCTGCTCCTGGTGTCGCTGGTGACACTGGTGCCATTCCTCTATATTATTGCCGGATCGCTCGCCGCTCCTGAAGAGGTGCTGCGGAAGACCTTTATTCTGTTTCCGGATCGGTTCGACTGGACGGCGTATCGTTATATTTTTTCGACCGATACCGTGATGAAAAGCTTGTGGGTGTCCACCTGGATCACAGTTGTCGGCACCGCAATCAATCTGTTCATGACCGGCATTATGGCTTATCCGCTGGCGAGACGGGACTTGCCCGGCAGACGGCCGATCATGCTTCTGGCTACGTTTACGATGATTTTCAGCGGCGGCATGATCCCGACATTTCTCGTTGTGAAATCGTTCGGCTTGATCGATTCGTATTGGTCCTTAATGATTCCCGGCGCAATCAGCGCATTTTATTTAATCATTCTGAAAAACTTTTTCCAGCAGCTTCCCGACGGCCTGGAGGAATCGGCGAAAATCGACGGCTGCAACGACTTTCAAATTTTCTATAAGATTGTGGTTCCGCTTTCGAAACCTGCGCTCGCCACATTGACGTTATTTTATGCAGTTGCGCATTGGAACAGCTACTTCTCGGCCATTCTATACATCAACAGTTCGACCAAATGGCCGGTTCAAGTGCTGCTGCGGCAAATCGTTATCCTCTCGCAAGGGGGCATCGGCGATTCCAGCCTGTTCACGGATCAATTTGTCGTTCCGCCTGCGGTCACGATCAAGATGGCGGTTATCGTCGTGACGATGATTCCGATGCTGTGTATGTATCCGTTCATCCAGTCGTATTTCACCAAAGGGATTTATCTCGGCTCGGTTAAAGGCTGATAACAGTGTTGGCCAAGGCAATCGCGCCGCTTGTGAAGGAGGATAGAGGTTGCGAAACGGCAGTGGCGGAATACCGCCTTGGTCAAGTAAAATATAGAGCACTGTTTTACATTACAAAGGAGGTCAACACATTTATGACAATGTTCTCAACAGTGGTGAGGAAATCGGCAATCGGGAGCATCGTTGCGGTTATGGCGCTTTGCAGTATGGTAGCCTGCAGCAGCGAGAAACCGAAAGAGCCTGCTGCTTCCAACTCTCCGGCCACACCCGGCTCAACGGCTCCGAGTACCGCCCCAAGCAAAACGCCGATCACCATCTCGATGATGGTGCCGCAGTACACGACGGAGCCGGTTAAAGCCGATAGCCAAGGCATGCAGAAGATTCGCGATTTTACCGACTACAACATCGACATCAACTGGGTGGTCGGCGCCGGCTATGAAGAGAAGCTGAACGCGACGATCGCCTCCGGCTCGATGCCGCAGGTGCTCGTCATTCCAGACAACAAGAGCGCCAATATCGTCAACGCCGTGCGTTCGGGCATGTTCTGGGAAGTTGGGCCGTACTTGAAGGATTATCCGAATTTGGCCAGCTTGAATCCGCAAATATTGACCAACATCTCGCTTGACGGCAAAGTGTACGGCTTACCGAGAACACGGCCGCTTTCGCGCGCGGGCATCTTGTTCCGCAAAGACTGGCTCGACAATGTCGGCTTGAAAGTGCCGCAAACGATCGACGAGTTGTATGAGGTTTTGAAAGCCTTCACGCTCAATGATCCCGACAAGAACGGCAAGAACGACACATTCGGCTTGAGCGACCAAGGGGCCGCAATCGACAATCTGGCCATCTATTTCGGCGCGCCGCTGAACTGGGGCGTTCAGCCGGACGGCAAGCTGATTCCTTCCTTCATGGCGCCGGAATATTTGGAGGCCATGAAGTTTAATAAGAAGCTGTACACCGAGAAACTGGTCAACCAGGACTTCCTGATTGCGAAGGACGGTTATGTAGCCAATATCAATCAGGGGAAAGCAGGCTTCTTGTTCACGGCAGTGGATTCGGTAACGACCGCGCTGTTCGCTGATCTGAAGAAGCTGAATCCGCAAGCCGAGCTGGATGTCGCTACTGGCGTCAGCGGGCCGAAGGGCGAATTCATTCAAGCCGATCCGGGATACGCGGGACTCCTGATGTTTCCGAAGAGCAGCGTCAAGACCGAGCAGGATTTGAAAAACATTTTGGGATTCTTCGACAAAATGACGGACAAGCAAATGATCGATTTGACGATGCTCGGCGTCGAAGGCTATACGTATACGATGGAGAACGGCGTGCCGAAAGTGAACACCGACTTATATAATAAAGAGATTAACCCGCTGAATCAGATTATGGTCAAATTAGGCATCTTCGGACCGAAGCCAGGCGATACGCCAATGGAAACCAAATGGAAAGAAATCGTCGCCAGCAATGAAAAGAAAGGCGTATCCAATCCGACAAATCCTTTAATCTCACAAACCAACGTGGAGAAAGGCGCCCAATTGCAAAAGCAAGTGACGGACGCCCGCGGCAAATTCATTATGGGCGAATTGGATGAAGCCGGATGGCAGCAAGCGCTTGAAACATGGCGCAAAAACGGCGGCGATCAAATTATCGCAGAATTCTCGGCCGATTACGCGAAAATCAACAAGAAGTAATGGAGTGATTACGGATGAAAAACCAGTTGTACCGTCAAACGATACGCCGCGGGCTGTTTGACTTCCACGCGGGGGAAGCTGTTCCGGAGGTGCGGTTGAACGCAGCGGAGTATTTCGCGGCCGCTGCCGAAGCGGGCATGCAGACCATTACTTTCATGACCAAGGATGCATTCGGCAACAGCTACTTCGACACGCAGATCGGTCATAAAAATGTGAAGCTGAACGGCGACCTGCTCGCCGAAGCTATAGCCGAGGCCAAGAAGCATAACATCGCCATCATCGCCTATTATAATGTCGGGCTAAACAGCCATGTCGCCGGGGCCAACCCGGATTACCGGCAGCGTGACGCCGATCAGACCCCGATTCAGGAAGCATTCGGCTTCTACGATCTGCTCTGCATGAATTCGCCTTATCGGGATTATGTGTACGGTCAGCTTCGCGAAATCGCGGAACGCTACGAGGTGGCCGGATTTTTCTTCGACATCACGTATGTGTGGGACAATTGCTGCCACTGCGAATATTGCCGCGCGGCGTACCGGAACCGGTTCGGCTGCGATGCGTCCGCGACGCCGGTGCCGGGTACGAAGGAAATGACACAGTGGCAGACGTTCCAGCGCGACATTCGCTACCGGTTTCTGCGGGACGCAGCGAACGGGCTGAAGGCGATTCGTCCGGACTTCCTGATCGGCTGGAATCATGCGGGCGATCCCCGGTTCGGCCAAGTGGAGGCGGACCGGTATGCGGATTATTTCACCTCGGAGTTCCATCCGCCGCACTACATGTACGGCAGCCTGCTAGCGCGCTGGAAGCGGTCGTTCGGCAAGCCGTTTGAGTTAATGATGCCCAGCGAGATGGGAAGCTGGGGGGAATGGACAGTCGCGCCGCCGGAAACGCTGCGCACGACGGCGGCCATCGCCGTGGCGAATGGAGGCTCGATCAGCTTCGGACACGTCGCCTATCCGTCCGGCGCCTTGAAGGGCAGCGTGCCGCAGCCGGTCATGGAGGCGGTTAAGTATGCCAACGATTGGGTTCAATCGCTCGAGCCGTGGCTGCTAGAGGCGGTCAGCGAGCCTTCCGTCGCCGTGCTGTTCAGTATCGGCAACAAGCGCATGCTGGAGGCGTCGGCCCTGCCTCGCAGCCTGGACGAAGGGACCCTGCAAGGCGTACACCGGATCTTGTCAGAAGGGCATATCCACTTCGACTTTCTCGACGAAGACGGGCTAGCGGCGAATATCGGTCGGTACGAAATGCTAATCCTGCCGGATCAAGCATATTTGAGCGAAGATCTGCAAGCCAAAGTACGGGACTATGTGCAGAGCGGCGGCAAGCTGCTAGCCACTGGACGGACCTCCTTGTATCAAGCGAACGGAGAGCGCAGCGAAAACTTCGGACTAAGCGATGTGTTTGGAGCCGACTTCCACGACATGTGGCTGTATGGCGTCTCATACCTGTACCCGGTCGATGCCGCGCTGTCGGGCAACGTTCCGGATATGCCTTTGCTGCTGAAAAATCCGGCACTGCCTTCTCTGAAAGTGTCGCCGACAACCGGGACGAAGCTTTCCGGGCTGATGGAGCCGGCCGTCGAGACGAAAGTTCATCGTCATGTGTACCATCAGCACGCCCATCCGGCAGTTGAGACGCCCCATCCGTCCGTTGTGATCAACGCATTCGGCAAAGGGAGCTGTATGTACATCCCGTTGCCGCTGGAGGCGGGATATTGGAGCAGCGGCTCGCCCTGGCTCCGCAATTTGTATCTCAACGGCTTGCGGGTACTGAATCCCGATCCGGGAATCGTCGTGCACGCACCGCTTTCCGTCGAGGTGAACGTGATGCGGCAGCCTGGCCAGTCGCGCGTGATCGTCCATTTGATCAACGTGCGTGAAGAAACGGCGGCAGGCTCGAGGGCATTCATCGAAGAGGTTCATCCGGTCGGGGAAGTCGAAATTTCGCTGCGGCTGGATGCAGGCCGTGTCCAGTTGATCCCGGATGGAACCGAGCTTGCCGTCAGCAGGCAGTCGGACCGCATCTCGTTTGTCGTCCCGCCGTTCGGCTTGCATGCCGCCGTAGTAATTGAGATAATCGAGCCATCGGTGTAAAACGCGCGTCGGAACCAAATTTATCGACTCTGTATCCGTGCGGGTGAGCTGTTCCCGCGCGATCGATTATGCATCTGTGAGGAGGTGGTTGTCATGAAGCGTAGACCCCCGCGATTATTGGTGCGGCTTATGGTAATCAGTATTTTCGTGGGAGCGATTCCCGTGCTTGTGTTAGGCAGCTTCTCTTACTATTTATTTATGGATCGGGTCGCGCATCAGGTCAATCAACGCAACAGCCAGCTTCTCACGGAAACGCAGATGCGTCTCGAGCAATTGTATACGACCATCGATTTCTCGCTTACGCAATTGGCCAACGCTACCTTGCTGCAAGACGCGGTCGAATGGGACTTTTCCGGGAGCCGCTTTCAGTCGTTTAACGAGCTGTCCTTGCATTTGTACCAGTTGCAAAGTCTGGAAATGGGAATTAGCAATGTGTTCTACATCAACTTTGCCAAGGGCTGGCTGCTGGACAACCATGGGGCGTTCCTGCTCAGCGAGCATCCGGATCGCGACCGGTACATAGGCTATTCCGAAAGGAGCGAAAAGTCGTTCTGGGTGACGCAGCAGGCGGAAAAGGTCACGGCGGACGAAGAAGGAGCGAAGTCGCAGGCGGATATTGCCGCCGTTATTCTGATGAAGCGAACGCCTCTCCACGCGATGAAGCCGACCGGCATGCTGGGCGTGCAGATTCCGCGTTACGAAATCGAGCGCCGGCTGTCCTCCGGCGGCAATCGCGATGCGAAGCTTATGATCGACGCCGATTTGCACATTTTGGCGGCTTCAGAATCCTTCTCCTCCGAGTGGAGCCGGCTGCCTGATGAGTTTACCGCCCATCTCCAGGAGATGGTTCAGCCGGGCAGTCCGGCAACGTTCACATTCGATGATTCGCATTTGGCGGTTGTCAATCGGTCAGCCTATAACGGATGGTACTATGTGTCCATCTATTCGAATGCCGAAATTGCCAAAGACGCCCGCTCGATTCGGAATACGATGTTTATAATTTGCTTCTGCGTCCTCTTGCTTACGCTTCTGATTGCGATGGCTATGAATCGCCGGTTGTATAAGCCGATCCGCAAGCTGTACGATTCAGTCGTTCGCTTGTCCGATTCGCAAGCCGCAGGTAATTACAACGAAATTGAATTGATTGAAGCGCGTCTGGAATCGCTTGTGGAGACACAGATCGGCAAGGATGAATATATCGCGGGCCAGGTCAGCCAATTGCGGGAACTGTTCTTGTTTAAGCTGCTGATCGGCGAGGTTAACCCTGCGGAAGTAGGGTCCAAATCGGCCCATTACGAGTTGAATGCGCAGTGGAAGCAGTTTTGCGTCGTGTCCTTGCAAATTAGCAATTGGGAACGCTCGCGGTACAAGGAAGGCGATCGGGATCTGATGATGATGGCCGTCAAAAATATGATGGGCGAATTGATTCCTGCCGCCAATAGATTGCCTGCCGTTACCATCGGACTGAGTCAGGTTGTCGTTATTGGCAGCACGCACGAGACGCCTGAGCAATTTCGGGAATATGTCGGGTCTTTGATTGTGATGATTCGCAAAGCCGTCGAACGCTATTTGGAGCTGGATGCTATTTTCGGAATCAGCCGTTCGATTCATTCGTTGAAGGAAGCGAACCGCGCCTATCTGGAAGCGACGGAAGCGCTGAAGCAAAAAAGCGTCATCATCGAGCAATCGCTTTTCTTCTTCGAGGATTTGGCGCCCGACCGGATCATCCGGGTCAAATATCCTGCGGCGCTGGAGAAAGCGCTCATTGAAGCGATCGAGGAGAACGACTATGAGCAGGCGAAGGAAAATTTACGGCTGATTTCCCGGTATTTGCTGGAGGCCAACGTCAGTTACCGCGAGCTGCAGCTATATTTGGTGCGCTTGCTCGTCACGCTGTTGACGGACTCGCTCGATTCCGACGAGTTTTTGTCCCAGCTGTTGAATGATCAGAAGACGATTTTCGATCAACTGTTCGAGTTGAACTCCCTGGATGAAATCGAGAACTGGATCGTCGGGAAAGTGCTCAAGCCGTTCATTCAATGGCGGGAAGAGCAGTCGCAGAAGCAGTACTACATCATTACCGAGCAGATGCGCAAAATGATTCACGAGCAGTATCAAACCGATCTTACGATGGAAACATGCGCGGAGCAGTTGAGATACCATCCCGATTATTTACGGCGGGTGTTCCGCAAAGGGACCGGCATGAGCTTCAGCGACTATCTGGCCCAGCATCGACTCAACGTATCCAAGGAACTGCTCGAAAATACGGAATTGACGATATCGGACATTGCGCAGCAGCTCAATTTTCAAAATTCGCAAAATTTTATTCGCTATTTCAAAAAAATGGTCGGCATCACCCCCGGACAATATCGACAAAGCTTGCGGGACTGACATAAAAGGCGAACTGGCGAAATGCTTCGCATTTCGCCAGTTCCTAAACCGCAAGCGCTTGCATAGTTGGGAGCGGCGACGATGAATAAAGGCGTTCGTCTGGAACAGAAGGCGCAGCGTGGAACTCCAGGATGATGCAGGGATTCTTTGGCTACAGCGACATTTTGACCATATGGACGAAAAAGACGAAGGTTAGATTTTTTCGTCCATGAAAGCAAATAAATTCATAATTTTAAATTTATTTCAATTTATTCTATGGTAGCAGGAGGATATGGATATGTTGATTCAAATCAGTCGAAAGATAAGAACTCTGGTAGCAAAGCTTCTGGTTGTCGTTTTACTCGCTTCCGTCTTGCAGTTGAACGGATGGGCTCCTGTCAAAGCGGTTCAAGCCCAAACGCGGTTTAACGATATCGATGCGTCCTATGCCAAGCAAGAAATCGAGGAACTGGGCGCAGCCGGTATCATTTCCGGCTATGAGGACGGAACCTTCGCGCCGGCAAATCCGATCACTCGCGGCGAATTGGCCAAGATCATTGCCTCTATGCTGAAACTGGAGCCAAAACCCGAGAAGGCCAGCGACTTCCAGGATGTGTCAGAAAGCAGCTGGTATCGCGGTTACGTCGGAGCACTCGTCGAAGCAGGCATTACGCAGGGCGTCTCCGAAACAGCGTTCTCGCCCGATTCGAATGTTACGCGGGAAGAAATGATCGTGCTCTTCATTCGCGCTTTCGGATTGGAAAAGAAAGCGCTTCAATGGGAATCGAATGTTACTTGGTCCGATACAGAGCAAATATCCAAATGGGCCAGAGCGTACATCGACTTCGGATATCGAATCGGCTTCGTACGCGGCATTGCCAATCCTGACGGTTCGCTCCGTTTCGATCCGCAAAGCCGCGCCGAACGGCAGGCGATCGCCCGGCTTGCTTTTGAATTCGTATCCAAGCTGGACGAATACATCGAGCAAGCTGAAGAAGTTTTACCAACGGTAATGCCGTCCGCATCGCCAACTGCCGCACCTACGGCAACACCGACTATTGCGCCGACTTCAGCACCAGCCACGGCACCGACTACAGCGCCAACTGCAGCGCCAACTACAGCGCCAACTGCGACGCCGAGCACGTCACCAGAGCCGACTCCTATGCTTGGCAGTATAGCCGGTATTGTAGCCGACACAGCCAGTTCGCCGCTTGCGGGAGCCAACGTCCAGGTAACGGGTACCTCTCGATCGGCTACTACAGACAGCACAGGCGCTTATGCGATTCACGATGTGCATGTCGGCAGTCACACCGTTATCGTAACAAAGAAGGGATATGCCCCATACCAATCAAGTTCATTCCAGGTTACGAACAGCGGAACGGCGGCAGTTAACGTTACCCTTGAACATATGCCGGACCTGAGTATTGTGGCGAATGGCCAGGCACAGTCATTAATTATCATGGAACCGAACGCTGATAATCAGACAAAAACGGCAGCAAATAAATTAGCCGCGTATGTCAAGAAGTCCACTAACGCCATTCTGCCGGTCTTGACGACGACAGAACTGAGCCAGTCTGGCAGTCAGTATGACAACAAAGTACGGATCTATGTCGGAACGAAGGCTCCTCAGACACAAACCGCGATCACGGGCGAACTGCAAGGACTAGGGGATCACGGATTTGTGATATGGCCTTTTGAGCAATCGATTTCTATCATGGGACCGACCGCTTGGGGGACGGAATATGGCGTGGACGAATTCCTTGAACGCTATGTGGGTATTCGTTGGTTGCTGCCTGGACCTGACGGCGAGGATGTGCCGCTGACTGCAAATCTGACGGTTCCCTTTGAACCGGTAAAAGATGAACCAGCCGCCATTTCCCGCCACTTCTTCGGAATGGCTATTCAAGGCGACTGGAGTAGAGATAATCGCATGCAGCAAACGATTAATTTCCACCATAACATGAACGTCTTGTTTGATCCTGCTGTTTTTGCCAATCATCCCGAATTTTATCCGAACGGAGTTCTTCCTACTGATTCTTACGATTGGCAGCCGTGTTTTACGAACGAGACGGTGCAAGCGGCGATCGCGAGAATTATCCAGTATTTTAATCAAAATCCTACTGCGAAATCCTACTCGCTAGGTATTAACGACAAACAAGACAATTTTTGTGAATCCAACCCGAATCACCCTAATTATCCAGGGAAGATGAATTCTATGGGTGTACTGAATATGTCAGACATCTATTATCCTTGGGTTAACCAAGTAGCTGAAGGGGTTTTGGCTGTACATCCGGATAAATATTTTGGATTGCTGGCCTACTTGAATGTTTATGACCCGCCGACCGTTCCATTAAACCCACGCGTCATTCCGTTTATCACGGACGATCGTATGACCTGGATACTGCCGGAACACGAGACGGCCGGAAAAGGACAAACCGCGCTCTGGGAAGCTAAGGCGACAAATATTGGATTCTATGAATATTTATATGGAGCGCCGTACAATCTGCCTCGTATCTACATGCAACAAATGGCGGAAAACTACAAATACGCTCAAGATCACAAGGTGATCGCTCATGTCGCGGAGCTGTATCCGAACTTTGGGGAAGGCCCAAAACCTTGGGTATCAGCCAAATTGCAATGGAATCCGAACCTGGATGTCAATGAATTGACTAGCGAATGGTATGAGCGAGCGGTAGGCGCAGCAGCAGCTCCCTATTTGCAGCAGTACTATGAGTATTGGGAAACCTTCTGGACGACGCGCATTTTCCAGTCAAGTTGGTATCTGGCATGGGTCAATGCGACGAATAAGCGGAATTACCTGAATCTGTTCGACCACAGCTATCTGGAAATCGTGACGAAGGAAGACATGGCCGAGAGCCGTCGCCTGCTGGAGCTCGCCGTTGTCAATGCCGGGGCAGGAAAGCAGAAGACGCGTGCCCAGTTGCTCCTCCGCACATTTGAATACTATGAAGCGTCGGCACTAAGCTATCCGAAGAAAGGAACGGTCAACACGCCTGCGAATGAACAAGCAGCAATGACGATGTTGGACGATATCGAGAAAAGCTACGCGATGGCGAAAAAACGGAAAAGCTTATTGAACGAATTCACCAGTAATCTTATTCTCGATAGAACACTCAAGGAAGATATTTACGCCGGCGCATGGAATGGCTTGCAGAGCACGCTTATTGCCGCCGTACAGCGTTATGTAGATACGGAACCGGCGAACGGAAATGTAAGACCGCGTTTCTACAACGTATTGAGTGGAATTGACTCCTACACCAACCTTACTGCATCTGCGGTCAAAACAACGGCCAGCAAAGAGACCATTTTGCAATCGCTCGATTTCAGTCAAGGAGCGTGGACAGCAGCGATCCCATTCTCCGAGTTTACTGTTATGGGCTCCAACGCCGGCGCGCCTGTAGAAACGAAAGTGTACTTGTTGTGGGATAACGAGAACCTGTATGTCGGGTATGAAAACTTTGACAGTGAAGTGACCACGAATAAATTGATTAAGAGCACCGAGGCGCCGAATAACTGGTGGAAAAGCGGCCAGGACGATTCCGTCGAAACCTATGTGACAGGCGATGTGTCAGCAGGCTATAAAGGATTTTTCACCAATCCTAACGCCGTCAAGTTTGTCTACAAGAAAGGCCCGGCGCCGGATCCGACTACCCAATGGCAAGCAAGTGCGCAAATCGGAATCGACCGCTGGAATACGATTCAGGTCATTCCGTTCTCCAGCATAGGCGTCGATCTGGCTCAGACCAATACCCTGATGGGCTTCTTCTTCCGGGCTTATCACGGGTCCACCAAATTTTTAGGCTGGGGCGGAGGAGCGCCCTGGAAGGATGACAGCTTCAGACCTGTTCATCTTGTAGAACCGACCAATTATTTGGAAAATTCATCATTTGAGCTAGGAAATCCGCAAAAACCTAGTGAAATCACACTCCCTTGGAGACAGTGGGGAACTACGGTCACACAACGCACGTATGAATACGCGCATACAGGCACCTACAGCCTTGTGACCAGCGGAGTCGATCAAGCTGCCGGACCTTATCAGTATACTACCGGAGTGATTACACCTGGCAAGTATAAAGCCGTCCTGTACTACTACTTGCCAACGAATGCAACTACGCCAGGCTCGATTCAACTCTGGACCAACATTCTCAAGTCTGGAGGAGTGAAGATTTCCGATGTGCGAACTGACGTCATACCTTTATCTTGGGCGATAGGGCAGTGGCGGAAGCTGGAGTATATTTTCGAGGTCAAGCCTGATTATAGCGGGGTTGCGCCTGCTCAGTTGCAAGTCTGTGTAGCGCTCCGAGACTTCAAAACGACAGATAAGCTTTATATCGATGATTTCTCATTGTATAAGCTGGCAGACTAAGCTTTAAACAGATTACGGGGGGCGCTGGTCGTCCCCTGTTTTAAGGAAAATGTCGGCTGTGATGCCTTGCAATACAGACGAATTGAATGTCGTGGTTACGCCAAAGTCCTTGTCGAACCCATTTTGACATGATCGGCAGCGTGAATAAGACGCGAATGCGTCTCGCCTATGGGATCGAAAGTTAATAATTGCAGTATTTGTAAGCGTCAACTGATGTGAGAGAAATCCTCTTGCCTATTCCACCAACGATTTCCATACAAATTCATCCATTATCCAGGGAGGTATTCATTCTATGACCCATCCATCCGGTAATTCCAGGCACGAAGACGATTTACAGCATCAGGACCAAACGCAAGCCGCCGGCAATGAGAAAATCAGCAGGAGAGCGCTGCTCACCACGCTCGGAACTGCGGGTGTGGCGATTGCGGCAAGCGGCTTGTTTTCGAGCTCGGTCGCCAAAGCGGTTGGCGGCGAATCGACCGTCACCGAATCGGTTTACGGCGGTGAAGGATGCGATCTGACCATCGACGCCGATTGCGTCAACTTCCGCTATACCGACGATCAGCCGGTGCGGACAGTCGGGGACCGCTTGCGCGAAATCGTCAGCGTGAAAGACTTCGGCGCGATAGGCGACGGGGTTACGGACGATTCAGCGGCCATCGCGGCGGCGCTGGATTACTGCAATTCGCTGAAAAATGCGGCTGTCAACCCCGTATACCAATCGCCTGGCGCCAAGTTGATTGTCCCTCCAGGCACCTACAACGTCAATCAGCCGTTCACCGTGTTTTGTCATCTAGAAGCGCGTGGAGCGGTGTTCCTGTATCCGGATAACTTTGCCGGAACTGCGGTCACAATTGGCGGTACGGATAGCAGCAATGTTCTGATCAACGCTACAATTTCGCTGCCGGATTTGAAAAAGCCGTTAAATCCTGTGCTAACGGGAGGAAGCAAGGGTATACGAATCGCGAACGTGTGGAACTCCGATCTTTATCCAGGCCGCATCTATTATTTCGAAACAGGGCAGCATTACGATTCCATCGGGAAAGGGAATGTCTTTAACCGAATTTATGGGGGATATATCTTGAATAGCAAAATCGCCTATTTGATTCAGCCGACCGGTCCTATAAACGATTCGTTCTGCAACGAACTGGATTTCATCGGCGGTTCGATACAGCAAGTAGGAACCGTGTATGGGGTCAGGACTTCCGGATGGCGGCATGTTGTCCTTAACGGCACAGGTGTCTCTACCATTACGAACGTAAGATTCAGGGGCACAGATTTTGAAGGGTATACGAGCGAATATCATGTATACGCCAACGGCGCTCAATATTGTTTTTTCGATCATTGCCGCTGGGAAGCCGGACTCGTACCGGATCAAGCCCCAGGCAATTATGGCAACTGGTTTGACGTTGTCGCAACCCCAAGTCCTTCCAACTCGTTCTCGCAGCCTACCTACAGGGCATTTAATAACGGGGATAAAGTTGTGCTCGCATCTTCAACCGCGCCGGCCGGGTTGACTAATGGAGAAGCTTATTATGTTATTAATTCCACATCCGGTTCGTTCCAGCTTTCCACTTCGCCCAGCGACACGAGTCCGCAAACATTTACTACTGCCGGCAGCACCGTTCGGTTCACGCTTCCTGTAAGGTTTTTTTTCGACGGCCCTCCAGGATACTATCAGGCAAGCAATAATGAAATCATTGGGGGGACCTACTCCTATCCGAATGCGCAGGAAATCATGTATAACGGCGTTCTGGCCTCCAGCAATCAACTGCGCACTGTCGGTCAGCGGTTTGCGATCGATCAAGCGAAAACAAATGATTTCGGTACACTGGCTGTTTCGAATACGGCCGGAGCGGCATTAAATGCGCTGACCATCTATTCTCAAGATCCGTACTCAGACCCAATCAAATGGAGAATGGGAATTTCGGCGGGCGGTAAGCTCAGATGGAACGGCACAACCGCCGGTCAGTTTGGAATCGATCAGCAAAATCTTGGACCTGCGGACCCTGGATCGCTTCAGCAAAGTATATCGTTTAATTCGGCGAGCCTGATTCAAAATACGAACACGAATAGCGGCACTTCCGCGAGCTCGCAATTCAGGACGAAGGCCGGGGCCAATGCTAGCAACTTGGGAAGCGCTTCCTTTGGTTATTTTCCCGCAGCCAATACGACATTAGGTGCGTTTGCTTCTGGAAAGGTAGTCATTCAGGGGACAGGGACGGGAACGGAATTGCCGAAGGGCGTCGTCTGTTATGCGCCTGCGACCGGAGCGCAGTTCGGTCTCTATATGGGCGGAGGTACGGCCAATCTGACTGTCGATAAAACGAATGGCGTATTTGTCGCCAATGTCGCTGTCGAACCTTCGACGAATCCGGTTGGCGGTGTGTATATATACGCGCACGGAGGCGCTCTTAAGGTGCGCGGAGCCGACGGGACAGTGACAACTATTGCTCCGGCATAGAATAGAATCAACGGGTTCCTGCGTCGGGCGAAGGTTGCGAAACGACCATCGACGCCGATTGCGTCAACTTCTTTATACCGACGATCAGAGACCGGTGTCCATATTGATGCGAACGGCAATGGGATCAACGGCATTAATAATAATCGCTTTTTCCATCGAAGGAGTGGTAAGCGAGTATCATGTTTATGCCAAACAGGCTACGGAAAATTTATTCCATCAATGCCACTGGGAACAAGGGCTGATGGCGGGAACAAACTGGCTGTTATAGTCAAGGGAACTATTGATTGATATACTATATTCCGGTAAAGATCAAAGATAGCATTCGGGATGTAGCAAAAACACACCGCATGAATTAAGAGTAGGGGAAAACGGGGAATTACTTCCCCTGACTCCCCGTCAAACCGTGCATGCGGATTTCCCGCACACGGCTTTCCTTCGTCAGTTCCCCATCTTCAGGAGTGAGTTCTCTTCATCCGTCACAAGATTGCCTATTTCCCTCCTGAATTAGGAACGTGCGGTGAGTAAGTTTGTTAGAAACACCATTCCTGCCGATTCCAATACTTTGTTTGGAATCAGCGAATTTGAACCATAGACTTCTTTTTCCACATAAAGGCTCGCACCCTCATTCGAGTCCATCCATCTAATTCTCGAAACTTGCTTTTTACATTCCCTATACCGAAATCGTTTCCAAATCCTCGTGCAACTTCATTTAGTTTCTTGAGCATTTCTCCAAGGTTGTTCCCTTGTTGTCTTAGGGTAACCTTCCAGATTCTGTCCTTGTATGAGTTGGAACAAAGGTTTTTTTATTTATGAAGGGCGGCGCATGTCTTTAATAAATCATTTTTTTTGAATATGTCAGGGCATGCTTACCCACAAATCATACAGTTATGCAAGGGTGCAAATTACTCAACCACAGGTTATCAACAAGATATCCACAGTATTCACGGGGATACACACAGAAAATTGAAACTTACTCACATACCACCCACAAGAAAACGGCTAATTATCCACATGTTATTCACATTTTGCACATTTTACGGATGTTACATATGTTACTCACGAGGGAAGCCGTAACATATTAAACAGCGTGGATGAGGAGATCTATTTGCTTTAAAGGATTAGTAGGGTAAAGTGTTAAATTTGGGGGGAGAGGATAACGGTTAGAGGACGGGGTTTTGAGTAGCTTAAATTTTGTTATGATCACTATCCCTTTGGCTCAGAAAGATGAAGGTGAAAGTATTTAATACAATTTTTTATTAATTGTTTAAATGATTAGCTCTATTAAAGAGTTAGGAACGAGGCTATACCTAAAAACTGCAAAAAGTGCAGGAATTTTCGCTCAAAGTTGGTGTTTGCATTTGCAGTTTTTTTGAATGTGTATGGTGGGCGGGGATCTTTTTGTTGGTGCAGACTCTGTTCATTTTATCGAGATAGGATTTGATATATGTTTTTTGACATATTTTTTTATATAATCACTATCCCCTATGCTCAGGAAAAAGGTGGGTCAGGTTGGCCTTGATATCTTTTTTTTACTTTTTTAATTCCTGGGGTTGTTCGTCTTCTTCTTTTTCACTGTAGAACAGTTTGTCCCTGTGTTTGTATACGGACCAAGAAGCCAGTAGAATGCCGATTATTAGGATGATGGAAAGCCAGTATTGAGAAAGAAAGCTCCATACGGTGTTCATTTGTTTGTTCTCCTTTTGCAGGCGTTTAGCCTATTTTTTACTGGTGCGGTGGCATTCATGCATGGCTTTGGTTGATTTGGGTTGAATTTGTTGAATTTATGGGAGAAACCGTTTTTTTGTTTCTGGTGTAGGGAGCATGCATTGTTCCTGGCGGCCAAACCAGCGGTATCTGTTGCGGGCAATAAGGTCATAAATAGCATTGCGTATAAAGGGTGGGATAAGAATTCCTATATAGAGCAATGGCCAGGCTCCACGCAAACGTCTAGCGATGCGCAGGGCTGCAGATGAGCGGGTGTAGCAGTTCGTTCCTTCAATAAGAAGGATTGTGTTAGGTTCATCAGACTTATGCGGATGCGAGGGATTCAACGAATCCAACGGTTTCAATGGGTCTAAAGAAGCTCCTGGTTTTGTTGGATCTGTTGGATCTAAGGAAGCAAGCTGCTGCAGGATCGCTTGTCCGGTTGTGGATTGCTGGGCGGCGAACTGGAAATGTCCTTTTGGGTCCCGGCGGATGATGAATTGGACGGCTCCATTACAAAGATTGCAGACGCCGTCAAAAAGTATCGTAGCTGGCTGGTTCGAAGCTTTTGTCATGCGGCATGCCCCCTTGTAATACACGGATGTTCTGATATTTATATTATAGCAAACATAGCTGGCGATAGTGAGTATGAAAAGTAAATATGGATAGTTATTTTGAATAGTGATTTCGGATAGTGAATTTGAAAAGTAAATATGAATATTGTAGTGAATTTGAGTTTTCAATTCCAGAAGCAGGGAATCTTCTATGGGAAAGCGAACTACTTAGGGAGTTTATTAAACCAGAAGAGTTGTCTCAGTTGTCTCGAAAGTCGATACATAAAGTTGCCATATGAAAATTGTTAGACGAATTTGTGTTAAGAGGTGCCTACATATGAAGTTGTTGAAAGCTTATCGTAAACAGACGATCAGTGTTTTATTGCTGCTTGGATTAACAGGAACTGTAATTACGGGGTGTGGGGGTGGAACTTTAAAGGCGATACCTACTCCAGGGCCGGTTGAAACTTCTACGCCGATTCCGACAACGGCTCCTTCACCTACACCTGTGCCTGCTCCTTATAGTTTTCCGTTTACCGGGATGCCTAGTCAAGAGGAAGTGAAAAGTCGTCCTTTTATTGTTATGGTGGAAAATTCTCCGCAAGCAAGGCCGCAAACGGGTCTGGATCAGGCTGATATTGTGTATGAGATTTTAGCTGAAGGCGAAATTACTAGGTTTGTGGCTGTATATCAAAGTCAGGATGCGAAGGTGATAGGTCCGGTTCGGAGCATTAGGCCGTATTTTGTGGAAATTGGTGCGGGTTTGGATGCTGTGATTGTACATGCGGGCTGGAGCCAGGATGCGATGAATATTTTGGTGGGACGGAAGCTTGCGCATTTGGATCAGGTTTATGGTGATGATGCTTTTTATTGGCGGGATAAGGATCGTAAAGCTCCGCATAATCTGTATACCTCTGTGGAAAAAATGAAGCTGGGGGCAGAGACGCGCAAGTTCCGTGAGGAATGGAAGGGGCCTGTGCTTTCTTTTGCCAAGGATGGTAAAAGTACTTTTCAGACAAGCAGTGCAGCAACCAGTGCAACAAAAATAGAAATCCCCTATATAAGTGGGTATGTAGTGTCGTATGAATATGATGTCGAGAGTGGTCAATATAAGCGTACGATGGCTGGCAAGCCGCATCTTGATAAAGAAAGCGAAAAGCAGCTGACTGCGACCAATTTGCTGGTGCTTGAGAGCAAGCATCAAATTCTGGATAATGCGGGGCGGCGCAATGTTGATATTTTTGGACCGGGTAAGGGCATTATGCTGCAGCAGGGCAAACAGATTGAAGTAACTTGGGAGCAGAAAAATGGAATTATACGCGCATACGATGGAGCCAATGAAGTACGGCTGCTGCCAGGCACGACCTGGGTACAGATTGTTCCTATCAACTCGGCGGTTAAGGTGGAATAAGTGAATCCTATGCATATTTTAGTCACTGGTGGGGCTGGTTTTATCGGCTCGCATTTGGTGGACGTTTTAGTCGAAGAAGGGCATAGCGTCGTTGTGATCGACAATTTAAGCAGCGGGCATGCTGCCAATGTGAATGACAAGGCGGAGCTGTATCAGCTTGATGTGACTGACGATAGGCTGGCCGAAGTATTTGCTTCTTTTAAGCCAGAAGTGGTGTATCATCATGCTGCTCAGGTCGATGTGAGCGCCTCGCTTAAGAATCCGCTGCATGATGCCAATGTCAACATTCTCGGAACGATACATATGTTGGAATTATGCCGGAAATATCAGGTTCGCAAATTGATCTACGCTTCTTCCGCGGCGGTCTATGGAGCTCCACACTACCTGCCGATTAATGAGGCGCATCCGATTCACCCGCAATCCTCTTATGGGATATCGAAGTTTACTGCGGAACCCTATATTCAAATGTATGCGCAGCTGTACGGACTGGATTACACCATTCTGCGTTATGCCAATGTGTATGGAATCAGGCAGGACCCTTATGGGGAGGGTGGGGTGATCTCTATTTTTATCGATAAGCTGCTCCGTGAGGCTTCGCTTGTGATTTATGGGGATGGCGAGCAAACGAGGGATTTTATATATGTAAAAGATGTGGTCAGCGCGAATCTGGCCGCATTAACGAGGGGAAGCGGGTCCATACTGAATATAGGCTCGAATCGTTCGACCAGTATTCATGAAATTTACCGGATGCTGTGCGAAATTCTGGAATGCTCCGCTGTTCCTTCTTATGAAGAGAGCAGGCCTGGAGATATCGGTCATAGTCTTTTGGATCATACACTTGCCGCGGAGAAGCTGGGGTGGATGCCGGATTACTCGCTTCTCCGCGGATTAACGGAAACCTGTGGTTATTATAGCAAAATAATGAGGTAGCTTAGCGGCGTCTGCCGATGGTTTTGTTGGTGGTTATGCGTTTGTTGGTGCTTAGGCCTTTGCCTTTGCTGTAGGGGCGTCTGTTTGCGCCGGGTTTGGTGCTGCGTTTGCGCCTTCTTTTGGGAAGCTTGCCGTAGCGGAATTTTTCTGCAGTTTTGGCTTTGCCTCCGGTGAAGCTGTTGAACAGCACTTTGAGCATGGGAGCCATTTGTTGAAAGCTGGACATTACTTTTTGAACTTTGGTCATCGTTCCTACGATCCCTTCAACGCCGCCCATGCGTTCCACAAAGCCTTTGATCTGATTAAAGTTGAGGCCGTTTAGTATGCCGGATCCCGTGGAGGCTCCTGTTCCTAATGCGGTTCCACCTTCATAAGGGACGGGCAGACCCGATACGCCTTGCGGAAATCCTTGCGGTATGCCCTGTGAAAGCTCAGCAAAAGAATCTCCCCCAAGTCCCGGGTAGCCGCCAAAGCCTCCAGCAGGTGGGCTGGTGAAGCTTCGTATATATGCATCTTGCTCGCTGTCAAGCATTGTTCTGTTTGAATTCACGTGGATTCACAACCCTTTACTTGAATTTTCTACTACAGGTTATGTGAGCAGCCTAACTTTGGATTGGACGAATGTCCCGATTTCTATGTATTTATCACGATTTAACTCATTAACGCAGAGAAATTTTAACGTTTTGCCGATTTAAAGGAAGGAATTCTGCAGGCGAGTGTCGAAAGGATAAAGCAAGGCTTGTCACGCAAGCCAATCCTACACGTTCTTCCAGGAGTTGATAATGAAATGCAACTGAAAAAACTAGATGATAAAGCTATTGACCAGCTATTTGAAGCGATTTTGACGCTCAAGGATCTGGAGGAGTGCTACGTATTTTTTGACGATTTGTGTACGGTTAATGAAATTCAATCGCTGTCCCAGCGGCTTGAAGTTGCACGCATGCTGCGCAAAGGTCACACATATAATCAAATTGAGGCGGAAACAGGGGCCAGTACGGCAACCATATCACGCGTCAAGCGCTGCTTGAACTACGGCAATGATGGCTATATCCTGACTCTGGATCGACTTGATCGCTAAGCAGGCTTAAACCACGGTTCCAAAAAGCATGAGGAAATCCTTCTTTGCCTTGGTGAAGCAAGGTTTTTTCTCGTCTCATTGACAGCTGTGAGCTCGTTCGGGTAGCATTAGCATAGAAGGAATTGTTTGTGGAACGGGTGAGAACAGATGATGCAAAAATTCGGGGTCCTGGTCATTAGTCATGGATCAAGAGATTCCGATTGGGTAAAGCTTGTAGATGAAGCTATTTGTGCGGTTCCAATGCCGATTGGAGTGCCTGTTGCCGCCTCGTATCTTGAGCTGGTCGAAGGCCGCCTCATTCAAGACGGCATTAACACCTTAGAAGCGCAGCATGTGACGGATATTATTGTGGTTCCTCTCTTCGTTTCATCTGGAAGCACGCATATTGATGAGATCAGCTATTCGCTTGGCGTTATTCCCGAGCCGACGTTGGAGACGGATATGAGACCTTTTGACATTCAGGCGCGCATTCACTTCACTTCACCGATTGATGACGATCCGATCATTGCCGACATTATTTATGAGAACATTCAAGCCTTGTCCGTGAACCCGGGCCGTGAAGTTGTGCTGCTCGTCGGTCATGGAAGCATTGAGAAGGGCTTTCACCTCAAATGGCGCAGAGGTCTTGAGAAGCTGGCTCAGCGGCTTAAAGCGCTTGGCGGCTTCGACGAAACAGACGTGGCTATGCTGCTGCCGGATCAGGTGAAGCGCAAGATGCTCTGGTGGAGCACACGAAAGCCGGAGCATGCGGTTATCGTTGCACCGCTTTTTTTAAGTGAAGGTTATTTCACCAGGAAGGTGATTCCGGCAAGAATGGAGACCTTCGATTATCGCTACAATGGCCAGGCGCTGCTGCCGAGCCCGTTGATTTCGCAGTGGATCCGGCGTCAGGCCGAGCCTTTCTTAGGTAAGCAAAGCTAGCATAAGCGGACTAACAATTTCGGGCGGGTGACGATGAAGTATGATGAAAAGAGCAAGATTAATCTATAACCCAACTTCGGGCCGGGAAGAGATGAAGAAGCGTCTGCCGGATATTCTCCAGCGGCTGGAGCGGGGAGGACTCGAAACCTCCACGCATGCCACGATAGGAGAAGGAGACGCCACGCTGGCGGCTTCGAGAGCAGTGGATGAAGGATTTGACGTAATTATCGCAGCAGGCGGCGACGGCACGCTCTGTGAGGTTGTAAACGGCATGGCGGAGCGGGAGCATAGTCCGAAGCTGGGGATTCTTCCTCTCGGGACTACGAACGATTTTGCCAGAGCTTTAAATATCCCTAAGAACTGGGAACAGGCATGCGACATTATTGTGAAGCAGTACTCGCGCGATATCGATGTTGGGAAGCTGAACAACCGCTATTTCATCAATATTGCCGGCGGCGGCTCCATGACAGAGCTAACTTACGAAGTGCCCAGCAAGCTGAAAACAGTGATCGGCCAGCTCGCTTACTATATGAAGGGCCTTGAGAAGCTGCCGCGGCTAAGACCTACCGAAATTTACATAAAGTCGGAGGAAATGACGCTACACGAAGAGGTCATGATGTTCCTGATCTCTAACAGCAATTCAGTCGGAGGCTTCGAGAAGCTATCTCCCGATGCCAGCTTGAATGATGGACTCTTCGATGTCATTATTCTCAAACGCTGCAATCTGGCGGAATTCATCCGGGTCGTATCGATGGCGCTGCGCGGCGAGCATCTGAATGACCCTAATATCATCCATTTTCAAACGCGTCATATCGAAGTCAGCTCCCCGGACTACGTGCAGCTCAATCTTGACGGTGAATTCGGTGGAACTCTCCCCTGTGTTGTCACTAATCTGCAAAATCACCTCCAGGTCATCGTAGATGAATCCGGCCAGTCCACCTATAAGAAGACACTCATGGAAACGATCACCAAGCCATTCCAGCACAACGGTCACGGGCATGAGGAGACGCATTATGAGTCCTTTGAGGAGGACGAGGATGCTGAGGAGCGTGAGGATGAGAGCGGGCGTGGCGGGAAGTAGTGTTGGGTGAGTTAGTAGGGCGAATGGGATGATTAGTGAAAAAGACTAGTGCTAAGATCGAGAAGGAATCGAATTACTATTTTAAGGAGTATTATGAAGCGGAAAAATGGAACCGGCACACGACCGGATAAACATAAAAGCAGTAGTCTGCCGGTGGAAAAGAACGTAGAGTACGAAGCAGAAATTGTGGGGATTAACCATGATGGTGAAGGGGTAGGCCGTGTGAATGGCTTTACCCTTTTTGTCGCGGGTGCTCTGCCGGGTGAGCGGGTGCTCCTGAAGGTTGTTCATACTAAGAAGCAATACGGTTATGGGAAGCTCCTGCGTATTATTGAAGCTAGTCCAGAACGCGTGAAGCCGGATTGCGGGATTTATGAGCAGTGCGGCGGGTGCCAATTGCAGCATCTTAGCTATGAAGCGCAGCTGAAGGTGAAGCGGCAGCAGGTTGTTGATAATTTAGAGCGGATTGGGAAGCTTCGGGTTTTTCGGGAGGATTTAGTACAAGAGCAAGGACAAGATAAAAGTCAAGGTCAAGGGATAATTGTTCATCCGACTCTTGGTATGAATGATCCATGGAGGTATCGGAATAAGGCTCAGGTTCCTTTTGGTGAAGAAGAGGGCGGGCTGATTGGCGGATTTTATGCGCAGGGAAGCCATCGGATTATTGATATGGAGAAATGTCTGATACAGCATGAGGCTAATGATGATGTGGTTGCTGAGGTTAAGAAAATCGGTAAGCAGCTTGGTATTAGTGCGTATCGGGAGGAGACTCATCAAGGCTTGCTACGTCATGTGGTGGTTAAAGTGGGTTTTCGGACAGGCGAGATTATGGTTGTGCTTATAACCAATGGAACACGTATTCCGCATGAGCGGGAATGGGTCGAGGGCATACGCGCGGCGGTCCCTGGTGTGAAAAGCATATGCCACAATGTAAATACGAAACAGACAAATGTGATCTTCGGTGATGTTACCCGCGTCTTGTGGGGAAGCGAGGTCATTTATGATTATATAGGTGAGATCAAGTTTGCGATTTCGCCGCGCTCTTTTTTTCAGGTGAATCCTGTGCAAACGGATTTGCTTTATGGTAAAGCTCTCGAGTACGCCGCGTTAACCGGCGGGGAGACAGTAGTCGATGCTTACTGCGGCATCGGCACGATTTCACTGTTCCTAGCCCAGCGGGCGGGACAAGTGTATGGGGTTGAGATCGTCGAGGAAGCGATAGCGGATGCACGGAAGAATGCCGAGTTAAACGGCATAACGAATGTGCATTTCGAGGCAGGCCTTGCGGAAGTGGTCCTACCCGCTTGGAAAAGTCAGGGCGTTAAGCCTGACGTGATCGTGGTGGACCCGCCCCGCAAGGGCTGCGAGCTATCGCTGCTTGAGACGATCCTCGAGCTGCAGCCGCGGCGCGTGGTATATGTGTCGTGCAACGCATCGACACTGGCGCGCGATCTGCGCGTGCTCGAGAACGGCGGCTACCGGACAGTGGAGGTGCAGCCTGTGGATATGTTTCCGCATACGACACATATCGAGAGCGTCTGTTCCTTGATCTATAAGGGTTTTGAGTGAGTTAGTGGGGGAGTTGGGGACGAAATGGGGACGCGAGCAAATTCGCGTCCCCATTTCAATACTATTTGGAGTTTGCCGAATACATTTCCATTTGATGAAGGTCGATGATCATGTTGCCCTTTTTAAGGATATCTAAACCGATGAGGCCGTTTATGTAATTGATGTCTTCATGGAACACGCCAAAATCTATCTATGCTGATATCTGTCATGATTAGATCACCAAGGTGAATTTGATCAACTCGTTTTCGAAACGAGTATTCGTCTCCACCCACCCCAAAGCTTCGCACAAGTATATCGCCATTTTCGAATTTGATGCCGATCTCTGATACAATATCAGAAGATAGAAGAGAATGCGCCGCGAGTATCAATTATTAAATTGTCGATTGTTAACGAGTGTCCTCTATAACAGATCGTTAAGGATGCTTGAAGCAAACCATCGAGATAATCCATCTGCATCTTATCGGCTCCTGTAGAAGGGATTTCTTATAATCTCAATAGCTATCTTATCTTGACCAGTATGATAGACGATGTTGTTATCTCTACATTTCAACAGTTCCTTGGTTGCTTCATCTGGATCTTGAATCGCTTTAACTAATGCGACTTCATCAACATATTGAACACTATCTTCTGTATGAGAATTCAGGATTTCAAGAAAGACACATTGATCGGGGTAAATATTACGAACCTCTTGCCATTGCATAGCATAACACCTCGCTAACGGGTATTTTCTTTCTTCATTATACCATACTTTCAGGGGCTAATAGGGTGGTGTGAGTATTATTCGGTTCATTCCTGTCTTCCGGTCAGGAAGGATTCAAATTTGTCAGCAGCAGCCCTATCAGCGGAACGAAGGGCGAATCCATAGATGTTCATAGTTACTTGAATATTTCCATGGCCCAGTCTCTCAGAAATGATTTTGGCATGAACTCCTTGGTTGATCAGTAATGTAGCGCTAGTATGTCGAAGACTGTGGAACTTAATGTACCTGAGATTGTTTTTCTTGAGAAAAGCACGGAACCACAGGTAAGGTCGTTCCTGATGGAACGCTTTGCCGTCCGGATGGCAGAACATAAAATTGTATTTGCCACCTTGCCATCGATCTCCAACTTTATCTCTTTCATCAAGTTTGTGTGAATAATAATCCTTCAGTTCTTCCAGCATGGAAGGGGGGAGAGCGACTTTTCGTTTTGACGCTTTGGTCTTGGGCTCCTTTACATGAACGATACCCGCGGGAGACATAGAAACGCTTTGTATTACGCTAAGAACGCCCATCTCCCAATCAATATGATGCCATTCCAATCCAAGCAGTTCGCCGCGGCGTAGTCCCGTAGTCAGGGCAAGGGTAATCATGGTCCGCCAATGGATCGATTCTTTCTGAAGAGCTCTGAGTAACTGTGGGTTCAGCTTAAGTAACTTCCATTCAACGGCTCTTGAAAAAATGTTCTTCAGTACACGGTGATTAATCTCTATCGTACCGGTTGATAGGTTTCCTTTTCTAAAGCCTTGTCTCGCGCCATCCTTGGTTAAAGAGTCGAGGAAGCTTACAATGTGGATGGTTTTGATTTGGTCCAACTTAAAATGCCCGAATGTTGGTAAGATTCTATTTTTCAAGTTAGATTTGTACGTGTATAAAGTCTTTTCGGCGAGCTACTTTTAGCCGTGGCTCGTTTCCGAAATACCAAAAAACCACTATAATTTATAATAAATTGGACATAAAATGTCGAGTATAGGACAAATCATTCGCGAAAATTGTACCTTTTCAGAAGGTCTGAAATGAATCTACAGGGTGAAGAAGGAACATAAGCTTTTTATTTTTTAGTAACAGTAAAGCTCAATTTCCTCACAGATAGTGTATAGGTTTCTCTTATGTTACCAAGCTTATTATCCAGTTAATGAACTGTTGGAAATGAGAATACAGCCAACTAATTACTCCATGGAGCTTTAAACCAAAAATAATTGTAATTAAGCTAATCCCAATGCTCGGCCAAACAGTCCAATGGAGATACCTCCTGAATATGTTAGTTTGCCTCTCAATACTGTTTCCTGTGATAGTATCAATTCGATCTTCAAGGAAAATCTTTTTGTAGTCTGTAACTCGTTTTTCATATACCTCAATGATGGCTTTCTTATTGGTATTCGCAAGTGTACTGTAATAGATGGTAAGTGCAATTGAGAAAAAGCTGTAAACGTAGAGAATCCAAGGAATATAGGCTTGGTTATCTGGTTTATTAAAGCCTATAGCAGCAGTGATGGCGGTAGCGAGCAAACCAAACAAGTTCTTTGTTACAATATCAGTTAACCCAGATAGTTGTTTGTTAATTTCGTTAGAAGTTGTTCTAATAAAATCTTCAACTTGCTTTCTCTCATCTAGGTATGATTTTACGCTTTTTTGAATGTAAACTCGGTAATTCTCTTTTACCATCTCAAATACTTCAGAAACATTTTGTAACAGCGATTCCATGTTCGGATTGTTTTCTTCTTTTATGTGTAGATTAATTATATTTTGGATCAATCCAATCTTGTCTGCTGTCTTTTCACTATAAGCCCACTCGTAGAGGGAAAATATTCTATCAATTTGTTCCTTTTCACATGAATCAGGAACAACAAGTTGGAATTTTGTTTGTTTAAGTCCGGAGTACGTTGATTGATACAACTTCTTTTCATCTAAGTATTCTGTATTCAATGCTGTAAATGCGATGCACATCGCGGCAGCCTTCTGACTTAAGAATACACTTAGTGCATTCGTTTTGTTCTCATTAAAATAAAACACATCGGGTGGAAGAAAGCTTATTTCCCGATTCCAGCGAATATTTTCATTCCGTTCTTTTATTTTGTCAAGAGTACCTTTGAAAAGTTTCTCTGGCTCATCGAAGGGAGTTTCAAGAACATTTATATCGCCTATTGCAATAAACTTGTTCGAAATAACAGTCGAGTACCCAGGATCATCATAAATAACAATATAAGTTAGCTGATTACGATTATTAAACACAAAGTGTTCAAGACCAACAAAGCTCAAATCTTGTAAGTTGTCCAACAATATACTTCCTTGAGAATAGGTGTGGACATTATAATCAGCTGATAGAGTTGGAGAGATCATACCCGATTTCTTAAGTTCAACTTTTAATTCAACAATGTCACTGCACAAGTCTACGGTACTCGTTAGTAATGTGTTCTCCAAAGGTAATAAGAGAATATATTCATCATCAAGGTACAAAGAGTAATCTGTTCCCCATACAGTTGAGAACTCAGATACAAATTGGTCAATTTTAACCTTTTGGAGACGGTTTGAATAAACAACGTTACTCCGAGTTTCGCTCCTATGTGAAAAGCCTGTTGTTTTTAATAAGTCCAACCATTCCATATAGATCAGTCCATTTTCTTTATTTTCAGTCCTTTAATAGTAATATCAGCTACTTCTTCACCCGAGGCATCCCTGCGTCTTGTTAGTATGAATTTATCGGAGTCATTGTAAATTGCAGGGTCAATCTCAAGACGTGCTCCTTCGAGAAATATTTGCCTTTTTCTAGAATACACCTGTGCGATTTCTTGGGACTTAACAAATTCTAAACGTCTAACACCATTTCTTTCGAACTCTGCAATCAACGAGTCGATATATAGCTTTCTCTCTGATTCAGGTAAGTCCTCGCTAAATTGGGATTCTACAAATTGGGCTACTTTTATATTCTCAGTGTTAACGACCAAATTAACCGCATTGTCAAAAATCGATTTTTTCTTTTGAGGAGTTATTGCAGCAGTTTCGACAAATTGCCTGACACCTTTTATGAAGCCTGTGGTATTGGTTTTGGAGTCATCAATCAATTCTACATTCAGGAATTTCCTTTGAAAGAATTGAGATATGTCTGCTTCATCCGATTTGCTCTTTTGTCTGTCTAGAATAATTAATTGGTATTCATCGCTGGATCGTTTGATAAATGCAGCTTTTTGAAGTTTTGATCCTAACTGGGGCCAACCACTCCCTAATTTCTTGATACCGATATATCTTCCACTTGGTGTATCAACTGCCTCAGATATGTAATTATCCTTATAATCTAGTTTAAGCAGACAAATATATTCAATGCCATTGCAATTCGCAAGACAAATTGCAACATCTGCTGCTGATATTGTTTTATTAGTCATTGCATTAAAAAGGAGCCTAGCCAAGATTTTCGAACCTGAGACAAATTGACTTTGTGAGTCATCAAGAATTTTGTAGCTTTCTGTTAATACTTGATTCATATCTGAATCAGAAAAGTAAGCGTAACGGATTCTTCCGTCCTCAAAACCATTCTTGGTGTGAGTCTCAAGTACAGTTCTTAATTCGTCATCCATATTTAATGGGAGATCGGAAAGATCTAATCCTGCGTTTTGTTCCTTTTGATTATCAAGGCGGTGTATCATAGCCGAATGAATTCGAAGCTGTTCAACTTTTAACATATATTTTTGTGTTCTCTCCTTATTTAGCAACTTGCGCCGGGTATAGATTTAATGGATCGAAGTATAATAGGAAATAATTAGAAAAGGACGGTGAAGTTGTCATGAGACAATTCAAAGTATTTATTGAGCACGATGATACATGGAAAGAATTTGGGACGTTTAAGGCGAGTGATGGCGAGATGGCACTAGAACTTGCTCGCTCATCAAAAAATGAGCTCATAAAAAATTATTCATTCAAAGAGGAAGAACTACCTTTTATAAACATGGAATTTGAAGAGCTTTCTAATAGCTAATATACCAGAATTCTCCATCAGGTACTATTGTTTTTTAGTTCTTAGGACCTGTGAATATAAATAATGAAACCCCCACTAAAGCTGTGGGGATTCATTATTTATATTGGAGCAAATGGCGTTGCAAAGCGAATTTAATTAAAATACAATTGCATAAATATTCCCAAACGTAAAAACTAACGAAACACCGCCGCTTATTATCTAAAATTAATTTACGGATTTAATAAGCTGTCAATAATATGAAAATGGTATAATATTGGAAGAGGTGGGCGAGTATGTTGTCAGTGATAAGAGAGCTTTTTCAACAGAATGTTTTTTCCTGCACTGAGTGTAGAACTTCTAGGAATAATACAAATTTTTTCAATCCTTACTGTGAAGCGAATCCTAGGCATCAATCTAGTCGACCACAAATAGACATATTCAATAGGCAAAACTTTTTTCTAGATTATATTTCTTCTAGATATAACGTTAAGATTATGGTAATCGGAGAAGCACCCGGTCTAGATGGTTGTGGTTTCAGTGGAATAGCATTTACCTCTGAGTATAATGCAGTAAGCGATCTTGAGTTGCCTAATTATCATCGTACATTTATCAACTTTCAGCGGGAGGATTCTGCGGAATTCCTCTATGATGTTTTTTGTGATGTTGCTGATGTCCTTGACGTAGATCTCAAGAGTTTTTGCAGTCAACTTTACCTAACGAATGCATCTCTATGCGTACCACTTAACGATAGGGGAACGGGTGTTATAGGGCCAAGTACTATAATGAAGAATAACTGTAAAAAATTTTTAAAAGAGCAGATTGAAGCAATTCAACCTGAATATATTCTCACGTTAGGAGCAAAGTCTTTTAATGCGGTAGTTAGAATTATGGATGTTGCTGGTTCAAACAATATACGTTTGAAGGATATTCCTAGCCTATGTGATTGTATTGAAAGAGACTTATCTTACAGAGCAGGGACTACCCTTATCATTCCTGAACTTCATCCCTCATCGAATACAAATTTAAACGAAAAATCAAAGAGGCTCTACCCAGAATTAAAATCACGGATCAAACGGAAGTTATTGGGAATTTTTAATGAATAGGGGACTTATTCTCATAATTTTAGTAAGGTCATTTGCTATTGTAGTCAGTGAACCAGTGAGATTTCAAGTTGTTTGTAAGAACTGTAGAAACTCCAAGACAATGAAAATCTTAAGTTAAGGGAGCAGTGGGGTTGAATTTAAAGGATCAATTTATTAGGAGAGCAATCTGGGAAGTTTATAATTCGAAATGTTTTTATACTGGGTCGCCATTGGAATATTCCGATATGGAGTTAGATCATATTATTCCAGCAAGTTATCAAGATAAACCGGATGAATTACATAGGATTCTTAGTGATTGTAAGCTTGCTGACACTTTCGAGCTAAATAGTCTATATAATCTGGTACCTACTAGTAAATTTAATAATATTAGGAAAAGTGACTTGGAATTTAACACAGTTACGTTACTTTACTGGCTTGGTTTGGTTAAGAAAAAGGTTCCTGCAATTGAGAAGACAATTTTAAGCTTAAAGAAGAAAAGAAATTACGATGAACATTTATCAATGCTCAAAACTCATGTAGATTCTGAAAATGATGAGAGAAAAAGAGAGCGGCTTTTGGTTGATATTGTTAGCTTTATTAGTAATGGAAATGATGAATTTACTGAACAGGAAGAAGTCTATAACAAAGAACGTGAAATAGTATTTAAAAAATATAAAAAAAGAATTGGTTTAGAAGCAATGCTGCCAAGGTACGATAATCTCGAAACAGAATGTGTAGTATATTTTAATACGCTAAAAGCACGTGATTGTATGTTGGTTTTGGATAATAAAATGGTATTATCTCAGCTATTCGATGGGCTATTTACAGATCCTAGGTATGGTGCCAGAGGATTTGTTGAATTCGATCAATATAAATATAAAAATCAAGATTTAATCGATCTTGATAATGTGAAAGTCCGTCTAGGGAGTAATAGGGTAAAGTTATCAAGCGAGGATATTTATGTATTATGTGATGTAGTTGATTCCTATGCTATTAAATATTTCGAGTGTATTAGTGCGATTGAAGATACATTGAAATCTTATTCATTCTCATTATCGAAACGAAAAAATAATTATAAACTTATAGCTCTTAGTTACAATGATTGGAGAAAACTAATTGATTTTACAATAAAATATGATGTGGATTCAGGAAATTCAGAATGGAATATTTTTGACAGAAATCATCATTATATTAAAGTGTATACGGATGAGAGCCATGCGAAATATGATTTAGGATACCATGCATTTTTTCATGCGGAGTTTTCCGAAGAAATGATTCTAAATCCCGAATTGGTCTCAAAAGATGTCTGTGTTACTTTTGAATATATTGAGGATTTAGATAGAAGAGGGTTAGAAAGTATCAATGAGAAAGAGAACTGGAGTGTTGAAATTGCTTACAATTGGCTTGTAAATGAGTTGTTGCCAAAAGCACTTGGTAGAAGAGTAACAAAACGCATATTAAATAAAGAACAGGAAAATTATTTTGAAAGCAATGTTTTTGAAAACGTCCAATACTGTAAGAACAAAAAAATTACTTGTAGAAAAGATTTATATGAAATCATTTCATTAATGCAAAGATATTTTCATATAAATCCCCATAAAAAATATAGGATTAAAAAACGAGATTTTATAGGTATCTATAACTCTATAATTATTTGTCTCTTAAGATCAAAAAATGTGGATTTATTTTATATATGTAGCAAATTAAACGTTTCTCATTGTCACTCTAAAGAAGAACTGATAGATTCAATAAATGGGCTGATAGAATCAATAGAAGATACAACTATTAATGGTTTTGGCGTCGATTACTTATTCAGAGCCTTCTTAGTTGCGCTTCAAAGTAAAAAAATAAATTTATCATTAGAGGATATAGAGTACATAAATAACGAGATTATTTTCTTTACTGAGGTTCATGATAGAGAAGTTATGCTGAAAAAGTATGCTCTAAATTTTCAATATTGATTACCTTATTATGAAAAATGTTGGTTTAGTGTAAATGATTCCAGAAATACTATTGAATGGTTTTGCTAAGTCTACAACTGGTTAATTGTACAAGTAAGCTTAAGAATGAGGGATTAAGTGTATGAGATTAAATAGTATAACTGACTACGAGACCTTAGCATGTATTTCAACTGAATTTTATAAAGGAGTACTTTTTGCAAAATTCTGGGGGCTTAACTCTGAAGATGATAATTTTGTTTTCAGAAAGTTCAAAGTATTAATTGCTGAACCAATTAAAGATCTCGGTTTATCTAATTTCAGAAGTGGTAATAAGAAAGAGATAGTATCTATTTATAACACTATAATTGATTACATATCAAATAAGTTGAAGGAAGTAATTGTAAGTTCGGACCAGGATCAATTGGTCATTTTTTTGTACTCAGTGGCATCATACATGACAAAAATACATTATTATATGGAACTGTCGATAAATGGCTCTCTGCTGCCTGAAAAAATTTTACATAGCGAGTTCTTTGATGAAGATGAGAAGAAAATTTTATTCTACGTTATTGGAAATAAAGATAGACTCTCGCATTTATTTAGATCATTTAAGGGATTTGATAAGGCTATAATTCAAACATTGCTTTATTATTACGGGTTCGGTAGAAATAAAAGCATTAGGGGTGAATCCCTAAATTTAAAAAGTTTTTCTGACCTATATGAATTGGCGGCTTCTTTAATTATTCTAATAAACGACAGAGAATTTATTACAAGCGGATTTTACAAAAATGGACAAATCCATATTATAGAGAATGAAATAAAATTTATAAATGATTTGAATAAAAATAAAATAGAGATTCTAATGAAAAAAATGTCAGAGGATTCAATACAAGAAAATTTATTTTTTGATGACTCAGTTATTAGTGCCTTAGAGCCTGAATTCAATAAAGAATATGGTTTCAAGATTAAAACAATTGAGAAGATATTTCAGAACAAGTCTTCATCGGAAATATTTAATAGAAAAAAAATGCAGGTAATAGTTATAGAATATAAAAAGTTGGTTGAATTACTCAGAAAAGAAGGGTACTGCTCCAAGCCTGAAGCAGAGAATATAATTAAGTATTTTACATTACAGGATTTATCAATAGATTTTATATATGATTCCTCAGAAAAACTAAAAAGCAGAATTTTTGAGCATCCAATTGTTGAATACAAAGATCAGCACTATTTACTATCTTATAATCTTTTCCGTTTTGCAATTGATATACTAAAGACAAAAATGACTTATGATTTATTAGATGGATGTAAGAATAAAAATCCACGTAAAGTGGAAAAGAAGGTTAAAGAACATTTTGAAAAGATGGTTAAAGAAAAAATTGAACGACAAATGGATTATTGTACGTGGAACTTTCAAGATTTTGAAATAATAAATAATGGAAAGAAAAAAAGAGTTCACCTAAATAATCAGATAGATGTTATTGGGGTAAGGGGGGGGAAACTGTATATTTTTGAGTGTAAGGATATATATTATAAATTTACTTCAACTGGTGTAAGAAGTGATATAAAAAAAACCATTAATTTTATAAAACATTTCGAGGGAAAAATTATGCAAGTTAACTTGTACAAAAAAGAGTTAATTAATTATTTGAAGTGTGACTTTTCAGAAATTGTGCCTGTTCTTGTTTTTAAAAATTATAATTCTACACAAGACTCAGAGGTAGATACGAATGGGATACAATTAGTCTCATATGGACAATTACAAGATTGGGTAAGAAACTTGACATAGTAGGCAAAGTGCTTAGTCCCAAACTAGGGATAACTTAGTCAAGATGGTGTAAAAAGTCGGATAATGAAAAAGTTATGTTTTGTTACAGGTATTCAAGTCAACAGCACTAATCTGGGGACGAATTGGGGACGAAAGCTGTCATTCTTAAGTGAACGGCAACCAAACAGAAACAATACTCGAATGTAGAAAACCCTTATAAATCAAGGCTTTAGCGTTCCGCGGCAAATGGGAACCAATTAGCCTATGTTCCCGCATACGGTGCATGTGGAGTGTGTAGTGTTAATATATCGAATCGACAAATAATGGGGGCTACTAACATAATGTCGTAAACAAAAACTAGAGAATCTGTCTATAACATAGCCAGTCCGGAAGCCATCGGATTGGCTATGTTAACACAACTTATCAATGATTATAAGAAGATAGCATAATCCGCGTGTCCCCCTCGAGAGGCCAAAATAATCCGCCGTATGATATATGAATACACTGTTCGTTAACTCAACAAACAAAAACAAAATTAACCTATACTTAGGGCAGAGCATTAATACTTTACAAAGAAAAAATGCGATTTTTAGAATCCTACTACTGTAAAATTCTTTCTTACTTAATTCTATAAACCCAGATAACTACTCAATATGGTCCTAAAAAACGAATCCCATTAAAGTGGATAAGATGGGAGGGAGCATCAGCAACCCAAACTTCGGTCTCCCAAGCTATAACACTCAGATAACGAGCCATAACTGAACGATTAGGGAAGGCAGTCACGTATACAATTCCTGCTGAAGATTTTTTGAACAGCTGCGCTAATTCATCATGTCGTTTTCCATCAACGGGGCCGTGGCTTGTTACTGACTCGATCAATAACAACCAGTCTTTTTCTGGGAAATAAATAACAACGTCTGGCATCTTGCCATGGGAGTCAACGGTAACTCCAAGGTTACTTAACAAATCCTCATCGAAATATTTTCCGCCTGTATCTCCAGCATATATCAGAATCCCCCCTGGCACATAACGCGTGGCGAAATCCTCGATGATAGCCTTTATTAGCTCGCTATGTTCACCCGGACTGAGCTGAATCTCTTTACCGGGAGCAACTTGTACTGGAAGTCTATGTTGCTCACGTTCTCTGGCGTATCTATCAATTAGTGTTTGTCTGGTTGCAAGATATGTGCTCAATGAGGTTGTCCATTCGAGTGCGCCGTACTTTCTTACCAAATTTAAAACCTCAGGTTCAATCTGGTATACAGCCTTAGGGCTATTTACAGCTCGTGTTGGCTTATCAGGATTGTACAATGAGATACCAGCATCAATAAATTGATGCATTGTCTGCCTTCTAAAAGTTTCTCGGGTGTTGGGTGCATATTCTTTCCCATAGTTTATCCGACTGAATTCCATAATTGGCGTAATACCGATCATCGGGTTCCCAGCCTCTGCCCAAGTTTTATCGGCAGTCAAATTCAATATTGCCAATAGACAAAGTGCCGAACGTTCGTTTAATTGGGCTCTGGGTAAACCGAGAGCTCTGAGAATTTCCAAAGCATTCTCAATATTGGGATGGGTACGCTCTGTCATAGAATCTCCTCCAACTTCTGGTCAATCTCTTCTTGGCTAATTGTACCAGAGTTGGACATCACCCATCTACCAAAGTTTTCTAGAGTTTCCCTACTTGGGTATTTCATTGTTCTAAGATCGGTTGCATTAACCTGTGTATGACCATTAAACACTCTAAAATACTTGTCAACTTCTGTTGAGCTTAGGTACGCATACAAACCAAACGCCAACTCAGCAGGTATCCCTTGTTTCTGAAAATGAAGGACATTAAGACCGTTTTCAAATCCCACCTCAGTATAATCAACACTTTCTGGAGTTAATACCCCCGCCACAATTCGACGTTTTTCTTCTTTTGAAGAGAATCTTTTTACTACTGTATAGAAACCAATGGGATATAGCCATTTCTTCATATCTTCATCTACAAATACCGCATTAGGCTTTTTCATTACTTTTGGCCATTCTGTCAAAGTGCCAACAAAATGATTAGGGTAGAAAAGTGGAACGGTACCTTCTTCTGGGGTATCACGCAAATAACTCTTTACACGAAAATCAACAACTGGCCCTGTTGAAACTTCCACACCAATTTCTTTAAGTGAATAGCAAACTGTAGGAAATCTTTCAATAAAGCTCTCTTCATTAGATGTAGGGATATGAATAAACAATTCCGTGTCCTTCGGTTGAACGATCTTTTCAAAAGGGTAGCAGTTCTCTGTATAGTCAACAAAACTATCATCCTTTGAAGTGGATATTTTTACGTCAGTTTGATGAGCACCTCGCTCAAGTAACATAATCACATTTTCCTGCAATACTTCATCATCTTTGAAAGCTTTATCCCTTGAATCAAATAGATGCATGTGTTTTATAGCCGTTTTTTCAAGGAGAAGCTGACGGAAAGGACGAAAATATGGTCCGTTACAGAAGCTCCTTGGGATGATAGCTACGATTTGTCCAGATTCCTCCATCAATTCTATAGTTAATCCGACGAATGCTGAGTATAAATTAACTGTTTCAATTCCAACTCCACGCAGTAACTTACGATGTAGTGAGGAACTCATTATTTTTTTATAGGGTGGATTTAAAATTGCATGGGTAAAACGGATTTCTACATTTGCTAACAGGCTGTTTTCATCGAGTAGTGTACGTGTTGCCCATTCAATAAAGTCCTCAGATATGACTTGACTGCGAAGTTCTAGTTTGTCATTAAATAAGGACAATGTATCTAAAAGACGGGTCCGCAAGATCTCATCAATCTCGACGACACTGACATCAGCACTATCACTTAAGTGTTCAGTTATTAGTCTATCTAAAAAGGCACTCGTCAATGAACCGATGCCAGCCCCTGCATCTAGTATTTTCGGATTAGACATCTTACTCATATCGAAAAGTGAAGCCATAAATTTAGCAACAGTTAGGGGAGTTAAAAACTGCCCTAACTCAGATTTTCGTTTTAGTAACGGATTAACTGCCAATCGTTCTTTTTCAATAGTCTCAAGAATTTGTGTCATGTTTACTCCTCTAACTCGCATTATTTATATCTGTACTTTAATATTAATAGTCCGCGCTTCATTTCAACATAGTACAATGCTTATAAAAATAAAAGTCCTCGTTGGGTGCTTCCCATCGAGGACTTTGCCGATGCTTTCGGACATCTACAATTTTACTATATTACATAGGGGTTGGCAAGAAGAAACATCGGAATACAGTATTGCCCCTTGATTATCGAAATGGAGAGAAGTACTTATAATTGCTACTTCTTTAGCTGAAAATTACTGATAAACAGGCTGCGCTTACTTCTTCTTTGTTTCTTGCAATGGGAATGAAGTTATTTCGACACCATTTGACAAAGTTACCTGAGTAGCTGAGATATTATCAAAATAGGGGAGAATTTTGTCAATAAATCTCTTATTCTGTGTTAAAATGAACCTATCATGAATTTCCAATAAGTAGGTGAAGAGATGCCAGTTTACAACAAACTTGTTCGCGATAAAATTCCGCAGATTATTGAGGCAAACGGAAAAGTGTTTCGCACTCGCGTTTTGAGTACCGAGGAGTACAGGAGTGAGTTGCAAACCAAGCTTAGGGAAGAAGCTGAAGAGTATTTTGAGGCAAAGAATGGGCTTGAAGCTCTGGAAGAGATGGCCGATATGCTTGAAGTTATCCGGGCTTTAGCTGGGGTCCATGGGGCAACTTGGGAGCAGCTCGAAGCTATTCGAGTCCAAAAAGCAGAAGCACGCGGCGGCTTCGAAGATCGGGTGTATTTGATTGATGTCGACGAAGCTTAACGTAAAGCTGATTACAGAGAATCTGGCAGATGAGCTCATTGCCGGGATGCAGAATGCCTCTGGTATTTATATTATGACATCCTTTGTCATGCATTCAGGTGTCCGCTTATTGGCTCCACATCTTAAGAGAGCCTTGGATCATGGCGCTGAAGTCAGGATGCTTGCCGGGGACTACCTGTTTGTCTCCCAGCCGGAGGGTCTTCGGGCGCTGAAAGAGATTGATGACCGCTTAGAAGCGCGATTATGGCGCAGTGCCGGAACCTCTTTTCATCCGAAGGCTTATTTGTTTGATTATGAGAATGGAGAAGGGCTCTTGATTGTGGGGTCTTCGAATTTTTCGCTGTCTGCGATGAGAATGGGTATGGAATGGAATTTGGCTATGAATGCCCAGGTGGAGCCTTACACGTTCCAATTGGCCACCGAGAAGTTCATGCAAAATTTTTACCACGAATCCACGCTGCCGCTCAACGATCATACGATCCAGCTCTATGAAGATGAATACAAGCATTATCACCAAAAGAATCCGGAGCTTATCCGTCAAATCATAGAAATGGAAGAGGCTGAGTATCGTTCCATCGATGATGTATACCAAGAGGTCGAGCCGTTAGAAGGTTCTGGGACAGCCATCAAGCCAAGGCAAGCCCAAGAGGCGGCTCTTGAAGAATTGGAGCGGACGCTGGAAGAGGAATACGATAAAGCTATGGTCGTTATGGCTACCGGTTTGGGAAAGACTTACCTGGCCGGTTTTTTTGCGCAAAGGTTTGTTAGCGTGCTCTTTATAGCCCATCGTGAGGAAATTCTTCATCAGGCACAAAAATCTTTTCAACGCATCATGCCGGATCGCACTTATGGTATTTACAACGGCCAGTTCAAAGAAGGGGCAGCCGACTGCGTGTTTGCCTCCATTTATACGCTTGGGATGAAGAAGCATCGTGAGTCTTTTTCGCCAGATCGGTTCGATCTGATTGTAGTGGATGAATTTCATCATGCCGCGGCAGCTTCCTACCAGACGGTGATTCAATATTTTAAACCCAAGTTCCTGCTGGGTATTACAGCGACTCCTGATCGGATGGACGGCAAGGATGTATATGCGATCTGCGAGGGGAATGTGGCTTATCAGATTCATTTTATTGAAGCGATCCGCCGCGGATGGCTGTCGCCTTTTCGTTATTTTGGTGTCTATGATGACACGGATTACACGAAGATAAGGTGGATGGGGACGAGGTACGATGAGGAGCAGTTAGCTGCAAGCCAGCTCCAAGAGAGTCAGGCTGCTAAGATTTATGAAGCGTGGAACAAGCATAAGCAAACCCGGACGATTGGTTTTTGTTCTTCTATCCGACAGGCTGATTATTTGGCTCATTATTTTCAGGAGCAGGGAATTACTTCGCTAAGCCTTCATTCGGGAACGGTGGGAATTTCAAGAGAAGAAGCGATACGTCGTATCACGGAAGGCAGCCTTGAAGTTATTTTTACAGTGGATTTATTCAATGAAGGCGTGGATATTCCGAGTGTGGACACGCTTCTTTTTGTACGGCCAACGGAATCCTTAACGGTATTTACCCAGCAAATAGGCCGCGGCCTGCGCTTGGCGGATCATAAGAACTATTGCGCGATTATTGATTTGATTGGGAATTATCGTAATGCGGATGTGAAGCTAAAGCTTTTCTCCAAGCAGGAAGGGCAAGAAAAAGGCAGCAAGAAAGAGCCGATTATCCCTTCTGTACCTGTAGATTGTGAAATTAATCTGGAGACAGAAGTCATCAACCTGCTCGATGAGCTTAGCCGCAGAAGGCTGCCGCACCGGGATCAACTACTTCGGTCATTCCTGGATTTAAAGAACGAGTTGGGGAGGGTTCCAACCTACCTGGAACTGCACTTGCATGGAAGCTCCAACAGCTTGGAGTATAGAAATGAATTTGGTTCCTATATCGGTTTTCTCTATTGGGCAGAATGTCTGGAGCCCGCAGAGAAAGAAGTCTTTTATAAATATGAGGCCTGGATACGGGATGTGGAAAAAACAGTCATGGCCAAGAGCTACAAAATGGTCGTACTGTTATATATGCTTGAACGCGGTGTGGAAAGCTGGCCAAAGCCGGTAACACCACGAGAGGTGGCTCCGTTCTTCCATAAGTATCTCACAGAGAAAGAATATCGCAGACGAATTGATTTCTCGGATCGGGAAGCTCAGCGCCTCTGGACCTATGACGAAGACGGTGTCAGCCAACTCATAGCCCGAATGCCGATGCAAAAGTGGGGCTCATCCAAGGGCAGCATGACCGCCTTCGAGGATCGGGTGTTTTCCTTAAGGATCGAACCGACGGCCGAAGAGAGCGTCATCCTGCATAAATGGACAAAGGAGATATGTCTGTTTCGGCTGCATCTTCATTTTGAGCGAAAAGAGCAGAGGAGTAACTATCATGATAAATCTCAACGAATATCAAACAATCTTCAACCATGACATTACTTACGAACGTTGTAGGCGAGTACTTGATCAAATTGAAGTTGCCTTAAAGCCAATCGTGCAACAATTTATGGATAGCTTTAACGATCCTAGTCTATACCTCCAAACCTATGGTGTCACATTAACGACTACTTACCATGATGCTTTGAATCCTAACTATGCTGAACAAAGAAAGGAAAGCAATATCGGCCGGAAGTATTTTATTCGGATCATGAAGAAAGTCGGGGACTCTGAGGTAAATGCACTTACGCTTGAGTTTAATGGGATGGAAAAGCAAATTCTACTTTCTGTTGAAACGAATTTTTATCCGATTTGGGAAGCGGTTCGGTTGAATAGGATTAATGGCTTTGTCAACAAGTTGAATGCTGATGTAGATGTACTTGTTTCAAGTCAATCCAAGGTTTCAACGATAAGAGAACTGGTGCAACGACAAGAGCTAGAGGACTTTATTAAATCTTGCATTAAGCCGAGGAAAAGACCATGGATGTATTTTGCAAAACGCTTTCCGCTCGAAGGTGAATGGTCGAATGAAAAATTGTTTGATGAATTGAAAGAAGCTTGGGACTACTTAGAGCCTGTTCGTAATTATTTGGAGGAAGAGGAAGGAATCAGTGTCCAAGCAGCACATATTCTTACACTTCTGCAGACTGAAGATGCAAAGCAGGGAATAACTCTGTTCCAAAGATCGTATCAACTGCAGTACGGTTCTCTAGAGAAAGTAAAAGCGGGTGTCTGCAGGCAGCAATTTTCTTTGAAAGATCAAGAGCAGCTAATCGTAAAAGGTTACGTTGTCTATTATCAATTCCACGAAAAGCAATCACCCTATCAAGTTTTAGCTATCCAATTGGATGGACATAACCATATTTACACAAACGTTCGTTACCTGCTCGGTACAGAAAAAAAGGCTTGGTGGATCCGTAAATTATTTGCCACGCAGTCCTTAAATAACGCTGAGGTACTGGAGACAGGTATGAATCTGTTAAAGCAGCATGGGCTGCAGATTAAAGAGAGCGAATACCTTGCAGGTACTTATGACAATGCTTCAGAAACCTTTACAGAGGAAGCGGATATCGTCAAAAAAAGGTTGATTACTGCTGCACTGCTATTTGCTCATGCTAGTGAAAAGCTACACTTACCAACAGTAGATGATATGGAACTTATTAAAGACGAGGGTGATGAGCAAAGTGGAGAGCTTGAGGAAGAGGAATACACGGCGAGTTTCCAACTTACTTCCATTCTGGAGCTAATCGCTAACAGCAGCTTTACTTTTGCTAAAGAGATCATCCGAGACCTCCATTTGAATTTGACGTCACTAGACGATAAGCATTTTGTAATCTTGAGCGGCATATCTGGGACGGGGAAAACTCAACTGGCACGGCTATATGCTAACGCTGTATACGGGTTGGAGTATGAGGCTGACAACCCCTACATGTCTGTGATTCCAGTACGTCCTGATTGGACTGACTCTAGCTCCTTATTCGGTTATTACAGCTCATTCGAAAATCGATATGTGATTCCTGAGTTTCTGAGAATGGTGCAGAAAGCTCATCAAGAACGTGAGAAACCGCATTTTGTGGTATTCGATGAAATGAACCTGGCGCGAGTGGAGTACTATCTTAGTGATTACTTGAGCGGCGTGGAGTCGAGGAAGGAAATCCTTTTGCATAACCGGGTTGATCTTATTGATATTCCAAAGACTGTTACAATTCCTCCAAACCTGTATGTCATTGGGACTGTAAATGTAGACGAGACGACTCATTCAATATCTGATAAAGTGTTGGACCGAGCTTTTCTCATGACGTTAAGTGAAGTTGATTTCGATACGTTCTGGAATAAATCAGCTGAGGGCGTAAGGTTTAAGCTCCAGATGGAATTTGACTTTCTGAAACAAGTACATGATATTCTAAAGCCTTATTATCTTCATTTTGGTTATCGTTCCATGAATGAAATGCTTCAAAAGTTGTCACATAACAAAGACTTGGAAGCCAACATACAGATGGATGACACTGAAGCCCTTGAAAAGGTTATTATTGAAAAAGTGTTGCCTAAAGTTCGCGGTGATGACTCCATTTCAGAGATGTTAGCTAAACTTCATCCGGTTTTTGAAGCGAAATTTGGATCGAATTCTGCTGCCGTAGGCATCGTAGAGCGGATGAAAAAGGAGATCGCGCGTTATGGAGCCGCTCAGTTTTGGAGATAGCTTTTTAGTCCGTTCTAGAGGCAGTGAATGGATCCCGATTAAAGAAGCATATTTAATCGAGGCGACAGAATATGAATGGTTCTGGGAGAATATATCCTTTTCTATTTTACTTATGCAGGGTGTGCCTCTAACGTATAGGAAAGCAGAAGGTGGAGTTACAGGTCAATTTATGACCCCATTCCAAAGTGGGCATTTGACTTTTACAGTAGAACAACATGCATATGGGACCTATGTATACCCGGATGATCGAAAAATGACTGCTGAGCAATATGACATGATGCTGCTTGATATTTTGGATGAAGGCGCCGTATGTTTTGATCATTCAGGGCTTACGATTCCAATTAGCACATCGGGCAGAAAAAGGGATGTCTCATGGGCACAATGGAGTTATATCGATCATGGGTTTAAAGATTTGGTATCATATATTCGGCGTTTTCTGGAACATCCGTTAAAAAGATTAACTGACCAGGAGACTTCTCTGAAGAGGGAACAAATAAAAGTCGTTACGAATCGAACTTCGCAATGGCTTGAAAGACATTATGCTCAAGATCCCTCGAGTGTAATTCCAGCTAACGTGTTAACGTATGTTCGAACGGACACTTACAATATGTATGAAAACCGGGTCATAAAAAGATATCTTTTAGAGATTCAAAGCCTTCTTGTTACGTATATGCACTGTGGTTTAAGCGATGTTGAAGAGAAAGCTGCAAAGTATGGGGGTCTTGTAGGATATTGGTTGAGACAGGGAATTTTCCAAGAGATTACTTCATATGAGGGACCTATACAAGTTTCTACAATATTTCGTAAGCATCCGGTTTATCGTTTGTGTTATAGGTGGTTTGATGGTTTATATCAGCATGGTAACGAGCGGATTGGATTCGAATATCCCTTTCCACTTAAGGATACGTTTGCTTTGTACGAAATATGGTGCTTTATGCAAGTCATGAAATTGTTAAGAAAAAAAGATCTGCTTAAAAATGCGGCCAATCTTTATAAATCTACTCTTGATCGTTTCTATTTATCACTTGCTAAACATAAGGGAAGTCATGTATCGCTTGCTAACGGACATCATCTATATTATCAAAGAGTTTTTCAGTATAATTCTGATCGTTTTTATTCGTTCACACAACGAATGGAACCGGATATTACCTTGGAGAGTAATAAAGGAATTCTTGTTTTTGATCCAAAGTACCGAGTTCCGACGAATTTAAGTACCGCTTTAGGAGAAATGCATAAATATCGAGATGGCATTCTTATTAGAGCTCAAGAGACTCCTGCCGTAGAAAATGTATTTATTCTTACCCCCTCAAAAGGGCAGGAAGAACTTCGTTATTTTCAGGAATGGTATCATGATCGTTATCGTATGGGTGCTATTGAAATGGTACCGGGACAGCCATGTAATCCTGCGTTGGAAAAAGCAGTAGTTAACTTTATGCAATCTGTATAATTTGTAAAACAACATCACATCAATAATGAATCTTCTAAGCAGGATCTCAAATATAAAGAGGTGTCCCATGAAGCAAGGTCTTTACGAACAAATCATGAATAACGGAACGTTGAAGCAGCTTGCCTCTTTAGACTTGTCCTCATACGACATTGGGAAGGAGCCGCTCGATCCAGAGGAAGCACGTAAGCTTCTATCCAATTATATCGCCACGGTAATCCGAAAGGCCTTAAAGGCCGTACGTGAGAGCTCGGATAGTGATGATGAGGCCGTAATCGCACAAGTTCGAGTGTGCAACGAAGTGATTGCCACATTAAAAAATAGTCTGGACCAAGAAGATTACGAAGCGTTAAAGCTGCACGAGCAAGGGGAAGTATTGACCTATGTGTATGCAAAGCTGAACTCTATTCGCGCCATTAAATCTGAAAAAGTACTGCGTCCAACAACGCCTTTGTCCCAGAGCTCTCTTTTTACCGGTTCACATGCTGAACCCAATATGCTGAGTGAATTGAAGCATGAAATTGTAACTGCTGATCGAATTGAGTTTCTCGTTTCTTTTATTAAGTGGAGTGGACTTCGTTGCTTAATCGAGCAGCTTGAGCAATTTACTGCTAAAGGAGGACAACTGAGAGTTATCACGACTACTTATATGGAAGCCACGGACTACAAGGCGGTTATGGAGCTCAGCAAGCTTCCAAATACTGAGATTAAAATCTCATATGATACAAGTCGTACCCGATTGCACGCCAAAGCCTATGTTTTCAAAAGGGAGACTGGCTTTACAACTGCTTATGTCGGATCATCTAATCTTTCGAATCCTGCTCTTACTAGTGGTTTGGAATGGAATTTGAAGGTAACTGAGAAGGATGCCTATGATGTTCTGAAGAAGATCGAAGCGACCTTCGAGAGCTATTGGAATGATCGGGAATTTACTAGCTATCTCGCATCTGACCCGGAGCATGAAGAGCAATTAAAACAGGCACTTGGCAAGCATAAATTACAAGCTCAAAATCAAGAAGCGATGTTCTTTAAATTCAATATTATGCCCTACGATTATCAGAAGGAAATTCTTGAAAAACTTGAAGCTGAGCGAACATTATACGGCAGGACAAAAAACTTGCTTGTAGCAGCTACAGGCGTTGGCAAAACTGTGATTTCTGCTTTCGACTACAAACGTTTTGCTTCGCACAATCAGCAAGCAAGGCTGTTATTTGTTGCCCACCGGGAAGAGATTTTAAAGCAAAGTTTGGACACCTTCCGTTTCATTTTAAAAGATCTAAACTTTGGTGAGCTGCACGTTGGGAGTCATCAGGCCAAAGCGATCGATCATTTATTCATTAGTATTCAGAGCTTCAATTCGATAAAGCTGACAGAAGTCACTACAGCGGATTACTATGATTTTATTATTGTCGATGAATTCCATCACGCCGCGGCACCCACTTATCAGAAGCTTCTTGTTCATTACCGTCCTAATATTTTACTTGGGCTAACCGCTACACCTGAACGTATGGATGGTAAGGATATTCTTAGTTATTTTGATGATACGATTGCTGCAGAGATTCGGTTGACTGATGCGATTGACCGGAAGCTACTTTGCCCATTCCAATATTTCGGTGTGAGTGATCATGTGGATTTGTCTCAAGTGAAATGGTCAAGACGCGGCTACGATTTACAAGAACTCGAAAACTTGTTTACGAACAACAAGATTAGGGCAACACAGATTATGAATAGTCTGACAAAGTATGTGACGGATGTAGGCGACATGAAAGGACTCGGGTTTTGTGTAGGTATCGAGCATGCTCTTTATATGGCTAAGGTGTTTAATGAAGCCGGTATCCCTGCAATGGCCTTGTATGGCGGCTCTAGTGAAGAAGATCGAACTCAAGTAAAGAGTAGGCTCGTAAATGGTGAGATTAAAATAATTTTCGTAGTGGACCTATATAATGAAGGGGTCGATATACCGGAAGTTAACACCGTTCTGTTCCTCCGCCCAACGGAGAGTCTGACGGTTTTTTTACAGCAATTAGGTCGAGGACTGCGTTTAGCAGAAGGTAAAGAATGCTTAACGGTGCTTGATTTTATTGGCCAGGCGCATAAGGACTACAATTTTCAGGAAAAGCTTCGAGCCTTACTAGGAAAAACAAAGCATTCCGTCCAGCATTATGTGGAGCATGGATTTTCTAGCCTTCCGAGGGGGAGCTTTATTCAATTAGAGAAATTAGCTCAAACGTACATCTTAAACAATTTGAAGCAAGCGAGCAATAACCGAAGAAGCTTGATTCATAAAATAAAATACTTCGAAGGCGATACGGGACTAAAGCTAACGCTTAAGAATTTCATTCATTACCATGGGATGACTTTGCATGCGTTTTACGGTGGGCGAACGGGGAATCGCACATTAAGGGGCTTGATGGTCGAAGCAGAGCTGCTCGAGCCTTTTGAGTTTGAGCATGCTGACAATTTAATCAAACGTATACCTGCCTTATTAAGTCTTAATTCCCGGAGGCTGTTAAAATACCTCCTTGCCTATCTATTAGGGGAGAAGCAGCAGGAGACTGAGGAAGAGTACTTGATGTTAAGTCTTTTCTATTATACATTCTATAGATCGGAACCGCAGAAGCAAGGATTTAATACGATTGAACAGGGCGTTCAGTTCATCATTTCTTGTCCAGCATTCCGGAACGAGATTATTGATATTTTGACCTATAATTATGAGCATATTGACTTTGTTGACGAATCTAATGACTTTCCCTATACATGTCCATTAGACTTACATTGCAAGTATTCCACGGATCAGGTGCTAGCGGGGTTTGGATTCTGGAACGGGGAAAAAGCGCCAAGCTTCCGTGAGGGTGTGAAATATTTTGAAGACAAGGGAACAGATATTTTCTTTATTACGTTAAATAAATCGGACAAAGACTTCTCGCCCTCCACACTTTATGAGGATTATGCCATCAATGAGAGACTGTTCCATTGGCAGACCCAGAGCCGGATCTCGGAAGAGACCAATACAGCTCAAAGGTATATCCACCATAAAAAGATGGGGAACCGAATTGCTTTATTTGTCCGTGAATATAAAGAAGAACATAATTATACGGCTCCATTCACGTTCCTCGGTGAAGCGGAGTATGTCAGGCATGAAGGAAATAAGCCGATTAGTTTTGTTTGGCGCTTGAAGAAAGAGATGCCACCGGCGTTAGTACCAGCGGCGAATAAAGCCATTGTATAGGAAGTGATTGGGATGATTGAAGTGGCCGCGGCCATCATTGAAAATGAACAGGGGCAAATCTTAATTGCCAGACGCAAAAAAGGAAAGTCACAGGAAGGCATGTGGGAGTTTCCTGGCGGGAAAATCGAGCAAGGAGAATCTGTCCATGCTTGTCTTAGGAGAGAGCTCTTGGAAGAGATGGAAATTGAAATACTTCCTCATGCATTTTTTGGTATGAATGATCATTATTATGGTTCTAACCATATTCGTTTAATCGCTCACAAAGCGACCTACATAAGCGGTGTGATTCATCTAGTAGATCATGACGATTTTCGGTGGGTTTGTCGTGAGGAGCTGAAGGAATTCTCTTTTGCCCCGGCGGATATCATGTTTGTTGAGATGTTGGAGCTGGAGAGTTGAAGACATCCGACTTTAGCCTCCTTAACGGCGAGCTGATTATAGATGGAAGTATAAAGGAGAAATAAGGCTTAAATCATAACAAAGATTCTATTGTCTTAATGAAGATATTATTTTAACAAAAATAATATCTTCACTAAACCTAGAAACATATTTAACTATTTAATATTCCTCTTGAGAAAGATTATGTTGGTAAGTATATTTAGCACGAGAAACACAGCAACAAATATCCCCCAATACATAATTAAGTTATCATAGCGTAGGAACATCGTTCGATAGATTATCTTATGTATGAATACAGTTAAAAGAATTAAAAAACAATTGACTAAAGACAGTCCTAAGATTCTCATGTGTCTAGATCCCCTTTACCATTTATATTGATTACCCTATCCGACTTGCTGGCAATTTCTTTATCATGAGTTACACAAACAATTGTTTTACCTAAACCTTGTAATTCACGAAACAAGGATACAATCACTTCCTTGTTCATACGATCCAGATTTCCCGTTGGTTCGTCGGCTAATATAATTTTACTAGGCTTTAACATAACCCTAGCAATTGCTATTCTTTGTTGTTCCCCACCACTTAACTGGTACACCTTTTTATTTAAAAATGTAGAATTCAAACCAACTCTCTCCAATGTACTTATCAACATTTGTTCGCTGAATTCATTGTTGTATGTTTTTGAGATTAATAAGTTTTTCAAAACTGTTTCGTTGTCCATTAATAAGTAATTTTGGAAAATGTATCCAAATGTGTACCTTCTCAAGAACATGGTTTCTCTTTTTGTGGGATTTATATAACTAGCTATCTTAACAATACCATCGTCCGGTCTATCTAATAGACCTATAAGATTTAAAACCGTTGTTTTACCAGCTCCACTTGAACCGACTATAGATACAATCTCATTCTCATTTATTGTTAATGAGAAGTTGGATAGTACAGACTTCCCATCAAAACTTTTACTTATATCATTCAGTTCGATCATAAGCGATCCCCTTTTAATACTTTATTCATATTTTTTTTGCTTAAATAACCACTTAATATATTTATTACAAGTAGATCAATTATTAAAACAAACCCAACCAACGGGATTATAATCGTGACATTATAGAAGAGATATACCAATAATCCTGATATAACGTTAGAAATAATCGTAGATATAATGATATATTTATTTCTTTTCCAATAAGAATACCCAAACAAGTATTTAAGATTTAGTTGATAAATATTAGCATTATAATACGCCCAAATAAAAGCAATAATGAGTATCCCTGAAAAGATAATAGTTATGACCAACCCTATTATTTGTTGGAATAACAACCACTGTTGCTGAACGATTTGATCATTGGCCTCGTTGAATACAGATATTGCATTATTTATTTCAAACACATTAGCCTCAGCTATTGAAGGTGAAATACTCTCAAATGCACTCCCTTTAGTACTGTCTAAAAAGAACAGGGAGGTCGTAGCGTACGCTCCTATACTCGAAGTATCTACACTGTCGTTATATAATACTGCGATAGGATCCTTAATTTTGTTATGACTATCCCCTGTATAGGTATTAAAAGTAAAGTAATCTTGTCCTTCCTTGGTATATATCACATTAACCGTTAAATCATTTATCGATTTTTCGTTTAACGGATAACCAAGACTTTTGTTATAGTGATTATCAACAGTTACTTTTTGAAAATAAAACCTTTCTTTATAGGCCTGAATAATTTGATTTTCCAAGTCTTTGAACTGCTCAGGTACTAATATATTTAAAGTATCTTCGTCGTTTTGCACTTGTTCATCGATAGTTGCCCCATTACTACTCTGGATTGGATTAATGATTAAATAGTTTTTATTTATTATTACACTTCTACCATGAGGAGAATATTCTTCAAATTTCGTATTCAGGGAGTAACTGTAAATAGGTTTCCCATTATCATACTTAATGACTTGGAAATTTTGAGACATCATTAGAAAAGCTTTGTTATTCGACTCTATCTTTTTATATAAGTTAAATAGTCTATTGTTTAAATCTCTATCTGCCTCTAAATTGCTATCTATATCTTTCCTTAGTATTCCTACCTGAACCCTAAAAACGTTCTGTGTTTGATTCCAATAGTCTAAAGCCTCAACCTTGTTGCTTAAATGATAGAAATTAACCAGTGAGGAACTAATCAAGCTGAATAAACTAATAGAAACTACTATTTTTAAAATAATGGATAACAACTGTATCTTTTCAAAAGGTAATTTTCCTTTTATATTTACATGACTATCGTTGAATTTTTGGATAGACCAGGTTCCTATTAGAGTAAATAATAAGAGAATAAGTATAGCAGTCAAATTAATAATAGCAAACATCAGAATGTAGTCTCTGAGAAAATATGTCTGACCAAGTACAACGATAAAGATTAACATTCCTAAGAATAACAACGATATTAAAGTAATTAAGACTCGTAAAAACAACCTTGGAACGGAGAATAAAACCAGCCATTTAGAATACCCCCAAAGTTCTTGCAGTAACATCATTTTCCGATTCAGAATAAGGAAATAAAACATCCCTATACAGAAGATGACAAAGGAAAAAGCCATAACCATTAATAAGGTTGTATTTATCAAAACTAAACTGCTTATTTTTTCACTTTTTACTGATATAGTACCGTATATTGAAAATTCCTTAATAAAGGCAAGGATGGTATCAGTGTCAGCCCCGCTAAAATAAAATTCATCTCTTAGTCCAACATTGTTTACTTGTTTGATGTCGTAGATATGCACCTTCCAGTTAGATACTGGGAACGAAAACATACCTGACTGTTTAGCGTTACTTGAATCTGCATTCTTATTCGAGATATACATATTGCCTTTAGGGATTTCTCCCGATTTCAGGTGGATATGAGGATCTTTTTTTATATTTGTAGAATAAACATTTAAGTCATGTTCACTTAAAAAATTAAACTGTGAAATATTTATATTGTTTTCGTTTGAAAATTTAACCAGAGCATCAATTAACTCTGCATCTTGAATACTTAATTTAGCCTTGCCATAATCAATTTGCACGATGTGATTATTCTTGTATAAAAAATCAAACACTTGCATCTTACTCATGAAAAGATAACCAAATAGATTTACCAAAACCAAAACTAATGATAATAGAAGATAGAGCCATTTTTTCACAGAAAGTACTCCTTTAAAAAACTAACATAGTGTAATTAGGCCTACACTATGTTAGAAATTTATTAATCTTATTTAGTATCCCAGTTTGCTTTATTTCCACTTACAGTAGCAGGAACCCTGGCATCAGCTATAGCAAAAGGATCCTTCCAGTCACTACGTACTGTTGAATTGGAATTAGTTGCACTTGATCTATGAATTAAAGTTGGATGATTATAATAAGACCATACATATGTTGAATAATCAACCCAAAATTTCCCTCCTCCTGCATCAACAGCATAACTAGGAGCTCCTAAATCATTAGTGAGGGTAAGTTGACTTTTCAATGATTCTCCTCGATGAACACCTTTGATAGTCTTGTTTTGAGCTATGATAGGATCGAGATCAATTCCACCACTACTAACTTTAATTTCATTAGTCGCAGCTGAAGCACTTACCACTGCTCCAATAAGACAAGCAAATGCCACAAGTGAGGTAACTTTTTTTTTCATTTTTAAAACTCCTTTGTTATTTGATTTAACTGCAAGGCCCAATGATAACATTATATGGAAAAAATATCAATAATAGTTTTATAATAAAATATATTAATAGTAATTTCCTTTTAGGTAGATCGGGAGACGAACAAGGTACGCAGAGTCCAATGTCATTGGCATCGAATCAGATTATTGCCCTCTAGGAAAAGGGGGAAGCACCCGAAAAACATTGTATGGCATCGAAATTTCACCACCCCTCAATTCTAATGAGAGAACAAGATCGATCCCTTAATATACATCTATATTCAATGATCGACTCAAAACCTCAAATAACTTTGCGTGGTTGGAAAATGCGGATGCAGGGTATAACTGTTTGGCATATGCCCTACAAGACTATTCCGGATGGATATGGCCTTGGGGTATGAGTAACCCAACTAGTAGTCAGATGGATACTTACTTCGTGCTTTAGAATGGTTGTTTTTGACCTATAGCGGAACATCTAAATCCACTCAATACTTAGATAAAGTTGCTTATGATCGAGGCCTGCAATCTCCAACTCAGACACAGTCCGGATATTAGTATTCCATAGTGACATTTTTGACCATTTTATGTGAGACGGGTCTGATATTTGTTTACACACAACTAGGAACAGGCTTTGCTGCGGCAGCCCATTCCTATTTCTTTGGATGACTCTATTGCATGTGCAACAGATTAATTGTAAATTGAAACATGAATATAGATTAGTAATATATTACCACTAGATCCTTACTATTAATTCTTTCATGGATAGCAGAAAGTAGGGTGTAACATGCAAAATTTTGCTTATACTTGAATTGGAAGGCGGGGAATGCATTACATTTTGACATTCATTCTGACGGATGGAATAATGATTTCAAAGCATATAATATACCCAAAAGCTCAAGAAGTGCAGGAGGCAGATATGGTAGAAGAAAGGCATCTTGTTTATTTCAAAGAACTCTTGGAAGGAAATTCTGAAATTTCTTTTAGGGCATATCTTTCAAATAATGAAGATTCTTTGCACAAGCAATTTTCTCCAGCAAGATTTGCAAGACTAAAGTTCAAGTCAATTGATGAAATAATAAAGATTCTTGACGAAGAAAAAATATCCTACATCATTAATGATCAGGCCATAAGAAACGAAAAATATTTGGCGACATTTCATCCGGATGCACTGAATGAAAAAGGCAGGCTCAAGGAAGGATTCAAAGACACCATATTCAATGGAATTGTTCACGAATTTAAAACCAAGGGCGAAGATGCAGTCTTAACCCTCCATAAATACATCGGATTCCATAAAAACATCAATCATAAAAAAAATATAGAAAAACTCGAAGACATCGAATTTTTCGCCGCATCGGAATTATACCTAGGAGATAAAAATCTTGGCCTTTTTTTACTGAAGGCGCTAGCATCTATTGAACGTCAGTTTTCCGATGTGGATGATATTGTCCTTAGAGCAAAAGAAGCTGTCATTAAGCACCAATCATCGAAAGGAAATTAAGTAACTTCGTCAACTCTATCACTTTGCCTCATCTTCCTTTTAACAGGGAATTGACAAACCGAACCATGCATCTACTATTTGGCTCCATAATTCCTTATGGTCATCATCTTGATAAAGGAGGCTTTTAGTAGAGGTCCTTCAGAAAGCAGGCAGAGACATATTCTTATGAGGTGAAAAATGCTAGAAAATATAGATCTTGTGAAATTAATAAGAGACGCAGCTCAAAACTCCTTTTCCGAATTACGAAAATCTAACCCAACCGATGAATTTTGCGCCTTCGGACTCTATTCAGATGAAGGAGCAATGACTGTTTGCCCTTCTGCAAACACAAAAGAATATCTGAAGGAGAAATGCGAAAAAGATCCGGACGATCCGTTATACTATAAATGGAGTTCCGCCGAGTGGAAGTATGAATTCTCTGGTCATGAGTGGTTTAATGACGTTCAGCAAGTCATCGAGCAGTTTCATAAATCAACCCTTACAGATGAACAGTTCATCAATTTTCAGGGATACCTATATGATTCATGCGTGCTCGCTCTGGAGCAGTTGAGATTAGATGGATTTTTTCAAGAATGTATAGTTGTTTTTTCCGTAACAGATTATTTAGATGATGAAAAAGAGATCTCTTGGATCTATCGTCTAAATGATGCCAAAGAGGCATCCGAATTCGAAAAATGGGTTAACTAAATCATCTGGTCAGTGATTTCTCAACTTATCCATCAATCTGAGGATGATGAAAATACTCGTATAAACCCCTTCCTAATGAGCCGCTTCCCTGTTTACGAGTGGGAGTATGTCTCCAAGGAATTCAAGAATAATTTATTCATTTGTGGAGAAGAAATTCCATCACCGTATCAGATTGTTTGGTTGAAGATGGACTGCCCTCACGATGATCCATAAAAGGCTTTTTACATCCTGGCAAAAGAATTTTTCTATCACCTAACTCATTAAAAACTAAAAAAGCTGGAAGGAAGAGGCAGTAATGGACCCTCTGGATTACATTGAATATTTGGGACACAGCAGCGTTTACCCTCCTTTGGTCGATCAGCTTTCGAGGGACAAGATAACTTGGCGGCCGACTGTGCGGAGGAATCTTGATACGACCTATTTTGCGAGTGGAGAGGGTGTCGTTCTCCATTTCGATATTGGCGCTGAAAACAACGGTATCACCAAGAAAAGCGAGGGTGATTATATATTTGATGAATTAACAATGACGATCATGGAAGAAGATAAGAAACATGGAAAATATATCGGTCCGCTTCCCTATGGATTGTTACAAAGTGATTCAAGAGCCCTGATCGAAGCCAAGCTGGGCACACCCACGAGGAGAGCCGAGGAGTTGGATAACTACTATTTGGATGGCCTCGTGTGGACGGCTGCCTTTGAAGGGGGAAGGTTTCAATTTCTGAAGTTGGCTGTTCCAACAAACGGCAAGCGAAAATATGGCCTCTGCCCATAATGCATTGCCGCAAGCGACCCAAAAGGTTGAACGTTCTTCCCAAGCTGATTTGCGATTAATGGATATTAGTCGGTATACATAAAATGATTGTGTGATTTCTCGAAGATGGATAATCTCCGGCAGCTGGAGTTGAAGCCATCGAGTCGGGCGACGGTTATTTTCAGAAAAAAAGTTCGCTCAATGTACACAACGATTTCATCACGTTGTGTACATTGAGCGAAGCGAAAGGAATGGATATAAGCATGAAAGAACCATCTGAACAGCTCATTGAAATGCTTGGCCATCCATACAGTCCCAAGAATGTTCAAGCTTTGCTGCAATCATTCGGCGTCAAGCGAATGCCACCCCCGAACAGCTATTTCAACGACGATATTATCTGGTCTGTGAAATCATCGATACGCATCGATATTTATATCCCACCAAAAATAAATGATCTGACTGGACTCAAATATACAAATCAAGATGAATGGATCATTGGCGCCATACATTTTCTTGCGCCCGGGTCGGATGACAGAATTAAAGCTCCGTTTCCCGGATACCTTCCCATGGGAATCACGATGAGCTCAACACCGGATGAGTCGATCAAGGCATATGGTCAACCCGAACTGGACGAAGAATGTGAATGGCCTGGATTCTCCGGCCGAATATTGGCATGGCGCAAGCCGGGCATAAATATCGCAATTGAATATGCGGACAGTGAGATGGATACTGTGATGAGAAGCTACACGGCCTGTTTAATTGGCTGCATAGGCGCATGGCGAGACGATAATCCGGAGGTCTTTGCTCCCTGATTGCAGGTCGACACCACCGCTATCAAACAAGAATATTGGGGAGATGGGATTTATCCCTTGTATATAGACATTATGGTATGATGAAATAGATGAAAATTGAGGAAGCAAAGGAGAGGCGAACATGTCGAAATCGACGGAATATTCGGAGTCGGGGAGCCCGATCTATCGCTATAGGGATAGACAGCATGAATGGCGGTCTCCGGAGTACGGGGAAGAAGAATGGATCGAGAAAATCGAAGACCACATGCGCCAGCATATCGGGGAAATCGATTCTGTTTTCCACGAAATCCTATCGGATGTCGTTCATATTGACGTAAACGTCATAAAACCGACTCCCGAACGCAATTATTATACTTTATTCACAACGGGCATGAGCTTTATGCCCATGAATACGCCAGAAGGAGCGGAGGGCTACGAATACGCGGAATTGATGATCTGCTTGCCGCCGGATTGGCGGATCTCGCAAGAAGATTTACAAAATCCGGATCACTATTGGCCTATTCGATGGCTGAAAATGTTGGCCCGATTTCCCCATGACTACGACACTTGGCTAGGCTGGGAGCATACGATGCCTAATGGAGATCCGGCCGAACCGCTATCGCAGCAAACGGGAATGAGCGGAATCATTTTGCTGCCTCCCCTTGAAGTGAATGAAGATTTTCTTTCTCTAGACATGGAGGATGGGCGGACCGTACACTTCTATGCCATCGTCCCTCTCTATTCAGAAGAAATGGACCTCAAGTTGAAGCACGGCAGCGACCCGCTGCTGGATAAGTTCGAAGAATACGGCATTAACGAGATTCTTGATTTGAATCGGCGCAATACGTGCAAAGCTGGCTAGAAGTTTTGGAAGCAAAACGACGGGATCAAGTTCTTGTCACCGTCCGACAGATATCGGACGACAAGAACACAGCCCGATTCAAATCCGCATAACTTGCGGGTTTTTGTTTTCATTCGGACAAGTTCTTATCGCGGACGAACGACAAGAACTTGACCCTTTTGACGAAGTAAAGTGGGCGCGGCTAAACGGGCAGAATAACTAAATCGATCAATATTGTATTAAGCACGGAAATCGCTTTGAGTTCCATTCATGTGAAGGGTAGGAACTTCTGGGACATTCTACTAGGGATTTGCATCGGCGCGTCTTGCCTTTCCAACGATGTCCTTGATAGCAGTAATGACCGCGTCCGGGCGCTCCAACTGCATAACGTGGCTGGAGTCTGCGAGGACTTGGTGCGTGCTGTTGGAGGACCAACTGGCTTCCTCGGCCTGCATGCTTGCCCAAGCTGCTTCTGCGCGATTGAACTGTTCGCGCGTAAGGCCACCTGCGGTCTGTTCGGCTTCGCTGAAAGCGCTCCAAGGCTTTCCTCTGGAGAGCACGGCGAGGGGCAGGTTGCCGAGGGTGCGAAATGTGCCGGCCTCGCGTAGTGAATCTTCGAATACGGCTGCCTCCGCGAAGGCGGCTGCGAGTGATGTCGTTTGATAGGCCGTGATTGCTTTAGCCGTCTGGGACGGCAACTCTGGGACTTCAGCATCGGGAAGCACGAGCCTCGGCAGACCGGTCCACGTAATTGCGGCGAGGGCGCGAAACGCGATTGGAATTGGATTGCTCTCCGGCTCGCCGGTGGCCTGAGCGAGGCGCGCGGTCTGCTCAGGATGCGAGGCGTCGACCAGAACCATCCCAGCGACCTCTTTTTCGTAGTACTTGGTGTACGTCATGACGTACGGGCCACCCATGGACGCACCGACCAAAATATAAGGTGCTTGTTCATTTGCAGCACGCAAGGCCTTGTGAAGGTCTTCGGCAATGGCGAGACTGTTTCGCCGACCCTTGGCCGGATCGCTCCACATAATGCCAGCCCGGTCATAGGAGCAAACCCGCGTAAACTGAGCGACCTGTTCCTGCACGGGTTGCCATAGCGCAGACCCGCTTGTGTCGGCACCTGCCTCGAGCACGACGAGCGGCGTGCCGTTACCCTCACAATTCAGATGAATCTCGCGACCACCTATGTCCACAAGCTTTCCAGGCGCCGGGAAATCCTTAGCAACCCGGCTGCGAGCCACCTGTTCATAAATGCCGCCGATCGAGACTAGAGCGATTACAAGGATAAAGATGGTGATGGCCACGCGTTTTACCCAAATCCTAAAAGATAGAAGCATAATCTTCCTCCCACTGTAAAAGTAATGTTTTCTCCTGCTTTCTCGCGAGCTCTCCGAATTGCAACAACTCGCTTGCGTTAAACAGCCTTTTGTCATCTGCTGAGTCGAACCAGTCCAAGTACGTCGATTGTGTTGTAGTCTTGATGCCGAGTGGTGCGCCTGAAAAGCTGCATTCTTCGCGACCATCGGCAAGCAACTCCACCGCCCTTTTCATCCCTACACCGCGCAGGCCGATCCAACCGAAATGCGTAGAGACTATGGTTGAGGTGGAGGAGCTGTTAGCTAATTCATTTAAGCCCTCTCCTTTTCATTCATCTAGGAACACTATACGCGTTTAATTTGAATTGAAAATGAACGGAGAGTTACAAAAAAAAAACACAATCGGAGGCCGGCGAGCCTCCAATTGTGTTTAAATCAGGTGATATGTGCTGCTATGCGGATGTTACAGGCCCTTCCTGAGCGGCAGCTTCACCGTGAAAATCGAACCTCCGCCCGGCTCTCCGTCCACCCGGATTTCCCCTTCATGTATATCCACGATCTGCTTGACGATGGACAGTCCCAGTCCGCTTCCGCTGACGGCGCGGTCACGGGCCTTGTCCGCTTTGTGGAACGCCTTGAAAATATCCGTCCGCTGATCCTCCGGTATCCCGATGCCGTTGTCCGTTATGCGGACGACCGCCGAGCGACCGTGGGCATAGGCGCGAATGCGGATTCTTCCGCGGACAGGAGTGAATTTAATGCCGTTGCCCAGCAAATTCGTCCATACCTGGCTGAGTTGATCCTCGTCCGCATGGACGGTTACTGGCTCCAGGTCCAACTCGACGGAGATCTCTTTACCCGACCATTGCGGATCGAGAGCGATGACGACGTTGCGGAGCTGTTCGTCAAGCCGGAAAGCCGCCGATTGGACGGGATGACGATCGTGCTGCAAGGAAGACAGCCGCAGCAGGTTTTGGCTGATCCTGGACATCCTCTCACTTTCTTCCTCGATAATTGTCAGGTAATACATCCGGCTTTCCTCGCTCATGCGTTTCTGCTTCAACGCCTTGGCGAAACCGGAGATGGACGTCAGCGGTGACTGGATCTCATGCGATACGTTCGCCACGAATTCCCGCCTCATCCGGTCCAGCTTGGCAAGTTCCTGTGCCATCTCGTTAAAGCTCGCGTTAAGCTGTCCAATCTCATCCTTGCGGTTCGTCCGGAGCTGCACGTCAAAATTGCCTTGAGCCATTCGCCCGGCCGCATCTCTCAACTGCAGAAGCGGCTTCACAACGAATCGCGCGGCGGCCAGAATGAGGGAACTTCCGATCAGAAAGACGGTCAACAGCTCCGTGTTGACTTCTTTGTTCGATTGCTTCCACAATTCGTTGCTCTTCAGCATGACGAATAAGGCATAGGACTTGCCGTCAACCGGGAATGGGAGGCCGACCATCGGATACCGGCCTTCGTTCCCAATGTCTCTGGCCACGCCATCAGCCAGCACGTGACGAATCCGTTCCGCATCGGGAACGACAGGCTCCGACCTGTCTTCCAGCAACGGCTTGCCTGAGGCGTCGAACAGTTGAATCGCATAAATCGATATGCTGGAAACGTTGTTCATGAAAGGAATCAATTCCGTTCCGGCGGACGAACGGTAGGTCTGAATAATTTGCTTGCCGTTCGACAACAAGCTGTTCTCCAGCGTTTGCTCAAACGGTTTCTGGAACAGCAGCGTAGACGCGATGGAAGCAATGATGAGGCTGACAACGATGACACCGATGAAGAGGAGGACGATGCGGGTATAGAGCGATTTAATCCCAGTACACCTCCAGGCGGTAACCGAGACCGCGCAGCGTTACAATGCGGAAATCAGACTCGTGTTCGGCGAAGCGATCCCGAAGCCGCTTGATATGAACGTCCACGGTCCGCTCGTCTCCTTCATAATCCATTCCCCAAATTTCCCCGATCAGATGATCCCGGGTGAACAACTGCCCCGGATAACTCCCGAACTTGTAGAGCAGTTCGAATTCTTTCATCGGCAGGGTGACCTCCAGACCGTCCTTGTTCACCACCTGGTAGCTTTTGCGGTCCAACTGCAGATCGCCAAGCCGGACCGTTTGGGAACAGGCGATCCGGTAACGTTTCAACAGCGCCTTGACCCGCAGCGTAAGCTCTATCGGGTCGAACGGCTTCGCGAGATAATCGTCGGTACCCAGCTTGAGGCCTTTGATCCGGTCCGCTGGCTCGCCTTTTGCGGTAATCATGAGAATCGGCGTGTCCCCAAGCTCGCGGAGCTTGGTGCACAAATCCCAACCGTCCATTCCCGGCATCATGATATCCAGGACGACCAGATCCGGCGAATGATTCTCGGCGTATTCCAGTGCTTCAGCGCCGTTTCCTTTCTGCACTACTTCGATCCCTTCATCTTCGAGGTAGAGCCGTACCAGTTCGCGAATGTGTGCGTCATCGTCCACAACCAGCACTTTGGGCATCCGCCTTCCCCCTTTCTGCCTATGCCGCTACATTTTACGACATTTGTTTGAACTCAATATGAACAACAACCTCCGGCACGACGGCAATCTCCACTGGCTTCGCGCCCGCAATGTTGCTAACATAGACTAGTAGAACGTCCCAGAAGTTCCTACCCTGCACATGAATGAAACTCAAAGTGATTTCCGTGCTTCCGGTTAAACGCGCTGCAGCGTCCGGTGTACACTCGACCGACTCATTGTCGGTCCTGGAATATGCCCCAGGACCGCCTTCGTCAGAATTTCCAGGTTCCACAAGGCATGCATAGAAAATCCGTATGACGCAGGTTTGTCAAAGGCCATCGCAATTACCTCGCAGCGTTGCGTGACGGGTTTGCGTTCATGCAGCACTTCCCATACCAGCGTTGCTCTGAATTTCAGGCGGTACTCAATGACTTGCCCCTGCTTGGCGTGATGCAACTATTTCCGTTCTTTTCGTGTCAGTTTCATTGCCTCACTCTGGTGATTGGTTGCTACTTCCATTATACCATGGAAGTAAAACGTTAAGCTAAAGGGTAACGATAGCTCAACATTAAACAACAGGCTGCCGCGGCAGCCTGTTGTTAAGCTAACGGGCAGGATAACGCAACATTAATAGTTCGCATTCGTCTGTTAGTTATGAATAAAATTTCACATCAGGGGGCTTATAAGATGAGAATCAAGATGACACTCATCGTAATTGTACTGACATTGCTCACGGCTTGTGCTAAAACCGTTGATGAAGAGGATCTTGTAATACGTGTGAATACTGAAACCGCCAAAAAAAACTATGCGGAAATGGCGGTAGTGACTAATGAATCCGAACTGAAGAAGGACATGGGAGAAATTTATCGACTCGCATTAGACGCTTTCATGCCACTTGGGGATGGGCTTACAAATAACATGAAATATATCGCCATCGATATGAGTAGCTTAAAGGATCTACCTGAAGAAGATAGAGAAAAAGTTTTACAGTATTTCAGTAAATACGACGTGGACGTGATGGACAATACCTTAGATCAATTGGAGAAAGAGGGGCGATTGAAAGGTGCACGCTCTCTTGAAGGCATCTTACTAAGAGTGAAGGACACCGAAATCATAAAAAAGAAAATCATCATTGAAGGTTCCTTATACAAATCCGCAAAAGGTGCGATAGGAACCTCAGTCGTTGTAGAATACCTGAACGGCAAATGGCAAGTTACTAAAGCATCCGTCACCTGGATTAGTTAATTTTCATGAAGCAGTTGATCAAACAGACACATAACGTCGCTGAATTAACGAAAAACGATAGTGGAATTAAGGATATGAGAGGAACGATGTATCATGCAGGACATAGAGGCATTATTAAAACAAATAAAGCGTTTACCTAATTGTAGAGTTAGTCCACCAATTGGGCTGCCACGAGTTGCTGAGCATAAGCTTCCTCCCGATGTCAGACGTTTTTATGAGCTTTGCGGAGGAGTGCTTCTTTTTGGAAGCAAAGATTATGTTTGCCAAATAGTTCCACCAGAAAACTTTATTTCATCAAATCCTGTCATTATTGGAGAACCCGTAGACGAAGATATATCTTCACACTGGTACATTGTTGCCCATGATGGAAATGGCGACTACATTTCTATAGATTTACACCAAGAGAGGTTAGGTAAATGTTACGATAGCTTTTGGGATAGACATGGCGTTGCGGGAGATTGTCCAGTAATAGCAAAATCATTTACTGAACTATTGGAACGTTCGATTCAAAATAACGGTGAAAGATGGTACTGGCTGAAAGAGGATTTTGAATCAATAGGTGATGCTTACGATGATATTGTTGATAATTAAGTATTGCGCTAACGGGACACGTTAGTTGAACGATATAAGGAGCAGTTTGCCGCGGCAGTTGCTCCTTGTTTTTATTACGCTAACGGGCAGGATAGCGTAAAGGTAAAGTATTCGATTTCAATGTTCAAATTTCGATCCTGAGGATGATTATTTTTGCTATCATGGAATTACACAAAATAACTATAGAAGGAGGTAATAAGCGAAAATGGATAAAATAAAAATAATTACTCGTTTACAGAGCATTGAAATGTATGCACATGAATTTATAAATTTTTGTAAAGAAATTGTTGTTAACATAAAGGATGAACTTCTTCAGGACGTAACGGTATCAACGTGGGATGACATTGTGAATGCAGTTTATCATTTCCAAAATAATCTATCCGATTTTAATGTTGAAAACCTTGAAAAAATAATAATTGCAAATAAAGGAGAAGATGTTTTTGAAAATGAAAATAAAAATGATAAAGAACTGAGAAAGAACTCTAAAAGCTGGGCCGGCTTTAGCTCTTTACTTTACATTAAAAAAAATAAAGAAAGTGAAGAAAGCGAAATATCAATAAGCATTACACAAGGGGCTTATGAAGCCAATAAAACAGCATTTATCAATGTTGAATTTTCAGATAGCTTTCTGAAGTTGATATCAAAAGAGTTTTTGATAAAAATAATTAAATGTATAGAAATGACAGGCAGCCTAAACTATGCTGTTGTTATTTCCAATGATTTTAGACGTAAGGTTAAAACTAATGGTCAAAATATATGGGTAGGCTACTTAACTTACTTTAAAAATCAAAAGATTAATAATATGCTTCCCGGCATTGTTAATATTATTGAACTCAATGATGGTTTTATTATAGATTTAAATGAGAAGTTAGAAATTTCAGCCGAAAGTATTGATAAAGCAATTGAGGTAAGAAATATATTCGATGTTGGCTTTCTACATTAAGGGTACAATAGTTTATTGAAAGGGACGCCAAGCGGTGCTCCTTTGGCATGTAATTAGACAGTCTTCAGTAAGGGAAGACCCGCCATTAAAGACTAAATCCATCTGTTTCTAGTTGAAACTAGAGCTAGACAGACGGGAGGGTATTTTTATGAAATTGAATGAATTATGGGTTTTCTATGATGCTGACAAGCGTATTCAGGGATTCAGTACGCACACTTTGAATGCGTATGCGCTGCAGCTCAAGATGTGGATCGGTGGTATCGGTGATCTTGAAATTGAAGAGATCACATTAGATTTGGTTAAAGGCTACTTGTCCAAGCAATCGGATCGGCTAAAACCGAGCAGCTTAGGGTATAGATAAAGTTATCTCGAATGAAAATGAAATAGGAGAAATAATATTTTCTTTCAACAAAATTGAACCCAAAAGAGAAAAAGGTTATTCAGATATAAGAGAAGGACTTGCCGTTACTTGTGCTGGATGGCCTAAAAATGCAACTGTTGAGAAGTTTTTGGATGAATGCTTGAATTCAGAATATAGTCCATTAATAAAATTAGCTAAGAACTCCGTCAGTGGTAAAGTATGCAAATATAGACTACTAAGCAGTTTCACAGGAGGCCAAATGAAACCAACAGAGAGACAGAAAGAATTATACAAGAAATTATCTCCAATAATCGGAATTGAGCCCAAAGTAATAAGGTACGGTGATGATACTGGAGAGAACTCAATTTTTATTATGCAGTGTCCTGATCCACTTGATGAAAACGTTATGTTCTATTCAACAATTGGTTTGTCAGATTATACTGTTGGTGATAAGAAATATGAGTTAATGTTTACTGGATACGCTTCTGAAGACAAAATTGGTAATATTTTAAGTACAAGTGCATTCTTTTGCATCAAGGATAACTGGAAGGTCAGTGAAGGAGCAGTTTTTGAAACTCTCGTAGAAATGTACTATAGGGACTCAGAAATGAAACATATATATTTCACAACACCTTATCTATGGGAAGAGAAATTGGAAGATTTTCAAGTGGAAAATGAAAGTATTTTCTTTTTACTCGTTATCCCTATTTCTGAAGCAGAGTTGAGGTTTCTGAGAGAGAACGGTACTGAAGTGCTGGAGGAACTGTTTGAAGAAAATGAGATCGACATATTTGATATTGATCGTAAATCAATATTGTAATCTTGGAATCTGGACTTAAGTATTTTTTTGAAGATTTATCTGATTCTGAATATTTAAACTTGGATCTTCTTGGTATGAATTTCTTTCCAGCATAAAGGATAAATTGGGAGCTATTGATTTTGATGAATCTTTTGGATATGTTCCTCTTTTAGGATTAGGGGGTGCTGAAAAAGTTGAAAACCTGCAAAAGGTTAAATTAAAAGAACATACTTCGATTGTAGCCCAAGCTTTAGATAAGATCGAATAAATAGGTGGATGAATGATAAATTTAGTCCATTATTAAATGTACTTCTTAGCTGGTAAGTATATACTACAATAATCGGAATCGAGGTAAATATATAATGGATACACGCGACAAATTAAATTCGAGGGAAAATTTTCAGGAAATTATCGAACGGCAAAGAGAATATATTCAGGAAGAGCTTGAGGATCTAGGTGGATACACTCCAGATGAGACCGAAAAAATCTATGACACTTACCAAACTTTGATGAAATACTCACTAGATAATTTGATAGCAGCTTATTCAATGGGAGAGTCCATTGAAGCTATTAAAAAAGAGTATTTAATAGCTATAGATTATTTTCAACATGCTTGGTCGCAATCAAACGGCTATGTTCAGATGGTTTGGATGTTATCTATTGGAACGATGCTAAATGTAGAACAGGAACAGTTTCTAAAACTTGTTGAATGTGTGAAAAACGATAATCCCAATGATTTTCTTATCAACTTTTTGATAAGTAGTAGAATCGAAAATTGGCCGAGTCATGAAAATTTTAAATTCCCCAAACCATATAAGGGTATAATGGATGTGGTTACTTTATCCAAGAATGATAAAGAAAAAGCTTCAGAAAGATTATTAGGGTATCTTCAAAAGGAATGGTATAAGGGGCATTCGGATACAGGATGGTATGACGCACATAAAAGTAAATGGAATATCCATACTGGGTATTGGAGCTTTGAAAGTGGGGCATTAGTAAAGATTTTAGGACTAAATGATTCTATTTTAAAAGATCAACTTTATTATCCATATGATATGGTTCGTTGGAAAGATTAGATTGTTATGGTAGCAGGGAAGACGTGACTTGTTCACCGACGAAAGTAGTAAGGGTCGAAGATGCACTGACTGCTGCGAGGTATAAAGTTGCAAATAAAGCAATTTGGGATACGTAGTATCCCATCAACTCCCGCAACGGATTTTGATCCGTTGCATCCGATTTTCTGCCAAAAGCTTGGCCCTTAGCCAATACCGATTTTCAAATTTCTGAAAAATTTTAACATTTCTTCGATTGGACCTGAACCGCTATACCATTCAAACTTGTCAACATATTTCCCTTTTAGAATTTCTAACTCCGACTCAAAAGATGGAGATTGATTTAATAACGAATCAATCACAACCAACTTAAAGTTGAAGTCCTCAAATAAGCCTGTTGCGCCTTTAAATTTATTTAGTCAGTTATTTAACTCATTCTTGGAGGTATCTGATGGAGCACCATGTACCTAATTTTCAGTATTTGATTCAAAGTACTTGACT
>NZ_JAGGLB010000040.1 GCF_017874215.1 Paenibacillus eucommiae
GCATTAACTACTTTTAAAAGCACAAGGCCTTTTTTTGCCTTCTAACATCATTTTAGCCAAGGAGTTCAGTTTTATTTTCGTATAAACATCGTTAAGTGATACACGCACACTCGCAACACAAGACAACACAAGACAACACGCTGCTCAATTTCGGGGGAGGCGGGCTGCTATGCAATGTTGTCAGGCCAACAACAGGTAGTATCAGGTTAACATGAGGCTAACTAGCAAGTGGAGGTTTGGATTTCCCAATTAGAAGGGCAGGCCCAATCCGATGCGGCAAGTGAAAAAATTAGTTGACGGGAAATTAATAATTTTGTATGATGTTTTCAACAAAGTGAATATTTATTCACTGATATTGGTCGACCGGATCACTGGAGACTGCCGCAGCCACTTTATGCAAAGAGCTGCAGGAGTCCTTTTTTTGTTATTAAAATCCGATTTAACCTATGCGAAATATAAGATTTATAATTTATAAGGTTTATAAGATCTATAAGATTTATAAGATTAACAGGTGAATTCGGTAAAAAGGGGAATGTACGTGGAATTATTTTGGTTCATACCTACATATGGAGATGGACGCTATATCGGCACGAACATAGGCGCCAGGGCAACTACACCTGCTTATTTTCGCCAAATGGCGATGGCAGCTGATGATCTGGGTTATAGCGGGGTGCTGCTTCCCACTGGCAGATCTTGTGAGGACGCTTGGGTGACGGCTTCCACACTTATTCCGCTAACGCGCAAGCTAAAGTTTCTGGTAGCTGTAAGGCCTGGACTGATGTCGCCGACTTTGGCAGCACGGATGGCAGCGGCTTTTGACCGCAGCTCGGAAGGACGTTTGCTCGTTAACGTGGTTGCTGGAGGCGACAGGGAAGAGCTGGAGGCGGATGGCTTGTTCCTCGACCATGACAGCCGCTATGAGCTGACCGATGAGTTCATGACCATCTGGCGCAGTGTTCTGCAGCAGGAAAGTGTGAGCTTCGAGGGCAAGCACCTGCGGGTCCGTGAGGCTACTAATTTTTACGAGGCTAAGCAGAAGCCGTATCCTCCTGTTTTCTTTGGGGGTTCATCACCAGCAGCGATGAATGTGGCCGCCAAGCATACGGATGTATACCTGACCTGGGGAGAGCCGTTGGAGCAGGTTGCCGAGAAGCTGCAGGAGATGCGCAGCCGTGCTGAAAAAGAAGGCCGGTCAGTCCGCTTCGGCATTCGCCTGCATATTATAGTGCGTGAGACCACGGAGCAGGCTTGGGCCGCAGCCCATGAGTTAATTCGTCACTTGGACGATGACACGATTGCCAAAGCGACGAAAATTTATGCCCGTATGGACTCCCATGGGCAAAGAAGGATGACCGAGCTCCATCAGGGGGATCGCAGCAAGCTGGAAATCAGTCCGAATCTGTGGGCTGGCATTGGTCTGGTGCGGGGCGGGGCAGGTACAGCGCTAGTTGGAGATCCGGACACAGTGGCGATGAGAATGAAAGAGTATGAGGCACTGGGGATTGACACGTTTATTTTATCGGGGTATCCACATTTGGAAGAGGCTTACCGTGTTGCTGAGCTGCTCTTTCCCAAGCTGCCCTTACAGGCTGCCCCACAAGAAAGGCGGGATTATCAAGGAGAAATTATTGCTTATCAGCACAAACCTGAATTGAAAAGCACATAATAATAGGCACATAATACTAGGCACTAGAGCGATCAATCCATGGTCACCCTACTGCTCCAACAATTAATGAGACCACCACCAGGTTGAAGGGGGGATTAAGCATGTATACGAATAAAAATGGACTGCGGTCGCTATCTCTGCTTTCTGTATTAGCTGTCTTCCTGCTTTGGTGGATCGTTGCAGCTAATGAATGGGTCAGTCCCTTGTTTCTCCCCTCGCCTAAACAGGTGTGGTTCGCTTTTCTGGACATATGGAGCACCGGATACAAGGGAAGCTCATTAGCGCTGCACATTTCGGAGAGCTTATTCCGGTTGGGATCTGCCTTTCTTCTCGCGCTGCTGACAGCTATTCCGTTGGGCCTTATCAGCGGCTACATTCCTGCCGTACGGGCTATATTCGATCCTTTTATAGAGTTTTACAGGCCTCTGCCGCCGTTGGCTTACTACACGATGCTCGTGCTGTGGCTCGGGATAGGAGACTCCTCCAAAATTGCGCTGCTATTTCTTGCCTCCTTTGCTCCGCTCTATCTCGCTGCTGTAGCAGGGGTGTCAAGGATACCGAAGGATCGGATTCTCGGGGCACGCTCCCTCGGTTCGAGCAGATGGAAGCTGTTCGTATATGTAATCTTTCCTTCCAGCTTGCCGGAGCTGTTCACAGGTATCCGTACTGCAGTTGGTGTCACCTATACAACGTTAGTGGCTGCAGAAATGGTAGCAGCGATATCAGGAATAGGATGGATGGTACTGGATGCAAGCAAGTTTTTGCGAAGCGATATTATTTTTGTCGGCATCATAATTATGGGCTTAATTGCCATATGTGTAGATTTTATTGTTCGCTGGCTGGAGCGTAAGCTGGTGCCATGGAGTGGTAAAGAATAAAAAAGAGGAGTGGAAACGATGGTCTTAGCTTATAAAAAAAGCATACTTATGGCATTTGCCCTGATTTTAATGTTCATGTTATCCGCTTGTGCAGGCAAATCGAACGAAACGGTTAAATCTGTTGAAGCATCACAAACTCCTGCTGCCACGAAAGCGGCAGATGCGGCTAAGGCAACAGCTTCGCCTGCACCTGCCCCGGCTCAAGTGGAGCAGCCTAAAGAGGTGAAGATAGGCTTTCAAGTGATTCCGAACGCCGAGCTTCTGACCAAAGCGTTAGGGCTGGCCGAGAAGCAATTTCCTGATACGAAGATTACTTGGGTTCAGTTCGATTCGGGACGTGATGTGAATACGGCGATAGCCTCTGGCGGGATCGATTTTGGGCTGGCTGGTTCAGTTCCGGTAGCCATTGGCGTTTCCAGCAAGCTGCCGTATCAAGTGTATTTCTTGCATGATATTATCGGGGATAACGAGGCCTTGGCAGTTCGCAAGGAATCGGGTATTCAAAGCGTCAAGGATTTAGCCGGCAAAAAAATCGCCGTTCCCTTTGGCTCTACCACCCACTTCAGCCTGCTGTCGGCCTTGAGCTCTGAAGGCGTCGATGCAAGCTCTGTGACGGTGCTGGATATGCAGCCTCCGGATATTTTGGCCGCTTGGCAGCGCAAAGATATTGATGGCGCATTTGTATGGCAGCCTTCGCTGGCGAAGCTGGTTGCCGATGATGGGCAAATCATCACGACAGCTAAGAAGCTGGCAGAGAAGGGCATTGTAACAGCTGATGTAGGTGTGGTGCGGACAGCATTCGCGGATCAATACCCGGGATTTCTCAAGCAATACGTTGCCTTGCTGGACGAATCGATCAAGCTTTATCGCGACAAGCCTGGTGATGCCGCCAAGGCGCTTGCACCTTTGCTAAGTCAAACAGAAGCGGAAGCACTGTCGCAAATGAATGAGCTTGTATGGCTGCTGGCTTCAGAGCAGCGGGATGCCAAATATTTAGGCGCAGATGGTCAAGCGGGCGGCTTTTCCAAAGTCTTGAAAGAGACAGCCGAATTTCTGGTCACACAGAAAGCCATTTCCTCAGCCCCGGATGATGCCGCATTTCAGGCAGCCATTCGTACGGACGCCTTGCAGCCTTAGCCGAATAGAGGTTAGACGATGAATATGCTGTCTATTGATTTGCAGCAAGTAAGCTTGAGCTATCCTGCGCGTAATAAACGTACGGAAGTGCTGAAAGACATTCAACTGCGCGTTACAGAAGGGGAGTTTATTAGTGTTCTGGGTCCATCAGGCTGCGGGAAAACCTCATTGTTGCGGCTGATCGCCGGTTATGAGCGGCCTACCTCAGGTGAAGTGCATATTTTTGGCAGAAAGCACACCGAGCCGAATGCGGATGTAGGGGTCGTGTTCCAGCATGCGAATTTATTTCCTTGGCTGAATGTTCGATCCAATGTGGAATTTGGGCTCGTTATGCGCGGCCTAAGCAAAGCGGAGCGCAGGGCAGCCGCTGCCTATCATATCGAGCAGGTTGGGCTTACGCCATATGCATCTATGCTGCCCTATCAGCTTTCAGGCGGCATGAAACAGCGAACGGCTATAGCCCGTTCGCTGGTGATGGATCCCCGCCTGATTTTGATGGATGAGCCTTTTGCTGCATTGGATGCCATAACGCGGGAAGGACTTCAGGCACAGCTGCGCAGCATTTGGCTTCGTACCGGCAAGACGATCTTTTTTATTACGCACGATGTCGACGAAGCGCTCCTGCTTTCCTCCCGCATACTCGTGATGAATGGTTCTTCAGAAAGCGGCATCATGCTTGATTTCAACAATCCGCTTCATTCCGGCACGGAAGCTTCTTTGTCGCAGGGCTTCTCGCATATACGTAAGCATCATGATTATGCAGAGCTGAGGGAATCGCTTGTTCAGGCATTAAGAGTGCTATAAAGGTGCTATAAAGGTGCCATAAGCATAGAAGGATGATTGGGATTCGGATTATTTCGGCTCAAGTCCTTCTATGACAGCTCGGCTCCAGGGAGCAACCTTGACTCTGGCGACTAATTCCCCTACCTGATTTTCCAGCTCTTTACCTGTATTTTCTGGCACATAATATTTTTCCAAGCCATACTCTAAGCGGAGCGTGTCTCCATGGTTGAATTCGACGCGTGCCTTGATGATCGCTTCTTCCGCCGCGGCAGAAGGCTTGCTGGTATAAATGCCCACAGCATCATAAGTTCCAGCCTTATCTGATGCATTCAGTTTGAGCAGCACATAGACAGTATCTCCCCTCTCGGGAAATTCACCTTTATTTAATAGCGATGTCGGCAGAGTGCTGATTTCATAATTCAAAATCACATAATCGCCATACAGCAAGTCCCTGGGATCCACGGGCAAGGTTTGCAAGCGGATTTCTTTACCGAGCCAGCGGACCGCATATGAAGAACCGGCAGTACCTAACAGGAATAATACCTGTAAGATCACGAGTACGACCAGCAGCTTGGTGCGGTGGAGCTTCCAAAAGGTTGAGCCAGCCTGCAGATCAGTTGTTGGTTTCGTCATGATCGTTATCCTCCTTCGTTTCCTCGATAAATTGCTTCCTGCGCCGATTTAAAAACCAGCTGAGCACGAGCAGCAAAATACCGCCAAAAATGAAAAATAAAGATTTATCCATGAAATCCCAAGCGAGCTTGCCGTAAGCCGTCATCGTAATAATAAGGAATAGAATTGTGCCTAAATTTACTTTGAAGCGCCATTCCTCGATATAGCCCCTCCATAGAACGAATAAGGAGAAGAAGAACAGAATGAACAAGTAGAGCACATCTACATACAAGGTTGCGTACAGCAGGACGGGCATTACAATCCATTCAACCCCGGAGATAAGCCGTCCGGAGCGGGCCTTCAGGTATAAAGACAAGGCCAGGAAAGCGGCTGCCAGCAGTAAGAATGAGAACGGCTCCGCCAAAATATGTGCCCGGGTTTCGAGGTAGTCCATATCTCCTTGGAACAATACAAGGAATAAGTCAAATACATAGGCAGCGATCAAAGCTGCGCTTTGAATGGGGGCTGCAAAATCACGATTTCTAATCCAATCCCCCAGCGTATAGAGCAGCATGACTGGAACAAATACCCATAGAAATTCCCATTCATGAACGACAGTGAGCATAATAACCTGAATAATGAAGTTGATGCTGAACAACCAAGCCAGCAGTGTATTCTTATTTAGCCAAGTGTAGTAGCCCAAGCCTGCAACTGAAAGAATAAACGCCGCATAGCTAAATTGATTAAATTCCATCGTACTGTTCATTTGCGCAACTGCATACAGGACCAAGGTGATCAAGTACAAGTAACGGCTTTGATATAAATACGTAAGCAGCAAGCCCGCTGTTCCCCACACGATCCAAGAGGTAGCGTTATAAGCTTCCAAATGAAACATTTGGGCAATCAGGATAATACCAGCCCCGAACATAACGAGACCCAGAGAAATGAGCGCAATGCCCAGCTTGTCATGATCCTTCCTCAGCATCGTTTCCCCGGCAAAATAAAATCCGATCATTCCTCCTAAAATAACGATAAGCCGCAGCAGCTCAGGAATTGCTTGCCAGTTCGCTGCCATGAAGCTGAGAATGCCCAGCCCTACAAGAATGCTTCCGAGAATAGGAACAAGACCGATTGCACGCTTTTTTTCTGTATATAAGTTCATGATCTGAGCATACTGGGCCGACGTAATAATCCCCATCTCTGTCCAGCGATGCGCTTCCTTTTCAATGATCTTTCTGCTCATTTGGCTCACCTCTCAGGCGTTTATTAACTTTAGTATAGTCTTTCCATATTAAAAATATAGTGCTATCTTTTAATAGTACCTATGTATATATAAACACAGATCCCATTTTTACAACTTTTTTATTGCAAAAGACAGCACGAGAGGAGGAGCCTGTTTGCCGGATTGGTCCTATCGCACGATATTTCGTCCCTTGTTGTTTCGCCTTTCTGCAGAACGTGCACGTGATTTCACACTGCATGCCATGGGCCTTATTAGCAAGCTGCCCGGAGGCTCCCTACTGATTCGAACGCTCGGGCATATGGAATCGTATCCGATTTTAGAAAGCAAGATGTCTGCAGTTCATATAAAATATCCTGTTGGCGTTAGCGGAGCATTGGATATACATGGTTCTGCTCCCAGAGCTTTGGCCCAGTTTGGGCTAGGCTTTATGGAGATTGGACCTGTAACCCTACATCCGGTTTCCTCCAATATGTCTATTCGCAGAGAAGTAAGTAATGAAGCTCTTTTGTATCCAACTCCTTATGCGAACGATGGAGTGGACGTGGTAGAGGAAAGATTAAAGGATAGAAGGAACTACCCGCTCCCGCTGATGATCCGAACCCGGCACACTTCCGCCAGTACGCCAGTTGAGGCTCTTGAAGAGCAGCAGCAGCTGATCGAACGTCTGTCTCCGTATGCTGATGCGCTATATTTGGACGTGATTGATCGTGGTTGGACGCTGGAAGAAACGGTTTGCTACTGCGAAGACGCTGCGCGTATGGCACATTCTATAAATAAAGATTTCCCTGTATTTATATATGTAACCTTGGATTGCCCGCAACAATGGCTGGAGCAGTTGGCTGCAAGAGCGGATTTCCATCTGCTGCAGGGAATGGTCATCGGCGAAGCTATTCATACCGCTGACGGGGACCTTATTGGCAAGGAGGGGAAAGCTCTAAGTCTGGAGCGTGTAAGGCTTGTCCGTGAGATTGCCGGAGATTCATTGATTATCGTAGCCGCGGGTGGTGTCCATGAGCCCCTGGATGCATTAGAGCTTATGGATGCAGGAGCCAATTATGTTCAGCTGCACAGCGGACTCGTGTATTCAGGACCTGGCTTGCCTAAGCGGATTAATGAAGCCATTATTTACAAGCGGATAGAGTCAGCCGATCATGAACCTTTGCCTTTGCGCAATGGACATTTTCAGCACAGCATAGATGCAGCTGCGCTTATGAAGCTGCCCTCTTTTTGGCAAGGCTGGGGCTGGATGTGGCTGCTCGGCTTGGGGATGGTGATTGGCGGCATATTAGCTTGGATCATCGCTGCTACCAGTGTTGTTCTGCCTTACGATATCCGCTTTCTAGGCATCGGCCGTGAATCAATGGAGAACTTGAATGAGCGTTTGCTGCCTTTTATGTCGCATGACAGAGTCACATTGGCAGGGACCATGATATCCATTGGCATCCTGTATGCTCAGCTTGCCAGGTATGGTCTTGGCAAAGGGCTTCATTGGTCTAAAACAGCGCTCTTTATCTCATGCCTGGTGGGCTTCAGCAGCTTTTTCCTATATCTTGGTTACGGATATTTTGATCCTCTGCATGGACTTGTAGCGATTCTTTTGCTGCCAATGTTTATATTGTCTATGCGTACGAAAGCGAACCGGCCATCACTGGATCCGCCAAACCTTGTGAACGATCGCAGCTGGCGGCTGGCTCAATGGGGACAGCTTATGTTTGTCAGTCTTGGAAGTGCGCTTGCTGTTGGAGGCATAACAATCTCGTTCATTGGTGTGACTGATGTATTCGTAGCGACCGATCTTGCCTATCTGTGCACGACGCCAGAATTTTTGGCTATGTATAATGAACGGCTTGTTCCCCTAATTGCCCACGACCGCGCTGGCTTCGGCGGTGCTTTGTTCTCGAATGCTTTAGTCCTGCTTACAATTGCATTATGGGGGATAAATCAGGGGCAGCGGTGGCTCTGGTGGACCTTGCTCGCAGGCGGAATGCCTGGCTTTATTGCAGGCTTTAGTGTGCATGCGGTGATCGGCTACACGGATTTTTGGCATCTGCTTCCCGCTTATTTTGCCTGCGTCCTCTATGTTTTGGGCTTGATTTTTCTGTATCCATATTTGATGAGCGGCAGGAGGATAACAAGAAAAAAAGACCCTTTCGGAAGGTTGCAAGCTCCTTGAGGGGTCTTCTGAGGTTTATGAAATTGAGGATTGTGTTTTCGTATCGAGTTTCGTATCGATCGCCTGCACGTCTTCTTCCGCCTCGGAACCGAACCAGGCCGCGATGCGATTATGTGCCTTCTCCTTGACATCCTTGTCCACATACATGGCAACAGATACAAGAGCTCCTAACAAAATACTGAAATCATCGGCGTAACCGATTCCTACCATAATATCGGGGATAGCATCAATAGGGGCTATGAAATACCCCAATGCTCCAATTATTACCGCTTTTGCTTTAAGTGGAACATTCGAGCTCTGGAGCACATAATAAAGCAATAGCGCCACATAGACAACCTTCGTTCCAGCATTTTTGGCGAATTTTTGCAGCTTGCGCCAAAAGGAGCTTTCGGTATATTTTCGGGAAAAAGATAGACGGGTATTCATAATCTCACCTCTTCGGGTTCATTTTTATTTAGCAGCCTTTATTTAGTTATCGTACAGGAGCTTTAGCATATAGTCAAACATTACACAAAGGGGCGTTTAACAGTAAAAACAGCATGTAAAACAGCATGTAAAACAGCATGTAAAACAGCATGTAAAACAGCATGTAAAACCGGCTATAGCTTTCTTCGCTTGCTCATACTTTCCTTAATGTTTACTAACGTTTTCTTGTTAATATAGAATACACAGTGAACGGCTCGAACCATTTTACCCAATGAAAGGGGACAAATTGATGACAGAAGAAGCAGGATCCGTTGATCAGAACAAGACGGATAATGAGATGCTAGGGGGGCTGGCTAATATTAACTCTGCTTTGGATGAGTCTTCCATAGTGGCTGTTGTCTCTCCAGACGGGGAAATTATATATGTGAATTCGAAGCTGTGCGAACTTTCTCAATATACAGAGCAAGAGCTGTTTGATCCGAGTTCTGCCCACCCCTTCTTGCTGGACAGTGCATTTCATAATGCGGAATTTTCAGCGGAAATATGGAGAACGATTACAGGGGGAAACGTCTGGAGAGGTGAGATCAGGGGGAGGGCCAAGGACGGCAGCTCTTACTGGGTGCATACGACGATTGTCCCTTACATGGATAAAGCGAACCGGCCGGAGAGGTTTGTAGCTATTGGTCATAATATTACGCAGCTTAAGCTGGCTGAAGAGGCTCTCAAGGAAAGTGAAGAAAGGTACCGCTTCCTGGCCTATTACGATGCACTAACTGAGCTTCCTAACCGTGATTATTTCAAAAGAGAGCTTGGGGACTTTCTCGAGAAGAAACAGGGCAGGCCCTTATCTATCCTTTGTCTGGATGTGGATCGCTTTAATATTATTAACGATTCGATGGGCCAGCATTTCGGAGACACTTTATTAAAGGCAATAGGCATAAGACTGGTTCAAAGCTTAAGTGCGGGAACGCTAATCAGCAGACAGAGCGGCGATGCGTTTCTGGTTATGCTTCAGGAGAGCACAGAGAATGAAGCTTCACAAATAGCTAAATCGATCCTGCATGCCTTCTCACAGCCCTTTGATTTTGAAAAGCAAGAGGTATATATATCGCTAAGCATAGGTATCAGCACCTTTGGTGATAACAGTAAGGATTCCGACTCATTAATCAAAAGTGCTGAAATGGCGATGTATCGTGCCAAAGAGCATGGGGGCAATCATTACCGCTTTTACTCTGCAGAGATGGCGAGGCAGCTCCTGCAGGGCATGTACATGGAGTACGGAATGAGGAAAGCTTTGGAGAAAGGACAGTTTCGCGTATACTACCAGCCGAAGATCGATTTGCAAACAGGCGAAATTGTCGGCTCCGAGGCTTTGATCAGGTGGAACCACCCCGAGAAAGGGATGATTCCACCTTCTGACTTTATCCCGATTGCAGAGGAAACAGGATTGATAGTACCGATTGGCGAATGGGTGCTGCGGGAAGCCTGTTTGCAGAACAGAAAATGGATGGATCGGGGATTTACTCCCCTGCGCGTATCGGTTAATCTTTCTTTGCGGCAATTTCTGCAAGCTGATCTGGTTCAGAAGGTGGAAGGGATACTCCAAGAAACGGGGATTCATCCGGAAAATCTGATGCTTGAAATTACAGAAAGCACCGCCATGCATCATGTGGAGCAGGTTGTCTCTACTTTAATCGCGCTCAAAAAGCTGGGCCTCGGGCTGGCGCTCGATGATTTCGGAACCGGCTATTCTTCACTCAGCTATTTAAAAGCTTTTCCATTGGATATGATAAAAATTGATAAATCATTTGTCCATGATATGCTTCTGGATTCTTATGACGAATCTTTAATCGAAGCGATTATCAAGGTTGCGCATAGCCTGAATATTTCCGTACTGGCAGAAGGGGTGGAGAATAAGGAGCAATGGAAAGCACTGAAAGCTAAAAAATGCAACGAAGCGCAGGGGTATTTATTCAGTCACCCGCTGTCTCATCTGGATTTTGAATCCTATTTGAGAGGACTTGGCAGCAAAAGAATCGTTGTTGAAATTGCGTAACAACATTGCAAAAAAGCCGGCAGGATTTATAACCCTGGATGACGAAGTCCTTCTGCAGCGTATGCAAGCTAGGTGTCAGCAGGGTGAAGGAGGAAGACAATGATCAAAATATTTGTAGTGCTCGGCAGCTTGAATGCTTTTCTGGCTGTTGCTCTAGGGGCTTTCGGGGCCCATGCTTTGAAAGCAAAATTAAGTAAAGAGATGCTGGAAATTTATCAAACCGGGGTTCAGTACCATATGATTCATGCGGTCGGCTTGATTCTTATAGCACTCTTGGCAGATAAACTGGGCAACAGTACGCTCGTGAACATTTCCGGCTGGTCCATGATGATCGGAATTGTTTTGTTCTCAGGAAGCCTGTATGTGTTAAGTTTATCCGGAATTAAAATTCTGGGGGCGATCACACCACTTGGTGGTGTCGGCTTTTTGCTCGCTTGGGTGTTAATCGCTGTTGCTGTCATGAAATCATGAAATAAGGTGCCAAGGCCCATTCGGGTCACAAAGAAACAGGGTGTTCTTCCTAAGAAGAGCACCCTGTTTCTTTCGTTATCCAGTTACAAAGTCGTCAATTTCATTAAGCTTGAACAGATAAACCTTCTTCTCATCTACATGGTAAACGGTCACATTCTGGGTTTCGTTATCATAGTTGAGAATGCGGCAGGGAAGGTTTAACTTGATTCCCTTAGCTTTAATAACGGTCATTCGAATTAATAAATTATTTTGCTTGAAAAATTCCAGCTGCTCAATGATCGGTAAGTAGCTGTCCTCATAAGCGGGGGCGGGAGGTGGAGCGGACTGCTTTTTTAGTTTACTGTCTGCCTCGTTCTTTTTCTCGGATTCTTTATGTTTAGCAAGAGTCAGCTTTTCATTCTCTTGGACACTTAGATCAATCAGCTTGCCGAGCTCAATGCCGCTTTTTACTTTATAATCTTTGATGACCTCAGTATTTAGGAGGTGGAGGAGCTTTTCAAGGGCTAGTCCGTTAGTCCCATCTTCAATTAACAAATCTACTGTGAATAAGTATGATTTTGTGGGATTTTCGCTTTTATCCGATTCCATATGCCCTCCGTAACAATGTCTTTTAAGAAAACTATATGATAACTATATCATGAATGCTTACCCAAAAATAGCAAAATCTTAACACGGGAACGTAAAGAAAAGGAGAAAATGAAAAAACTTTATTCTTTTCACCCTCCGGCTTTCTGCAACATATAATGGATGGAGAACTGACAAAAGGGGAGTGACGAACATGATCCGCGTTGAACCCATTATCCTTGAAGGCCATACGGTGCTTGCGATTGAAGTTCTTTTACCCAAAACGACCTTAATTATTATTACGACAAATAAGGGATATATCATGTGTGGAGCCCTCGATGTAAATTTGTTAAATGAGCGTCTTAGCGAGCGGAATATTGTTGCTGCAAGAGCTACAGGTGTAAAGACTGTTGCCGACCTTTTGGATGCTCCTTTGGAATCAGTTACTCATACGTCTAAAGACCTAGGCATCGAGGTGGGGATGATAGGCCGTGAGGCTATACTCAAGATGATGTGAACATTCAGGGGGGAGATTATATAGAAAAAATAAACGAAACATTCATTATCAAATATTTACATATAAATGCTGCTGCAAAAGAGCAACCAAAAGATCGGATGCGGTTTTGGCCAACGGATCTTTTGGTTTTTTTGTGCGTTTGGGCTTGCTGGGGCGAGATTCTGAAAACGACAACGCACGCAGGATATGGCATTAAACTTCCTAGATCTCTGCCTGTTCATTCCCGCATGGAAATCATTCGCTGCTGCTTTGAACAGGAACAAAAGACGATATATACAAATCCTACGAATTTGCTGCAATCCGCACCCTCCTCGTCCATTGATTGGCTCGAACGAAATGTGTATGGAAGTGGCCCCGCCTATTTGGAAACCAAAGTGGATCTCGATGTGCCTGTTGAATATGTTTCTTCTATAGAAATGAAAGGCAGTGGGGCCATAAGGATAATGTATCCGCCCGTTTTTCAGTAATGCCCGGCTCGCTGCTGCTCGTAGAAGGATGGACGAAAATAACTGCAAATGCAAGCAATACTCTCGGCAGCGATTGGATTGAGCATCGGATCTTGGTTGATCACAAAGGATAAATACCGAATAACTGAGCAATGAGAAACAGAGTAACAGAGAATATTGAGAAAAGCAGCTTGAATAAGCTGCTTTTTTTGTGCTCAACCTACGGGAAGGCGCGTGCTCTGGTCTTATGTTTTTGTTTGCTCAGAAAAGCAAATATAGGATATAATTATAGAAGTGAATGTTCACGTGTGCATAAAATAAGAAGTTTTTAATACCTTAATAATACTTAGAATAATGAACCCGAGGAGATGTGCCCATGGAAATCAATACCAGCGAGCAACTTGCAGCTGTAGTTAAAAATGCTGTTCAACAACAAAAGATTACGGATATGCACACACATTTGTTTTCCCCTAATTTTGACAGCCTGCTGCACCGGGGTGTGGATGAGCTGTTAACCTACCACTATCTGGTGGCAGAGGTGATGCGTTGGAGCGACCTGCCGATTGAAATTTTTTGGCAGTTAACGAAGAGTGCGCAAGCGGATCATATTTGGCAGAAACTGTTTATCGAACATTCCCCGGTTAGCGAAGCTTGCCGGGGTGTGCTTACTACGCTGCAAGGTTTCGGCATCGATCTTCGTTCCCGCGATTTGGATGCTTTTCGTCAAATTTATGCGCAGTATGATGCTTATTCACAAGTTGACAAGGTGCTGGAGCTCGCTGGGGTTGATCATGTGGTAATGACAAACGATCCGTTCGATGAGGAAGAGCGTGGCATATGGTTAAGCGGCACAAAGCCGGATCCGCGTTTTCATGCGGCTTTGCGTCTGGACCCTCTGCTAAATGATTATGCGGCCAACAAGGACAAGCTGCACGCATGGGGCTATCAGGTGGAGGATGTGTGGGGAGAGCAGACGGTGCGTGAAATAAGCCGATTTTTGCAAGATTGGATTGTCCGGATGAACCCGCTGTATATGGCTGTCTCGCTTCCGCCCGATTTTGCGTTCCCTGAGGATTCTGATCGCAGCCGCATAATCGAACACTGCATTCTGCCTGTATCCCGGGGAAAATCGATTCCTTTTGCCATGATGATAGGTGTAACAAGGGCTGTGAACCCAGCGCTTCGCTCTGCTGGAGATTCACTCGATAAGGCAAGTCTTGAGCCGCTGGCCTATATGCTGCGAACCTACCCTCATAATAAGTTTATGACAACCTATCTTTCCCGCGAAAATCAGCATGAGCTTTGTGTGCTTGGCCGCAAGTTCCGGAATTTATTCGTTTTTGGCTGCTGGTGGTTTTTGAACAGTCCGGCGCTAATTGAAGAGGTGACTCGAATGAGGTTTGAACTGCTTGGCTTAAGCGTGACTCCCCAACACTCGGATGCCCGCGTGCTGGACCAGCTCATCTACAAATGGAAGCATTCCAAGGAGATCATTTCCATGATTTTGCTGGAGAAATATAAGGATATTTTGCGTACCGGATGGGTGCTGGACTGTACAGAAATTGAGCGCGACGTTGCGGATCTGCTGCACAATAATTTTTGGCGTTTCTTGGACAAATCTGACAGGATTCTCTCCTAGCCGATAATTGACGGAAGGGAGCCGTCCGCGCTAGAATGGAGTATGCTTTTTTTGGAAAAGGAAGTGTAGCGTGATGCGGGGAATGCCTCAACAACAGTTAGACGAACGGGCACTGGCGGTATGGAAATGGTCCGGGTTGATTTCATCTTTGATTTCTTGGATAGTTACTATTTTTTTGGTATTCGCTGCCTTTCGGTTCAATTGGCCTTGGTGGATTGCAGTAATAGCTGGCGTACTTACCTTATTGGAGACGCTGCTTCTTGTTACAGTTCTTCCCAAGCGCAGATGGCAACGCTGGCGTTATGAGATCCGTGAGAATGAAATTGATCTCCAGCACGGATTTATTTTTCAGAAGCGGACGGTTATTCCGATGGTACGGGTTCAGCATGTCGACACCAATCAAGGGCCAATTATGCGTAAATATGGCTTATCGAGCGTGACGTTCTCAACAGCTGCTGGGAATCATGAAATCCCGGCGCTTGCGAATGAGCTCGCGGATAAGGTGCGAGACCAGATAGCGGAGCTGGCGAGGGTATCCCATGAAGACATCTAATGGAAAACGGATGCACCCGGTGTCTGCGCTGCTCGCGGCACTTAAATCGATGAAAGAATTGATCCTTCCCCTACTTATCCTGATTATAAGCCGCGGCTTTAATCGGGTGGAGGATGGAACGGAGCTGTTTTGGAGATTGGCGCCAGGTGGAGCATTTTTTGTATGGACGATCGTATACGGTATTTTTTACTGGCTGATGTACCGGTATAGCATTGAAAATGGGCAGCTAAAAATCGAGCTGGGTGTGCTGGTGAAGAAAAAGCAGTTCATCCCGCTGGAACGCATTCAGACGATCGATTTGACGGAGGGGCTGCTTCACCGGTTATTTGGCGTGGTGCGGGTGCAGATCCAAACGGCAGGAGGAAAAAAACCGGAGGCGATCTTGACTGCTGTAACCAGGCAGGAAGCCGCAAGGCTGCAGGAGCTGCTGCACCCTTCTGAAGCTTTCCAGAATGAGCGAAGCAGACTGGTGGATCAATCTGGGCCAACTGTTCAGGCTGATCTAGCTGATCAGGTTGATCATTCGGAGCATTCGGGGCATTACGAACAGTCGCTGGATTCGGCACACAAACAAATATCGCAGCCTAAAGAGGAAATGGGCGCGCCAATTACAGGAAAAACGGCTCCAACCCGTCCCGCCAGCAGGTCGTATCGCCTTTCGACCGGCCGGCTCATCGCTGCTGGAATGACATTAGGCAGTATTGGAGTTGCAGTACCAATCATATTCGCGGCATTATCACAGCTGGATCAAATCATGCCAAATATGTACAGCCGAGTGTGGAATTCGCTTAATCTGGGTGCGATCCCTATGCTTATTGCCGCTGTACTGGTAATTGCCTGGCTGATTTCCATTGTTGCTTCTATCCTTAAGTTTGCTAACTTCTCGCTGACTCGTACAGGCGATGATCTGCATATTGAACGTGGGCTGCTGGAAAGGCGGAGAGTGACACTGCCGATCAAGCGTATCCAGGCAATCCGCATCGTTGAGGAAGTCTTATGGCAGCCATTCGGGTTTGCCGCGATTCATGTTGAGAGCGCAGGCTACGGGAAACAAAAAGGGGAGTCAACGCTGCTGATGCCCTTGCTGCATAAACGGGAAATCGAATCATTCCTGCGGGAAGCAGCGCCGCATTTCGCACAGCCTGTTGATTCGGAGCTTACACCACTACCTAAACAAGCCTGGGCAGGTTACCTTTTACCGGATGCGATTTTCTTTGCTGTGCTAAGTGCTGCGGTAGGCTACTTTTTCACCTGGGGCTGGTTTGGCTTACTGCTCAGTCTGATTTCATTCCTGCTTGGCATTTGGAGGTTCAGGAATGGGGGCTGGAGATTACAGGGGGAAATGCTGCTGCTACGCAGCCGGCAAATCAGCCGGACTACTGTGCTGCTGCCGAAGGGAAGGATTCAGTTCTGCCATATTGCTACGAATCCGTGGCAGCGGAGAAAAGAGCTGTCCACATTTAGTGCTTCTATTGCTTCGGGTCTTGCAGGTTCAAAATTCCACCTGAAAGGCTTGCTGCTCAAGCAAAGCGAGGAACTGCTTAATTGGTTCCATCGTGCAGGAAAGAATGTTTAGTAAGGCGTACTCTTGTAGATGTTACAGGGGTACGTTTTTTTTACAGGTATAGTTTATCGAATTACAGCGATGAAGCTTATGGCGTGAGGCGTAAAGCGAAAAGCAAAAAGCAAAAAGCAAAAAGCAAAAAGCAAAAAAGTTAAAAGTTAAAAGTTAAAAGTTAAAAGCAAAAAGCAAAAACTGGTTACCTTTTTCTAATTGAACTGCCAGTAAGTATAAGTGTTTTGGGGGAGCTTGGAGCAGTGGTAAATTGGAAGATATGACCTTCATTCACCAAGGGAAGCAGAAAGGGGAAAACAACTTCTGATGGTAGTCCGTTATCGGTTGGAGTGTGGAACATTCGGTAATTTGCTGCTGAGAGGATGGGATATGGGAGGAAGAGCGTTAGTAGTAGCCTAGTGGAAGCCCACCCATCCGCCGAAATGAGCGTGCTCCACTTAGCGATGTTTTTCATCGTTAAAGAAAGGATGTGGCGCGGATCTGATGCTTTAACGATGAAAAACATCGTTAAAGTTCGTTAAAGTAGCTGGATCCGCTCCGCCCTCTCCCAGCGTCTTTGCCTGTGGGGGAAATCTCCTCCAATCAAGAGCAAACACCCAGCTGGCTGCCGGTTTGAGGATGGTGTTCGTGAATTTGTGAGCCCGCAGCCATTCCCTCCCTCCATGCACCAATGTCACGAACACGCATATCAAGGAACGCCCAAGGTGTTTTTTTTTACTGGATGAAGGAACTTTTCTTTACTTTGCAGCTCATTCAGGAGGGGAAACAGCGGGCAGGTTTTGGATACATATTGTATAGTTTATTGCCTGCAAAAGCAGGGCTGTTTGAATTCTATATTTCTTCTTGCAAAATCATTTTATTCACGGTAATCTCTTATATAGAATACATCATATATTTCTTTTTACTATCCCTTTGGGAGGCCATGGCGATTACTATTTATGAGAAATTAGGCATGAAGAAACTGATCAATGCAGCTGATTCCTACACCATATTGGGGGGCTCCCTAATACCTCCTGAGGTATGGAAGGCGATGGAGGAAGCGAGCCAAAGCTTCGTCTGGATCGAGGAGCTGCATAACCGGGTAGGTGAACGCCTGGCGGAGCTGACCCGTAATGAAGCAGCTATGGTGACAAGCGGCGCAGCTGCCGGATTGTCCATTGCAGTAGCGGCTTGTATTACGGGAACTGAGAGGAAGAACACCCGCAAATTTCCCAAGCTTAAAGGCTTGAAGAAGGAGGTTATTCTACTCCGCTGCCAGCGCAATGGGTTTGATATGGCTATTAGCCAAATTGGCGCCCGCATCATCGAGGTTGGTGATGTGGAATCCACTTCTGCGTGGCAGCTGCAGGATGCAATTAACGCTAAGACCGCTTGTATCGTTTACTTTACTTCCACCTATTACAGCCGGGGTGCGCTTTCCCTCCAAGAAGTTCTCGACATCGCCAAGCCATTGGGCATTCCGGTTGTGATTGATGCGGCAGCACAGCTGCCACCTGTGGACAACCTATGGCTGTATACGCAAATGGGAGCCGATTTGGTCATTTTCTCCGGAGGCAAGACCCTCCGCGGCCCGCAAAGCGCAGGCTTAATTGTTGGGCGCAAAGCTTTGATCGAAGCTTGCCGGATGAATGTTGGTCCGCAGATTTCGGTCGGAAGGCCGATGAAGGTGGGCAAGGAGGAGATGGTTGGGCTGCTTGCTGCTGTAGAACGCTATGTCACATTAGATCACGGGCAGCTTAAGCTTCAATATGAATCCTTCGTGGAGATAATCCGTGAGGAGCTGTCGACTTGTGGTTATGAGGTTCGCCGGGTTTATCCGGGTCCTACTGGACAGGACTATCCCCGTGCAGCGGTCAAAACTCCGCTGCTCCAATCCGCAACTTTGAAAGAACAGTTGGAGCATTCGACTCCTTCTATTATAGTGGCTCTATCAGCAGACAATGAAGAAATTTTGATTAACCCGCTGCATCTTGAGCGAGAAGATCTCGACTTAGTGCTTCAGGTGATGAGAGATATTTCAACTACATGGGAGGCTAAACAATCATGAAACAAAAAAAACGGGTAGCTGCAATCATTACGGAATACTGGGATATTTGCCATGCGGACGTGGTTATTACGAAGATGCTGGAAGGCTTCCAACTGGATGGCCGTCACTACGATTCGACGCTCGATATTGTTTCCATGTACGTAGAAAAGTTTCCGGAAAATGATATGAGCCGGGATCTCGCGGCCAAACATGGCTTGAATATGTACGGCACCATGAGAGAGACGCTATTATGCGGCGGAACTGATTTTGATCTGGACGGTATTCTGATTATTGGTGAGCATGGGGATTATCCGGACAATGAACTTGGACAAACGTTATATCCAAGAAGAATCATGTTTGAGGAATGTCTCAATGTAATGCTTGAGTTCAACAAAATTGTTCCTGTGTATTCGGATAAAGGCTTTGCGGTTATTCAAGAAGATATCGAGTGGATGTATGAGAAGATTAATCAGCATAACATTCCGTTTATGTCGAGCTCGGTTATTCCTTATGCTTTCCCTTATCCGGAACACAGACCGTTCCCGACCGGAGCTCCACTGCACAAAATGTTTGGCTTCGCTTTCGGCGCTCTGGAGCGCTACACTTACCATGCACTTGAAATGATGCAGTCCGTAGCCGAAAACCGCGCATATGGTGAATCAGGAATAAGCAAAGTTCGCGCCTATAAAGGCAAGGAAGCTATCGACCGGATGCTGTCCGAAGATTGGGAGTATATGTACCGCAAGCTTGGAGGTTTTGTCAACTTAATCAATGTGAACAAATTTCCTCATGATCTTCCAGACCCGGTTTTCTTTGAGCTTGATTATTACGATGGTCTGAAGTCTGGTATTTTGTACATTGATAATTTAGAAGTAAGAAGATTTGTGGCGACTTATCAAGTCATGCCTGATGAAGAGCCTATCTGTCATGAATATCGCATTCAGGATCAAAAGCCATACATCCATTTCGGCAAACTAGATCTAGAGATCGAAAGATTCATTCATACTGGCCGGTCCCCACATGCGCTGGAACGCTCCATGCTTACAACGGGCGCGATGGATGCACTTATGCAGGCCTATCACTATGAGAAAGAAATTGAGACACCGCATCTAAACGTTCAATACTAACAATACTAAGCACTAAGCTTCTTATTCCTTATTGAGATTAATTTGCTTCCAACAAAAGGGCAGCTTGAATACGACATGTATTCCGGCTGTCCTTTTTAGCTGCCTAAAAATAGACAAAACAACTGAATAAACTTGGCGCAGTTTGTATGAATAGGATTAGCATGAGCTTATTACTCATAGACTTATAGCGGACAGCATGAGGACATACTTAATATTATTTGGACGTACCCGGCAAGATTGTGAGATACTAAACATATATACATAATAACTAAACACACTAGTGCACAAATATAAGGTAAAATAAAAATAAAACAATACCTAACATCATTTACCCTAAAATGGTATAATGTCTAAAATCAACCATTGTGCCCGACCATGGTCCAGTAAGAATCCCATCGCAGGTCGGTTTTGAGAATAGCTTTCTGATATTACAATAATACTAGAAGATTAAGAACAAGTTGAATTTTTAAAAAATGAATCTTAAAAACGAATCTTAAAAACGAATCTTAAAAACGAATCTTAATAAAATGAATGTTAAAAAAAGAAACGATTATAGCATATGGGGTGAGCTTTATGAAACAATTAAAAAGACAAAAAATCTTGCTGCTATCCGGAGCTCTGGGGGACGGTCACAAGCAAGCAGCGCGGGCCATTCTGGAAGCATCCAAATTGTACAGGCCGGAAGTGGAAGTGGAAGAGATTGACTTCATGGAGTGGACTCACCCCCATTTGCATTCTGTAGGCAAGTACTGCTATACCCAATGGATGAAAAAATTTCCTTCTGTTTACGGGTACTTATTTCAAAAAACAAGGGATGACAATTCGTTATCTAATTTATTTAAAAAGATGAAATCATTTAGTCTAAGCAGAATGCTCAAGCTTCTACAAGAGGTACAGCCTACGGTCGTGGTAAGTACATTTCCTTCCGCAGCAGCTGCCATGTCGATATTAAAGGCTCATGGCTTGACGGAAGTTCCCACAGTAACGGTTATAACAGACCACACGGACCATAGCTACTGGATTCATCCTTATACCGATCAATATATTGTAGGCTCAGAGCCCGTACGCCAAGCATTGCTGCGCCGCTCCATAACGGATGCGCAAATATCAGTAACCGGTATCCCTATCCGCTTAAGCTACAATCAAAGCTTTGATTGTAACAGACTGCGTGACCGGTACAGCCTTGACCGTTCACTGCCTACCGTCCTTGTGATGGGAGGGGGACTTGGCATGATCGACAAGGAATTTATTGCCCTGCTTAAGTCTGAAGAGCTTCCAGCCTCGGTCCAATTTATTATAGTATGCGGACGGAATCTTAAGCTCCAGCAACAGCTTGCCGAGGAGCTCAGATATGTGAGGCATCATATACTGATTACGGGGTTCGTCGATCATGTGCATGAATTTATGGCTTTATCCGATCTGATTATTACCAAACCAGGCGGACTTACGACTTCGGAAGCCTTAGCGCTTGAACTGCCGATGCTGCTGTTTAAGCCGCTGCCAGGTCAGGAGAAGGATAATGCAGCGTATCTTGTCAAGATAGGAGCTGCGCTAGAAGCAGCAAGTGTAGGAGAGCTGAAGGACATGCTGACCGCTGTGCTGGCCGATAGCAATCTTCTGAGGGCCATGAAGCAAAAGGCAAGTAAGTTTACGCTCAAAAGCTCCTCTCTCAGCGCACTGCACACCATTCTCGAAGCCAAATATCAATCTGTGCCGGTGTGGGAGGATTCGCTCCAGACTGTATATGCGGAAGCTTGATCATATTTTCAATGATAAGGGGTAGGCCTGATTTATGGGCCTGCCCCTTTATTTGTTGGGTCCAATTATCGTACAATGGTGAATAACGTATTTACATAGGAGGTAACTTGATGGTTGTTTCACTGATTCTCTTGTTGGTTGGTATTTTTGCCGGAGTTTCCGGTTCGATTGTGGGACTGGGAGGGGGGTTTATTGTTGTTCCTGTTCTAAGTCTGATGTTTCCTGAGATGATTCCGGCTCATATCGTAGGCACTTCCATGGCCATGCTGTTTTTCAACTCCATATCCAGCACGGTTGTATATGCAAAGCAGAAGCGCATCGATTATAATGCGGCTGTTTGGTTTGCGGTAGCAGCCATTCCAGGTTCGGTGATCGGGGCTTTTGCCTCCGTGCATATAGCGGGAAAAGTGTTCTTTACGTCATTTGGTATTTTTCTGATTCTCGTCTCGCTTTTCCTCGTATTTAAGCCAAAGAAGCAAATTCAGCTGCCCCTTAAACCAACGGTCCATCGCTCGTTCATAGATGCGTCCGGGAGCAAATTTGAATATGCCTACAACCGGACTATCGGTGTAAGCATCAGTTTCTTGGTGGGCTTTCTCTCCAGCTTGTTTGGAGTAGGCGGCGGCAGCTTAATGGTGCCAACGATGGCGCTGCTGCTCTCTTTCCCCCCGCATATCGCGATTGCAACCTCAATGTTCAATATATTTCTGTCAGCGATTGTTAGCGGCGGCACGCATTGGTTCCTGGACAACATCGATTGGATGAAGGTGCTGTTCCTCTCTCCCGGGGCTATCATCGGTGGACAAATCGGGGCGAGACTGGCCAAGAGGCTTCCCGCCAAGACTATCCTGCGAATTTTATCCATAGTCCTTATCATTGTAGCGCTGCGTCTTATTTTTCAGAATTAAATGTGCCATGGAGCTACAGTTTGGATGTTTCAGATAAGCTCCGAATTTGGTTGTCCAAGTGGGTAAAGCTTTCCATAATCTGTTGAAGCCGTGAATCCTGCTGGTCGAATCCCGCAGTAATCTCTTCTACAGAAGCCATGTTCTGTTCGGCAGCTCCTGCTACGCTGGTCATGGCATCGGCAATTTTGAGGTATGCGGCTTGCATGTCCCTAATGGCCTTCTCCATCCGTATCGATTGCTCGTCCACTTCAACTGTATTTCCACCTACTTCATGAATGAGCCCGCTAACCCTCCCCGATGCAGCCAGGCTGATTCTTACCGCTTCTTGGCCGCGCTGCACCTCATCTGAGGCTTCCTGCGTTTTATGCTGAATGGTTTCCAGAATAGAAGTAATTTCCTCTGTGGATGTTTGGGCATGCTCGGCCAGCTTGCGTACCTCGCTGGAGACGACTGCGAAGCCGCGGCCCTGCTCCCCGGCACGGGCAGCCTCAATGGCTGCATTCAAGGATAATAAGTTGGTTTGATTGGAAATTTCGCGAATCGTGACGACGATATCACTGATGCGGGCATTTTGTTCATTCAATTCATTCATCAGGTTGGAAGTCCGATCAATAATGTCGTATACCTGCGCCATCTCCTTTTCCAAGGATTGGGCTTGCAGGCTTCCTTGCTGCGTATGATTCGCTGTGTTGGCAGAGAGACTGCGCATCGCGGATGAGGCTTCAACGACCGTCCCGACAACTTGCTCAACGGATTGAATCGCATCATGGATATCGCTAACACTTCTAGTCTGACTCTCAATGCTTATGCCTACTTCATTAAATGTGGTTGTCAGCTCTCCTGAGATCGTTCCTGCCGCGCTCATATTGTTCTTAAGACCTGAGCTGAAGACATCCAGGGATTGGATGGACCGTGTCACCTCAGTGAGCAGAAGCTCAACGCGCTTCTTTTCTTTTTCGATCGATAATCGTTGATCCGCAACTTCTTTCTGCAGGTTTTGGCCAAATCGCGCTGAAGCGACCATGGAGGCCGAGACCATTATCAGAAACAAATTGAAAAAAATAATGGAGTCATCCCTCTGTGAACCGAACAGCTCAGGTGCATACCGGAAGGTATCCTGGAAGAACAAGTAGTTGGTTAACACGATGCCCAATATGGCGGAAGTCAAGGTAGCTTTGTAATTGTTGTACAGCGAGATAATGCCTAAGCTCAAATAAACCATGAGATATGTGTTGATGGATAAAGTTGAGGATATCATGAAATAAGTCAATAGCGCTAAAGAGAAGGAAATGATGTATTTAATGTAAATTTCAAGCTTTCGGGCATACGTAAGAAAAGTGATTCGCAAACAGGTAATGCCTCCAGCTATAAGCAAAATAGCGAGCGCCTGAGCCTCAGTTTCAGCCATAACCTCACCGGCAACGCCTAAGCCGAACATCCCCCATAAGATCCGAACCAGGAGTTTGTTTTTTCTGTATAATACTTCGCTGTGCATGTAAATCTCTCCCTAAATAATTTTGAATGAACTAGTTGTCGATGATCCTGCAAGAATTATACCTTCATCCCCCTATTAAATTAAAGATAAATTCTGGAAATAGGATGCAATCGGAGTAGAAAAAAATTTACGCCTATAAAAAAATAGAAAACCCCCATAAATCAAAAAACCTTACATGATAAACTATGAAATATAGCTGTGAATTCATAAACACTTGAGTAAATAAACATAAGTAAAAAAGGAGCGGGTCGTTGATGACAAAGTCAGCATGGCAGGGACAATGGATTTGGAATGAGGGGGAAGAAAGCCCCAGGAATGAATGGCGCTGCTTTCGCAAAACGTTTGAGGTACCCGCCGGAGGCTGGGATGAAGCCAATTTCCGCATTACTGCTGATTCCAGGTATGTGCTAACTATTAATGGTCACCGTTTGGGCCGGGGTCCAGTTCGCTCATGGCCATTCGAACAGTCATATGACACTTATGACGTGGCTCATTTGCTGCTGGCCGGACAATCAAACACAATATCTGTATTGGTTCAGCATTTTGGTGTCTCGACCTTTTATTATATTCGCGGCCGCGGCGGCCTTTTGGCTCAGCTTGATTTAAAGCTATCGGATAAGGCTGTCTTTACGCTGGGTACAGATGATTCCTGGTTAACCTCCAGACATTTGGGACAGCATCCCAGATCTCCGCGTATGTCCTGCCAGCAGGCATTTGCTGAATACGTAGATGCCTCCCTGTGGGACGAGGCTTGGGTATTGCCACAATACGACGATAGCTCGTGGTCGCCTGCCAAGGTGGTTGGGCCAGTAGGCACTGGGCCTTGGACCACGCTTAAAGAGCGGGATATTCCAATGCTTACTGAGGAGCAGGTGTATCCGGTTCGCGTTGAGTCTTTGCACCAAGTGAAGCCGTTTAGCTGGTCAACCGCTATTGATTTGCGTAATCATATGGCTCCCGGGAGCGAGGATCACTCCAACCTGGTAGGTTATACGGGTTATCTTGCTGTTGTCCTTCATGCGGCTGCTCCGACTTCGGCGATTCTTGGATTTCCTTATAGCTATGAAGGCTTTGGGGCATGTACGTTAAATGGACAGAGGATAGATCCGGTTCAATTTACAGGGACCCTTCCGGAGAAATATGTGGAGATTGAACTCCTGCAAGGTGACAATTTATTCGTTATGCATGTATCTGGAAAAGCGCATACAGGCAAGCTGCATATGGGTCTTTATGCGGAGACGCCTATAGAGCTCAGATTTCCTGGCTATGTGGAGGGTGCTGGATCACCATTCCTTACAATTGGCCCTTTCGATACAGCGGTTTACCTCGATCATCAGGATGGCCGGGAGCTGGATTTAGAGATTCCGCTCTATAAGGAAGTGCTGGAGAAGATTAAATCTGCAGCTGATTTGGAGCTTTACCGTACATGGCTGAAGCCGGTCGATGTTAAATTTGTCAGCGAAGCCGATGTTTTTGGTCTTTGCGTATGGAAGAAGGAAGCTATCAGGCATGATGTTCCAAGTAGTCTGCAGAACATGGTTATTGCCAATTCTGCAGCAGCAAGCATTCCTGCTTATCCTGGATACGATACAGAGTGCGTGGTGGATTTTGGCAAAGAGCTTTCCGGTTATTTGTCGTTTGAACTGGAAGCTGAGGAAGGCACGATAGTGGATTTGTACGGCTTCGAATATATGCTTGGGGACTACCGCCAGGATATGTTTGGCCTCGATAACACCTTGCGTTATGTGTGCAAGCAGGGCAGGCAGCAGTACGTGTCATCCGTGCGCAGAGGCTTGCGGTATGTCATGCTTACGGTGAGAAGTGGGGGAGCCCCGGTTAAAATATATGAAGTGAAAATGCTGCAAAGCAACTATCCGGTTGCCGAAGTCGGCCGGTTCCAATGCTCTGACCCGCTTTTAAATGATATTTGGCAAATTAGCCAGCATACGACCAAATTGTGCATGGAGGATACCTTTGTGGATTGTCCGGCCTATGAGCAAGTATTCTGGGTTGGAGATGCCCGCAATGAAGCCCTCGTAAGCAATTATTTATATGGTGTCAATGATATCGTGAAGCGCTGCTTGCGGCTGGTTCCAGGATCCAAGGTGCAGACACCACTTTATGCCGATCAGGTTCCTAGCGGTTGGAGCAGTGTTATTCCCAACTGGACCTTTTTCTGGGCGATAGCTTGTCAAGAATACTATGAACAGACCGGAGACCGTTTATTTGCCGAAGAAATGTACCCGCATATCAAATATACACTGGATCATTATTTAGCCCAGATCGACGAGAACGGCCTGTTTAATATCAAAGGCTGGAACCTTCTCGATTGGTCTCCAATTGACCAGCCAAACGAGGGGATCGTCACCCATCAAAATTGTTTTCTGATGAAAACACTATTTACTGCTGCGGAGATGGCTAGTAAGTTTGGAGATTTGCAAGGTCAAGCTTCAATGACTGAGGCGGCGGAAGCCCTGAGGACTGCGATTAACCTTCATTTGTGGAATGCAGAAGAGCAGGCTTACATTGACTGCATCCATGCGGATGGCCGGAGATCCGATATCCTTAGTATGCAGACGCAGGTCGTTGCCTATTTAACAGGAGTAGCTGAAGGGGAGAGAAAGGAGCGTATGGACCACTTCCTGATTGATACGCCTAAGCATTTTGTGCAAATTGGCAGTCCATTTATGTCATTCTTTTATTATGAAGCATTGGCTGAGTCCGGAAGGGTGTCCGAGATTGTTGCGGATATCCGCAACAATTATGGCCAAATGATAGATAGCGGAGCCACGACATGCTGGGAAATGTACCCGAACTTTGCTGAAAATAGGGCGAATCCGAATATGCTCTCCCGCAGCCACTGTCATGCCTGGTCCGCCGCTCCCGCATATTTTCTCGGTAAAGAGGTGCTTGGTATTCAAATGGCAGCACCCGGCTGGAGCGAAGTTGTTATTGCTCCAGGTCCAAGCGGCTTAGCTTGGGCAAGAGGAGCCGTACCGCTCCCTGACGCTGGCAGAATCGACGTTGACTGGAGGGTGGATGAGTCGGCTAAACGGATTCATATTACTGTACAGCATCCTAAGCATATAAAGGTTACTGTTAAGATACCTGATGGCTATCAGGGTGAAATAGTTAGAAAGACGTCATTTGGCGTCCTTTGAGGATATTGTTCGTGACGCTAGTGCTGGGGGAGGGAATAGCTGTGGGCTCCAGTCGCTGTTAAAGATTTGTTCCCTTGAATGGTATTGATTAGGAGGCAGGAGCAAATCCTTAAAGGCGGACGCTATCGCTCTTCCACCCACACCACGCTCAAACGGACAGCCACCAGACAGTCTGGTTCCTAAACAAAAGGGGTGACCTGCATATTTTTTGCTGGTCACCCCTTTTGTTAGCAATCCCGAGCAGCCGCCACCTAGAATTGAGCATCTACTTCATTTAACGATGTTATTCATTGTTAAAGTAAGGTTGTGGCGACGACTGGCGTTTTTAACGATGAAAAACATCGCTAATTACTTCTATTACTGGGCACTTTTGCTCACTGCTGGAGCCGTGTTTATTTGCTCAACCTTATCCGAGCCTGGTTTTGGCCGTTTATGAATGAAAAATGTAAGCGGCAGGGCGGCAAGTATAATAAAGGTAGCTAATAGGAATACATCATTCACGCTCATGGTGAAGGAAGCCAGCTTGATTGTTACTGGATCCACAGCTCCTCCTGCTGCCAAATCCCCTGCATGAGAGATGGACCTGGAGGCAAGCAGAGAAGTGAAAAGCGCAATGGCGAAAGATCCAAAAACATTACGAACCCAGTTGCTGATCGATGAGGCATGGCCGGAAAGCTCGCGGGATATGAGCTCCATTCCTGCATTGCTCGCTGGCATCATGGCCATAGCAACACCAATGTTCCGTACAGTCATCCAAAATATAATATAAGTATGCGATACATCCACGCTTAGCCAGCTGAGTGTTAAGGTTCCGATGGCTATAAGCGAGATGCCTGCTATCATCAAAATTTTAGGGCCGATGGTGTTATACAGCTTACCAACGAGCGGCATGCAGATGGCCATCGCGAGGGAAGCTGGCAGCAGGATCAGACCCGTATCAAGCGGTGTTACATGCTGAATATTTTGCAGGAAAATAGGTGTCAAGAATGTTCCTGAATATAAGCTCATGGTCAGGATACTACCGATAATGAGCGTTAGGGTGTACCTTGCGTTCTTGAATACTCGAATGTCAAGCAGCGGTGTGGCGGCAGTGAGCTCGCGCCATATGAAAAGGGCCAGCACAACTGCGCCTAAAGTGAATAACGATAATACTTTCCACGATGTCCAGCCCCAGGAATGCCCTTGACTAAAGGCTACCAGTAGTGACAAGCTGCTCACCATAACGGTTAGTAAGCCCAGGAAATCAAAGGAGTTAGGCACTTTAAGGCGATAGAAGGGAATTAGCCAGGCTACAAGACCTATAGCGATCAGCCCAATTGGAATATTCATTAAAAAAAGCCAGTGCCAGCTCCAATTCTGCAGCAGCCAGCCGCTGAAGGTAGGGCCGATTGCGGGGGCCAGCATGGCGGACACAGCCCATAGACTAATCGCAACAGGCTGCCTTTCCCGGGGAATAACCTGATAAATAATCGTCATCGTCGCTGGCATGATCAGACCGCTGAATACACCCTGCAAAATCCGGAAAGCGATTAGTGAAGGAGCATCCCAAGCAATAGCGCATAAGCCTGAGGCGACGGTGAACCCGATTAGTGCGATCAAATAAAGACGCTTATAGCTGAAACGTTCGCCCAAATATCCCGTAATAGGAGCGATGGTTCCTGTAGCCAGCATAAAGCCCGTGATCGTCCACTGCATCAGATTTAAATCCGCTTGAAAACGTTCTGTCAAAATCGGGATTGCGATGTTGATTGTGCTAATACTTAGAATTGAAACAAAGGACCCAATAAAAATCGCGATCATAACGGGCCAAAACTGCACTTGCTTAATATCATCTCTACTCATGAATAAGGGAGCCTCCGCAAAATAATATATAGACCCTATGTCTATAATTACATATAAATTTGAATGAAAAGAATGATACTACTTTAGGGTTTATATGTCAAGAATTACATAAGAGAGAATGAATTAGGTACGGCTTCGTGGAAATTACATAGTAGAGACATCCATGGAGCCTGTGATATGATGAGGAAGTAATGGAGGTAATAGATGAATACTTTATCTTATGGTTTATTAAGTTTGTTAAACAAAAGTCCACGCAGCGGCTATGAATTGATGCAGCAGATTCAGCTATTTTGGCCGGCCAGACACAGTCAGATTTATCCGCTGCTTGCCAAGCTGCAGGAGGCTGGATCGGTTGAATTTATCATTGTACCGCAATCGGATAAGCCTGACAAAAAGGTGTATTCGATTACGCAAGCAGGCAAAAATTTACTCAGAGAATGGATCTCACAACCGACGGCTGATCCTATAAATCGCGATGAGCTGATGATTAAGATATTCTGTATTTCTTTGACCAATCTCAATCAGGCAGAGCTGCTGCTTAGTCAAAGAGAGTGCTATTATCGAAACAAGCTGCTCTTTTTGAATGAAAAAATTGAGAGAATAAGCTTGTTAGCCGGAGCACCCTTGGAAAGCTTGTCTATGCATAATCCTTCCTTTGGCAGTTATATGCTTGTAAAAAAGGCGATTTTGAACACAGAATCTAATTTGGAGTGGTGCAAATGGGCTGCCATGATGCTGAGAAATTCATAATCAGCATAGCTTTTGCATGAGTATTTATGAATGCGCTTTCGTAAAATTCGTATGACTATGATGTCGCTTTTTCGAACCTTAATCTGTCGCTTTATTACAATTCAATAAGCTGGATGAACATGATAAAATAATTAAAAGTCACAATTTTGGAGGATGGCCATGATCAAAGTAGCAATGTTAAGCTTTTGGCACGTACATGCGAGAGACTATGCCAGACAGGCAAGCGAGCACCCGGATACACAAATTGTTGCGGTTTGGGATGAAATTCCTGAACGCGGCAGAGAAGAGGCTGAGGCCAGAGGTGCCAGGTTCTACGAAAGCTTGCAGGATTTACTGGCTGATCCGGAGATTGATGCTGTTATTGTAGATACGCCTACCCGGCTGCATAAAGAGGTAATTGTAGCAGCGGCTGAAGCCGGAAAGCATATTTTCACTGAAAAAGTAATTGCTCCTTCCTTGTTGGAGGCTAACGAAATCTTGGCGGCCGTTCGTCAGGCTGGTGTCCGGTTCACTATTTCTTTGCCACGCTTGTACACGGATTATACGGGTGCATTCCGCAAGATTGTAGAGCAGGGTTTGCTGGGACAGATCACTTTGATTAGAGCGCGTCTGTCTCATAGTGGAGGCTTGTCAACAGAACAAAATCCAGAGGGTTGGCTGCCTGATCACTTCTACAATGCAGAGCAGTGTGGCGGCGGGGCGATGATTGATCTCGGCTGCCATCCGATGTATCTGACCCGTCTGCTGCTAGGAATGCCGGAATCCGTCAGTGCTACCTATGGATATGTAACCGGTCGCGAGGTGGAAGATAACGCAGTTAGTGTTCTTCAATATAAGAACGGAGCCGTTGGTATTGTGGAGGCTGGTTTTGTCAATCCGCATTCTCCCTTTGTGCTGGAAGTTCACGGGACATCAGGAAGCTTGCTATATTCCGAGCATGATCTTAAGCTGCTCGTTCGCAGCACTTTACAGGCAGATGGCGGAGGAGCTTGGGAGCATCGCGCGAACCTGCCGACAGCCCAGCCATCCGCATTTGACCAGTGGGTGGAGCATATCCTTCAGGGCGCAGAGGAAGCACAGGGAGAACTGGAAGTGGAAAATGTGCAGCTGGCTATGGATTTAACGAGGCTTATGGAAGCCTCGAACCTATCGGCATCGAGACGGGAAGCAGTGCGAATAGATTCCTTGAAGGCCTAATAAATGCTTTGAGAGGAAAAAATCAATGAATATGGTATCTGACTCTCTGTACAGTGCTGGCGCAAAACCTTTTTATTATGAGCCTATGCTTGAGAATCCCATGGCTCTGGATCGACTGGATATTCGCTTCCGATGGGGCAGGTATGGAATTCGTGTGCTCCACTGTCATTTTAGGTCTTTCCCTCCGGGCTTCTCCGTTGACTATCATCATCATTCCGAATATGAGCTGCACTACATTCCCAGAGGAAAGGGGAAAGTGATCCTCGAGGGACAGGCATTTTCCCTTCAGGAAGGAATGCTTTATGTGACGGGTCCCGGTGTAACGCATTATCAGGAAGCAGATGCTTTTGAAGCGATGGATGAGCTATGCCTGCATGTTGACATTGTCCCGTTGGAGCCTGAGTATCAAGCGGATGAAGGAGCCAAACAGGATGGGCACGCAGAATGGGGACAGTCCACAGAAATAGCTGAGGCCGAAGCCTTTGTAGAGGAACTGGCTGCTTTGCAGGCTGTTCCGGCGATGGATGTCCAGGATGCCATGGAATGCTTCTTAACGGCATACCTGGCTTGGCGCGATAGCCGTTTGGGACAATTTGAAATCATCAAACAATCGATTTTACAAATATTGCTGCGCACTATTGCAGCGTATTCTACTAGCAAGCCCAATTTGGACCTGCCTTCCAGAGATATGAAGAGCTATCGCTATCAGCTGGCTGTACATTTTATTCAGGATAATTACCGGCGTCCTATCACATTAGAGAGTGTTTCAGAGCGCGTGAAAATTAGCCCCCGCCAGCTGCAGCGCATTTTTAAAGAGCAGGCAGGGACGACCTTCAGTGAGCATTTAGAGCGTGTACGGCTGATTCATGTTAGCGACGAGCTTAGACAAAGTGACAGAAAGCTGGAACATATAGCGGAAAGCAACGGTTTTGCATCCAGTAATTATTTGCATTATGTATTCAAAAAAACATATGGCATGACTCCAATGCAGTTTCGTACGCGTGCCAGGCTGAAGGCGGAGACTAAATGATAAGCCAATTAAGGGTAGGCGTAATCGGAGCAGGCGGAATCGCCCGAGCCAGACACATTCCTGGTTATTTGAAAAATACCGAAGGTTGCCTTAACGGCAATCGCCGATATATCGCAAACCGCACTGGACTCTGTTCAAAGTGAATTCGGCATTCCAGCAGCGTATACGGATTACCGTGAGATGTTGGATAAAGAAGAGCTTGATGCGGTCAGCATTTGTACGCCGAACAAATATCATGCACCTGCTGCTATTTATGCGCTGCAGAAAGGTGTTCATGTATTTTGTGAGAAGCCGATGGCTCTTCACGCAGCAGAAGCTCAGCTCATGCTGGAAGCTTCCAAAGCGCCTGGTAAAATCCTTTCCATCGGCTTTCACTACCGTCATATGGCCCAAGCCCAGGCTGCCAAAAGAGTTATTGCAGCCTGTGAGATTGGTCACGTGTATATGACCCGGGTACAGGCGCTTCGGCGTAGGGGAATCCCTACATGGGGTGTTTTTACGAATAAAGAGCTCCAGGGCGGGGGAGCATTAGTTGACTTTGGTGTTCACCTGCTGGATTTGGCTTTGTGGCTGATAGGAAATCCCAAGGTCATTGAGGTCCCTTTTTTTCACCCGCAAGGGCCATCCATCCTCTTTAATGATGAAAATCATCCTTAAAGTACGGAATCACTTGAAAACTCTTGTTTTAACGATGGAAAACATCGTTAAGTAAAGCACCCATTCAATTCAGGAATCAAAACAAGGAAAATTTGCCGGCTTTCATAGTGCTTAAGAGAAGTATGTACAGCGCAAAAGTACGCAGCAGCACCTCTTCTTCATGTCACCCGTACAACTTCTGCAACTTCTGCAATCATTACAACACTCAACTTCGCCACTTCTCCTAACTATACATAACAGCAATTAACGCTTTGCTTTCAAGCAGGCAGGTGAGCTCGTGCTACAACAAACAAGTCAGTCACAGCTGATCCCAAGCAGATCCCAGTAGTAAAAAAAAGAACCTCAAGCGCATTCGATTCGAATGACTTAAGGTTCTCAAGTTCTTTTTCTCTTCTATCCTTCTACGAAAAAAGGGCTGCTTAATCCTGCTCTAAGAGCCGTGATAAGTTCTCCGTGTAAGGAGCGCGGATGATGCCTTTTTCAGTAATGATGGCTGTTACATATTCATTAGGGGTTATATCGAACGCCGGATTGTATACTTTTACACCTTTGGGTGCTGTGCGTTTGCCAAATCCTTGCGTGATTTCATCCTCATGACGCTCTTCAATAGGAATATCTGCGCCCGTAGGTGTGTTTAAGTCTAATGTTGATAGGGGACATGCCACGTAGAAAGGGATGCCATGCGCTTTTGCCAGAACAGCGGCGCTGTAGGTGCCGATTTTGTTGGCTACATCGCCATTTGCGGCGACCCGGTCCGTTCCAACGATAACAGCCTGTATCCAGCCTTTAGCCATCACAGCACCTGCCATGTTGTCACATATTAACGTCACATCAATGCCTGCCTGCTGCAGCTCAAAAGCGGTCAGACGAGCGCCCTGCAGGACTGGACGAGTCTCGTCGGCGAATACCTGGATAGCCATTCCTTTTTCTTTTGCCAGATAGAAAGGGGCCAAGGCCGTTCCATATTTGGAAGTAGCTAAACCTCCCGCATTGCAATGAGTAAGAACACCGAATCCATCTTCAAAAAGTGTCAGCGCATGCTCGCCGATTAACCGGTTTGTTTCCTCATCTTCTGCTTGTATTAGAATAGCTTCTTCCGAAATTGCCTGCTTGATTTGATTCAGATTTAGCCCTGCTTTTAACAAAACTTGAGTTTTATTTGTCATGCGATCCAGGGCCCAAAACAAATTGACAGCCGTCGGGCGGGAAGTGGCCAGGTATTGCGCATGCTCAAGTACCGTTTGATACAGATTTTGGTTCGCATCTTCTTCACTTCGTCCATCCACGGTTAAATGACGCACGCCAAGATAAATACCATAGGCTGCAGCAATCCCGATCGCCGGTGCGCCGCGGACTTTAAGTTGGCGGATAGCTTCCCATACGTCTTCTGGTGTTTTCAAATCCAGATACAAAATTTCCTCTGGCAATAGGCGCTGATCGAGCAGTAAAAGCTGTTCTCCCGTCCAACGAACCGATTGAAGCGCGGCATGCTCCGTAGAAGTCTCCAAAGTTTCCAGAGTCTCAAAAATTTCCTGTGCCGAATGCTCCTGATTTATGGTCATATCGTTACCTCCTGTTCTTTGTGCAATAGGCTTATTGTGCAGATTTTACGGCAATATCTATTAAATCGTCAATTGAGGAGGCCTGCCGGTTGAATCGAATCAACGAAGCTCCTATTGCTAATGCAATACGCTGTGCACGCTCCCGTGCTGCTGGCTCCTCGATTTTATTAATATCTGCTACCTGTGCCAAGCCGTGCACACGACGCACCATTTTGGCTCCGGCGAAGCCGAAAGTATCCTGCAGCAGGTTTTGCATGTAAAGATCCTGATATCCTGGCGTATGGAAAACACGGTCTGTGCTGTGCTCATTCCAGAGAGCGCGGAATTCACGATCAAAGGTTGTCCAAATTTCTTTAATGGTCTCCAGCAGGTAGCCGCGGTAATCCTCACGCTCTGTTTCGTCAGGGCTCCAGCCTTCCTGGGCTGCGAAATTAAGCAGCAGGTTAGCAATTATGGCTCCAATATCGAAGCCCATAGGTCCATAATAAGCGAACTCAGGATCAATTACTTTAGTGGAGTCAGGCCGGATAAAGATGCTTCCCGTATGCAGATCTCCATGCAGTAAAGCTTGCGCATGGGTTAGAAATTTCTCGCGTAGTACGGCTACTTCCAGAAGAAGGTCGCTGTCCTGCCAAAGCTGCTCCACGGTGTCGCGAATACGGGGATCGATATTATTGTTGCTCGAATCATGATAAGGATCATCAAAAATTAAATCTTCGGTTATTTTGCAAAGCTCAGGATTAATAAACCGTCCGAGCTGAATTTTTTTCTGCTGCTGATTCATTCCTAAATCAGATGTGTAATATAAAGTATGAGCAAGGAAATGGGCAATATCAGCGGCAAACAAAGGGTATCGATTTCGTTCGATGAGTCCTTGGCGCATAATAACATGATCGCTTAAATCCTGCATGACTGTAAGGGCGAGATCCGAATCAAACAGGTGCACATGCGGAACGAGGTGGGGACACAAAGCTGCTTCAATCTTCAGCGTCTCGCTTTCAATTCTGGCCCGGTCAAGGGTTAAAGGCCAGGATTCACCAACGACCTTGGCGTAAGGAAGAGCTTGCTTCAGAATAATGCTTTTGCCCGAATCAGGTTCAGTAATGTGAAATACCAAATTTAAATTGCCATCGCCAATTTCACGGCTTACAAGCTTGGTATCTGATTGGAATAGGTCAGGAATGCCTTTGGCATAAAGAATGGCTTCTTCCTCAGTTAATGGATGGTAAGCAGTCAATAGGATAACCTCCTAGAATAAGTGGGAATAAGTAAAAGATGTAGAAATAATTCAATTCCAACCTTTTTACTGTGTATTATAAACCTTTTTCTAGTATAAGACAAAAAGCTTTTCCTTGAAATACCCTTAGCCTTAATTTCTTGACTCACATAATTTACAACATAATTACACATAGTAGGTTTACCCATTTTTTAATTATATAGAGGAGGATAACAAAATGGCTACTGCAACAGCGACTACTGTACAAAAGGTGTTGAACCAACAAATCGCAAATTGGGGATTATTATATGTAAAGATTCATAATTTCCATTGGTATGTAAAAGGATCACAGTTCTTCACCCTGCATATTAAATTCGAAGAGCTTTACAAGGAAGCGGATCTTCATATCGATGAACTGGCGGAGCGCTTGCTGGCGATTGGTGGTAAGCCCTTGGCTACCATGAAAGAGTATTTGGATCAGTCAACTTTGAAGGAAGCAAAAGGTAAGGAAACAGCAACACAAATGGTCGAAGCTATGGTGGAAGATTTCAGTATGATCATCGAAGAACTGGATGAAGGTATGAAAACGGCGGAAGAAGCCGAAGATGATGCTACAGCAGATTTATTGCTGGCCATCCATGCCTCTTTAGAGAAGCATCGCTGGATGCTCCAATCCATGTTGGGCTAGAGCGTGCTCTTGATAAACAATGAAGAAAGGGGTGGCCTAAGCTGCCCCTTTTCCTATTGTTCTAAGCGCAAGGAATCGAATTACTCAAAACTACATTCGGTGATGACGGTGCTCAACTAAATCGATTGCTCCCAAAACTACATGCGCTAGTCCAAAGCCGATTACGGCATTTGCGGACGTTTTATAACGGCTTCCTTTTAACGCCCATCCGGTTGCAGTTACAGCTGTACCCAAAACAGCAGGAATCAAGCCTTCTCTCATAGCAGTCACCTCTTCTGTTGAATTATAATCAGCGATGCAGTACGGTATTAGGATGGTTCTTGGGCACTTAAATATGCGAGGAAGCTTTTGCTTGCTTTTGCCTTTATTTTTTTTTTCTTTATAATAGAAACAATGAGGGAAAAAAGGGGTGATTAAGTTGAGCAGAGGATCCATTGCCTTGAAGGAATGGGCGATTGCGGTAAAAGAGTTAGTAGAAGGAACACAAATTTTCATTATGCGTAAAGGCGGGATCGAAGAGGAAACCAGAGATTTCGAAATTCATTCTCATGAATTTTATTTATATCCTACTTATGAGCATCAGAAAAAGGATTTGCTTAAAGAGCCATTCAGGAGCGGAATTGATGATACACTCGAAGGCTGGAACCCTAATGCATCCAAAATACTGATTACTGCATACGCGAAGCTTGTGGAGGATTTGGAGATTAATGACTCGGACAAGCTGGAGCAGTTGTATCCCCTGCATATATGGAATCATAATTTCACAACGGACAGGCTTCGATGGAAGCAAAAGAATCCGCTGCTTCTTATGCTGCTCCGTGTTTACAAGCTGTCAGAGCCTCTGGAAGTCGAGATTCAAGATACATATTTGGGCTGTAAATCCTGGATCCATTTGCCGGATAGCTATCCGGATGAGGCCAAAGAGAATGCTGTTGTCCCTGTAGTTAATGATGTTGATTTTGCAGCAAGGGTAAGAGAAATTAAGGATTTGCTAATAAATAAAGAGGTATAAGATTGTAAAATGTCGCTTTTTTACCTTTATGCCCTTTATTGATTGTATATAGTGAGGTATAATAGAATTATTACAATTTGAGAATCACTGATAATCATTTAATAATGATTTCTATATGCAAATAAATCTAATTAGTTGGAGGGTATTAAAAAATGTCAAATTCACTTAAATTTACCATAGACGGTCTGAAGGCGAACGTCGAAGGAAAAGAAATTCTAAAAGGTGTAAGCCTGGAAATTAAAGGTGGCGAAGTTCATGCTGTTATGGGACCTAACGGAACTGGTAAGAGCACACTTGCTTCTGCACTAATGGGACATCCCAAATATGAAGTTACTGAAGGCTCCGTCATTTTGAATGATGAAGACGTTCTGGATATGGCTGTTGATGAAAGAGCGCGTGCTGGTCTATTTCTGGCCATGCAGTATCCCAGCGAAATTACTGGCGTAACCAATGCTGACTTCCTTAGAAGCGCAATTAATGCTCGCCGCGGCGAAGGCAATGAAATTTCCTTGATCCGTTTTATTCGTCAAATGGAAGCCAAAATGAAGGATCTCGAAATGAATGCAGAATTTATGCACCGTTATTTGAATGAAGGCTTCTCCGGTGGTGAGAAGAAACGTAATGAAATTCTGCAAATGCTGCTGCTTGAGCCTAAGCTGTGTATTCTGGATGAAATCGATTCAGGACTAGATATTGATGCACTCCGTATCGTTGCTGAAGGTGTAAATGCATTACGCAGCGAAGATCGCGGTTTTCTGATTATTACCCACTACCAACGTTTGCTTAACTACATTCAGCCTGACTTTGTGCATGTTATGATGCAGGGACGTATTGTCAAATCAGGTGGACCTGAGCTTTCCCAACGTCTTGAGGCAGAAGGCTATGATTGGATTAAAGAAGAGCTGGGCATCGAGGATGAGACTGTTGGTCAGGAACCCGAAGAATTTAAAGTTCCAATGGCAACTACGGCACCGAAATATAACTAAAAGCATAGAAAGCAGGCCTTTCTAAGGAAAGGCTCTCAGGAGGAAAATTATGAGCATACAAACTATTCTTCCAATAGATCGCAATGCCGTCATCGAGCTATCCCGCAGTAAGCAGGAACCGGAATGGATGACAAATCTTCGCTCTGAAGGGTTGGCGCTTGCGGAACAATTGGAATTGCCAAAACTAGAAAAAACAAGAATCGACCGTTGGAATATTAATGCCTATGGTTCCTATAAAAAGCAAGCCAAGATAGCTTCAATTGATGAGCTGCCGGAAGCTGCCAAGGGATTATCAAATCCTGATAATTTAATCGTACAAAAAAATAGCGGCATCGTTTTCAATCAGACAGCAGAACAGCTAAAGCAGCAAGGTGTTATTTTTACTGATCTGGAAACTGCTTTGCAAGAGCATGCTGATTTGGTTCGGCCTTACTTTATGAAGGCTGTTGAAGCCAACGAGAATCAGATTACTGCCTTGCACTCTGCACTTTGGAGCGGTGGCATCTTCGTATATGTTCCGAAGAATGTGGCTGTGGATATTCCTTTACAAGCTTTGTTTATTACAGATGATGCAGAAGCGAGCTTTGTTCCTCATATTATTATCGTTGCGGAAACGAACAGCTCGGTTACTTACGTTGAGAATTTTCTTTCTGTAGGCGAGGGTGCACCTCTTGTACAAAGCAGTATTGCTGAAGTCTATGTCAAAGCAGGGGCTAAAGTAAGCTTTGCTTCTGTTCACAATATGGGAGATTCGATTACGGATGTCACTTACCGCCGCGCTATTCTTGATCAAGATAGCAAGATAGAGTGGGTAGTGGGAGAAATGAATTACGGCAACTCAATGTCAGATATTACTTCTATCTTAAAAGGAGCAGGCTCTGATTCTGATGCCAAGGTAATCTGTGTTGGAACAAATGATCAGAAGCTGAATCTGACTACTAGAGCTGTGCATTTCGGTAGAAGCACAACGAGTGATATGATTACCCGTGCTGTTATGCGAGATCAATCCACTGCTATTATTAACGGAATCACGAAGATTGAGAAGGGCGCAACTGATGCGAACGGACAGCAAACGGAGAAAGTCCTTATGCTCAGCCCTAAAGCACGCGGAGATGCGAACCCGATTCTGCTTATTGATGAAGATGAGGTTAAAGCTGGCCACGCAGCAAGCGTTGGACAAGTAAATCCTGATCAAATTCATTACTTAATGTCTCGTGGAATAACGAAATCAGAGGCTCAACGCCTTATTATATATGGTTTTCTGGCACCTGTTGTTTCGAAAATTCCAATTAGCAATATTGAAGAACAGCTTCAGCGTTTAGTAGAGAGGAAGCTGGGACAATGAAGCCTGCGGAAATACGCGAACTTTTCCCTATACTCAAGCAGGAAATGAACGGTCATCCCCTTGTTTATCTGGATAATGCGGCAACTTCCCAGAAGCCATTAGCTGTAATTGAAGCGATGCAGCATTATTATCATTGGGACAATGCTAACGTTCATCGGGGTGTTCATACTTTGGGCTCGCGTGCCACAGATGCCTATGAAGGAGCACGCGACAAGGTTGCTAAATTTATCAATGCTGCGAGTGAGCAAGAAATTGTGTTTACCCGCGGCACGACTACAGCTATTAACATCGTGGCAACGAATTATGGCAAGTTCATCCTTCGTGAGGGCGATGAAATCGTAATTACCCCGATGGAGCATCACAGCAACCTGATTCCCTGGCAGCAGGCTGCCAAGGAATCAGGCGCAACGCTCAAATATATTCCGCTGCAGCCTGACGGAACGATTTCATTAACAGATGTAGAGCAGGCGATAACGGATCGTACCAAGATCGTATCAGTTGTATATGTTTCCAATGTGCTTGGCGTGATGAACCCAATTAAGGAAATTGCTGCTATTGCTCACAAGCATGGCGCCAAGATTATGGTGGATGGCGCGCAAAGCACCCCTCATATGAAAGTGGACGTCCAGGATCTGGACTGCGATTTCTACGCTCTGTCCGCACACAAAATGTGTGGACCTACGGGAATCGGGGTACTGTATGGGAAGAAGACTTTACTGGAGAGCATGGAGCCAGTGGAATTTGGCGGGGAAATGATCGATCATGTTGATCTATATGAGTCCACCTGGAAAGAACTTCCTTGGAAATTCGAAGGAGGAACGCCGATTATAGCTGGAGCTGTGGGTCTTGGGGCGGCGATTGATTTTCTGCAGGAAGTTGGAATGGACGAAATTAACCGCCACGACTTGCAGTTAACCAATTACGCTTTGGCAAGAATGGCCGAGATTGACGATCTGACCATTTATGGACCTCTTAAGGATCGGGTAGGGCTAGTGACTTTCAATCTGGGTGATGTTCATCCTCATGATGTAGCCACTGTGCTTGATTCTGAAGGCATAGCGATACGCGCAGGACATCACTGCTGCCAGCCTCTTATGAGATGGCTGAAAGTTTCTTCAACGGCAAGAGCGAGCTTTTATTTATATAATACAGAAGACGATATAGACCGGCTTGTAGCGGCACTAATAAAAACAAAGGAGTATTTCGGTCATGCAATTGGATGATTTATACCGTAGAGTTATTATGGATCACTATAAAATTCCACGCAACCGAGGCAAATTTGAGTCCGATGAAGCCATTACTATCGATCTGAACAATCCAACCTGTGGAGATACCATATCCTTGCAGATGCAAATTGAAGACGGTAAAGTGAAGGCTGCCAAATTTCTCGGTGAAGGCTGTTCGATCAGCCTTTCTTCCGCTTCGATGATGACGGATGCTGTAAAAGGCAAAACGATTGAAGAAGCGCTCAAGCTTGCGGATAATTTCTCTGGATTAATGAAGGGTGAGCCTGTAGAATTCGAATACGAGGATATTGAGGCACTTTCGGGTGTTAATAAATTTCCGGCAAGAATTAAGTGTGCTACCCTGGCATGGAATGCCCTTCGAAAAGGTATTGAACAAAGTAAGGGTAACTAAAGGTAACTAAATTTAAAATGCTAGAGAACATATGGAATATAATAAAAATTTATAGGAGGTAACTACAATGGCTAAACAGATGCCTGATCTTGAAGATTACAAGTATGGTTTCCGGGATGAACATAAATCCATTTTCCAATCTGGTAAAGGCTTAACCCGTGAAATTGTTGCCGAAATTTCCAGTATGAAGGGCGAACCTGAGTGGATGCTTGATTTCCGCTTGAAATCACTGGAGCAATTTTTCAAAATGCCTATGCCGCGCTGGGGCGGGAATATGGATGATCTGGATTTCAACGACATCCAATATTACGTAAAGCCTTCCGAGAAGCAAGGTAAAACCTGGGAAGAGGTTCCAACAGAAATCAAAGAAACTTTTGATAAGCTGGGTATTCCAGAAGCGGAGCAAAAGTTCCTGGCAGGTGTTTCTGCTCAGTATGAATCCGAGGTTGTTTATCACAGCATGCAAAAGGAACTCGAAGATCAAGGGGTTATCTTTACGGATACTGACTCTGCACTTCGTGAATATCCTGAGCTGTTTAGAGAATATTTCGGCACCATCATTCCTCCAAGTGACAACAAGTTCGCAGCGCTAAACAGCGCCGTTTGGTCCGGAGGAAGCTTCATCTATGTACCGAAGGGTGTTAAATGTGAAGTTCCGCTGCAAGCGTACTTCCGTATTAATTCCGAGAACATGGGTCAATTTGAGCGTACTTTAATCATTACAGATGAGGACAGCTTCGTTCACTATGTTGAGGGCTGTACGGCTCCAATTTACAGCACAAACTCCTTGCACAGCGCGGTTGTTGAAATTATTTGTAAGAAAAATTCCCGTGCCCGCTATACCACGATTCAGAACTGGGCTCCTAACATTTACAATCTGGTTACTAAGCGTGCAGTGGCTGAGGAAAATGCAACCATGGAGTGGGTAGATGGAAATATCGGCTCTAAGCTGACCATGAAATACCCGGCAGTAGTCCTTAAAGGCCGTGGAGCCAAAGGAATGGTGCTTTCCATTGCAGTTGCAGGCAAAGGCCAGCATCAGGATGCTGGAGCGAAAATGACGCATCTGGCTCCAGATACGACATCAACGATCGTCTCCAAATCTATATCGAAGCATGGCGGCAAAGTGACCTATCGCGGATTGGCTTCCTTCGGGCGTAATTCTCAAGGATCAAAAGCTAACATTAAATGTGATACGCTGATCATGGATAAACAATCAACATCCGATACTATTCCTTACAATGAAATTATGAATGATAATATTACTTTGGAGCATGAAGCAACGGTTTCTAACGTATCTGAGGACCAATTGTTTTATCTGATGAGCCGCGGACTGACCGATGCAGAAGCTACCCAAATGATCGTAATGGGCTTCATCGAGCCATTCACGAAAGAGCTTCCGATGGAATATGCTGTAGAGATGAATCGTCTGATCAAATTCGAGATGGAAGGCAGCATCGGGTAAGATTTACTAAAGTTTATAAAGTAATCACTTACTAATGTAATCTTACTGCTGTTTTTTCACCGTAACATATAGAAACGTGTTTGTCATGACTGTCACGCTTGCGTGTAAAGTTATGGCGAACACGTTTTTTTATTATCAATTAGACGCACTACAGTTTTACAGCAGTGAAGGGTTGTGATTTTGAAATGTTTGGGTAATGAAATCTATACGATGCTGGTAGTCCGTTTGGGTGTGACACGTTCGGCACTGTGTAGCTGAGTCGGAATGGCTGTGGAAGGAAGAATGTCAGTAGCAGCTAAATAGCAGTTTTAGTAGCAAGTCCGTCGTCCGCCGAAATGAGCGTATGCTCCACTTAACAATGTATTTCATCGTTAAAGCAAGGCTTCCAGGTCAATCCGTCAAGTTAACGATGATTTTCATCGTTAAAAGAGGACGAATGGCCTCTCAGGGTGGTTAAAAGGGATTTTAACGATGTTTTTCATCGTTAAAACTGGATGTGGAGAGGACCTGATGCTTTTAACGATGAAAAACATCGTTAAAGTATCAGGTCCTCCTCAGCTGTGCGGGCTCTTCTTCCCTAGCCCCTTTGAACGCCAGGAGATCATTTACCAACCATGAAAAAACCTTGCTAGCTGTCCGTTTGAGCTTGGTGTTTCTGCGATTCGTGCAATTGTAGCTAAAGAGAGGGAATGGATGTGGGCGGAAGAGCGATAGCGTCCGCATTTAAAGATTTGTTTCTACCTTCTCATTCATTCCATTCAAGGGAACAAATCTTTAACAGCGGCTGGAGCCCACAGCTATTCCCTCCGTACGCACCCAAGCTGGGAACACGTACATCAAAGGACGCAGCAAGGTGTTTTTCTTAGAACATGCCGTCATTTGGAATATTTGGGGCTACCCGCACAAGTATATTTAGGGGCTTCTTGTCTCAACCTATACAAGGCATCTAAACTAAATGGACCAAAGGAGCAGGAATCCCATGCGGAAAGTGTTTAAACAAGCAGCTATAACAGCAGGCGTTGTTGCTTTAGTAATGACATCAGCATGCAGCAGCCAAAACGTGCAGCCCAAAGGAAATATGGAATCCAAAACAGCACCACAAAAAGAAAATTTAATACACATGCAAAGTAATAGCGAAGGAACTGTGGAACTGACCAAGATTGGCAATGATGAGTATGTATCTGCCCAGAAGCTGATTGAAATTCTTGGTTATAACAGCAAATGGAAAAGTCCGCAGAAAGTATTACAGCTTGGTGATAATGATGCAAATTATGAACTGAGCGTAGACTCGACGAAAGCAAGCAAAGGCGGCAATACGATTGATATCAGCAAACCAATTGTGCTTCAGGGGGAAGAGGCGTACATACCTGTGTCCGCTTTAAAAGATTTGTTCCAAGAGGATATGTCCTTTGATGTGAACGGAGGCCAGCTGCGTCTTCATCCATCCCTGAAGAGCGTTTCGGCAGATATTGGAGAAGAGAAATCAAGTCAAACAGACAGAGTCGAATTAAAATTCAGTGATGATCCTGCTGATCCCGCCAAAAAATCAGGAGCAGCAGCTTCAAAAAAGACAAGTGCTGCTCTTGAATCCATTCCTGCACTGAAAAATGTAGATAATAATGAGCTTATTCGTCAAGCAGAACAATATATAGGTGTTAAATATGAATTTGGTACAGGAGCTTATCCGCAATCAGGTAATTTTGACTGTTCTACCTTTACCCAGTACATTTATGGGAAGCACGGAATTGAACTGCCGAGACTTGCCCGTCAGCAAGCTCAGTCAGGTGTTGAAATCAGCCGAAAAAATTTACGTGTTGGAGACTTGCTGTTTTTCTATGTACCAGGCCGCTTTAAAACGAATCAAACGGTTGGACATGTTGGCATATATATGGGAGATATGAAGATGATCCATGCTTCTCCCAAGCCAAAGGACGGTGTGCAGATTACTAATATCGGGAAGCCTTACTGGGAAGAGACGTTCTTACGGGCCAAAAGGGTAGCAGATTAATCTGCTTACATGGCAATCAGTTCAATCTCTAAATGAGCCTCCTCCGATAAATTAATGAAATCTTCTCCAATTTGAACTAGCGGCTTAAAGTAATCGGAAGGATTCGTCATGACAATAATACCTTTTCTTCCGTCTGACAATACAACCTTTTTCCCTATAAAATTAGGAATCATATGCTGGATGAAAACCTGAGTAGCCCGCGGATCAAGCTCTCCAAAGCTCATCCGGTGCAGTTCCTTAAGTACGAAAAGAAGGTCCTTTTTTTCCTGATAAACACGGTTTGAAATCATTGCACTATATATATCGGCAACGGCTACGATTTTGGCATAAGGATGAATGTCAGGGCCCTTAATACCGTGTGGATAGCCTTTCCCGTCAAGACGTTCATGATGCTGTAGAGCGGTTAAAGAAAGACATTCTTCATGAAACGACTGCTGGATGATTTCAAATCCGTAAGTTGTATGCTTTTTAATTTCATTGTACTCACTCTCAGTTAACCGGCCGGGTTTCTTCAAGATAGTATTATCAATCCTGCACTTGCCAATATCGTGAAGATACCCGGCTTTACCAATAAGCAAGGCCTCTTCTTCTGATTTATGGAGCCATTTGGCTATATAATAGGAGAGCATGCCAACTTGAACACTATGCTGATACGTATAGTCATCTTTGCTGTTCAATGATAATAATAACGAAACCACATCCTTCTGCTGCTGAAAGCTATGAATCAAGGGGTTAAAGGAGGCCTCTACAATCTCTTGGCGAATCACACCCTCTAGATCGGCGCTTCGAAATAAATCCTTGATGCCAGTAATAGCATCCGCAAAAGTCATTTCCTGTTCTAATTGATTTTGATTAAGGATTATAGCGCTTTCAATTTCAAAGGTGTGCGTGGCACCTCTTGGAGAGATATCCACGTATTCAATATCATGGAGAATCAGCTTTTGAATGTCTGCTGGTTCTATGAACGTCCCGGCAGAAAGAACGTTTAATCCTACTGAGTTAAAAGTGTCACTGATCAGACGGTCAGCAGCTTGAAGCTGCAACACATGAATCCTCATATAGAATCCCCTTTTAAAATCTAGATGTTGGTTATTGGTTACAATTACCTAAATTTTATCAGGTTGCTATAAAGTTGGCAATATTTGTTTACATGCCAATATAACGGGCGTATAGATTCTTAGCTTTTATCACATCACTAGTTCCTTGAATAAGCACTCTGCCGTTGGGAAAAAGCACTAATGCTAGGTTCGGTTTGGCTTGAAACCTTAAGAGAAAACGATTTCTCTGAACTGGCCCCAGCGCTGCTAACCGGGCTTCCCATGCCTCCAGGGAGAAGTTTTGTTCTTGTAAAGGCAGGATTTGCACGGTATCACGGCCGCATAAGGTTTGGATGGTCTCACTTTCATGCTGCGCATGTAAATATTCGAATTGCTGGAGCGCGCATGCCGGACAATCTTCTTTGCGGGCTGAAGCAACCTTGATCGAGGAGCTTTGATTAAACCAGAGATCCCATTGCTGCATGTTTAAATTTAAATGATCGGTATCCCCGACCAGCAGTTTTAAAGCTTCAGTAGCTTGAAATGACGCTACGACATGGATAATGCCGCCTATAACTCCAGCCGTATCGCATGTATCCATGGTGCCAGCGGCAGGGGCCTGGGGAAACAGACAGCGGAGGCAGGGGGTCTGTCCTGGGACTATAGTTAGAGCTACTCCTCTTGATGCGACTGCGCCACCATATATCCAGGGAACACAAAGCTTGGTGCAGGTGTCATTTATTAAAAAGCGTACAGAAAAGTTATCGGTGCCATCCAGCACCAGATCGACACCGTCAAGCAGCTTTTCCGCATTTGTGCTGTTTAGGTCCGTTACATGGGCCTCGATAGTGATGAGTGAATTCACAGCACGAAGCCTCTCCGCGGCCGCTTCCGCTTTTGGAGCGTTGTTGTAAGCGTCCTGCTCATCATAAAGCATCTGCCGCTGCAAATTGCTCGTTTCTACAAAGTCACGATCAATCAAACGGACATATCCTACACCTGCGCGTACGATATGATTGGCAAGTACAGTTCCTAGAGCACCCATGCCTACGATAGCTACCTTGGCCGACCCAAGCTTACGCTGCCCACTTTCGCCGATAGGTGAGAATAATGTCTGTCTGGAGTATCGCTTATCTATTTGCTGCTCTTGCTGCTCATGCTTTTCTTGCTTTGTTTCCATAACCTATGAGCTCACTCCTTAATTTCCTTAATTTCCTTAATTTCATTGATTTAATGATTCAGTCGGATTCCAGGGGCCGCTTTGGCTTCCTTTCCATTCGGAGCCGTCTTCCCAAACTTCTTTTTTCCAAATCGGAACGATTTGTTTCAGTCTTTCAATGGCATAGCGGCTCGCCTCGTAGCAATCTGCCCGGTGGGGAGAAGAAATGGCGATGACAACGCTCGTCTCTCCAATACCGACTTGTCCAAGCCGATGAGCGATAGCACATAGCACTCCAGGCCATTTCTGTTCGGCTTCCCCGCCGATTTGTTCCATCATTTTCAATGCCATAGGAACATAAGCTTCATACTCCAGCAGCAGTGTTCGTTGTCCATATGTGAATTCCCGGGTAGTTCCCACGAATGCAAGTGTAGCTCCGTTATTTGGAATAATAACTTTGCTTGTTATGGTTTCGATCTGGATAGGCTCATAAGTAATCGTGTATCTAGGCATTAATGCAGTCGGGGGATCCTCTGTACAGCTATCTTTAGCGGAAGCACCTTGCCCTCCTGATACAGGTGGGATCAAGGCGATTTCATCGGATTCCGAAATGATCTCGGCCTCATTCGCATATGCTTGATTAACGGCAAAGAAACACGAGCTAAGCAGGCCGGAGGCAGCAGGGAATTGTTCAATAAGAGCTTTCTTCAGGTCGGAGACTGTTAAGGCTGTATCCTGATCGATATCCATAGTAAGTACCGAAGCACCCATAAGCTCAACAAGGCCTGCGAAGAGTTGAATTTGAATCTTCATAGCTACTATCCTTTCCAAGCATTAATGATGTTGATTTCACATCAGCATATCATATTTTAGGGAGGAAATGGTATAATGTTTGGATAGCATACAGGAAGGATTGTTAAGATGAATATACAAGGAAACATACAAGTGAACATACAAGTGACAGATTCGAAAATAGAAAATGAAGTGTTCAGCCTGGAACAATTCACGGCTTCAGCCCCTCTGCATATATCAGCATCGGAGAGGGTGCCAGGTGTTCAGGGTGATGCGATAGATGTGAAAGCCTGGTACAAGGCCTGGAAGTACAAGCATGGGGCAGAGAATGTCCCTGACCCTACTCATCTGAAGGTGGAGGGGACGGATCAGTTTCAAGCGATTGTGCCATGGGCTGAGCTCGACTTGGCCTTTCTGTTATATGCTCAGGACGGCCATGCCTTAGAAAAGGGATACCCTATTCGGTTATATGTGCCAGACGGGAGCAGTGAATGCTTGAATGTAAAAAGTGTCATCAAGTTGTGGTTTCTTCATGAAGCGTCGTTAGGTGCTAAAGCTGCTTACGGATTTAAAAATACGATGACTGTCGATGAGCTTAAGCTAAATAAATAAATACCAAATAAATAAATAGAGAGAGATTTATATCAGGGGTCCATGTTAATAAACACGGAGGTGGCACTGGTGCCGGATAAGCTGCAGAGACTGGTTGTTTTGCATACGAACGATTTACATAGTCATTTTGAACAAATGCCTAAGGTGGCGGCTTATTTTAACCAGGTTAGGGAGAGAGAAACCTTGGATTGTACGCTTACGCTAGATATAGGAGATCATATGGATCGCGGACGTCCTGAAACCGAAGGCACTGGGGGGATCGCCAATCTGGAAATTATGAATGCTACCGGCTATGAAGCTATGGTTTTCGGTAACAATGAAGGCCTGACATTTACGCCTGAATCTCTAGGTGAAACGGTCCGTGAGTATGCCAGTTTTCCCGTTATAGGTAGCAATTTGCTAGATAAAAAGACGGAGATTACTCCGGATTTCATGGTCCCTTATCATATTATCCACAAGTCCGGGCTGCGCATTGGTTTAATTGGAGTTACGGCTGCCTTTGCGGAATATTATCATTTATTAGGCTGGCAGGTTACGGATCCCCTGCAGGCTGTTGCACATTATACAGGTCTGCTGCGTCCTGATGTGGAGGTGCTGATCGTGTTGTCTCATCTGGGTTTAAGGATGGATGAGCAGATGGCCAATGAGATAGAGGGCATCGATCTCATTCTAGGTGCTCATACGCATCATTTGCTGGAAGAGCCGCTATTTCTCAGCGGCACCTATGTATGCGCGGCCGGCAAATTCGGCCAATATGCCGGCCATATCGAGCTCGCCTACGATCCGGCTGAAGGCCGGATCCGCGAGCTCGAGGGCCGCGTCGTAGACCTCGCGGCCCAAGACAACGACAGCAGCGTATCCGCGCTGCTGCAGCATTATCAGGCGTCCGCCAGCGCAGCGCTGGACGTGGAGGTCACGAGGCTGCGGCAGCCGCTCAGCATCGATTGGTACGGCGAATCCCCACTGGGCAACCTCGTTGCCGCGGGGCTTCGCCGTTGGACCAGCGCCGACATCGGCCTGGTCAACAGCGGGCAGCTCCTTCAGGGGCTGAAGGAGGGAAGGATCACGCGCGGGCAGCTGCTGGACATCTGCCCGGGCCCGATCAATCCCTGCCGATTCCTGCTGAGCGGCAGGGATCTGTTGCAGGCGCTCGAGGAGTCGCTGCTCGAGGAGTTCCGCACCAAGCGGATCCGCGGCTTGGGCTTTCGCGGGGAGGTGCTTGGCGCTATCAGTCTCGACGGCATGCACGTTGAGTTTGATCCAGCACGGGAACCGTATCATCAGATCGTCTCCGTTAGGGTAGGTGACAGCCCGCTTGAAACGAATCGTGATTATCTCGTTGGCACGATCGATATGTTTGCGTTTGGCTCCGGCTATCTTTCACTGAAGCTGGGTAAACAGGTCGAATATCTCCTGCCTGAATTTCTGCGTGACGTCCTTGCTGCGGAGCTTCAGAATGAGCAATCGATCCATACAAGTCTGACCTCCCGTCATTGGACGATGAGCAGTTAGACCTTTGAGGGCATTTTTTGCAGAAGTTGTCAGCGTGGTATGAATGGGAGTAGAATAATATAGGCTTGTATGAAATATTGTTTATAATATGCTATGAAATGTTGTAAGAAATAAGCTAAGGAGGCATTATGTACGATTATTGGGTTGCAATTATTATCGGCATTGTGGAAGGCTTAACGGAATTTTTACCGGTTTCCTCGACCGGACATATGATTCTTACGCAGAAGCTGCTGGGCATTTCTGAATCAGATGCGATGCTGAACACCTTCAAGATCGTCATTCAGCTGGGAGCGATCCTTGCCGTACTGATCATTTATTGGAAGCGGGTGTTGTCCTTATTTGGCCTTGTGAAGCTTCCGAAACGTGGAGGGGGAGGAGCTTCAGGGACGCAGGGCCCGCAAGGCACCTCTAAGCTTAGTCTCATTCACATTCTGATTGGAATTGTTCCGGTTATGCTGCTGGCGTTTCTGCTCGATGATTTTATTGAACAGCATCTTTTTGCCCCGTCCACTGTAATTATCGGTCTTGTTATTGGCGGTATTCTGATGATAGCAGCGGAAAAGCAGAAGGATAAGCCGACTGCGGAGGATGTGGATCACATCACCTATCGTCAGGCGCTATACATAGGCTTATGGCAAATTCTTTCGCTCTGGCCCGGATTCTCGCGTTCTGGTGCGACTATAGCGGGGGGCATGCTGTCCGGCGTGAATCGTGGCGCTTCGGCTGATTTTACCTTTATCATGGCTATTCCGATCATGTTTGCAGCTACCGGGTACTCCTTGCTTAAGAGCTATAAATCCTTTTCTTCTGACGATATTACATTTTTTATCATCGGTTTTGTCATTTCTTTTATTGTCGCTTTGCTTGCCGTCGTTTCTTTCATCAAATTTGTACAAAAAATGAAGCTGACTTATTTTGCATACTATCGTTTTGCTTTGGCTGCGGCGTTTGCCCTGTATCTCTGGCTATCCTAGCTAGCTAGCTAGCTATCTAGCTATCCTAGGACCATGTGCTTGACTTAACGATGTTTTTGATCGTTAAGGGAGTGTTGCTGGGTCAATCCGTCACGTTAATGATGATTTTCATCGTTAAATGAGGGCGGATGGTCTCAGCGGGTGGTTAAAAGGGATTTTAATGATGTTTTTCATTGTTAAAGTAAGGTTGTGGAGCCGACCTGGTGCTTTTAGCGATGAAAAACATCCTTAAAGTGAATGGCTATTGATTATTATTTTTCATTATTTTTTCACTATTTCTTTCATTATTTATTCGAGTCATACGGTTGCTTACAGGGACTTCAGTCGAATCGTGTCGAAAGATACGGTTTTTCTATTGCTCTTTTTTGGTAAATCCGCTACATTTAAACTTATAGCATCACCCGAAAATTGCAGCTTCCGCCGGGGGTTAAATAATGCGCTTATTGCCGATCAGCATGTGTCGTCCAGGAATGAAACTGGGCAAAAGCATTTATAATGAAGAGGGAACCGTTTTGCTGGCTGTAAATGTTGAACTAACACAGCGGCTGCTGGGTCGACTTAATGAGTTTGGGATTGATTATTTACACATCTTAGACTCAAGAACTGAGGACATCGTAGTAGAGGAAATTGTTTCAGAATCAACGAGGGTTAGGGGCGTAACGGAAATTCGCAGCACCTTCCGCAAGCTTATGGAGGACTCTAATAGAAGGGGGGCTATTCATTATTATGACCTTGGCCGCAAATTCCGCGAGCTGATGTCAACGATTATTGACGATATAAGCGGTCATTCTGATGCTATGGTCATGCTTACCAATATCAATGTTTCAGATAGTTATTTGTTTCAGCATTCTCTGAATGTATGCATTTATTCAACGATGCTAGGCCTTAGCTTTGGCTACAGCCGGGAAGAGCTGATGACGCTAGGACTTGGAGCATTGCTGCATGATATAGGCAAGACGAAGATTCCATATGACATCTTGAGCAAGCCCAAGCAGCTTACACCGCAGGAATTTGAGGAGATGAAGAATCACGCGACCTACGGCTTCCAGATTCTGAAGGACGAGCCTAACATTCCGCTGATTGCGGCTCACTGCGCCTTTCAGCATCATGAGCGAATTAACGGAAGCGGCTATCCCCGGGGAATTGAGGGGACCGAGATTCATGATTTTGCCCGGTGGATCGGTCTTGTCGATTCTTATGACGCCATGACGACAACGAGGGTTTACCGGAATCCGATGCTTCCTCATCAAGCTATGGAGCAGCTCTTTACAGGTTCGGGCACGCTGTACGATCAACATAAAATAGCCATGTTTCGCGATAAAATTGCCATTTATCCACTGGGTATGCCAGTCACGTTGAATACAGGCGAACGCGGTATTATTTCGCATTTGAACATGTCTGTGCCGCATCGTCCTGTTGTTCGAATTTTGCAAGATGAAGCGGGACAAGAGCTGAAGAGTCCTTATGAAGTGGATTTGTCCTCAAGGCTTTCTGTGCTCATAACGGCAGTAGGCGAGAAGACGATTCATGGGGGAATTTAGAAAAAGAGCATAGTGAGCCCATATTGAGTTACAATAGATGCAGGCAGTGATGAACCTAGTGAGCTAGGTTCTTTTTGCAAGAATGGGGGAAACAACATTGAAGGAGACGTCAAAAAGAGGACGTTTTTGGTCGTTAGGACGTTCGATGTACCGCTACCGCAAGCTTGTAGTCATCCTTTGGGTACTGGCTTTCATCGGCTTTGCGCTGCTGGCGCAAAAAACGCCTGGAATGCTCAAGGATAATGGCTTCACCCCCAAAGGCAGCGATTCGGAGAAAGGACTTGCCCTGCTGCAGCAGGAGCTTGATCTGCCAGCCGCTCTTTTGAATCTGGTCTATGTCGGACAAGGGATGGATCTCACTGTAGATAGCTCCAAGCAAGCGATTATGGATTCTCTGAGCGAATTGAAGCAACTGCCATACGTACAAAGCCTGGTATTCTCCGATACGCCCCGCAATGAAGGCTTTAATCATGTCCAGACTGTAATCGTTGGATTGAATCTGGAAACCGATGTTACCCTGGAGAAATTTCCTGAAATCAAAAAGACAGTGAAGCAGCCAAATGGGATGGATGTGTATGTCAGCGGTGGGCCAGCTATTCTTTATGATATGCAGCAGGCCAGCAAGAGCGATATCGTTAAAGCAGAGGTTATCGGGCTGCCCATTGCCTTAATCGTACTTCTTATTGTTTTTGGTACGTTGGTCGGGGCCTTTTTGCCGATGGTTGTTGGGCTTATGAGTGTTACAACTACACTGGGCATTACTTATTTAATTGCGCAGCAGGTTTCCTTATCGAATTTTCTTCCTAATATGGTTACAATGCTCGGTCTTGCCGTTGGTATCGATTATGCGCTGTTCCTGGTCAGTCGTTTTCGTGAGGAGCTTAGAAAGCAGCCTAGTGTCGAAGCAGCGGTTGCGATGACATGTCAGACGGCAGGAAAGTCGATCTTTTTTTCTGGGGCGGCTGTATTGATTGGTCTGTTGGGTATGTTTTTCGTGGAGCTTAATTTCTTTCGTTCTTTAGGGCTTGGGGGGATTATCGTCGTTACGATGTCTGTCCTTGTCGCAAATACGCTGCTGCTTTCCCTGCTCGGAATGTTGGGAGAGAAGATTAATTCACTCCATGTCATTCCGAAGTCCTTGAGAAATCAGGGGCCTTCACGCTTTTGGGAGCTGATCGCATATGGTGTCATGAAGCGTCCTTTGCTGCTTGTCATTGTTGTGGGCTGCGGGCTGCTGTATATGATGTCGCCGCTTACGGGCATGAAGCTGGGTGTTCCTAACGCTGAAGTACTGCCACCGAGCTATGAATCCAGATATGGTTCAGATTTGATGAAAGAGGTTTATGATCCTAAAGAGCTTAACCCTGTTCAAATACGCATTCATGCTGAGCAGGAGGTCTGGGAAGAAGAGACAATCCGGCAGGTTCGTAAATATGCGGAGCTTGTAGCGGCAGCTGATGGTGTTGAAGAGGTGAGGAGCTATGTGGGCGCCTTAGGAGCATTAACGGATTCGCAGATGGCCGCTGCCTTGCAGCAGTCATCCGCAAGAGAGCAGCTTGAGAATCTCAAGCTGGCGAAGAGCAACACGGCGATACTGATCGTAGTTCCTGGGCAGGATCCCGATAATGCTGAAACCGACGAGCTAGTGCGCAGTCTTCGTAAGCTGGATTCAGGAGGCTTGGATGTACTTGTGACCGGAGGTCCCGCTTATCGCCTGGATATTATTGACCGTATTCAGGACCGCATCCCGGAGGTGCTTGCCTTTGTAATTGGCATCACGTATCTTATTTTGCTGTTCGCTTTCCGGTCTGTTTTGATTCCACTGAAGGCTGTGTTAATGAATGTTTTGAGTCTTGGGGCGAGTATGGGGATCGTTGTGCTTATTTTCCAGCATGGCTTTCTCGCAGATGTTTTGCAAATTACTTCTACGGGTTACGTCAGTGCCACGCTGCCGATCATTATTTTCTGTGTGGTATTCGGCATCTCCATGGATTACGAGGTCTTCCTGATTTCGCGTATTGCTGAGGAACACGAGTTGACGGGGGATAATGAACGAAGCACGGCAGAAGGTTTGAAAAAAACAGGGAGCTTGATCACCAGTGCAGCTTTTATTCTGATCGTGGTTGTAGGTTCATTTATTTTTACGGACATTGAGATTATGAAGGCTCTTGGGCTGGGACTGGGGCTCGCCGTTCTGATTGATGCGACAATTATTCGCGTGATGCTTGTACCGGCTCTTATGAAGCTTCTGGGAGAAGCGAATTGGTGGGCACCGAAATGGCTGCGTGGAGATTCTTCGAAAAGTTCATCAGAAGGATAAATGAAGGAAACGAGCGTCTGACAGGAATTCTTGTAGGGCTCGTTTTCTTTTTTATCAGGCATCAGGTACAATATAAAACATAGGATTTAGTGCTATAAGTAAAAATAAACGTCAGGTGTGAATGTCTTCATGAATATAAACTCAATTCAATCTTTGCTTCCCGGGCTTCCCGAACTTTCCCCCCACAATGATCCGTGGGATCCGATTGGCTCTTTAAGGAAATATGGCAAGCATGTGGTTACCAGTGTGGAATTAACGGTTACCAATCTTTGTAATATGCGGTGCGAGCATTGTGCCGTAGGCGATTCGTTAACCATGAAGGAAGGTCCGAGATTACCGCTGCCGCTTTTGCTAAAGCGTCTGGATGAGGTCGAGCATCTGGAGACGATCAGTATTACCGGAGGAGAGCCCTCCTATCACGAGAAAACGATGAAGGAATACATTCTCCCGATCTTGCAATATGCACGTGATCGCGGCATTCGCTCGCAGATGAATTCTAATGTAACCTTGGATTTAGCCCGCTACGAGCTAATTGCCCCTTTCCTGGATGTTATGCATATTTCATTTAATTATTTACATGCAGATGATTTTCATCAGGTCGGTTTCGTAAATTCGAACCGCCCTGTAAGTCGTGATATTGCTGCCCGTATGTACGAACGGATGGTGGAAAACACAGTTGCGCTTAGCCGCGGCGGACTTTTCGTATCCGCAGAGTCGATGATCAACATGCGTACTCACGAAAAGCTGGCCGATATTCATAAGCTGATAGATGAGATGGGCTGCAAAAGACATGAAGTGCATCCTATGTATCCAAGCTCCTTTGCGGCTCATCTGCCGCTGCTGTCGCTAGACCAAATCCGCATCGCTATTGAGCGATTATTGGATAGCCGCAATCCGCAGCTGTGGATGCTGTTCGGAACGCTGCCCTTCTATGCATGTAACGAAGGGGAAGCTGAGCAAAAGCTGCTGAGCAGGCTTCGCAGCGAGCCGAATGTGACTGTCCGCAATGATCCCGATGGGCGCAACCGGCTTAATGTCAGCTTGTTCACCGGTGATGTGTATGTAACTGATTTTGCCAATGAGCCTCCGCTCGGCAATGTGAAGGCGGATGGATTTGATGATATTTTTGCCCGCTGGGCGAACCACCCGCTCAATCTTCGTGTCAACTGCTTTTGTAGTGAGGCCAATTGCTGCGGACCTAATCTTCTTGTTGCTGATTCTTACTATCCACAGGTGGATTTTACGAAACGTCAAGCTATTCGATAAGCTGCTAAAAGCTGAAGGAGAAATCATTCACTTATGCATACAACATTTGAATGGGACCAGATTATTATAAATACGCTTTTGGTGTTGTTTCTTGTTCTTCTCAACGGTTTTTTCGTTGCCGCCGAATTCTCGCTGGTGAAGGTCCGGCAATCGCGGATCCAGCAGCTTGTAAATGAAGGCAGCGGCAAAGCGAAATTCGCCTTGACGGTGACCAAAAAACTGGACACCTATTTATCTGCGACACAGCTGGGGATTACATTAGCCTCGCTGGGTTTGGGATGGGTGGGAGAGCCGGCAATCTCAACGCTGATCGTTGAACCTATATTTCATTCTCTGCATATAGAATCAACGGTGTTTACGCATTCTCTGGCGTTTATCATCTCTTTTGCGGTCATTACTTTCTTGCATATCGTACTAGGGGAGCTGGCTCCCAAATCGTTCGCTATCCAGAAGCCGGAGGTGGCCTCTTTATGGCTATCTGCACCGCTGCTTTTTTTCTACCGTTTGTTCAAGCCGATTATATGGGTGTTGAATGCAGCCGCAAACACGTTTCTGCGATGGATAGGCGTTGAGCCTGCAAGTGAACACGAAGCCGCCCACACCGAAGAAGAGCTTCGTATTCTTATGGATGAAAGTGTCCGAGGCGGACATATCAACAAGGATGAGATGCAGCTTTTTGATAACATATTTGAATTTTCTGACCGTATCGCCCGTGAAGTGATGCTGCCGCGAACGGATATGGATTGCCTGTTCCTCGATCTGTCCTTTGCAGAGAATTTGCAGATGGTATACGAAACGAAGCATACCCGCTACCCGGTTGGCGTAGAAGATAAAGATCAAATTATTGGTTTCGTTCATATTGCTGACCTGCTCACAGCGGATCCTGACGAAGAACAGAACCTTCAGACGTTCATCAGACCCATTCTCAATGTTCCGGAATCGATGGAAATTAGTCTCGTCCTCAAGCAGATGCAGAAGAAGCATTCGCAGCTGGCCATCGTCGTTGATGAATACGGAGGCACAGCGGGAATGGTTACTCTGGGAGAAATACTGGAGGAGATCGTTGGTGAGCTTCACGATGAATTCGATCAGAATGAAAGGTCCAGCATTGAAAAGAAAGAGGATTACTACTCTGTAGATGGGCGAATGCTTATAGAGGAACTTAACGACATGCTCGGGTTAGGCATTGAAGATGATGATGTCGATTCGATTGGCGGCTGGCTGTTTAAGAAGCTGGAGGGACCTCCCCTAAAAGGCAAAAAAGTAACCTACGAAGACCATCTGTTCGAGATCACAGAAATCGACAGGCTGCGTGTTCTGCGTGTTCATATTAAGAAGATAGCCAGGGAGCAAACCGGAGAATAACTAAAATAAACCGGCATAAAGAAAATCACCATAAAGCAATCTGCAATAAAGCAACCAGCAAAAAGAAAACTTCAAGGAGGTCTATTGAACCTTTCTGCACTCATATAATGAATTAATATGCTTGATGCTTGATTCATTTTTGTGAGAAGGAGGACCTGCCTTGTATAAGCAAGTAAGAGTGTACTTCCCATATGTCAGTCCCTGTGATCCTTGCCCACCTATACGGGAAAAAGCTTACCTGGTACCGCCACAGCTATTTATGAGCTTCCAGCCGCCTGGACTTCCTCAATTTAGCCCGTATGAAGCGTTGAAGCGCGGCACCTTATGGCCTGCTCTGTTTAGTCCTTATGAGTCCCGAATGCTCGAAGGGAGACCTAGCCATGAATAGCCCGAGCAGACCCGTGCCTGAGCATTACCACAAGGCTCTTCATGATCTACAGGCGGTTGATTTTGTTCTTGTGGAGCTTACTCTTTACCTGGATACTCACCCTGATGATCTCGCTTCCATCCAGCAGTACAACCAATTCGCTCAAAAAAGAATGCAGCTTGCCCAGCAATTCGAGCTTGAGTTTGGTCCGTTAATGCCCTTCGGACAGAGCTTTACCAAACATCCTTGGCAATGGGTTCAAACCCCGTGGCCTTGGCAGGTTTAGGGAGGGAAACGTACATGTGGGTTTATGAAAAGAAGCTCCAGTATCCAGTCAGGGTAAGTAAATGTGATCCACGTATGGCAAAGCTGCTTCTAGAGCAATACGGTGGGGCTGACGGTGAGCTGGCTGCAGCACTTCGCTACTTAAATCAACGGTATACGATCCCCGATAAAGTGATAGGGCTGTTAACGGATATTGGAACCGAAGAATTTGCACATTTGGAAATGATTGCCACTATGGTTTACAAGCTGACTAAGGATGCCACTGTAGAGCAATTAAAAGCTGCAGGACTCGATGATCATTACGCGGCTCATGACAAGGCACTGTACTACGAGAATGCGGCGGGGGTACCATGGACGGCTGCCTACATTCAAGCCAAGGGAGATCCAATTGCCGATCTTTACGAGGATATAGCTGCTGAGGAAAAAGCGCGTGCGACCTATCAATGGTTAATTGATTTAACGGATGATGTCGATCTGCAGGATGGCCTCAAGTTTCTGCGGGAGCGGGAAATCATCCATTCCCTTCGTTTCCGCGAAGCGGTAGAGATCCTGAAGATGGATCGGGATACGCAAAAGGTTTTTTAGCGGCATAAGTAAAAGAGGGTGCCCCTAAGTAGATTAATCTACTTGAGGGGCACCCTCTTTTTCACTCTTACTTCACTCTATGTTTACAGTTATGATCGGTACGTTATACTCGAAATGTCATTCAGGTTGCCACAAACCTAACTAAATCCACAATCACTATACAGCAGCAAGCCAGTATCCACTATAGTAACTACTATCTTAACCTATCTTAACCACAACAATCGCAAACACGAATCACAACCACAGCTGCAACATTTTTTGCCAAATCCATTTCGTAGCCTTTTTTCCGCGTCCAAGTAACGATGTTTTTATCATTAAGAGAGGCGAAAACACGCTACCTGACACTTTAACGATGTTTTTCATTATTAAAATAGGCAATTCCACGTTATCCGGCTACTTAACGATGTTTTATATCACTAAACATGCATTTTGGACCCAAGCTCGTTCGATTGGGTGCTTTTAACGATGTTTTTCATCGCTAAAAGAGATGCTTAGAGAAAACCGGGTTGTTTAGCGATGAAAAACATCGTTAAGTTTATAGCAGGTGATCAAGAGATCTGGGTATGACGAAAAAAAGGGGGGACTACCAATTTGCTCCCCCGGATGAATTGCCGCCAGGCGGTTTAGGCTTGTTAGGCTTGTTGGATTTGCTCGATGAACTGGAGCTGGATCCCCAGGAAGCTCCGCCAGAGGAGTTTTTGGATGAGCTTGAGCCTCCCCATGAAGCGCCTCCCGATGACTGTCTTTCCTTTCTTTCCTGCTTTTTCTGTCTTTCTTGTCTCTCCTGTTTTGCCTGGTTTTGCAGGCTTTCCTGCCTTTGTCGGCTCAGTTTTCTTTGATGTTCTGCTTGTTTTCGCCGCTCCTCCGCACGTTCTGCTTCTATAGCTTGGTTGTACTCATGGTTCATTTGATTGATAAGTGTGCCTACCCCGCCAATCCGGCTGGCCGCCTCCGCGAACAAGCCCTTCGCCATCAGGCTTTTGGCATCATCCATCAGCGAGCTGTAGCTGCTGCTGTATCTTCTGCCGTTGATACGCGAACCTGCCCGTAAATGCATCGCTTGATACTGCTGCGCAGCGTATTGGAATTGACGCTCGGCGTCACGTTTTTCTTCTATCATCTGTTTGACGGCTTGATTGAAATCAGTCAGACTGTCACGCTGCCGGTTCAGCTCGTTCTCTATATCATCAAGGTTAAACCGGATGGCGTTTAGCCAACCGCTCAGCCTTTGATGAGAGTTATAGGCCGCTTCGATGATCTGCTCCCAAAGGGTTGAAATAGGCAGAGATTCGCTGTGGATAAGACTGCGTGTCTGCTCGAACAGCTGCCAGAGGTCATCATTCTGCTGTCTTGCCCGTGCCAGACGCTCATCCAAGCTGCGGAAAGCATCCCGGCACTGCCGGGAGATCGTATCTGCTTCGTTCAGCTTCGTCAGCCAATCGTCCAACCCTGCACGGGCAAGGTCGAATTCCTGACGGTCATCATGACTTAGCAGCTTGATTTGTGGAAGCTGTTCCTCGGCGCCGCGGAGATGACTCTTCATCAGCACGAGACGTTCTTCGAGCAGCTTCCAGTGATTCTCGGTATAAGCGGAGCGCATCCTCATTAATTCCTCGGATAAATAGCGTACTTCTGCCTCGCAAGACTTCAATTCGTTTTCTATAAATTGAATGTCTTTTTGATTTTGCTGCCGTAAACTGGCTTGCCGATTCGTCATGGCTAAGGCTTTAGCCAGCAGTCTGTCGATTTCCTCGGCCCATTTAATAACCAGGTTTAAATTGCCCTGCTGCAGCTCAACGTACATCGTTTCAGCGATTTCACGGGATTTATCGATTCTGGCAAAAGGATTTAACCGCTCCATCACATTCGTAAGATGATTCAACCGGATGATGTCAGCGATTTGTTCGCGGAAGTCGGCTGCCGTTGCTGGAAAAGTGTGATATTTGTTTTTGTAGCCGGGCACAAGCTTTAAAGCATGAGAGGTTTGCTTACATTTTTCAGCCGCACTATGAATCAGTTTTTCTGCTTCAATAGGATCAAAGACATCAAGGTCATCGGATTCTTTTAGCTCCGTTTCTATGACGGCACATTCTTCAAAAATGCGGGTCAACGGGAAGGAAGTTTCCGTGACTGCTTTGTTTAATTCGGCTTTGAGGGTCTGTAGATTATCAGCAAGTTCATGAATCGATCGCTTCACCGTTTTGTCGGTTTCCACAATATGTTCGATGTCCTTCCTTCTTTCCGCCAGCGATGCAGCCAACATATCAATATGCTTTTTGTATTTGCCATATAGCTGGTTTAACTTGCCGATATGAAGCAGAAACACCTTGGTTTCTTCAAACTCTTTTTCCAAAGCCCCTACCTGTACCATCAGGCTGGCTAATTGCTCGTCAATTGCCTGGACCATACGGGCAGTTGTACCTTGAGTCATACCCATGAATGGCCGAAGCTCTTCGTTCGCTCGATGGGTTTCCACCAGGAGGCTTGATATAGAAGGACGCAGGCTGGCAAGCCTTCTTTTTTTGCTCCAGCCTATCATAATAAGGACAAGAGCTGCTGCTGCAAGGACAACAAAGGTTACATAGGTACCTATCTGTTCTATATCTACAGTGCTTTTCTGTTGAATAGCAGCAGTAGGCGAAGAGGAAGCAGGGAGGGCCGTTGCCGTTGCTACTTCTTTACTTCCTGTTGGTACTGGGACAGGGGCTATTAAGCGGTTAGTCTCGTTCACCAGCGTCAGGGATGCTTGCACGAAATCTCCTTTTTTGGCCCAGGGGATAAAATGCTTCGTCACAAACTCTTCGAGCTTGCTTTGGTCAAGCGATCCGTCTTGATCATAGTCAGGACCCAGTGCATCCATCTGGGCTTGCAGCTCACTATTTTTGAAATTCATTTCGATGCGGCGTTCGTTTTTGGAAATTAAGAGCAGGATATCGTTAGCCTGCAATTTCCAGGAGTTATATACACTCGAAGCATAATCTGCGGAGTTTTCTCCACCCAGGCTTTCCACAGTAAGTATATAAAACTTGTATGTCTTATCTACGGAAGCTTTCTCCAGGCTTTGGATTTGGTCCTTGGGGAACATTCCGGCAAGATCAGTGACGATCCCCTTTTTATTTGGAATTTCCGCAGCGTATGCGATTTGGCCGAATAATAAGCTAAGTAATATGAAGAGACCTGCTAACTTTTTCATTCCATAACTCCCCCATCATGAACTCTATCATGAAATAAACTCCACTCCATGCTCCAGCTCATCATAACATGAAAACTATCACTTTTCATTGCAAACAGGCACTTTTCTTTCCATATTTTTCATTATTTTCAGATGCCTTTTTAGTGATTTTTGATTTACAAGTTCTAACGGTTTTTTGGCGGTTGACCAATGATAAGGGGAGTGTTAAAATCATGATAGAAATATATAAACTAAGTTTATTATAGAAAACCGTTTAGAGGGAGGGACTATGGAGCGCAAGTACTGGGTTCCCGCGCTGCAGAAAGCAAACGACATTCTTCATTTGATTGCATCCGAACCTAACCAGCTGAAGTTGATTGATTTGTCCAAAAAGCTGGATATCAACAAAAGCTCCATGTTCTCCCTGCTTCATACGATGGAAGAGCTGCATTGGGTAGTTCGTGACAAGGGAGACACCTACGCGCTTGGATCTTATTTTGGCTTGCTCGGGGGCGCTTTCTTCCGCCAATTTGACCTGATTTCACTTTTTCATCGTGAAGCGTCGCAAACGAAGATAGCTCTGGGCGAAACGATCCAACTGGCTAAGCTTGAAGACGGAGAGGCTTTGTATTTGGGGAAAGAGGAAGCGCCGACACCTGTACGTCTTACTTCTGAACCGGGAATGAAGTTTCCGGCATATTCCACGGCTCTTGGTAAAGCGCTGTTAACGGATCACACCGATGCCGAGCTCAAGCAGCTGTATAAGGAAGAAAAGCTGCATGCTTTAACTCCCTATACCTTGACCTCTAGAAACGAGCTGCTGGAGCAGTTAGCTGAAGCGCGTATGAAAGGCTATACGACGGATGACCAGGAATCGGTCATCGGTTTTAAGTGTGTAGCAGTGCCGATTCGTGATTCGCAAGGACGTGTCGTTGCAGCCGTGAGCTGTTCGATGCCAAAGCACGCATGGGATAGCAAGCATGAGCTGGCACGCACGGAAATGACTAAGTTAGCTTTAAGATTATCTCAAGGTTAAACAGTTAGCAAAATATGAGGAGTGTGCATGTATGAGACTGCAGGATAAAGTGACCTTAATTACAGGATCGGGATCGGGAATAGGCAGAAGTTCTGCACTATTGTTTGCGAAAGAAGGAGCTACAGTTATTGTCAATGATTTAAATATCGAGAATGGGCAGGAAACTGTAGAGCTGATTAAAGCTGCCGGAGGAAAAGCCGCATTTTTTCAAGCGGATGTAACGAATGCCGAAAGCGTTAAGACGATGATCGATCAAGTTATTGACGAATACGGGCAAATCCATGTACTATTTAATAATGCCGGTATCAGCGGGGTAGGCGCTCTGCATGAAGTGGAGCCTGACCAGTGGGATCGCGTTATGAACATTAATGTAAAGGGAGTATTTATTCCGAGCAAATATGTGCTTCCTCATATGATGGAGAAGGGCTATGGCAGTATCATTAATATGTCATCCTGCGTAGCCGAAATCGGGCTTGCACGCAGAGCCTCCTATGGAGCGAGCAAGGGTGCAGTACTTGCGCTGACTAAGTCTATGCAGGTAGATTATGCTTCCTATGGTATTCGTGTCAATGCGCTGCTACCTGGAACGATTTTCACTCCGTTCGTAGAGAATTATTTGAAAAATTCTTACGATGATCCTGAAGCGGCAATCGCGTCCATCAAGCTGCGTCAGCTTAGTGGGGAGCTTGGTATGCCGGAGGATGTGGCTAATGCAGCATTGTTCCTTGCTTCCGATGAATCGAAGTTCATGATGGGATCTCCGCTATACATTGACGGCGGCGCCGTCTTCGGTAAAAACGCATAATTTTTCCAGCTAACGGGTTTAAACCATTGATTAACAGAGAGGCGGCACAATAATTATGAAATTACTTACTTTCATCGTTCACAATGAATATCGGTTAGGGGTTCAAACAGAGCGCGGCGTACTGGATGTAACTGCAGCTTTGGGACAAGTCTCCGGCGAAGGAGTACCACAAAACGTTCATGCTGTTATTGATGGTGGACAAGAGGCAGTGGCTGCTTTACAGAGCTTTACTGACAAAGCGCTTAGCAGTGCAGGGGAAAACTGCTTGTACCTGCTGAATGAAGCTGAACTAACATTGGGGCCATGCGTGACGAACCCAAATAAAATTATTTGTATTGGTTTGAACTATCGCAAGCATGCTGAGGAAACCAATTCACCAGTTCCAGAATATCCAATTCTTTTTAACAAATTTAATAATACGTTAACTGGCCATGGCCACGATGTTGAACTGCCTAGAAATTCACAAAAAGTGGATTATGAAGCAGAGCTGGTCATAGTAATCGGTAAAAATACTAAATATGTTTCCAAAGAAGATGCGCTTAGCCATGTATTTGGATACTGCAATGTGAACGATCTGTCTGCTCGTGATCTGCAACTCAGAACGCAGCAATGGCTGCTTGGCAAAACTTGTGACGGCTTCTCCCCGCTTGGACCGTATCTTGTAACTGCGGACGAAGTTGGCAACCCGAATGACCTCGAAATTAAATCCATTGTTAATGGTGAGGTGCGCCAAAACTCCAATACTTCGGATATGATTTTCCATTGCGATGAAATCGTTAGCTATATTTCTCAGCATTTCACCTTGGTGCCAGGAGATATCATTCTGACAGGTACACCTGAAGGTGTGGTAATGGGCTATCCGAAGGAGAAACAAGTTTACCTCCAAAACGGAGATGTGGTTACGATCGAAATTGAAAAGCTTGGCTCTTTAACAAATCGTTTGGTTACAGAAGCATAGAAAAGCGTTTCTACTATAGTAGTTACTTATAAAAGAGTGCATGGATCCCTACTGCAGGGAGAAGATGCACTCTTTTTGTATGCTGTTTTCAATTGTTAAGGATAGGCGTGGCATTTAAGTTGGGGTATAATGTAGGCTACCGGGGTAAACCTTCAAACAACCTAGGCAGGTGGAACATACATGAATCCTCACTTTTCTTTGACTCAGGTACAGACGGTTAAATTAAGTATTACGCCTCAATTAAAGCAATCTATTCATATACTGCAGCTGTCGTCAGCTGATTTGGTTGATTATTTGCAAGAACAGGCCGCAGGAAACCCAATGCTTGATCTCAATTGGCATTCCTTGAAGCTAAAGAAAAAGCAGAAGCAAGGTGCTTCAAGCTATTCGAATTACAGTCCGGATGAGTGGCTGAACAATAGGGGCGGTCCTGAGGAAACGTTGGAAATGATGCTTACCCTGCAGCTTGATTGGTTGGAAATTCCGGAAAAGCAAAAAGAAATGGCTAAATATTTAGCGGGAAATTTAAACGATGATGGCTATTTGATGGTGGATGTGGATGATGTTAGCATGACGCTTCAAGTGGGCAGGGAAGATGTAGAGCGAGGATTGAGCTGCTTACAAGCGCTAGAGCCTGCTGGTGTAGGGGCCAGGGGGCTGAAAGAATGTTTACAGCTGCAAATTAGCAGAGATTCTGCTGCAGCACCATGGGCACAGCGGATTGTAAGCGATTGCTTACCGGAGCTTGGAGCCAACAAATTTAAAAGGATCGCCGAAAAACTGAAAATTTCTATGGATGAGGTAAGACACGCCATCAGCTACGTTCGAACACTGAATCCGCGACCAGGACTTCCCTACAATCATACTGCTCAAAGCTATATTGTACCGGACGCAGTTATCCACAAACAGCATGGTGATTATAAAATTATTATGAATGAGCAGACGTTTCCCCAATTGTCGATCAATCCTTACTATAAGCAGCTTGCTGCTGAAAGCGATAATGAACAGACGAAGGATTTTTTAAGGTCACATGTTCAACCGGCAAAATGGCTGATTCGCAGCCTAAAGGATAGGCAGAACACGCTTTTCAAAGTAATCGATGCGATTGTGCAGGAGCAGGCGGCTTTTTTTGAAAAGGGCATTGCGCATTTGCAGCAGCTGAATTTGAAAACGATCGCATTACAATTAGGACTGCATGAATCCACAGTGAGCAGGGCTGTGCAGCATAAATATGTTCAAACGCCGCATGGTTTTTTTGAATTAAGCTTTTTCTTCACCTCAGGCCTATTAACGGATAAAGGTGGTGCAGCATCTGCTGAAAGCGTAAAGGCGAGAATCAAAGTGCTGATTGATCAGGAGGATAAGCGTTCTCCGCTTTCAGATCAGAAGCTTACGGATATATTAACGAACGAAGGCATCCAAATCTCCCGCAGAACGGTGATGAAATATCGGGAGGACATGTATGTCCTTTCATCAAGACTGCGAAGTTCAGGCTGAAAGAAGGAAGCTTCCCATGCAGGTCCAAAGTATTGCTCCTTTCTAGAGGAACGATCACTTCTGATCCGCATGGGTTTTTTCTGTTTTCTGGATATAGAAAAGCTGAAAACATCCCCCTATTTAATATTAAAAGCTTGGCTTTTTTTTGGGACAAAAAGTAGTTATAAATCGGACAAATCCCCGTATACATAGTAGTACCTATTAATAAAAACAAGCTAAGGTGAAGCGAGAGCCTCACACACACCATTAAAGGAGGAAAAGCAGATGCTACAAAGATCGTGGTTTCGTACCGCAGCTATTGCGGGGGTGATTGTTTTAATGACTACCGGATGTTCGCTTTTCGGTGCCGGAGAGAAAAATCAGATTGATCCTCCTCAGGCGGAAGCAGGAGCAGGAGGGGAAGCGGAACTTCAAACAACTTCAGGAACTGCTGTGGTCGAAACGTCTGAAAATCTTACTCCAATGACCGTTTTTGTCAAAGATGCCAAGGGATTTGTGACCCCAGTTAGTCTGGATTTGCCGAAGACACCATCTGTTGCCCGAACAACATTGGAATACATGGTAAAGGATGGACCCGTGAGCAATATGCTGCCTGCAGGGTTTGAAGCTCTGCTGCCCCAAGGAACCGTTGTTAAGGGAATTGATATTAAAGCCGAAAACAAGCTGGCTATTGTGGATTTTTCCAAGGAATTTGCTAACTATGAGGCCCAAGATGAGAGGAAAATATTGGAGGGTGTTACCTGGGCTTTAACGAGCTTCCCTACCGTAGAAAAGGTGCAGATTCGCGTCAATGGAACCGACCTTACAGAGATGCCAATTGGCAAAACCCCGCTCGACGAGCCGCTGAGCCGTATGATGGGGATCAACATTGAAAAGTCCGAGGATGCAGAGTTTGGGCAATCTACTCCAGTAACTTTATATTTCTTGAATCAAAATGATCAAGATTACAAATATTATGTACCAGTAACCCGAATGGTCAAAAGAACAGATGATGTAGTCGCTGCAGTGCTGGATCAGCTGATTAAAGGTCCCGATCCGAAAAAAGGACTTTCCGCTGTAATCAATGGGGATACCCAAGTGCAGAATGTTAAAACATCAGAGAATCTGGTCACCGTGAATTTTTCGGAAAATCTGCTGAACCAGGACAGTAAAGCCTCCTCAGATGCCCTGCAATCTGTTATCTTATCCTTGACGGAAAATACAGGCATCGGTAAAGTGCAAATTATGGTTGATGGTGCTGTGCAGGTAACTTCTACAGATGGGGAACAAAATTATAGCAATCCGGTTTCAAGACCCGTCCATATCAATCCAGCCAAGCTGTAAATTAAAATTTTTGTCAAAAAAGGGGGATGAAAATCTCTCTTTTTACTTGTTTGGATGCTTTTCCCGCTGTACTTTGTTACAATGAAGCAGAGGAATGAAGAGCTTCCCATGGAAGCCTACAGGAGGAGACAAGTTTAATGAGAAGTGACGGAAGAGTAAACAACGAACTGCGACCTATCAAAATTACCCCACATTACATAAAACATGCGGAGGGCTCTGTACTTATTGAAGTAGGAGATACCAAAGTGATTTGCACCGCAACGATTGAGGAGCGAGTACCTCCTTTTATGAAAGGCCAGGGCAAAGGCTGGGTCACTGCTGAGTATTCGATGCTGCCGCGTTCCACCCAGGTCCGCAATCAGCGTGAGTCGGCAAAAGGAAAGCTCGGTGGACGTACGATGGAAATCCAGCGTTTGATCGGACGGGCGCTTCGTGCGGTCGTTGATCTAGAGGCGCTGGGTGAGCGCTCGGTTACGCTTGACTGCGATGTGATCCAGGCGGATGGAGGGACCCGTACTTCTGCGATAACGGGTGCTTTTGTAGCCATGGTTTTTGCCCTCAATAAGCTGGCCAATGATAAGCATATGGCCAAATTTCCGGTTACCGACTTTCTTGCATCCGTAAGCGTTGGGGTGATTGCCGACACTGCGCGGCTTGATCTTCATTATCATGAGGACTCCCAGGCTAAGGTAGACATGAATGTAGTGATGACTGGCGAGGGCCAATTCGTAGAGGTGCAGGGTACAGGGGAAGAAGCGCCCTTCAGTCGGAAGGAGCTGGATGAGCTGCTAGCTCTTGCAGAGACTGGTATCCAGCAAATGATTGAGGAGCAGCGTAAAGTACTAGGGCCTATCAGTGAACGTATACGAGGAGCTCATCATGCTGTTAAAGGGTAATTTAGTCGTCATCGCTACTCGTAACCAAGGGAAAGTAAAGGAGTTCACCGAGCTGTTCGGAGCCAATGGCATAAGAGTGCGCAGCTTGGATGATTATTCTGAGCTGCCCCCTATAGTTGAGGATGGAGCTACTTTTGCCGACAATGCCAGAATTAAGGCCAAGGTTATCTCCGCCTATCTTCATGTTCCCGTTCTGGCCGATGACTCCGGTCTTTGCGTAAATGCGCTTGGTGGGGAACCAGGGGTGTATTCGGCGAGATATGCGGGTGAGCATGCAACGGATGAACAAAATAATGAAAAACTGCTGCGCGAGCTGCAGAAGCTGCCCAATCTGTCAGAGCTTGCTGCAGAAGCTGAGACTTCGGCTGCGCTGAAGCCTACATTTACTTCGGTGTTTCCGCCAGCACCTTCTGTTAACGGACAGGCTGCCGCTCCCAAGCTGCTTAGTGCTGCTTCATTCGTGTGTGCCCTTGCACTAGTTGACACAGCTTGTCACGAGACGATAGAGACTGAAGCGAGCTGCAACGGATATATCCTGGACGAACCCCGGGGAACGGGAGGCTTTGGCTACGATCCCTTGTTTTATGTTCCGGAATTTGGCAGGACTATGGCCGAGCTCACAGTAGAGGAGAAAAATCGGATTAGCCACAGAGCACAGGCGCTTAACCAATTCTTTGGGCTTCTCACCACATAAGGGGAATACCACTGCGCATTATGAACAGCAGTAGTGCGTGGTTTTGATACTATGCATGATGCTGATAACCAAACAGAAGGAACCTGCCCAACGGCCAGGTTCCTTTTGCTTGTTTTTAGAAAGTTTGACACTTAACAATGTTTTTCAACGTTAAAGTAGCAGATCCTCACAGCTCTGCATCTCCAGCGCCTTTGACCGCTGGGAAGTCTCCTCCAACCAAGAGAGAAAACAATTGCTGGCTGTCCGTTTGAGAATGGCTTGTTCAGCCCTTTGCAACTGAAGAGGTAAGGGGTGTGGGAGGAAGAGCGATAGCGTCCGCCTTTAAAGATTTGTTCCGCCCCTACATCCATTTCATTCGAGGGAACAAATCTTTAACAGCGGCTGGAGCCCACACCCCTTACCTCCCAAGCACTGGTGTCACGAACACGCTCATCAAAGGACGACACAAGGTGTTCACCGTATAGATACACGATAAGTCCGCAGCCAAGTATCAACCTGAGCCAAATAGGCAAACAACTGAGGGCCTGTCATAAGCTGGCCGAACCAAGGGAAATTAAACGAAGAAGAGTCAGTGCTTGCAAGTGCACGAATTTTGTCCACATCGATAAAAGAAAGCAGGGGGGAGGTACGATCATCCAGAATCTCCAGCACCCATTTGCGAACCGCAGTCAGGTAATTCGGATTATGTGTTTTCGGATAAGGGCTTTTTTTACGGGTACGTACATCCTCTGGCAAAATACCGCTTAACGCCTTGCGCAGTATTCCTTTTTCACGGTCGCCTGATGTTTTAATTTCCCATGGAATGTTCCAGACATATTCGACCAGACGATGGTCACAGAACGGAACCCGAACTTCAAGCCCAACCGCCATGCTCATGCGGTCCTTGCGATCAAGCAAGGTTGGCATAAAACGGGTGATATTCAAATAAGACATTTCCCGCATGCGGTTCTGCTGTTCATTTTCTCCGGCAAGCCGAGGGACTTCGGCTAAAGCCTGCTGATACCGATCGCTGACATAGGAAGCTGGCTTGATCCAGTCAACCAGTTCAGGAGAAAGCAAATCTACCCGGCTTGGTAAACTAAGCGACCAGGGGAATGTGTTTGCTTTCAGGGCATCCTCACGATGAAACCAAGGGTACCCGCCAAAAATTTCATCAGCGGCTTCACCGGAAATGGCAACAGTAGCGTCTTTTTTGATTTCTTTGCAAAATAAATAGAGAGATCCGTCTACATCCGCCATACCGGGGGTGTCACGGGCGTATACAACTGCTTTCAGCGACTCGACTAAATCGGGTGTATCAAATTCAATGGCGTGGTGCTCTGTTCCTAAAAACTCAGTCATGCGTTTGATCCAGGGAGCGTCAGAGTTAGGCTGGAAAGCATTAGCTTTGAAATGCTTGTTATTATCTACATAATCAATCGAGTAGGTATGAAGGATCCCTTTGCCTGTTTCCTTATAGTGGTTGGCTGCCAGGGCAGTAAGCGCGCTGGAGTCAAGTCCGCCTGAAAGCAGGGAGCATATGGGAACGTCGGATACAAGCTGCCGCTCCGTTGTGTCCTTGAGAAGCTCAGCGATGCGAGCCGCAGTAGTGTCTATATCATCAGGATGAGCGTGGCTTTCCAGCTTCCAATAGGCTTTGGTCGTAAGACCGTTGCGGTCGTAGATCATACAATGACCTGGTTTTAATTCAAACAAATTGCGGTAAATACCGTGTCCGGGTGTACGTGCAGGCCCAAGAGCAAAAATTTCAGCGAGACCTTCTGCGCCAACCTCTGTTTTGAAATCCGGATGTGCCAGAATAGCTTTAGGCTCAGACCCGAACAAGAACATACCACTATAATTGGCATAGAAAAGCGGCTTTACCCCGAGCCGGTCTCTTACCAAAAATAAAGACTGTTCCAGATCATTCCAGGCTGCAAAGGCAAAAATACCGTTAAGGCGATCTACGCAATCCCGGCCCCATTCAATAAAGGCGACAAGCAGCACCTCAGTGTCACACGTGGTTTGGAACACATGGCCGCGCTGTTCGAGCTCTCTTTTTAACTCCAAAGCATTGTAGAGCTCTCCATTATATACGAGAGTAAACGTGTTATCGCCTTGTTTGCGAATCATGGGCTGGGACCCGTTGTCCGGATCAATAACGCAAAGGCGCCGGTGTCCAAGCGCGCAATGCTGCGATATCCATGTACCTGAAGCGTCAGGACCCCGTGAAATCAGTGTTTCTGTCATATTTTCTAGAATGGACGGGTAGAGAGTCAGGTCCTTCCGCCAATCTATCCATCCCGTTATTCCGCACATAGACGTTCATCCCTTTCCTGAAGAGAGCATGATGTTTAAGGGTATGCATAGCGGATGCAGAAAATGTCTGTCCACAAGGCTCATAGCTTGCTTGCTTTCTAGCTTTAATGAGGACTTGCTTGGGGGTTGCTTGGCACTTGCTTGAATGGGCTTTGTATTTATCGGCCGCGCCTGTTACAATAGGTGGAACACGTTTAGATAACCTAAAAGGCATCATAATCTAATAATTGAAGGTGACTACAAATGAAAAAGAAGTACTCCAAAGCACAAATGGATTATTTGGCATCCAAAGAGCAGTTCATGCAAGTAAGTGAGCAAAGCGATAAGAGGGTTAACCAACTGAAGGATGAAGGTGTTGAGATCGGTCAGGAGGAGATGGAATCCATTATTGAACGTACGGGTCTTCATCGGGCATTCAACGAGCTCGTACAATCCGAGAATACGCTAATCAACTGGAGCCAGACCGCTATCAGAAATGAGCCCATATTTATTGAAAATCGCGGAGCGTTTGAGGCTTTGTATGAGAAGCTGAAAACCGATCAAAATGCCAGAGCGGCAATTGTTGATTTAGCTATGCGGCTAAACATAGAATAATCCGATATTATCGTTCACAATTGCAAGATGATGAGACAGTCGTCTCGTCCTAACCGTTTAGTTCCCTTAAGTGGAACTGAGCGGTTTTTTTGATAAACTAACTGGAAACTATAAGTTTTGGCGGATGCTTTTTTGAATGCTGTTCGATAAATAGACAAAACTAGCATTTGATATTCAAATCAAGTTCGATTAAAATTTAGTAGAGATCAAACTAGGTTCGACCATACAGATAGGGAGTGGTTCTGTGAAAAGCATTATAGGGTTTTCTTTAAACAACAAATTTGCAATCTGGATTCTCACGATCATTGTCACAGTTGCTGGTCTTTATGCGGGATTGACGATGAAGCAGGAGACCATTCCTGATTTGGAGCTTCCGATTGCAACCGTTACGGCGATCTATCCGGGAGCTGCACCTGAAGAGGTGGCGGAAAATCTGACTAAGCCGATTGAGCAAAGAATTAAGAACCTCAAAGGCGTGGACGTTGTCAGCTCTACTTCCATGGAGAATGTATCGTCCATTATCGTGCAGTATAAGACGGGCACCAATATGGAAAAGGCGGAGAATGAACTCCGCGAAGCAGCCTCGAAAATATCGAAGCCGCAAGGGGTACAGGATATCGATATAGCGCGGATCAGCTTGAATGAATTTCCGGTTATTTCTTTAAGTGTCTCCAGTAAAGACAAATCACTTGAGGACATTACAAAGATTGTAAATGAACAATTAAAGTTAAGCCTTGAAGGTATCGATGGCGTTGGGAATGTAACGATTTCCGGCCAGCAGATGAAAGAGGTTCTCTTAACTTTTGACAATGCGAAGATGAGCAGTCTCGGTCTAAGCGAAGAGATGGTAAAAGGAATTATCCAAGCCTCAGCCATCAAAGTACCGTTAGGCCTATTCGAAATGGAAGGCTCCGAGAAAACGATCGTAGTGGACGGAAATATTACGTCGCTCGAAGACTTGAACAACATCCAGATTCCGGCGATTCCAGGTGGCCAAGGTGCGTCTCCAGGAGCACAAGGACCTCAAGGGACATCCCAGGCTGAAGGTACAGCAGGTTCCGGACAAGGAGCCGCGGCGCAGCAGCCGGGTCAGGCAGAAGCTCCAGCTGGTTCTGCAGGCATTCCAACTGTTAAACTGCAGGATATTGCCAAGGTGGAGATGGTTGACAAAGTAGAGTCCATCTCGCGCACGAATGGGGAAGAGTCAATCGGGATCAGCATTACCAAAGGTCCTGATTCGAATACAGTTGATGTAGTTAACGATGTTAAAGCCCAGGTTGAGCAAATTAAAGAGACTATACCTGGAGTTGAAGTGCTTGTCCTTCTGGATCAAGGTAAACCGATCGAGGAGTCCGTCAGTACGATGCTGAATAAAGCGCTCTTCGGCGCCCTGTTCGCGATTGTTGTTATTATGCTGTTTCTGCGCAACATCCGGACAACCATCATCTCGATTGTATCTATACCTCTGTCGCTCTTGATAGCGCTGGTCGTTCTGAAGCAAATGGACATTACCCTCAACATCATGACTTTGGGAGCTATGACCGTTGCCATAGGCCGGGTGGTCGATGACTCGATTGTCGTCATTGAGAACAATTTCAGGCGTATGTCGATGAGATCAGAGCGGCTGAAGGGGAAAGCATTAATTATTGATGCAACCCGTGAGATGTTTGTTCCGATTTTGTCCTCTACTCTTGTGACGATTGCAGTGTTCCTGCCTTTGGGTACAGTGAGCGGTCCGATCGGACAATTATTCCTTCCTTTCGCTCTAACGATGGTATTTGCACTGCTTGCTTCCTTGCTGGTTGCCATTACAGTTGTGCCGATGCTGGCGCATATGATGTTTAAGAAAGGCTTGAAAACAAAAGTCGCTCATGAAGAAAAGCCGGGAGCTTTAGGCGTTTTTTATCAGAGGGTTCTGAAGTGGACTTTAAATCATAAGTTAGTCACCTTCGCCATCGCAATCGTATTGCTGGTGAGCAGTCTAGGTTTGATTAAAGTAGTTGGTGTCAGCTTCCTGCCAGAGGAAGAACAGAAATATGCAATGATTACTTATTCCCCTGGTCCAGGAGCGTTGCTCTCTGATGTAGAGAAGACATCTTTGGAGGCAGAGAAACTTCTTTTGAGTCATGAAGGCGTAACGGATCTGCAATATTCGGTTGGCGGGCAAAATCCGATGAGTCCGGGACCTTCCAAATCAGCGCTTTTCTATATTCTTTTTGAGCATGATATCAAAGATTTTGCTAATGAAAAAACAAAAGTTGTTGAAGAACTTTCCAAGCTGGAGCCTAAGGGCAAGTGGGGCGAGATGGATTTTGGCGGCGGTGGATTGGGAGGCAGCAAGCTGAGTCTTTCCGTGTTCGGGGATAACCTGGATGATATTCGTCCTGTCGTCGATCAGATCGAGCAGTTGATTCTGGCTGATTCTTCGTTCGAGAAGGTAGAAAAAAGTTTATCAAAAACGTATGAGCAGTACACACTGCTGGCGGATCAGCAAAAGCTGAGCCAGTATGGACTTACAGCAGGTCAAATTGCGATGGCTCTGAGCCCGCAAAGAAACAACCCTGTCCTGACGAAGGTGAAGGTTGAGGGTAAAGACGTAGAAGTGTATGTGAACGTAGAGAATACAGAGTATGCCAATATCGAAGAGATAGGAAATGCTACGCTTACTTCACCGTTAGGCGTTGTAGTTCCGATTAAAGATGTAGTCAAGATCGACACAGGCACATCTGCCAATACGGTTACCCGTAAGGATGGTCGACTTTTTGTAGATGTTACAGCCAACATCACGGCTAAGGATATTGGTAAAGCATCAAGTGATATTCAAACGAAAATCAAAGAATTAAACTTACCTCCTTCAGTAAGTGTGGACTTTGGAGGTATTACAGAGCAAATCAACGAAACCTTTACACAGCTTGGTATCGCTATTGTCGCGGCAATCGCTATTGTGTACTTGCTGCTGGTCATCACATTCGGAGGCGGACTAACACCGTTTGCTATTTTGTTCTCCTTGCCGTTTACCGTTATTGGCGGCTTGCTGGGACTCCTCATAGCCGGGGAGACGATCAGCGCATCTGCGATGATGGGGGTTCTAATGCTTATAGGTATCGTCGTTACGAATGCGATCGTGCTGCTTGACCGGGTTCGTCACAAAGAAATGGAAGGCCTGACAACCAGGGAAGCACTTCTGGAAGCTGGGGGTACGAGACTTCGTCCTATTCTGATGACGGCTTTAGCAACTGTAGGAGCTTTGCTTCCGCTGGCACTTGGATTTGAAAGTACAAGCGGCAGTCTGATATCGAAAGGCTTGGGAGTTACCGTAATCGGAGGCTTGATCAGCTCGACCTTGCTGACACTTGTCATTGTGCCGATTGTCTACGAATTCCTATCCAAATTTCGTAAAAAGAAGCTCGCAGAAGAAGAATAATTCAGGTGGTGATCTTCGTTGAATGACAAGAAGCTTCAGATCATGGAGGCGGCTGTCAAATCCTTTGCGGATAAAGGTTATCATGCGACTTCCATACATGTAATTGCTGAAAGCATCGGTATGGCAAAAGGTTCCCTTTATTTTTATTTCAGCTCCAAGGAAGATTTGTTGGTTTCGATTTGCCATCATTATGTTGGTCTTATGGTTGAGAAACAGAGGTCCTTTGCGCAAGATCCTAAATTAAGCGCGAGAGAACGGCTGGTGAAGCAGGTGATTTTACATTTTCAGCAGCTGGAGGAGCATCGTGATTTTTTAGTCGTATTGATGCGCGAACGGGTCGAGGTCAATGATGAAATGCACCGGATGCTGCTCTCCTTTCAAGGGAAAGTGATCATGGACTGTCAACAAAACATCATTGAGGCCTATGGTGAAGCCGTACGTCCATATTCCTTTGACGGAGCCGTCATGTTTAATGCTGTTCTTAGCGGTTATCTAGGGATGGTTGTCTTGTACCAAAATAGGCTCGACCCTGAGCAAATCTCGCTGTTTATGCTGGATAGGCTGGATGATATGATGAAAAGCATGAAGGAAGGCGGAGCAACCCCGCTGCTGACTGCAGTTGAGTTGGAAAAGTTCTGTAATCTGGATATGTTTGGCGATAAAAAAAGGAATTCCAACGTTTTTTTGGAGATAGAGGCTGCCCGCTTGCTGATCGAGAACCACGAAATCCAGGATGATCAGATCGAGGAGATTCGTTCCTCCCTGCATCTGATCGAGAAGGAGTTCGCCAAGGAGCAGCCGCACAAGGTTCTCATTAAAGGGATGTTGGCCCTATTGAAGACAATAAAAATCAACGAATTAAAAAAGCACATCGTAAAAATTGAATCGTATCTCTGATTGTCATGGCAAGCATGAATTAGAACCAAAAAGAGTTAGAACAAAGTAGAATTTGAACCAAGAACAATTAAGACCAAGCGGAATTAACCCGCTTGGTTTTTTTCTTGAACTGACTGGAAAGTATAAGTTTTTTATGGAAGTCTGGAATTTGTGCCAATTTGATTTGGATTCATGAGATCGAAATCTGCCCAATCTTCATTGTATTCACATCCCTTTCCCTCCGCAACGCAACCAAGTCTCGAACACGTACCTCAAAGGACGCCCAAGCAGGGCATTATTCTTATTGAATTTTAAGTGAAATTAATTTTTTTGGAAGAGCAACCCCGAAGTGGTCCCGAAGTGGCCACGAAGCGTCTAGCCTACCCCGAATTGAACGTGTGTGTACCGAGTGCTGCTGCCTGCCGTTCCACTTAACGATGTTTTTCATCACTAAAGTAAGTGAATCTAGGTCAACCATCCACTTTAATGATGATTTTCATCGTTAAAAGTGGCCGGATGGCCTCTCAGGGTGGTTAAAAGGGATTTTAATGATGTTTTTCAGTTACTACTTAGGTACCTTAAAGAAATTTTGGTGAAATAAAAGGATTCAGGGTACATCATGTGAAATAAGTTAATCAACAAAT
>NZ_JAGGLB010000041.1 GCF_017874215.1 Paenibacillus eucommiae
TCCTTTGTTTATAGCTCTGCAATGTGTTAGTCCTAACAACATTGTAACCTATGTGTGAACAAATTGGAGCTGTCTTACGTTCATCATAACTCTCTCAGCTTCAATCGCACGAACATCAAGCTCAAACGGACAATCAACAAGGGTTTTCTCATGATTGGAGGAGATTATCTAGCGGGCAAAAGCGCTATGGATGAAGAGCAGTTATACTTTACCGATGTTTACACGAAAATAGGATTAATTTTCTGGCTAATATGCAAAAAAAGCTGCACAGGGAACAAACTCCTGCAACAGCTTTTTCAGATAAATGACTATTTGATTTCAAAAGGATCGGCATCCTGGTGCAGCTTCACGCTCATTACTGTACCCAAAGATATCATGTTGATTAACAGTGAAGTTCCTCCATAGCTTATGAAAGGCAGTGTAATGCCCGTAAGCGGCATGAGACCGATAAGCATCCCGACATTTTCAAAAACCTGAAATACGAACATAGAAACGACTCCGACCACAATGTAGGATCCACTGATATGAACACTTTGAATCGAAATCTGAATCATGCGGTAGATCAGAATAAAATAAATCAGCAGCAGCACTGCTGCGCCGCGGAATCCAAACTCTTCACCAACAACAACGAATATCGAGTCTGAGTAAGCAAAAGGAATAAAGTTTCTGTGAACAAGGCTCCCTTTTAAAAAGCCCTCCCCGGCTAGACCTCCGGAACCGATAGCCCGCATGGAATTTTCCACCTGAAACTTATGATCCTTGGAGGCTTCATCAGGAAATAAAAAAGTATCCAGCCTATTTGCCCAGTGACCTACGCCAAGGTCCTTGAGAAAAGCATAAATAGGTTCATGGTTGTGCAGATAAAGCTGTAGAAGCAAATATCCTCCGCCTACAACAAGCACAAGACCTAATAGGAAATGACTGTACTTGATGTTGCCGATCCAGATCATACCCACAAGAATACCCAAGAAGATAACGGCATTCCCCAAATCGGGTTGGATGACCACTAGAACAAAAGGAATGAGTACGATGAAAACAGCCGGAATTAAATCTGTACCGAGCTGCAGGGTATCTCCCCTTCGTCTGATGAACCATGCCGTCAAGGCAATAATAAGAATATATTTAACCAATTCGGCCGGTTGGAAGCTGAACCCTGCTGGCAGCGGAAACCAGCCTTTGGCACCATTTGTAGCTTCTGCGAACAAATAGACAGCCACTAATAACACAATTCCCAGTCCATACAAATAAATAGCTATCTTGATCCAGACCCGGAAGTCAATCATACTAATTACAATAAAAGCCACAAACCCTACTAAGTAGGTGAGTAAGTTTTTGGAGATACTTATCGAGATTTTCGGGTGATCGATGGAAGCACTATGCACCAGCATAGTACTCATGCCCATAAACAAAACCAAAATGACAACAATGGGGATGTCAATCTTTTTCAGTTTAGTAAACAAGGCCTATCATCCTATTCCGATAAACTTTTTAATCTTTTTCAGAAATCCAGGCTTGCTCTCCAGCGGCATCAGCGGTACCGTCTCCCCCAAAACACGTCTAGCAATGTTCCGGTACGCTATGGCTGCCCGTGAGGTTGGGTTCATAACCGTTGGTTCTCCCGAGTTAGCCGCCTTGATTACATACTCGTCATCAGGCACTATACCCAGCAGATCGATAGCCAGAACAGAGCAGATTTCATCGATATCGAGCATCTCGCCCTTCTTCATCATGTTGGCACGGATCCGGTTAATGATCAGCTTGGGCGAAGAAATCTTTTCATTCTCCAATAGTCCGATAATCCGGTCAGCATCACGAACTGCTGCATTCTCAGGTGTGGTCACGACAATTGCTTTATCCGCCCCCGCTACTGCATTTTTGAAGCCTTGCTCGATACCCGCCGGACAATCAATAATGACAAACTCGAATTCTTTTTTTAGCTCCAGAATAATCGTCCTGACGCTCTCCGGGGAAACTGCATGCTTGTCCTTAGTCTGGGCGGCCGGCAGTAAATAAAGCTCTTCAAAGCGCTTGTCTTTAATAAGTGCTTGTGCCAATCGGCAGCGGCCCTCAACTACGTCGACGAGATCATAGATGATCCGATTCTCCAGCCCCATAACAACATCAAGGTTGCGAAGCCCGATATCTGTATCTACCATACAGACCTTCTTGCCCTGCAGTGCCAGAGCCGTGCCCAAATTGGCCGAGGTTGTTGTCTTACCGACTCCGCCTTTGCCCGAAGTAACTACGATTGCCTCACCCATTGCCCTTCAACTCCCACAATCTATTTTAGCTATATTCAAATCGAGCCCGTGTCAAGCTTGAGGCGGGTCCGGCCATAGTCGATGCAATTGATTCAGCTTATCAATCTCCATCTTGCCATCTTTTACGTAAGCATACTCCATGAATGCCTCTTCAATGCCCCATTCGTCAGGCGAACGGCTGATTAAGCTTGCTATCCGCAGCTGTGTAGGGCGCATATGAGAGGCTGCGATAACAGCGGATTCATCTCCGTCCATTCCAGCATGAGCCATTCCGCGCAGAGATCCCATTATGTAGACATTCCCTGTACAAGTAATCGTGCCTCCCGGATTGACATCTCCGATAAATAGCAGGTTACCGTCATGGTGAAGCGTCTGTCCGGAACGTACCATCCCTTTTACTAGCTTAATAGCCCGGTCTGCCTGTGCAGACGGTTTTTCAATCGGATCGCATTCAATGGATTGAATCAATAAATTTCCCTTATGGCGAATTATGGAGCGGACTTCTTCTTTTTGCTCCTCCGTAACCTCACGCTTCCCCAGCTTAACGTATACATGAATGATCGGTCCGGTCAAAATTTGCTCGTGCGTCTTTTCCAGCTTGTGCTGCAGTTCCTGAAGCAATGCGTTCCATTCGCACACATCATCAAGGAGGAAGACGAGACCGTCCTTGACACCTTTTATTGTCACATGATGCTTCGTAGTAGCCGACATATTCACTTTTCGACCTCCCAACCTATACATTTCGGTCCGTATCGCGCCTTTTCCTGCTTGCATTCGCGAATATTAATCCTCCGAACCGGCCTGCATAGGGTCTATTCTTTCCAGAAGCTTACGCAGAGGAACGTAGACCAGAAGAGCAAAGAGCAGATTAAGCAAGACGCTGGGCAGCATGTAATAAAAGAAAGCGAATTGCAGGTCGGTCTCCATAATGCTGAATAGCCGGTTCAGCCCATAATTAATGAATTCGAAGAGCAACTGCCCCAAACCGATAATCAACAAATTATAAAAAACAAGATTCGGCTGTCTGCGCTGGACAAGGCCCGCCAAGTAACCGACAAGCCCCATTGCAAATGAGTAAATACCGAGCATGTTTCCGTAATAGATGAAATCGTGAAGAAGACCGAATATAAGACCGTATATTAAAGCCGTATGACGATGAACAAAAAGTCCGATAAATATAATTAATACCAGTGTAAAATGAGGAGCAATAAATAGATGTGTGGTTTGCCAGCTTGCAGGCAAAATCCAGCTAATAATCGTTCCTTCCAATATGAAGACGAAAAACAACATCACCCATAGCAAGTGTCTTATCAAGTGGATCACCCCACCTCTGGAACTTCAACAACAAACACTTCACGAATATGGCGAAACGAAGCACGCGGCTCTACCAGAACCTTATGCGTGATACCAAACTCACCCGGGCCTATAGAAACGATTTTTCCAACTTCGATACCATCAGGAAAAACGAGCCCAAGCCCCGAGGTAATCACCATATCTCCAACCTGCATAGGGTCAGCTTGATCCACTCTATTCATTACCAAATAACCGGTATTCGTGTCAAAGCTTTCGATCATGCCAAAGGACTGGCTTTCTCTCCCTTTAACGGTGACGGCGATAGCCTTGGAATTACTGTCTGTGTCATTAATATTGTTGAGCAGTTGTACATTGGAATAAAACTCGTATACCGCATTCACTCTGCCTACAAGACCGTCGATCGTCATGACTGCCATATCCTGTTTGATTCCATCCCGCGCTCCCAAATTGATCGAGAGTGTATTATTATACGGATCGGGACTTACCGTTACAACTTCAGCTATATGATACGTATATTTGTTAGCCTGCTTCTGCCGCTCCGTGAAATTCAGCGCATCTTTGAGGTATTTATTTTGTGCCTCCAGCTTATTAAGCATCTGGGTATCACGCGCATATAAAGATACCGTCAGCTTAAGCGTCTTATTCTCCTCATAAATGACACTAAGCTGGCGAATGTCGTCAAAGAAACCCGCTATTGAAGCGGCGGGCTTGTAAAACAGTCCTTGCACCCAGGAAACAGTGTCTTTGACGAACTTTTCGGGCAAGGTCATTTGACCTCTATTGCCTAACGTTAGTCCCATCAGAATAAAAAAGCAAACTAGCCCTGACAGTAAAATAATCAGCCTTTTATTTCCCATGAATTTGAACACATTGAACACCTTCTACTTTTCACTTATCGCTTATATTTCGAGGTTGGTCCAGATCTGGTCTTAAATAAATGAATATTCTCGAGGGCCCGTCCAGTTCCAATCGCTACGCAGTCTAGCGGATTCTCTGCCACCATAACCGGCATGCCCGTCTCACTCATCAGCAGACGGTCCAGATTACGCAGTAAGCCGCCTCCGCCTGTCAATACGATACCACGATCCATAATGTCCGCCGCAAGCTCTGGAGGGCATTTCTCCAACGTTACCTTCACTGCATCCACAATAGCATTTACCGTATCCGTCAAGGCGTCGGTAATTTCGTCCGAGCTGACGCTTAACGTTTTGGGTAGGCCGGTCACAAGATCCCTCCCGCGGATTTCAAGCTTCTCAGGTTGTTCTAAAGAAAGAGCCGAGCCAATTTCCATCTTCAGTGCCTCGGAAGTCCGTTCACCGATCATCAAATTATAGGTTCGTTTGATATACTGCATAATGGCCTCGTCCATTTCGTCTCCGGCAATCCGGATAGAACGGCTGGTCACGATGCCTCCGAGTGAAATAACGGCTACCTCGGTTGTACCTCCCCCAATATCAACTACCATACTGCCTGTTGGCTCCCATACAGGAAGATCCGCGCCGATTGCCGCCGCAAAGGGCTCCTCAATCGTGTAAGCCTCTCTTGCGCCAGCTTGTTTGGTGGCATCCTCGACAGCACGCTTCTCAACAGCAGTAATACCGGAAGGAACGCATACCATCACATTGGGATGACGTGGAAGCATCCAGCGGTCCTTTTGCGCTTGTTTCAGAAAGTATCGAATCATAATAGAGGTTGTCTCAAAGTCGGCAATAACACCATCCTTCATCGGACGGATAGCCCGAATGTTCCCCGGGGTCCGGCCGATCATTCTTTTGGCTGCTTCGCCCACGGCTTCTATCGTTTTTGTATCGGTACGCAAGGCTACCACGGAAGGCTCCCTGACGATAATTCCTCTGCCCTTTAAATAAACAAGCGTATTCGCTGTACCCAAATCAATTCCCAAATCTTTTGTAAAGCCTCCGAACATAGCTGTGTTACTCCTTTCCCGCTGTTTCTAGTCTCATTATTGTGTACGCACAGATGTACATCTGCTTATTATATTACATATAGCCTTGTTCCTTCAAACTAACGAATAACTGGTCACCAATAATGATGTGATCAAGCACCTCAATTCCGATGATAGAACCAGCTTCAACAAGCCTTTGGGTCAGTTGGATATCCTCCGGACTCGGAGTGGGATCTCCGCTTGGGTGATTGTGTACGCACACAATGGAGGCGCTGCTTCGTTTAATTGCCGCCCGGAAAACTTCCCTCGGATGCACGATCGATGCGTTCAGACTGCCCATGGACAGTGTCTCCTGTCCTACCACATGATTTTTCGTATTCAAGAACAAACAGACGAAGTGCTCCTTCTGCAAATAGCGAAGCTCCTCACGCATCAAATCCGCAACGTTCTCAGGAGAACGAATCGTGACGGTCTCTTCAAGCTTGGTACGGGAAAGCCTTCTGCCCAGCTCAATGCCCGCTTGAATTTGCAAAGCTTTAGCATTCCCAATTCCCTTAATCTGGGTCAGTTGATCCTTGCTCATATCAACCAGACTCCGTAAGCCTCCACACTCGCTAAGCATTCTTTGCGCCAATCGCACAGCAGATTCCGAATAAGTTCCTGTTCTTAACAGAATAGCCAGCAGCTCTGCATTGTTCAATGCTTGTGCACCGTGCTCCATCATTCTTTCTCTAGGCTTGTCCTCATTCGGAATCTCGCGCAAGGTTAAACCGGTTGAATCCATGAATTCCCCTCTTCCAATTAGTAGATTTTGATCCTTTTTCTTCCGAGGTTTATTATAACATTTATTTGGACAAAAGGAGACTATTGAGATTACTCAATAGTCCCCTGCTTGGTGCCCTATTCTTTTGCGGGAATCGCTGGCGTGTTCATAATCCATTGATCCACCCTTATATGATCAAAAGATTCTCCCAGTTCTGAAATCCTTCTTAGCACACTGCTAATCGTATGCTGTTCAAAATAAGCTTCCATCTGCCGCTCAGCATCACCGAAAAAACTATCCATTACTTTCTCCATGTTCGAAGCAACCACGCACGGTTTGGAGATATCTCCCGAACACCAGTTAGGCTTTAATGATCCCTGCGAGGTAAGACGATAAATTTCGGCTAATGTCACCTTATCCGGATCACAATCCAGAATAAAGCCGCCTCCAATACCTTCCTTCGTTCGAACATATCCTCCTTTACGTAAAAAACCCATCACTTTGCGAATTCGTGCAGAGTGAGTGGATACGTTGCAAGCAATTTGCTCGCTGGTTGCCATATGATCGGATAGATGAGCCAGCAGCACCAAGCTGTGGACGGCTATGGTAAATTCACTGTTCATGGCTTCGCCTCCCGGCTTAAATTGTGATGAGCTTTAACGACTCTCTATTATAGTTAATTGTAACCGTTCCATGCAAGTACGTCAAACAAGCAGAATCCTGTACTCAGCTGCAAAAAGCATGCTCAGAGAACATGAATGTTAAAGGATTTAAGCTGATCACTAAGCAGTGAAAGCGGCAGTCCTACCACATTAAAATAGTCCCCTTCGATGCCCTCTACAATCGTCGCGCCTAGTCCCTGAATAGCATAGGAGCCAGCTTTGTCACTGGGCTCACCCGTAGCTATGTACCTGGCGATTTGCTCGCTTGACAATGGCTTCATTTTAACCCGGGTAACCCGATGTGATACTATGTGCTCCCCCGTTGCCGAATCCACACAAGCAACTCCGCTAAACACTTCATGGGTATTTCCCTGGAGTGCTGACAGCATGCGGAAGGAATCCTCTTCATCCACTGGCTTGCCTAGCACTTGTCCATCGAAAACAACAATCGTATCCGAGCCAATCACTACAGCAGACGGTTCCGAATGACTTCTTTGGGCATACACAGCGTTTGCTTTACGCAGAGAAAGCATCTCCACAATTTGTGCAGGTGACAATAGATCTTCAACGGTTTCATCCGCTTCGCTTACTCTAATTTCGAATGGCCAGCCAAGCGAGCGGATCAGCTCCTGTCTGCGCGGCGAAGAAGACGCCAGAATCAATAATTTGTGACTTGCTTGTGCCATATGTATCTGCTCCTTAGTTTTACAGCCTGCGGTAAATGAGAAAAGCACCTACCAGGCCTAAAATGCTGCATAAATTTAATTTAACCAGTAAATGAAACTCATATTTCACTACTTCCAAATCGGCCTTGGGCTCCCAGCTGATCTGCGCCGACTTGGTTAAAAAAGATAAGGCCGACACCGGCTCCAGCAGTTGACCAACAATAATCCCCGCAATAAGCCCGATCACTAAACAGACAATAAGTGTGAGATTGTTTTTACCCATTTTCGCCCTTCTCTCCTTCCGTCCTACCTGCTATTATACGTGCTTACCCTGTTTTTTTTCAATCCAGGACATATAATTTTTGGGTGATTGTTCCTACTTACAAACACAGCCTGTCCCTGTAGAATAAGATTGGGAGGGACTACACTTATGATAAAGCACAGCAAAACCCTTATCCTTGTCTTGGCTTTTCTGCTCTTGTTTCCTTATCAAGCCTTCGCTTACAAGATCGTTATTGACCCGGGACATGGAGGTAAAGACCCTGGAGCCATTGGTGTGAATGGCTTGCAGGAGAAGGTTGTCAATCTAGACATCGCACTAAAACTGCGTGAATTGCTGCAGCAAAAAGGCTACGAGGTTGTTATGACAAGGGAGAATGACCGCTACCTGACCCTTGCAGAGAGAGTCGTACTGTCTGATGCCGCCAATGCTGATCTGTTCGTTTCGGTTCATGCTAACTCATTCAAATCGTATAATAGAGGTACTATGGTCCTGTATTATGATAACGATTATCCGCAAGCCGATTATCCGGCCAGTGATAGGATGAAAGAACTAAGCGCATACAGCAAAAAGCTTGCACAGCAAGTACAAAGTTCGTTCGTGAATACTGTAGGTACAATTGACCTTGGACTTACAAAGAGCGCAGTATACGTAACAAGAATGGGAAGTGTACCAAGTATCTTGATAGAAACAGCTTTTCTCAGTAATAAAGAGGACGCTGCCATGCTCGCCGATGATGCTGTAAGAAAGAAAATGGCTGTCGGTATTGCGGAAGGGATCGCAGCATTTCAACCGCCTGTTTTTGTAGATACTGTTGGTCACTGGGCAAGGGATTCAATCCTTAAGGTAAAGGATAAAGGTCTGGTAGAAGGCGTTAACAATCGTTATGAGCCTGATCGGTCACTAACCCGGGCAGAATTTCTGACACTGATGGACCGCATGTTCAATTTCACTACATTATCTCATGCATGCTCATCCAAAACAGTAACAGAAGATACTTATGGCTGTAAATCTTCCCCTACAAGTGGGTTAAATACAGGTTTTACTGATTTGCCGACAACTCATTGGGCATATCCGACTTTCGCTAAAGCCCTCGAGCTCACACTCATCGAAGGTTATGAAGATGGCACCATTCATCCAGATGCCCCCATTACACGAGCTGAGGTTGCCGTATTGTTTCAAAGACTGCTCCAAGCAGAGAGCGCTGTTGCAAATGTAAATGTTCCAGCAGGTGAAACGCAAGCAAGCATGCAAAATCAAGCCTCACCGAGCTTTTTTAAAGACGTCCCTGCCGATCTATGGTCTGCCAAAGCTATTTATGAGTTAGCTGGCAAAGGGATTATAAACGGAATGACCGCTGCTGAATTCATGCCGCACCGTTCGATCTCAAGAGCGGAAATGGCTGCGATGATGGACCGGTATATATCAAAACCTTAAACAATAACGAAGAAACTATCCGATCTTTTTGCGGGTAGTTTCTTTCGTTTTTCAGATGCTTCGCTTATGTAATACTAATTTCTGAAAGCAATTCCTTTTGAGTAAGAATGTAACGCATCATGGACGATTGCGCCTGCCAGAGCATTGCCGCTGATGGATTCTTCTTATACTCCTCCATTGATTGAACCGCACTATTAAGTGCAGTATTCATTTGCTCGATCAAAGGCTTCACCTCTGCCACCACGGTTTCTTTCAAAGCTGCAGCCATTGTGGTCAATGCTTGATGAGTGGACCTTACACCTTGTATTGAAGAATCGCTTAATGGTGTTTGCGCCGTCTCTGACAAATGAACAACCGTCAATCCGCTCAGTATTTGAACCAGTTTATCTCCTTGAGCTAAATAAGCGCTCAGCTCCTCAGGCTTGGAGCCATTCCACCGTACATTCGAGACAGCTCCGATATCCACACTCTTGACGTATACCTCCACTTGCTGCTTCAGCGGAACGCTCAAGGACAGCGCGTCCTCTTTGTTCAGCGCAAACCCTACAAAAACAGTAATTTTATCGTTTTGCTGGGACGCTGAGGCGTATCCCTTTTTCTTCAGCTCTTCCTGTGCTGCATGTGCACTTTCCGTTGTACTGAAGATGCCATTTTGCAGGAAAAAATAGCTTTTTGCCGGTATACTAAGCGGCGTCGACTGCGTTGTATCAGCAGGCACAGCAGGGGGTTTGTCTGTTTCAGCAGTGCCTGAAGCTCCTTGCGCAGGCGTGACAGCAGTGGAAGGAACAGGGGCAGCCGTCTGTACGACTGCAACGATCGGATCCGTTGGCAAGTTGCCTCCATTTCCTGAAAACATGGAAAGCACAAAGTAGCCAAAAGCCAGTCCTGTAAATACAGCAGCTGCAATGGAGGTTGAGAGCTTAATCCAAGGGGTAGCGGTTGTCTTCACATATTTGGGACCCGGCTGCGTCTCCTGGTGATTGCCTGTCCAAGCTGACCACAGCTCAGGATTAAGCTCTGAGTTGTGTCCGTGATCAAGCGGATGAAGCCTGGGATCAACTCTAGGGTCTACTCTAGGGTCAATTCTATGATCGTGATCAAGACCAGGTGCGGGTGTGGTAGCGGGATCAAGCCTGGGATCTATCTCTGGCCCTTCTCTGAATAGCTCCCTTTTTTGGGGCCCTACAGGGGCGCTTCTTTCCCCCTCAATGACAGAGTTCCGGATGATTCGCTCTACCCGTTCGCTTTCGGTTTCAGTTGGCATGCTCCAGCTGCTGAAATTCGTAGAAAAAGCATTCAGCGGCTGATTGGGCGGTTTAACCTGGGTCGACTGGGTTTGCTGGGTCGCCTCAGTCGCCTGAGTTGCTTGAGTTGCTTGAGTTGCTTGAGTTCCAGGTGTTCTATGCGTCCCATTTGTCCCAGTCATCACATGAATCCTAGGTGTCGCTTGCGTCGCCTGAATGGGCCTACTAGCCTCCGCCGGCAATGTTTCTTCTATAACTTCAAATTCACTCTGAAATAAAGAAATAACCTTATCGTTATCCTTGTCCTTGATCGGAACGTCTGACGTACGACTGTCGTCTTTATTGCGATTGTGGTCAAACCGATAGGTGATTCTCGCTTTGTTCATATCATAGTCTCCTTGTCCGAATCTTATATTACTAGACTATGACCCAGCAGCAGAAAGTATGAGCAAATTTATCGTAAAGGAAAGTTCTCTTCAGACCTGACTCTATTGGAGTTTTAAAAAAATGACTGCTAGTATACTGTCGTTCTGCAGCTGACCAGCCCAATTAAGAAAAACGACTTGCAGCGTCCCTGGAGGAAGTTCGATCAAATCTTCACATGCGGACACTGTCACTTTTTCCTCCCCTACTCTCTGCTCTCAGCTACAATCGCCCACGAACACACAGTTCAAACCGATTGCTAGCAAGGTTTTTTCTTGTGAGTGGAGGAGATTTCCTTGCGGGCAAAGATGCTGGGGGGGTGAAAAGCAGAGCGCCTGGGTATCTGCTACTTTAGCGATGTTTTTCATCATTAAAAGCACCAGGTTGCCTCACAATCTTACTTTAACAATGAAAAACATCGTTAAAATCCCTTTTTGCCACCCTGAGAGGCCATCTGTCCAATTTTAGCGATGAAAAACATCATTAACGTGACGATTGACCCTGGAAACCCTTCATTTAACGATGAAAAACATCGTTAAGTCAAGCACACGCTCAATTTCCGGGTTGGCAACTGCTACGTGGCTGCGTCCTTCAACACTTAAATCACTTAAATCACTTAAATCACTTAAATCACTTAAGTCACTCAAATCACTCAAACTTTCACATCCGTAAATAAAAAAACAATAACCCTCAGAATAAACTGAAGGTTATTGTTTCTATGTGTTCACATCTGGCTCTCTGCTCCGCAGTGCTTTGGCCAGGCCATCTGCAGCTTTCCAGATATCGCCTGCCCCCATGGTTAGAACCAAATCGCCCCGCTGTACATGCTCGATTAAATATTGGAGCACCGCTTCTCTGCTCGGAATATGCATAGCGCTCGCATTGCTGTTCTTCTTGATCAGCTCCACGAGTTTATCCGAATCAACGCCTTCGATTTTCTTCTCCCCTGCAGGAGAATAAATGTCAGTGATGATGACTTGATCTGCTTCCTCAAAGCAGCGGCTGAACTGCTCGAACAAGTAGTAGGTTCGGGTATAGCGCTGCGGCTGAAACACAGCCACGATCCGCTTACCTGTTGCTTTGGCCGCGCTGATGGTGGCGCTGATTTCAGTAGGATGGTGGGCATAGTCGTCAATCACAAGAATATCGTCTACCTCGCCAAGCACTTGGAACCTTCTTTTAGCTCCTCTGAACTCTTGAATGGCTGCAGCAATCTTCTCAAAGCTGAGACCCGCTTCCAAGCAAGTAATCACTGTAGCCAAAGCATTGTATACATTATGCTTGCCTGGAACCGACAATTGAATCACACCTAGATCAGCACCCTGATATCGCACAGAGAAAGCAGCCTTGCGATCTCCCAAATGAATGTTGAAAGCCGTATAATCAGCATCGTTTTCGATTCCGTACGTAATGACCTCGCTCTTGATTTGCGGGATCAACACGCCAAGATCGGCATCATCCAGGCAGACAATGGCTTTGCCGCCCTCCCTCACTTGACTGAGAAACTGTGCATACGCGAGCTTGAGGTTCTCAAAATCACCGTTGTAGTTTTCCAAATGATCGGCTTCGATATTGGTCACTAGAGCCAAGGTCGGGTGATATTGAAGGAACGTACCGTCACTCTCATCCGCCTCGGCAACAACAAACTCCCCTTTGCCCGCTTTGGCATTACTGCCAACATTCATAATTTCCCCACCGATGATAAAGGTAGGATCCAGCCCGGTTAGCTCCATTACCGTGGCTATCATGGATGAGGTAGTCGTTTTGCCATGCGCTCCGGCAATCGCAATTCCTTTTCGCTCGTTCATAAGCCGGGCAAGCATCTGCGAACGATGTATGATCGGGATTTGAAGCTCTTCTGCTCTTTGAATTTCCACATTGTCCTTGGCCAAAGCAGTCGAATAAACGACTAAATCGGCTCCGCTCACATTTTCAGCCTGGTGGCCAAGAAATACTTTAGCACCTTTGGCCTGCAGCTTCTCGGTCAGCTCCTGCTGAGCCAAATCGGAACCAGAGATCCGGTATCCCATCTCCAGCATAACTTTGGCAATGGCACTCATGCCGTATCCGCCAATGCCGATAAAATGCACATGTTGCGTTCTATTCACGCCGTTCTCACCATCCTTTTTCAGAATCGGTTTGATAGTAAATCCAAGAACGAACATCGGAGATTAAATATAGCGTGCCGGATACGACCGCCAGATCATCCTGCTCGGTTCTGCTTTTCAAGGCTTCGAGCGCTAATTTCCAGTTTGGCTCGAGGATGATTTCAATTTGCAGGTTCAACTCGCTCATCAGCTCTTGAGCAAGCTCGGCTAACCGGGAAGCGTCCCCTTTTTTATGAAAATCCGGCTCCGTAAGTATAAGAGTATCCACCAATGGTAGTATATGCCTGAGATAGCCTGTATGATTCTTGGTTGAGAGCATTCCTACCATGAAATGGAGCCTATTATAGCTATAAATATCCGTCAAAGCGGCAGCAAGCGTCTCAGCCCCTTCCGGATTATGGGCACCATCGAGCAGAATGCGCGGATTTTGGGAAACCATCTCCAGCCTTCCGGGCCAGCGGGTCTCACTTAATCCCTTATAGAGATGATCATCATCCAGAATCAAAGCATAATATTGGCGAAGTACTTCCAGTGTCATGACAGCTACAGCAGCATTTTTCACTTGATGCTGGCCGTTCAAAGAAACAGGGACCTCCTTGAGCTGGCGGAACGGTCCATCAAAATGAAATGTTTGACGATCCATCTCACTAGAAACGGTCTCCAGACGGAACTGCTTGCCAAGCGTATAAAGCGTAGCTTTCTTAGCCTGGGCGGCCTGCTCCAGAACAGCGAGCAACTCAGGCTGTTCAACTGCCGTTACGACAGGAACGCCCGATTTGATAATGCCCGCTTTCTCGGCAGCAACCTGCTCCAACGTATTTCCCAGAATATCCATATGGTCGTGTCCGACATTCGTAATCACGGAAATAATCGGCGTGACAATATTGGTTGAGTCCAGCCTTCCGCCAAGACCTGTTTCCCACACAACAAAATCAGGGAATGCAACTCTGGCGAAATAAAGGATCGCGAGTGCCGTGGACACCTCAAACATGGTCGGAGAACCAAGCTCTGACTCTGCGATCTCATCAACAATCGGCTTGAGCTGATTCGTCAGTTTGACTAATGCTTCCTCTTCAATATCTTCGCCATTCAAAGAAATCCGGTTCGTGTACCGTTCCAGAAAAGGCGATGTGAAGGTGCCAACATCATAACCGCACTGATGAATAACACGGCTTAAATAAGCGCATGTAGAACCCTTGCCATTTGTACCTGCAACATGAATAAACTTTAATCTGCGTTCCGGATGCTCAAGCTTTTCCATCAATAGCTCCATCCGTTTAAGCCCCGGCTTAATGCCAACGGGTACCAGCTTCACGATCCAATCGACCGCTTCCCTTCCCGTCTGGAAAGGGTATGTTTGAGCAGTTGCTTCATTCATAGTCTCATCCTCTTCTGCCACATAAATACTATCCCTTTAATTCCACCAGCCGTGCGTTGACTTTGTCCCGCTTATCGATATAGTCGGCTAGCTTAAGCTTTTCCTCTTCTATCACTTTCACAGGCGCTTTGGCAACGAAGCCTTCATTAGCGAGTTTACGCTCAATCCGCTCGACCTCAGCATGCAGTGAAAGCAGTTCTTTATCCAGACGTCCTAATTCCTGTGCAATATCTATAAGACCAGCCAATGGCAAAAATAGCTCAGCACCAGTAACTAATGCCGTCATCGCCTTCTCAGGCGCAGCCAGGCTTGCGTCAATTTCAAGCTGCGAGGCATTGCAGAAGCGGCGGAGATATTCCTGGTTCCTGGTTAGTATCTCCAGCGCATCATCACTTGACGGTTTTACCAGAAGCTCAATCTTCTTGCTCATCGGTACATTGACTTCAGAGCGAATATTACGGACAGCACGGATGATGTCCATCAGCAGCTCCATTTCACGAACAGCTTGCGGCGCTTCGAAAGAAGCATTCTCCTTCGGCCATGCAGCAAGTGTGATGGTCTCGCCCTCATGAGGCAGATGCTGCCAGATTTCTTCACTAATAAACGGCATAAACGGATGAATCAGACGCTGTGTTTGATCCAGGACATAAGCCAGTACCCCTTGCGTTTTCTTTTTGGCCGCGGCATCTGTGCCATTAAGACTCAGCTTACTGAACTCGATGTACCAGTCGCAAAGATCGTCCCAGATGAAATTGTAGAGCAGCCGCCCTGTTTCACCAAACTCATACTGATCAATCAGGCGGGTAACTTCATGTACTGTTTCGTTCAGACGGTGCAGAATCCAATGGTTTGCCGTTCCCAGATCACCGGTCAGATCAATATCAGCAGTCGTAACCCCTTCTAAATTCATCAACGCAAAGCGTGAAGCATTCCATATTTTATTGGCAAAATTACGCGCCTGCTCTACCCGCTCCCAGCGAAAGCGCAGATCCTGCCCGGGAGTACTGCTAGTAGACAGCATGTAACGCATAGCATCCGCACCATATTTCTCGATGACTTCAAAAGGATCTACGCCATTGCCGAGTGATTTAGACATTTTGCGCCCTTCGGAATCGCGTACCAGCCCATGAATAAGAGCATCCTGAAAAGGAACCTGCTGCGTAAATTCAAGCCCGCTGAAAATCATCCGGGAAACCCAGAAAGGAATAATATCATAACCTGTGACCAGCACATTCGTTGGATAAAAACGCTGCAAATCTTCCGTCTGCTCCGGCCAGCCAAGTGTTGAGAAAGGCCAAAGGGCCGAGCTGAACCAGGTGTCGAGTACATCCTCATCCTGACGAATGTCGGCGCTGCCGCAATGCTTGCAGACAGCCGTGTCCTCGCGGGCAACCGTTATTCCATCGCAATCTGCGCAATACCAGGCCGGAATCCGGTGTCCCCACCACAGCTGGCGGGATATACACCAATCCCTAATATTTTCCATCCAATGCAAATAAATTTTCTCGAAACGATCCGGAATAAAACGGACCCCTTCTTCCGACTTCTGGGCGGCTACTGCTTTCTCGGCCAAAGGCTGCATGCTGACAAACCATTGTGTTGACAAATAAGGTTCAATTACAGCACCACTGCGTTCACTGTGACCGACCTGATGCAAATGGTCCTCAATTTTCTCCAGCACGCCTTGTTCTTTAAGATCAGCTACAATTTGCTTGCGGCAAGCGAAACGATCCATGCCCTGATAAGGACCCGCATTGGCATTCATTGTGCCTGATTCGTCCATCACCAGCACCTGCGGCAGATCATGGCGTTTGCCTACTTCAAAGTCATTCGGATCATGCGCCGGCGTTATTTTGACCGCTCCGCTTCCAAACTCTTTTTCCACATATTCATCGGCAATAATAGGAATTTCCCGGCCGATAATAGGCAGCACCAGCATTTGCCCAATAAGATGCTTATACCGCTCATCCTCTGGATGTACAGCTACCGCAGTATCTCCAAGCATCGTCTCAGGGCGCGTTGTAGCTACTACGATGGAGCTTGATCCATCCTTGGTTGTATATTTCAAATGATATAAATGCCCTTGTACTTCTTTATGCTCAACTTCGATATCCGACAGCGCTGTACGGGCCGCAGGATCCCAGTTAATAATGTAATTGCCGCGGTAAATAAGCCCCTTCTCATACAGACTGACGAATACCTCTCTAACTGCTTGGGACAGTCCTTCATCCAGTGTAAAACGTTCGCGCGAATAGTCGAGTGAAAAGCCCATTTTAGCCCACTGCGCATGAATCGAATCCGCGTAATGCTCCTTCCATTCCCAAACCTTCTCCAGAAAAAGCTCTCTTCCCAGATCGTAGCGGCTGACTCCATCCTCGCGCAGCTTCTGCTCAACCTTGGTTTGTGTCGCGATTCCGGCATGGTCAGAGCCTGGCAGCCAGAGCGTATCAAAGCCCTGCATCCGTTTGGTACGGATCAGAATATCCTGCAGGGTGCAATCGAGCGCGTGGCCAATATGCAGCAGTCCTGTCACGTTAGGAGGGGGGATCATAATCGTATAAGTTTCCGCCTCCGGGCGCGAGCCTGCTTTGAAAAATTCATTTTTGATCCAAAAATCATACCATTTCTGTTCCGCTTCCTTTGGATCGTAGGTTGTCGGCATTTGACTTTGTAGTGAGGTTTCATTAGCTTCGGTCATATGGCTTGCCTCCTTGATTAAAAAAACATAAAAAGCCCATCGCCCGCAAAGGACGAAAGGCTCGGCTTCCGTGGTACCACCTTCATTTCATGCTCACGCCAGATGACATATGCATGACTCTCAAACAGATAACGGCTGCTACCGGCAAACGCTAAAGAAACGCTTCTAATAAAAGCAAGCCTTACTATCACGTTCACAACTCCAGGGCGACTTGGATCGGTTGCTACCTATGAAACCTTTCAGCGAAGCAGTTCCACTCTCTGAAGGGCTAACCGTCTACTACTCCCTATCAACGTTTCCAATTATGATACATATGGATTTACATCATATAATAACGAACATTTGAGGTAGAGTCAATATTTTAGAAGCCAATTAGGAATCCTTTCTACTATTATGGGCAAAATCCACGAGAAGTATACATAAAAAAGATAGAAATGATGGGGCCAATAACATGAGAAAAACTGACTTGTGGGGTCCTTTGAGATGCGTGTTAGTGACGTTGGTGCATGTATGAGGGAATGGCTGTGGGATCCAGCCGCTGTTAAAGATTTGTTCCCTTGAATATGGTATAGATGAGTGGTAGGAACAAATCTTTAAAGGCGGATGCTACCGCTTTTCCTCCCACAGCCATTCCTATCTTTAGCTATAATCGCATGAATCAAACGAAACAAACGAACACGAAGCTCAAACGGGCAGCCATCAAGAGTTTTTCTCTTGATTAAGGAAATTGTCTAGCGGGCGCAGGCGCAGCCCAAGTGCAGTCGCTGCTCTGGAAATGAAGAGCGCGCGTTGCCGAGTAGGAATTGCTACAATAGATGTTGCTTCCTGAGGAAAGGGGATAGTAGCGATAGGGAATCCTGCACTCCCTTTTCTGATCCCCTAGATGAATGAACAGACATATACTCCATCACTGTAAGTCTGCACCATGTGACTGATTTCTTTGCCTTGCAGCGTCCTTTGAGGTGCGTATTCAACACTTGTATGCGTTACGGAGGGAATGGGTGTGGGCTGCAGCGCTCTTAAAGATTTGTTTCCTTGAATTGATATGTTTCCTTGAATGAAATGGATCAGGGAGTGGAACAACTCTTTACATGCAGACGCTACGCTCTTCCACCGATACCACTCTTCTCTCAGCTACAGAGTACCGAACAGGCTGCGCTCAAACGAACTGCCAGCATAGATCCCCCTCTTGCTAGAGAAAACTTCCTTGAGGTAGCCATGCTTGGGATGAAGAACTTCTACTTTAACGATGTTTTTCATCGCTAAAAGCCCTGGGCGCGGCAGTCCTCTCAACCTTACTTTAACGATGAAAAACATCGTTAAAATCCCTTATCACCACCCGGAGAGGGCGTCGGTCCTCTTTTAACGATGATAATCATCATTAACTTGACGGATTGGCCAGGAACATTTACTTTAACGATGAAAAACATCGTTAAGTGTTGCACACGGCTCAATTCGAGGGAGGCGGGCTGCTACTTGTCTGCTGCTACCGCTCCTCCTCAGACCCTGACGGAGCCATCCAAGCAGCTTACGGACATGAGATGCGCTATTTGTGACAATTAATGTCCTTTGGGGATCGCTACGGACATCAGATCCCTTATTCGACATAGATGGGCGCTTTTGGGCTCCTTTTGATTCAAATAGTATACCTGAGGTCCGTAAGCTTCCCTAAATAGGGGGATTTGCCACAAATAACGTCTCTCAGGTCCGTAACGATTAGCCTTCCCACTTTCCCACTACTTTGTCCCATACCCATACTACTGGCTCTTCCAAAACTTTTATAAAGGTACCCCTGTTTCATCCTTCAGTGCTGTAAGCACTTAAACTTTCTTGTCAGTCAATAAAAGCCCAGGGCCGATAGTTAATCAGCCCTGAGCCCCAACCCCTGCAGCTTGCATCCAAATTACTTGGAAAGATAAATAATTTGTCCAGCGGTAATCTCTTGATCACTGAGCCGGTTAATAAGCTGCAGCTCCCGCGTATTGACTTGATAGCGTTTGGCGATAGTCTCCAGCGTCTCTTCCTTTTGTACAATGCACATCCGGACCTTACGGAATTCCTGGGTTTCCCCTTCTGATTGGAGAAACAACTTCTTCCACTCCACAGCGTCGGACTTGGACTCTTCGGCGGCAGAAGCCGCAGATGCCGCTTCATCCTTGCGCTTGTCGGCATGCAGGACTGAATTTGCTTTGGATAGCAGCGTTTTAAGGCCATAGCTTTTCATTTCTACAGCTTCATCCGCTTTTTTGCCAAAAGCCAGCTTCATTTCCTTCTTTTCATCTTGCACCAACGGGGCTGCTTCTTCGTCAGCAAAGACTGCCAGGGCTTGATTCTCAGAGAACTCAGAAGAAGGTTCAGTGCCAGGATCATTCACCGCCTTGGTCAGCAGCACCGTCGGAAGCTCAACTACCTCCACCAGCTTTTCATTCTCCGCGGCAGCGGGAATTTCTGCTGAAGGCTCCGCCCGCGTGTTTTCCGCTTCATGCACGAAAAGCATCTCTTCTTCGTTCCAATCATCATTGTCCGAAGAAATCATTTCGACACCTTGCAAAGATAGCACGCCTGTGACATTGAGACTCCTTGGTGTGAGCAGGTCGATATCGAAATTCTCAATCTCCACTGCCACCTCCTCCAACCTCCCAATGCGATTTAGAGGAAGTGTAATCTCTACAGGGATCAAATGCTCCAAGGTGCGAATATCCTCACCCGAATCTGTCGTATAACTGCCGGTCAGGAGCAAATTTCCTTTGAGAATAGCTTGTTCATTTTCTGTCAGCACTTGAATGTGAGGAATCAGCTCTACCTCATTAAGCTCTTGTATTGCGGAAACCTCTTCTTGCACATGTACACGTTCATAAATATCGAATCTTAAACCGGATTGCTGATCGGCCACTGATGAAGTCCTCCCTTCAGTAAGTTCCTGGCGTATGATTGGACGCCTGAAATCTCCCATTTACTTGTTTGTCTCTAAAGTATATGGGTGAAGAGGGCCTGGCATGACTAGATTTTCAGTAAATCCGCAGCTTGGATAAAAGCAAAACAAAATCCTCCGGTAAGGGAGCGCTTACGGAAATAGATTCTTGTGAAACAGGATGATGAAAAAGCAGAGTTTTTCCATGCAGCGCTTGGCGCCCTGTCCATGTATTCGCAGCACCATAAAGGGAATCTCCCCACAATGGATGCCCTAAATGACTCAGGTGAACACGTATCTGATGAGTCCGCCCTGTTTCCAGCCGCAGCTCCAACAAAGAAGCTTCCCTGCTTTTATCCAGAACCGTATAGTGAGTCACAGCGGCATCTCCTCCGGGAGTTACCCGCCGTTTGCCTGAATGGTGACGATCCCGTCCGATTGGCTCTCGAATGACCCCGGCTGCCGATGCAAGCATCCCCTCTGCGACCCCTGTGTATATGCGTTCAATTCTTTTTTCACGCATAGCTTCATCGAGCAGCAGATGTGCCCATTCATTTTTGGCATAGAGTACCGCACCCGTTGTGTCCCGGTCAAGCCTGTGGATATGCCTTACAGAGCATGCCTGCCCCGTAGATTCGTAGTAAAAGGCAACCGCTGCTGCAAGAGTTCCCTGCTGACCAGCCTCAGATGGATGAACAGACATACCGGCAGGCTTGTTGATGACCAAGCAAAAATCATCCTCAAAAAGCACATCCAGCTCAGCATACTCAGGTACATAAGGACTCTTTTCGCTTTGAAAGAGGCGAAGCATCGGCCTGCCTCCCTGCAGCTTCACGCCTCCGCCTCTAGCCAATTTATGATAAAGCTTCTGCGGGACTGGCACATGCAGTGCAAGCTTCTCGCAGCTATCTGCATCCGCAGGACTCCAGCCTGGAATAGGACTACTCAGCTCCATCCACTCGCCCTTTCGCTTCCAGCTGATCATCTTGCTTCACTCTTTCGAAAAAGGATCAGTAATACAGCAAGCACAACAAGAAAGCCAAATATAACGGCAAGCAAATCCAAAGGAAAGCCGAACAAATAATAGGACTGCAGCTTAGCTATCATAACGATTTCAAAGCTTCGCGGTGAGCCTCAACGGTTGCAGCTATATCTTCATCAGAGTGGGCTGTGGAAATAAACATGCCCTCAAATTGGGAAGGAGCAACGGAGACACCAAGATCGAGCATACGTCCAAAGTAGTGGTTGAATTTAGCCATGTCCGCTGTTTTGGCAGTTTCATAGTTGATAACCTGCTGGTCTGTAAAAAATGGGCACAGCATGGAGCCAACTCGATTGATGGTGCTTGCGATTCCAGCTTCAGCGGCATTTTGCTTCAGACCCTGTTCCAGCTTTGCAGCTTTACGCTCCAGCTCTTCATATACACCTGGTTTGCCCAGAAGCTTGAGCGTTGTAAGCCCTGCTGCCATAGCCAAAGGATTGCCTGACAACGTACCCGCTTGATAAATCGGTCCCGCTGGAGCCATTTGCAGCATAATCTCTCTGCGGCCGCCGTAAGCCCCAACAGGCAAACCTCCGCCAATAACCTTACCTAAACAGGTCAGATCGGGTGTGATTCCATAAAGTCCTTGAGCGCAATGCTTGTGAACACGGAATCCGGTCATAACTTCGTCAAAAATCAGCAGGCTTCCATATTGCGCAGTCACATCACGAAGCCCTTGGAGAAATCCTGGCAAAGGCGGAACAACGCCCATATTACCGCAGACCGGTTCGACAATAATCGCTGCAATATCCTCACCAAATTTTTCGAATACAAGCTGGACTGCTTCTAAATCATTGTAAGGCACCGTAATTGTATTAGCCGCTACTCCTTCAGGGACTCCCGGACTATCCGGTAAGCCTAGTGTAGCTACACCAGAGCCTGCTTTAATGAGCAGCGCATCGGCATGTCCGTGATAGCTGCCCTCAAACTTGAGGATTTTGTTGCGTTTGGTAAATCCACGTGCCAGACGAAGCGCACTCATCGTAGCCTCTGTTCCTGAATTGACCATACGGACCATCTCCAGAGAAGGAACTCTCTCTACAACTAATTTGGCCATCTCAGTCTCCACTTCGGTAGGTGCACCAAAACTGGTTCCTTTAACAGCCGTGTCCATGATCGCTTGCAGCACTTCAGGATGTGTATGCCCCAAGATTAACGGTCCCCATGAGCCTACGTAATCGATGAAGGAATTCCCGTCAATATCCCAGACACGGGAACCACTGCCCCGCTCCATAAATAAAGGAGTAATGCCTACAGATTTAAATGCTCTTACCGGGCTGTTAACTCCACCAGGGATATACACTTTCGCTTCGCCGAAGGCTGAAGCCGACTTTGTGTCGATTCTTATCGGATTTTTCATGAAAAAGTACACCTGCCTCATCAAAGATATGTTAAAATAAGTGGGAAATCCAACCTGAACAAAGAGGGATGTTATGATAGAGTTCATCAAAAAGGTACCCTTGTTCGCCCAATTAAGCGAATTGCAGCTTCAGGCTATAGCGCAAATTTGCTCCAGAAAGCCATTTAAAAGCAGCACATTGCTGTTCTCGGAAAAAGAGCTCGGCTCTGATTTTTATATGGTTTCAAGCGGCTCTGTGAAAATCTATACAACAAGCGGAAATGGCGAGGAGAAAATACTTTCTATTTTCAAGCCGGGCGAAAGCTTCGGTGAATTGTCGCTGATAGACGGCAAGCCCCGCTCCGCATCCGCCAAAACCTTGGAGGACAGCACGCTCGTCATGATTTCAGGAACAGCATTTCTCGAGCTGCTGCGCAATCACTTTGACATTACACTTGGCATTATGCAGGAGCTGAGCCATCGTCTGCGTGATACGAATCAGCATGTGCATGATTTGACCTTTCTCGATGCCCGGACCCGTGTCATCAAAAGCCTGATTAAGCTAGCTAATAAGCAAGGCGTAAGAAACGGAAATACGATAACCATCAAGCTGATGCTCAATTTTGATGAAATTTCACAAATGGCCGGCGTGCAGAAAGCAACCTTGATGCAGGTGATCCGCGATTTGGAGGAGAAACAGATTTTGGCCATTTCGCCTTCCGAATTCAAGCTCGATTTAGCTAAGCTCCGTTAGATTAGCTTTGTTTGATTAGCCCGCTAGATAAGATCTGTTAGATAAGTTCCACTAGCTTCAGTTTGCAGTCTTGTCAGAGGAAGGCTCCGCAGCACGTTCCTGCACATATTTGAACATGTGCTGCGCCGCTTCATTCCCTTGACGAATACAGTCAGGAAGTCCTACGCCATGAAAGCCCGAGCCCGTTACGAATAACCCGGGAATTTCCTCATCCAGTTTTTTGCGAAACTCAGCAACGAGCTCCAGATGTCCTACAGGGTACTGTGGCATTGAATTAGGCATCCGCGTGATTTCATGAAATAGAGGCTCGGCATGAATCCCCAGCAATTCGCTGATATCCCCACGAACCTTGCTCAACAGCGTTTCATCGTCCCAGCCCATCCACGCTTCCTCACCCGATCGGCCCACATAGCAGCGCAGGAGCACCTTGCCCTCAGGCGCCGTATGCAGCCACTTGGCCGAAGTCCATGTGCAAGCTGTTATCGTCCTGCCTTCACTGCGCGGCACAACGAAGCCGGATGCATCCAAAGGAAAAGGGATATCTTTCCGGTCAAAAGCCATAATCACGTTTGCAACCGATACATAGCGGATCTTGCTAAGCTCATTGGCGGCAGGAAAGCGGCTAAGCAGCGCAGGCACCTGGTAAGCTGGTGAAGTTAATATAACCCCATCCACAAGCTCTCTTCTTCCGTTATCAAAAAGTACCTCGACCTGGTCGTTCTTTCGTTCAATCGAGACCACACTTTCCCCTGTCCGCATATCAACCTCCTGCAAAGCAAGCAAAAGTGCCTTGACAAGTGTTTGCAAACCTTTGCGATAGGTCAAAAACACCGAATTTCTAGCAATCGGCGGTAAATCTGCCGCTTCTGCCTGTGTGGCCTTGCGGTTCGCCATCATGCCCAGAATAAGGCTGCGCTTCTTGCGTTCCATTTCCCGAAATTGCGGAAAGGTTGCGCGAACACTCAGCGCATAAGTATCACCGGCATAAATACCGGCCAATAAAGGCTCAGCAATTCGCTCCAGCACTTCCTTACCCAGACGGCGCTCAAGGAAATGACCCAATGATTCATCTGCCGTATTGGCTCCCTTGGGGAGCAGCATATCCATAGCAGCGCGAACCTTGCCAAGCGGTGAAATTAGGCCAGTCCTCATAAAGGGAGTCATCTCAGTCGGAATTCCGAGCACGAGTCCAGGCGGCATGCGGTGCAGCTTGCCCTGACGGAGAATGTACGTCTTCTTCGCCTGCGGATTCGTGCCTGTGAGCTCCGGCCCCAGCCCAAGCTCAAGCGAAAGGTCGATTATCGGGCGCTTTCTCGATAGGAAGGAATCGGGCCCTCTCTCAATCACAAAGCCATCCCGTTCAAGCGTGTTAATTTTACCTCCGAATGAAGTGCCCTTCTCTACCAGAGTCAGCTGAGCTTCCACTCCCTCTGCCTTTAAACGCTTCTGTAAATAATAAGCAGAGCTAAGTCCTGTGATGCCTCCGCCGATCACCATGATACTTAGCTTAGAGGCCATAGGACCGCTTCCCCTCGCCCTGCGCTTTCTCAAAAACGACATCGCTGAGAGTTTCCAAGTAAAGAGGGTCCGTATTAAGTGATTCTGTTCGTTCAAGGTGGATGCCAAGTTCCTTGGCCAGAGATTGACATTCTATGTCAATGTCATATAAGACTTCCAGATGATCAGAAACGAAGCCTATCGGACATAAAAGAACTTTAACTACCTTTTCTTCGATGCTAATCGTGCGTAAGACATCAAGGATGTCAGGTCCAAGCCAAGGCGTAGCAGTCTGTCCCGCACTTTGCCATCCGAACTGCCAATTCGTAATGCCGACACTCTCAGCAATTGCTGCAGCCGTCGCAAGCAGCTGGTCAGGGTAAGGATCTTTCATTTCGAGAATTTTCTCAGGTAAGCTGTGTGCAGTAAAAATAACCCGAACTTCATCTGCTTTCGCTCCTTCGAACAAGCGAAGTGCAGACTCCACACGTGAGGATAATGCCTGAAGCAGCTTAGGATGGAGATGATAACTCATCACAAATTGAATGTTCAACCCAAGCTCTTCCGCTTTCTCCTTCGCTCGCTTTACATAACCGCCGACGCTCATGGTGGAGAAATGCGGTGCCAGAACGACCCCAACAGCTTCAGTAATTCCATCCTCAACCATTTGGGCAACCCCATCCTCAACGAAGGGCTTGGCATGCTTAAGTCCGTGATAGCAGACAAACTCAATTTCCGGATGCTCCCGGTTTAACGTTTCCTGTAAGCCCTGAAGCTGCTTGTTCGTGTTTTCACGAAGAGGAAAAAAACCGCCTACGATGGCTTCGTAACGGCTTTTCAATGCTTCGAGCTGCTCAGCCGATGGCGGATTGCCACGGCGAATATGCGTGTAGTAGGCTTCAATCTGATCGAGACTTTCCGGTGTGCCATAAGACATAACCAGAACGCCAATGCGGGCTTTTGTCATCTCAAACACCACTCTTCCTTGATTGTTCGGACAATACGGAGCGCGAGTACTCATGAATGTAGGCTGTGAGATCCTTCAGCTTCTCCAAGGAGGCCTCTGGGAACAGTCCATGTCCAAGATTGAAAATATATCCGGAATGCTGGATTCCCTGATCAATAACCTCTTTGGCTTGACGCTCGATAACACTTTGAGGAGCCATCAGAACGTAGGGGTCCAGGTTACCTTGAACGGCGAACCGGTCACCGAGCCTCCTTCTCCCTTCCTGAATCGGGATTCTCCAATCCAGACCTATAACATCGGCCTGCAAACCTTTCAAATAAGGAAGGAGTTCGCCGGAGCTGACTCCAGGGAAGTATATTTTAGGCTCCTTAAGCTCCGTCAGCTCTTCGAAAATCCGGGTAATCGTCGGGAGCACGTAGGTTTCAAAATCTCTTGGAGAAAGGGCGCCAACCCAGCTGTCGAACAATTGTACAGCTTTTGCCCCGGCAGCAATATGCGATTTCAAATAAGTGATAACCATATCTCCCAGCTTATCCATAAGAGCAAACCATACCTTGGGCTCGCTATACATCATCTGTTTCGTAAGAATATAGCTCTTGGAAGGCTTGCCTTCTATTAAATAGCTGGCAATTGTAAACGGTGCTCCCGCAAAAGAAATTAAAGGAACCTTCAATTGTTTATGTAAAATCTGAATCGTTTGGATAATATGCGAAAGATCTTTGTCCACATCTATTGGACGAAGCCGCTGAACATCCTGCTCGCTGCGGATCGGTGTGTGGATTACAGGACCAATATTTTTGACAATATCAAAATCGATTCCGAGCGATGCTACAGGATTCATAATATCCGAGTACAAAATCGCCGCGTCAACACCCAGCTTATTAACAGGCATCATCGTGATTTCAGCAGCAAGCTCCGGCTGCTTGCAGATCTCGAGAAGCGAGTATTTCTCTTTGATTTTACGGTAATCCGGATCATAGCGTCCTGCTTGCCGCATATACCATACCGGTAAACAATCGACTTGTTCCCGGCGGCAAGCTTTAATAAAAGTATCGTTGTATGTCATGAGGCACCTTCCTTATCGTTCCATTCCTGTCGGCAGGTCTTTTTTTCATTATGCCCTAATTATACCCTGCTCACAACAGATGGGAGCTTGGGGATTACGACAAAAGTATGACAAAGAACCATCCGCGCCTACTTTATAGGATGAATGGTTCTGGCAGCCTGTTTATTCAGCTCGCAGCCAGCCTGCAATATCTTTGGCAAAGTAGGTCAGAATAATGTCTGCTCCCGCCCTTTTAAAACCAAGCATCGTTTCCATCACTATAGCCTGCTCATTGACCCAGCCCTGAATAGCCGCTGCTTTTACCATGGAATATTCAGCACTCACATTATAGGCTACAACCGGCAGGTCAAAATTTTCCTTCAGCATTCGAATGATATCCATATAGGCGAGTGCGGGCTTGACCATTAGGAAATCCGCTCCCTCGAGAACATCATTCTCGGCTTCACGCATTGCTTCCCGGGCATTAGCAGGATCCATTTGATAGGTTTTGCGGTCTCCGAACTGTGGGGAGGAATGAACCGCATCGCGGAAAGGTCCATAATAAGCCGACGAATATTTGACCGAATACGCCATAACCGGCACTTGCTCATACCCTGCTTCGTCCAAACCCGAACGGATCGCGTGTACATAGCCGTCCATCATATTAGAAGGGGCAATAATATCAGCACCTGCTTTGGCTTGAGAGATCGCTGTTTGAACCAAAAGCTCAAGGGAAGCATCATTGGCAACGTCTGCTTGTCCGGTTACAGGATGGTGGTGGATGACACCGCAGTGTCCTGTATCGGTAAATTGGCACAGACAGGTATCGGCAATGACAAGCAGGTTCGGATTCCACTGCTTAATAAGCCGGGTGGCTTGCTGCACAATTCCATCTTCAGCAAAGGCTGAAGTGCCTTCCGCATCCTTATGCTCAGGCACGCCGAACAGCAAAATAGCCTGTAGGCCTAGTCCTGTAATTTCTTTTATCTCTTCTTCAAGCCGGTCAAGAGAAAAATGGTAGACTCCTGGCATCGATTCAATTTCATGCTTAATATTGTGACCGAACGTAACAAAAATCGGCTGTACCAAATCATGAACGGACAAGCTGTTTTCCCTCACTAAATTGCGGATAGCTGCAGTTCCGCGCAAGCGGCGGTTGCGTACGACAGGAAAACTCATACAAATCCCCTCCTTAGATTTTCTGTAGTAAAGCGATTAAGAGCATTAAGAGCGATTAGGAATGTTTAAAAACGATTAAGAACAATTAAGATCTTGGTCAGGAAACCGGAAAACTCCCATCTCCCGCATTTCCCGACAAGCTTTCAGCTAAAGAAGCAATAGTCGCTTCCTTGGCCATATAAGTAATAGGCAAACCTAATGATTGCAGGGTGTGTGCGGTTCTGGGACCGATGCAGGCTATTTCCACGCCTTTCAGCAGACTGACCGGATCTTCGACCCCAAGACGGGTAAGCGCATCGATCAGGTTGGTGACGGTCGAGGAGCTGGTAAAAGTTACGATATGAATCCCCCCGCTAAGCAGCAGTTCTACGACTTCCGTCCCGTCCTCAATTTCCAGCACATTTTCATATACATCCACTTTCGTTACGATAAGACCAAGCTCAGTAAGTCTTCTAGGCAAGTAATCACGGGCGATATCAGCAGTTGGCAGTAGAACCCGCTCCCCCAGCTTAAGCTCTGGCTCAATAGCGTCCAGCAAATCTTCAGCCTGAAATTTAGCTGGAATTATGTCTGAAATCAAGCCACGATCAAGAAGCGCCTCAGCGGTTTTGGGGCCAACAGCGACAATACGTGCTTTCATCAATCTGCGAATATCCAGCCCGAGCTCTCTTAATCTGCGAAAGAAAAACTCCACACCATTTACACTGGTGAAAATAACCCAATCATAACCCTCAAGCTCCCCCATTGCCTTATCCAAGGAACGGAGTGTTTCAGCCTCACTTGGAGTTTGCAGCCGGATGACCGGGAATTCCACGGGCTCTCCACCCATCTCGTCGATCAACTCCACGAGCTCACTAGCTTGGCTTCTAGCCCTAGTAACAAGCACCCTTCGTCCGAAAAGCGGCTTCTTCTCGATCCAGGCGAGCTTCTCCCGAAGCTTTACCACCTCACCGACGATGATCACGGCAGGTGATTGAAAGTTCGCTTGCTTCACCTTCTCTGAAATATTCTCCAGCGTTCCGGTGATCGTAGCCTGCTCCGTCCATGTCCCCCAGCGCACTAACGCTACAGGCATCTGCGGAGATTTGCCGCAGCGGATCAGTTCCCGGCTAATTTGCTCCAGATTGGCTACGCCCATCAGAAACACCATCGTACCGATGGCTTTCGCCAAATGTTCCCAATCCAGCTTGGAATACGTTTTATTCGGATACTCATGACCGGTCACAATAGCTACCGATGATGTAAAATCGCGGTGTGTAACCGGGATACCTGCATAGGCAGGTACGGCGATGGCGGATGTGATCCCAGGAATAATCTCATAGGTAACGCCATGCTCGGCAAGCAGCTCGGCTTCCTCGCCAACCCGGCCGAATATGCTCGGGTCGCCTCCCTTGAGCCGCGTTACAATCTTGCCCTGAATCGCCAAATCAACCAGCAACTGGTTGATTTCTTCTTGCCTCAGCATATGTTTATCCGGCAGCTTGCCTACAAAAACAAGCTCAGCTCCCGGTTGTCGATATTTTAAAAGCCGCGGACTCGCTAAGCGGTCATAGACGATAACATCGGCTTTGCCGATAGCTTCCATTCCACGTATCGTTATAAGCTTTGGATCCCCCGGGCCAGCTCCAACGAGGAATACCTTCCCTTGCTTCGCTTGGTTTTCCTGTTTCACTTGTTTCTCTTGTTTTTCTTGATCCACTTAAAAGCTCACTCCCTAACCGCAGCCAATATTCGATCTGCGCCACGGGCGATCAATTGGTCTGCTACGAGCAATCCCAGCGCCTCTGGATCCGTACCGGACGCTGACTCCTTGAGTACCTCTTGGCCGTCCGGCGAGCCAACCATGCCGGTCAAGGTCAGCAGCGGCCGTCCGCCGCTGCTCTCGGCGCTTACGCTTGCGAATGCGCCGAGAGGCACCTGGCAGCCCCCCTGGAGCCTGCCAAGAAAGCTTCGCTCCGCTCGTACCGCGAGCGCAGTAGATGCATCCTGGAACCTGCTCAGCAGGTCCAGCATAAAGGCGTCGCCGCCCCGGCACTCGATGCACAGCGCTCCCTGGCCTACGGCCGGGAGGCAGATCTCGGGCGGCAAGTACGCACTGATGCGATCCTGCCAGCCCAGCCGGTGGAGACCGGCAGCGGCCAGCAGAATCGCATCGAAGTCTTCCGCTTCAAGCTTGCGCAGCCTTGAATCGATGTTGCCCCGGATCGACTCGATGCGCAGATCCGGGCGGTAGTGCTGCATCTGGCTGGCGCGGCGCAGCGAGCTGGTGCCTACGAGAGCGCCCTGCGGCAGCTCGTCCAGAGAGCGGTGCCCGCGCGTAATGATGCAGTCGCGCGCATCCTCGCGGATCGGCACCGCTCCAACAACAAGCCCTTCAGGTAGCTCGAAGGGCATGTCCTTCATACTATGGACGGCCATATCGATTTCCCCGTCCAGCAGACCCTGTTCGAGCTCTTTCACGAACAGTCCCTTGCCTCCGACCTTGGACAGCGTTACGTCAAGAATCCGATCGCCTTTGGTTATGATCTTCTTAATCTCGAAATTGCATCCAAGTCCATGTTCATCGCTAATGCGCTGCAACTGCTCGACTACTTGCTCCGTCTGGCCTAATGCGAGCGTACTTTGTCTCGTTCCAACTATGATCGTTTTCATTCTTTAGTTCCCCCTACCTGAACGTTCATAACTCAGCTGGCAAAAGCAGCAGCAATCCACCGCTCACCGCTTCTCACCCGCAAAGCCATCTAAGCAAACTATGTCGAATCCTGCTCGAAAGAATCGAGCTTCTCTTGCCTCCAAGCAGTAAAGGTTCCGTTGCGGATTTTTTCAAGCACGTCCCAGTCCAGCATTTGCTTAAATATCGTTTGCCTGCTCTGTCTATCCTTGACCGTATCTTGCACCTTCAAACGCATTTCACTCAAGAAATCCAAATATATCTCGTACTCCTGACCATAAGCAGACTCCAGCTCCGCAGCTATACGACGCGCAGTACCAGGACTGGCTCCTCCTGTAGACACCGAGAGAGTTAACTTTCCCCGACGGACTACAGAGGGAACAATAAAACTGCTTAACTCAGGCTGATCTACCACATTAACCCATATGCCTTCCTTACTGGCATCCTGAGCAATTTGCTTATTCACATGGGCAAGATCTGTCGCAGCGATAACAAGTGAAAACCCTTGTATATCCTCAGAATCATAAATTCTCCTATGCAAAACTAGCTCCCCGCTGCTTCCTTTTGCCTCTATTGCTGCAGTAAAGTCAGGACTGACAACGGTTATAGCTGCACCAGCAACCAACAGTGAACCTATCTTACGTTCAGCTACCAGGCCGCCGCCCACTATTAGACATTTCCTAGCTTTGAGATCAAGCATAAGTGGATAATAGAGCTTCATCAAAATCACATCCAAATCCATTGGTGAAAGCCTGAAACCAGATTGGAAACGACAAAATTGATCACTACAATTACAAAAGCCGCCAAATTCCACGCTGCCAGCTTTTTCCCCGCCACACGCTGAGAGTGATACTGTAATAAATAGAAAGCATAAGCAGCTAGCACAAAAAAAGAATTTACAACTTTAGGATCAAATAATAAATTAATATTTCCTTCCAGGGTTATCCAAACGATGCCGAGCGTCAAAGCCAGCAGCAGTAAGGGCGCTCCAATAATAACAGCCATATATGTATAACGCTCTATCTTCTCTAGTGATGGTAGACGCATCATAGTTTGGGAAAACTGTTTTTCCTTCAGCTTACGATGAAGAAATAAATACATCAAGGAGAAAATGGCCGCCACCGTAAATGCTGCATAGCTTCCTATTGCAAGTGTAATATGAATAAATAAAAGCTCATCGTTGATATCCCAGCCTTGTATAGTGGGCGCCACATTCGGATTGCCAAAAACGTTCAAAGCAAATACAGCAAAACCAATTAAATTGACAAGAAACAAAAATAGCTCAATCCGAAAAAAACGATGTACGACTAGCGAGATGCCAATGAGCAGCCACGTAAATAAAAATAGTACCTCGAATCTGGAAAAAGCCCAATCTGTTAAATGTCCATACATATTCATAGCTACATATACGGTTTGTAAAACCCATACAAATGAAAGCAGCCCCGTCCCCATCCGTTTCGCGCTCCGATTCGCTCTAGCAAAATCAGAGAAATAAAACAGTAGGCTCAGGGCATAAATATAAATCATTGCATCATATAACCAACCTTGAGTTACCATGGCACCTCTCCTAAACGGATTTCGGAGACTACGGACGCGCTAAAGCGTCTACTCGTTTCAGTGCGAACACAGGCAGCAGCTCATCGAGATTACGCGCCTGTTCCGAAGGCTGCTCCGAGGTCTTAGCTTCAGCTGCGAGCAGCTCGGCAGCATTTAGCTGCTGCTCAAGCACATCTTCAAGCGCAAACACTTTGGTAAAATGCTTCAAGGCTTCATCTCCGTGACGCTCTCCTGCCATTTCCTTAATGCGCAGAATCGGATCACGAAGCATTTGATTCACCATACTTTTTGTTAATTTACGAATGAGCACAATCTCCCGATCTTCTAATTCAGGAAGCTTCTTGAGCAAGCTTTCCATCGTTTCCTCGTGCATTTGATTCGCCTTGGTTTGAAGAGCCTGTATAACAGGACTTACCCCCAATGTCTTCGTCCATTGCTCAAACAGAGTCATTTCCACTTGGATCATCTCTTCTATTTTAGCTGCCTCTTTCCGTCTTTCCTGCAAATGATTAGCAACAATAGCTTCCAGATCATCAATATCATATAAAAAAACATTGGATAAATCACTAATTTGCGGATCCAAATCACGAGGCACCGCAATATCCATCATAAATAATGGACGTGATTTCCGTTTTTGCAAAATCGGCTGCAGCTGATCACGTGTCAGCACATACCCTGGTGCGCCTGTGGAGCTGATGACAATATCAGCCTCTTCTAGTCTTTCCAGCATCTGCTCCGAAGAACAGGGAATTCCGTTAAATTTCTTGGCCAGCTCAACAGCCCGCTCATACGTACGATTTACTACAATGACTTTACTTGCTCCATTTGCATACAGGTGCTTGACGGTTAGCTCGCTCATCTTGCCAGCGCCAATAATCATAACCGTTTTTCCGACATAAACCCCGAAAATCCGCTTGCCCAGCTCCACTGCAGCGTAGCTTACAGATACCGGATTTTCTCCAATACCCGTTTCCGAATGAGCTTTCTTAGCCAGCGTAATGGCTTGTTTGAACAAGGTATTGAAAAAAGTACCGGTTGCTTTCAAAGATTGTGACAATAAAAAAGCGTCCCTTATTTGCCCCAAAATTTGTGTTTCACCGATTACCATTGAATCCAATCCACTTGTCACACGGAATAAATGCTCGATTGCCTTCTCATGCTCATACATATATAAATGCTTCGAAAATTCTTCCTTCGGTATGCCAAACCAGCTTTGAATAAAGCCTGGAATATAGTGCTTGCATAAATTTTCACGATCTACTACAGCATATATTTCTGTCCGATTGCAGGTGCCGACAATGACACATTCCAATATGCTCTTCGTTTCCTTTAGCTTCGATAAAGCTAGCGGAAGGTCCTGTTCGGAGAATGTGAACCGCTCTCTGATTTCAACGGGAGCCGTGCGATAATTCAACCCAACAACTACTATGTGCATGAAGTACACCTGCCTTTCTGTAATTTCTTTTTTCATTATAGCACAGCAAAACAAGCAATCCGACATAATATTTGAATAATTTATGAATTGCTGTTTCAACCTTATGACTTAGTTTTCTCCTGCTTCTCCATGAATATACTTCTAACCACAAGCTTATTGCAGCAGTTTTTTGCGAATCATTTCATCAATTGCCTCGTCCTGTTTAATTAGCTTGTTATTCTGGGAAGAAATGATGCTGCTCCCTGAGGACATCAACGCTTCATAAACATCGTACAGATCCTGGAACTGTGCTGAGGCTTCCTGAAGTGCTTGCTTCTCTTCCGCACGCAGCGGCCGGTTGCCTCCAACCTGCAGCCTGAGCACATACTGCATCAGCTGATTCACGCTCAAGAGCGGCGCTAAGCGCTCTGTCCCTACTGCAAGCTGAAGCCTTTCATGCGTATACCCGGCAGAATAAAGAGACTGCTTGAGGCCATCCAGTCCTGCCGTATCCGCAGACTCACTGCTCTGATACAAATAACCGCCCAGCAGTTCCATCTGAAAAAGCGAAACCTGATATAAAAGATGGGTAGCATCGCCACTTCCAGTTTTCGTATGAAATAGCTCCAGCAATTGAGACAGCGGCCAAAACAATAATACAAGCACCAGCGCATATACAGCCAATTTCCCAGCCTGTCTTCTCTTCATCATCCAGCCCCCAGCCAATCAACTTGTCTAGCTGTATCATTGTATGGGGTCTGAAACAAACAAATAACCACGGATTTCTCCGTGGCTACTTCTAATATCCGGTTTACTCTTTATTTCACAAGCTCTGCTTGCTTAATTTCAGGAGTTTCCACTTGCATTTCACCAACACCACGAACTAACTTCTTAGCATATACTTTCTCCGGCTTCAGTACGGACACCATAAAATCGATGGCGAGTTGAGGATCTACCGTCTCACCGCAGGTATAACAATCAAGTGCGGCAAAACCTCTCTCAGGGTAAGTATGAATGGAGAGATGACTCTCTGACAAAAGCACTAAAACTGTTGCTCCTTGTGGATCGAATTGTTTCGCTTGAACTGATAACACGGTTGCTCCGCAAACTTCAGCAGCCTCTACCATTTGTGCCTGCAGCCATTCTGCGCTGTTCAGACGTTCAAAGTCTACACCCCAAGTATCTACAGCAACATGTCTTCCGAAAGTTGAGTATTCCATCTTTCGGTTCCCCCTTCCTAGGAATAAAATGTTTGAAAAAAAATTTCATCCGCTAGGACCTACGTCATTCACTTCCCGAGGGAATAATCTCTCGCAACATTAATGTCCTGAGTGAATCCTGGTTCCTATATTATTTGTCAACGACAATAAAAATAACATCTATTGACCAGAAAAGCAATACTTTTTTTTCAATTGGATAAATTTTTCTTCTAAACTGGGCATTTGCCTATGATAGAAGTCATATACATAGAGGCCTTACAGCTGCCTCGGGTTCAAAAGCCTGTTTGCGAGATATTTATTGAGATAAATATAACGAACAAAGGACAGGACAGGCAGTGTGATGTTCTAGGGCAAAAAAAAGAGCCTTAAAAAAAGACTCTAAATCATTCCATTTTGCAAGATTGCGATATCCAATTTATGCTTCAAGCGCGAATAGCCGCTGAGTAAGCTGCCCCAGACGTTCGTCAATTTGCTTAAGAATACCTTGGTCTTTCAGCAAATTACGCAGGTCCAAAAGACGGTTAATATGATGGTGAATACCCTCAATTTCCCGTTCTACTTCCTTGCGCTTGAACATTTGCTCCATTTGACCTAGCGTATCTTTATATTCATAGATGATGTTCTCATTTTGGCCTTTGGCTTCGACAATTTTAACTACCGCGCCGTGCTCATAGTAATAAACCATCGTGTAGGTGGTATAAATTCGATTGACGATTGCGCTTCCTTTGAATTCGGACACCGCTTTGCGCATAAGGTTTGCCAAACGGGTATTGCTTAATCGACAGGATCCCTTGCATTCGTATTTGCCTGATTTCTGCTCAAATGAAAGAACAATCTCCTGACCCTCATCTTGAAAAACAACCTCTTGATTCCCATTTTCAAGAACTTTAATTTGTAAGGTCACTTGTTGATCAACGAACATTTGAATAAATCTGAACATTTCGGCTTCCGTTAACTGCAGGCAGGTTTTGACATATTCAGTCGCTAACCTATGTGCCATAAAAATCCCTCGATTCTTTGTTTTCAAGCCATTGATACTACTCTGTTATTATTATACTACATCAAAGCTTAATATTCCTGCACACTTTTCATTGAAAATCAGGCAAAATTCAGAAAAATCCGCCGATAAGCCTTAATGCTTTAGCATTTCCCTATAAAAACTCCGTATCCCTGCTATTCATTCGAAATTATCGCTATCTTCAGCGCCAGCATCATCTGCAGCCGTATAGGAGATAGCCTCCTCCAGTATTTCCCAAAGCTCGTCCTTGCCCAATCCAATTTCGGAAGAAAACACTTGGAGGACATCGTCTTTTTTCATCCCCAGTGTCTCCCTGACGATCTTGGCATGCTTCGCCCATTTACTCTTCGGAATTTTATCTGCCTTCGTCGCTACCACGCAAAGAGGCACATCATGATGTTTAAGCCATTCATACATAGCTTGATCATCCTTACTTGGCGGATGTCTTAGATCCACGAGAAGCATAACGAGTTTGAGCACATCGCGTTCAAGCAAATAGCTTTCGACAAATTTGCCCCACTGCTCGCGTTTAGTTTTGGACACTTTGGCGTAGCCATATCCGGGAAGATCAACAAAGTATAAGTCCTCATTAATGCGATAGTAGTTCAGGGTTTGAGTTTTACCAGGCTGAGAGCTGGTTCTAGCCAAGTTCTTACGCGCAATCAAACGATTGATAAGCGACGATTTCCCCACATTAGAACGCCCTGCCAAAGCAATCTCTGGCAAGGCATCCTCTGGATACTGGCTAGGTCCAACAGCGCTGATAATAAATTCAGCTTGATTGACCTTCATAAGTTTAACACACTCTTTCTGCTTGTTTTATCCTACTTCTACCGGCTTTACAAGCGCATGCTGCAGCACTTCATCCATATGACTGACCGGAATAAAGGTCATTTCGTTACGAACACTTTCCGGAATTTCTTGAATATCCTTTTCGTTATCCTTGGGCAAAATAATGACCCGAATACCGGCACGGTGAGCAGCCAAGGCTTTCTCTTTTAGACCGCCGATAGGGAGCACTCTGCCGCGCAGTGTAATTTCTCCAGTCATAGCCACTCGCCTGGAAACAGGTATGTTCGTCAGTGCTGAAATTAAAGCCGTTCCCATTGTGATCCCTGCAGAAGGGCCATCTTTCGGAATAGCACCTTCCGGAATATGAATATGAATATCACATCTTTCATGGAAATCTGGAGCAATCCGCAGCTGATCGGCACGTGAGCGGGTATAGCTGAAAGCGGCTTGTGCCGATTCTTTCATGACATCGCCAAGCTTCCCTGTCAATGTAAGCTTGCCGGTTCCCGCCATAACGGTCACTTCTATAACAAGTGTATCCCCACCGACCTCCGTCCAGGCTAAACCTGTAACAGCCCCGATCTGATCCTTCTCCTCGGCCATGCTGTAGCGGAATTTCGATGGCCCCAGAAAGTCCTTTAAATTGTCAGGCCTAACGTGGACAGGCTGGCTCGGATCTGAGACGATTTGTTTGGCAGCTTTGCGGCACAAGCCGGCAATTTGCTGCTCCAAATTTCTAACTCCGGATTCCCGAGTATATTCGCGGATAATTTTCATCAGCGCTTCTTCCTCGACTATGAGCTGCTCTTCCTGCAAGCCATGATCCCGTCTTTGCTTGGACAGCAAATATTTAAGGGCGATCTGCAGCTTCTCAATTTCCGTGTAACCCGGAATATAGAGAACCTCCATGCGGTCTAATAATGGGCGCGGAATGTTATGCACCGCATTGGCTGTTGTGACAAACATGACACTTGATAAATCGTAAGGTACTTCAATAAAATGATCGCTAAAAGTGCTGTTTTGCTCCGGATCGAGAACCTCAAGCAAGGCGGAAGCCGGATCACCACGAAAATCCATAGCCATCTTGTCAATTTCATCCAGCAGGAACACCGGATTACTCGTACCTGCGTTCTTCATCCCCTGCATAATCCGCCCTGGCATCGCCCCCACATAAGTGCGCCGATGTCCTCGAATTTCTGCTTCATCACGAACCCCACCTAGGGAAATACGGATAAACTGCCGGTTCAGAGATCTCGCTATAGAGCGGGCAATAGAGGTTTTCCCTACCCCTGGTGGCCCTACCAGACAAAGAATAGGCCCTTTCAGCTTCTGTACCAGCTTCTGAACGGCTAAATATTCAAGCACACGCTCTTTAGGCTTCTCAAGACCATAATGATCCTCATTCAATATTTCTTCTGCTTTGTCTATATCAAGGTGATCCTCTGTTTTCTTCAACCAAGGCAGCCCGAGCAGCCAATCAATATAATTGCGGATCACCCCGCCCTCTGCAGATGTAGGAGGCATTTTTTCCAAGCGGTCGATCTCTTTCTCGATCTTCTCTCTAACCTTTTCCGGAACCTCGGCCTCCGTGAGCTGGCTGCGTAAATCATCCACCTCACCGGCACGGCCTTCCTTATCTCCCAGTTCTTTTTGGATCGCTTTCATCTGCTCGCGGAGGTAGTATTCTTTTTGTGTTTTCTCCATCTGCTTCTTGACCCGCTGACTAATCTTGCGCTCCAGCTCCAGCACTTCGCGCTCATTGTTAAGAATACTTAGCATTTTTTCCAGACGCTCACGGACATCCACAGTCTCAAGAATATCCTGTTTATCCTTTATTTTCAGGGGCAGGTGGCTGCAAATGACATCAGCCAGCCGCCCTGGCTCATCGATGTCGGATACAGCCGCGAGAGTTTCTGGCGTGACCTTCTTGGATAAATTAATGTAGTTCTCGAATTGGCTCAGCACTGTCCGCATTAAGGCGTCAATCTCGGAATCTGTAACCTCCTGTTCGGGGAGCTCCTTGACATTGACTTCATAATATTCTTCATTGTTCACGAATTCTATGATTTCGGCCCGGAGTACTCCTTCTACGAGAACCCGGATTGTGCCATTAGGCAGCTTAAGCATTTGCCTTACCTTTGCTATCGTCCCTATAAGGTAAATATCCTCTTTGGAGGGTTCTTCTATGTTCATTTCGGATTGGGAGCAGAGTAGAATCATACTATCATCGACCATGGCTCTTTCCAGAGCTTTGACCGATTTCTCCCGCCCCACATCCAAATGCAGCACCATACTTGGATAAACTAACAATCCCCTTAAAGGCAATAACGGCAGCCTGCGAATCTTCAGCTTATTTGGCCCCATCCTCCACACCTCCTAATTCAATCATGCTGATCTTTACATTTTAACAAAAGCGGAATCAAAACACCAATCGCCGCTCAAGTGAGCTGTCCCTAATTGGCATAATGAATCAAAATGATTCATTATGAATCCAAAGTGCTGGGAGATTTCGCGTGCAGGACCGGCATGGATGGGGATAACGTCCGTTCTTGATAAACCGGCAGCTGGATCACATTATCCTCAAGATCAATGTCTAGCGCAAATTTAAATACTTCTTCGATTGAATCCGCGGCAAAGACGGTCAAGTTTGGCAAATCAGCGAATATTTCCTGCCAGTTTTCCTTAGGAATGATCACTTTCGTAGCCCCAGCCTGGAAAGCAGCCTCCACCTTAGCGACCACACCACCAACAGGCTTCACTTTTCCGTGGATGCTCATCTCTCCTGTCATTGCGATATGGTTATCCACAGGAATTTTATGAATCGCCGAAGCAATCGCTGTTGCCATCGATATCCCTGCTGAAGGACCATCGATTGGAACGCCGCCTGGAAAGTTGATGTGCAAATCATAGTTTGAAGTTTGAATGCCAAGCTTGCGAAGCACAGTCAGCACATTTTCCACTGAGCTGCGAGCCATGCTTTTTCTACGCAATGTGCGTGAGCTGCCGCCCGTCTCTTCCTCATCAATTACGCCTGTTATGTTGAATGTTCCCTTGTCCTGCACCGATGAAGGAATCGCGATTACCTCAATTTCGAGCAGAGTCCCCTGGTTTGGCCCATAGACAGCCAGCCCATTGACGAAACCAATTTGCGGCTCGCGCGGAATTTTTTTCTCTGGCCGGGGTGGGATTTGCGAGCTGTTCACTACCCACTCGATATCCGCCGCGCTCACTTCCTGACGCTTATCCGTCATGGCCAATCCTGCTGCAAGCTGGATCACATTTACCGCTTCACGGCCATTAGTTGCATATTTTTTGATCACTTCAATCGCTTCCGGATTTTCCTTGAAACCAATTTTCCGCAACGCATTTTCAGCAACTAAACCAATTTCCTCAGGAAGCAGCGGCCGGAAGAATATCTCCAGACAGCGGGAACGGATCGCAGGAGGAAGCTCACTGGGCAGCCGGGTAGTCGCACCGACAAGACGGAAATCCGCTGGCAAGCCATTTTGAAAAATATCATGAATATAGCTGGGAATGTTCAAATCCTCCGAGCTGTAATAGGCACTTTCGAGAAACACCTTGCGATCCTCCAGAACCTTTAATAATTTATTCAATTGAATCGAATGCAGTTCACCAATTTCGTCAATAAACAAAATACCGCCATGAGCCTTAGTCACAGCACCTGCTTTGGGTTGGGGGATGCCTGCCACTCCCATTGCTCCTGCCCCTTGATAGATAGGGTCATGCACAGAGCCAATCAGAGGGTCTGCAATCCCTCTTTCATCAAAGCGGGCGGTATTCGCATCAATCTCAGTAAATTTCGCCTCTGAGCGAAAAGGTGATCCCGGATTCTTCTTCGCTTCCTCCAATACGACACGTGCTGCCGCGGTCTTCCCTACTCCTGGAGGACCGTAAATAATGACATGCTGCGGGTTGGAACCGCAAATAGCCGCCTTCAGCGCCTTTATCCCTTCTTTTTGCCCGACAATATCCTCAATGGAGGATGGTCTGGTTTTTTCGGATAATGGCTTAGTTAGCGAAATCGAGCGCAGTTTGCGCAGCTTTTCCAGTTCTTTTTTGGATTCTCTATCTACGGCCGAACGGTTTGTTTGTTGGTTACGCAGCAAATTCCAGAAATACAGGCCAATCACCACAGCAAAAAAAACTTGAATCAGCATCAAAATAATACTTAAGCTCATCTTCATACCTCCCGGTTTTGTATGTAAGGGAAAACAGTTACGCCGCGCCCTGCGGACGGACGCGTTTGCCCGGAAATATCAGAGTCAGACAATCCATGTTTACGTTCTGATAGTTCGGAAAAAAACACCATACTAGCCAGTATTCCCGCGTAAAAGAAGGTTAATCCTAATTTCACGAACTTTTACTGTAGTCCCCTCATTAGCTTCGATACTGGCACGAAACTAGCCCCTTTTTGAACGGTAGAAATAGAGGCCTTCAATACACTGGCCGTTATTTTCCCAGGAGGTCCGACATGCCCGATAGCAATGCACTGATCCTGCTTTTCGATAAGCTTGAGGAGCTTCGACATTTGCTTGCTAATATGCTCGGAAGTATAAATATCGTCGAAAAACAGCTCATTTTCAGCGTAAGGTACGCCCATTTCCTTGGCCAACTTGACGATAACGCTTTTGGGGGTAGTCCGGCTATCAAGGAACATCATTCCCCGCTCTTTGCACACCTTCATAACGATTCTCATCACCCGCTCATCGGCTGTCGCTTTAGAGCCCATATGGTTATTGATGCCAATAGCAAAGGGAACGTCATCCAGCGCAGCCTCAACTCTACTGCGTATCTCTTCATCCGAGAGGTCTGTAGTAATTGCCCCTGGGCCTAGCCAGCTCTTCTTTCCCTTCACAGGCTCCATGGGCATATGAACCAGTACTTCATGCCCTTTCTCGTGGGCCAATTGAGCATCTCTTTTGCTAGTAGGCATAAATGGCATTACAGCAATCGTAAGCGGAATGGCAAGGTCCAGCATTTCTGTTGTACCGTTCATGTTATTACCAAAGTCATCAATCACAACTGCTACCTGTTTTTTGGGTGCCGCAAAAGGCTCATTGGCTTTCACTACATGTCGAGGCAAGCTCTCTCCCATTCCCAAACTTGCAACTACCATAACAAGCGTCATAACCATTACTTTGCGAACATGCGTAAATATCATCATGGCAGTACCTTCTCTCGCTTTTCATTTAGTTATGCTTCCAATGTTTCACGTTTATGCAATTAGATAGAAAAAAGCCGTAAGAGTAGGCGAAAGGCTCTCAAACGGCTTTTTTATGAAACTTATTATTGAAATTTAGTGAAAGGTACAAGACCTAATGCTTGCGCCCGGGTATGAGACCGGTTTTTTCGTAAGCATCTACAATAATATCAATTTCTTTCTTCAATTCGTTCAACAGCTCCGCTTCAGGAACTTTACGAATCATTTCCCCATAACGGAAAAGCATACCTTCACCGCGGGCTCCCGCAATGCCGATATCTGCCTCTCTCGCTTCACCAGGTCCATTGACCGCACAACCAAGAACCGAAACTTTAATTGGTACTTTAATTTTGGAAATATACTCCTCAACCTCATTAGCGATTGAAAATAAATCAATATCCAGCCGGCCACAGGTTGGACAAGAAATGAGCGTGGCTGCGTTCGTAATCAGACCAAACGTTTTTAACAGCTCACGGGCAACCTTGATCTCCTCAACCGGATCGGTGCTAAGTGAAATTCGTACCGTCGAGCCGATCCCCATATTAAGCAAGGTCCCGATACCGGCTGCACTTTTTACTGAACCCGAGAACAATGTACCAGCTTCTGTAATACCCAGATGCAGCGGGTACCGGAAGGCTTGGGCAGCTTTGGAGTACGCGGCAATAGCCATTGGCACATCCGATGCTTTCAAAGAAACGATAATATCCCGAAAATCTAACTCTTCTAATATATTAATATGAAAAAGCGCACTCTCTACCATTGCTTCTGGTGTAGGATAACCATACTTCTCGAGCAAATGATTCTCCAGAGATCCTGCATTCACGCCGATTCGAATGGGAATTCCACGTTCCTTACAGGCCTTGACAACCGCTTCTACTTTCTCTCGCCTGCCAATATTCCCTGGATTAATCCGAACCTTATCAATTCCATTCTCAATAGCGGCCAACGCCAGCCTATGATCAAAATGAATATCGGCTACCAATGGGATATGAATCTGCTTCTTAATCTCTTTAATAGCTTCGGCAGCCTCTCGGTTGTTAACGGTGACGCGTACAATCTGGCAGCCAGCCTCCTCCAAACGCAGGATCTCAGCTACCGTTGCAGCCACATCAGCTGTTTTCGTAGTGCACATGCTTTGTATAATAACTTCATCGCTTCCGCCTATAGTCAGGTTACCAACTCTAACCGGTATTGTATCTTTTCTATGGTGCATCATTGCTTCTCTCCCCATCATACCAAACATCCTCCGCTCCGATTTCCTAAACGGAACGGCGGATTGGAGGCTGTATGAACAAATTAGATTTATGGGTTACGCACTTTCTTCTTTCTTCTTACTGTTTGGTTTATCATCACTGGTAACCAGAACAGGAGCTAGCTTATTCATGACAGCATCCTTATTCACCTTACAGGTCGTAACATCTGTACGGGAAGGAATTTCAAACATCACGTCAAGCATGATCGTTTCAATAATCGCCCTCAAGCCCCGTGCTCCAGTATTTCGCTTGATAGCTTCCTTCGCTATTGCATCCAGGGACTCCTGATCAAATTCAAGTGCTACATTATCCATTTCCAAGAGCTTCTGGTACTGTTTCACCAAAGCATTCTTAGGTTCTGTCAGGATACGTACCAACGCAGGCTCGTCAAGCGGCTCCAGAGTTGAGATCACAGGGAGACGACCAACAAATTCAGGAATCAAGCCGAATTTCAATAAATCCTCTGGCAGTACCATGGATAAATATTCACCTGGCTTCAAATCCGCTTTAAGACCGTCTGTACTGAAACCAATCACCTTTTTACCAATTCTGCGCTTAATAATTTGCTCAAGTCCGTCAAATGCCCCGCCGCACACGAATAAAATGTTAGTCGTGTCGATTTGGATAAACTCTTGATGCGGATGCTTGCGCCCTCCTTGCGGAGGTACCGATGCCACAGTTCCTTCGAGAATCTTCAGCAATGCCTGCTGTACACCCTCACCGGATACGTCACGAGTAATAGAAGGATTCTCTGATTTACGGGCCACTTTATCGATCTCATCGATATAAATAATACCGCGCTCAGCTTTCTCTACATCGTAATCGGCTGCTTGAATCAGCTTCAACAAAATATTTTCAACATCCTCACCTACGTAGCCTGCTTCCGTTAGGGAAGTAGCGTCGGCGATGGCAAAAGGTACATTAAGAATTTTGGCAAGTGTTTGAGCAAGAAGGGTCTTCCCGCTTCCTGTAGGTCCCAGAAGCACAATGTTGCTCTTCTGTAGTTCTACATCTTCAAGCTTGCTTTGTGAATTAATCCGCTTGTAGTGATTGTATACAGCTACAGCAAGGGATTTCTTCGCTTGATCCTGGCCAATGACATATTGATCCAAAATGGAGCGAATTTCCATTGGCTTCGGAACATCCTTCAGATCCAGGTCCTCTTCATGGCCCAGCTCTTCTTCAACGATCTCCGTACAAAGCTCTATACATTCATCGCAGATGTACACACCGGGACCAGCAACGAGCTTACGAACCTGATCCTGTGATTTTCCGCAAAAGGAACATTTGAGTTGACCTTTCTCATCGTTAAACTTAAACACTTAAATCACTCCTTTTATTTCAAGTCAGTTCGAGTGATAACCTCATCGATCAAACCATATGCTTTCGCTTCCTCAGCGCTCATAAAGTTATCGCGATCGGTGTCTCTTTCGATCTTCTCGAGCGGCTGGCCTGTACGCTCCACATAAATTTGATTCAGCTTATGCTTTGTTTTGATAATCCAATCCGCATGAATCTTGATGTCAGTCGCTTGGCCTCTGACACCGCCTAACGGCTGGTGAATCATGACTTCAGCATTGGGAAGCGCAAAGCGTTTGCCCTTGGCACCCGCGGTAAGCAGCAATGAACCCATACTGGCAGCCATTCCAACGCATATCGTTGAGACATCCGGTTTGATGAAATTCATGGTATCAAATATACCCATCCCCGCTGTGACAGAACCGCCCGGAGAATTAATGTATAGATGGATATCCTTCTCAGCATCCTGAGCAGATAGAAAGAGCAGCTGGGCAATGACCAAATTAGCCACATCGTCATCAATCGCGCTCCCAATGAAAATGATGCGGTCCTTGAGCAAACGCGAGTAGATATCGTAAGAACGTTCACCACGATTCTCCTGTTCAACTACCATGGGAATAAGACTCATTGTACCAACTCCTTTGTGTGGCTGCTGCCATAGTTTATACTCAACTTGCAGAGTATTATCTTCATATTATCATGTTTAAGATGTAAAGTCATTTTTTCGGCGCTCTTATGTATTAGTGGAAAAAACACCCCTAACGAGGTTAAGTCATGAAGAACGACCGCCATTAGAGGTGAAGGTGTTAAGAAAGGCGCGCTGATAACTACGCGCCTTAAGTCATGTTATGCGGATGCTGTGACATTCTTGCTATTCTCAAGCAGGAACTCCACAGTTTTCTTCAGAGCAAGGTCACCCTTCATACCTTCCAGGCTTCCATTAGATGCGAAGATGGAGCGCAGCTCTTCAGTGGATCTTTGGAAGTTTTCAGCTAATTTCTCAAGCTCTGCATCCAATTCTTCATCGGAAACCGTAATTTGCTCTGCAGTAGAAATAGCTTCCAGAACAAGGTTGTTGCGTACGCGCTTCTCAGCATCCTCACGCATTTGATCCTTCAGAGTAGCTTCGTTCTGACCGGAGAATTGGTAGTAGATGTCCAGTGTCATACCTTGTGTACGCAGACGTCTTTCGAATTCTTTGATCATTACGTCAAGCTCTGACTCTATCATCGGCGCTGGAATTTCAACATCTGCATTAGCAGTTGCCTTATCCACTACAGCCGTTTCTTTCGCTACTTGCGAATCTTTTTCCTTACGCTCTAGCAAACGTGCTTTGGTATCCTGCTTGTATTCTTCCAGGGTATCAAATTCGCTAACATCTTTGGCGAATTCATCGTCTAGCTCAGGTAGATTTTTGCGTTTGATTTCATGCAGCTTAACTTTGAATACTGCCGCTTTACCTTTAAGCTCTTCAACATGGTAGTCTTCAGGGAAACTAACTTCCACATCTTTCTCAGCATCCTTGGCAAGTCCAACAAGCTGTTCCTCAAAGCCTGGAATGAAGCTGCCTGAGCCAAGCTCAAGCGAATGATTCTCAGCCTTGCCGCCTTCAAATGCTACATCGTCCACATAGCCGTCGAAATCGATGATAACGACATCGCCATTCTCAGCTTCGCCTTCTTCAAGGACAACAAGCTCTGCATGGCGTTGTTGAAGCCGATTCAGCTCCTCGTTCACTTCTTCCTCAGTGACAGTCACTTCGTCCACTTCGATTTCCAAGCCTTTGTAATCGCCAAGCGTGACTTCAGGCTTCACTAGAACCTTAGCTTTGAACTTCAGAGTTTGTCCTTTACCAAATTGTTCAACATCTACTTCAGGACGGTCGATTGGATCAATACCGGCTTCTTCTATTGCTTCCACATAAACTTCCGGCAGCAAAATATCCAGCGCATCCTGATACAAGCTCTCCACGCCAAATTTAGCTTCAAAAATGGAACGCGGAACTTTTCCTTTACGGAATCCCGGAACGTTAACTTTTGCCGCTACTTTCTTAAATGCTTTATCAAGCGCTTCTGTAACGCGCTCCGTACCCACTTTTACTTCAAGAACGCCAACGTTCTTCTCTATTTTTTCCCAACTTGCTTTCATTTTATGCTTTCCCCTCCAAAAATGTACCCTAAGTTATTTTAGTATTCTGATAACCTGGCTTGTATCAAGCCTTCCGTCGATATAACCATCTTATTATAACATATAACATTTTCATTTCAAGACCGGAAACACGGCTTTGGTAAACTTATACAAAATGGCATGAGCTTGCTTCCACTGAAGCAGCATTTGGCTTGTGATCCCATACTTTTCCATGAGGTCTGCGCGGTCCGCTTTACCGAATATCAACTCCTGCAAAACTGCATGCAGAGCCGAAGCCCAAACATCTATGGAATCATCCTCCTGCTTGATCATTTCAGCATAAGTAGAAGTCCCATAAACATAAGCAAGGAATTGATTCCAGGTCTGTTCGGCAAAATAGGGAAAGTCTGGCTGATCCACTTCACTAATCTCTTCCACTCTTTTCATCATATCGCGGATGGCTGGAGGAAAATCCATAGAGCTGAGTGGAGTGTCTTCGATTTCCACGCTTATTTGCCCGTCATTTCTGGGAATGCTAATGAAGCCAGTCTGGCCTTTCTGCTTCAGAGTTTGGAGTGTTTTGAACTGGAGACCGGGATGCAGCTTCGTTGCAGCCAGCCAGTCACATAATTGCTCGTCCACCCCCTCTAACTCCACAAATGCCAGCTGCTCCAGAGCAATGAATTGCTGCTCGGTCGTCCCCTCCTTCAGCATCTGGATCAGTCTCTGCGGGTACGAGGCATCCGCCATCGTTTTCTCGGCTACAATCTGCCGGAGCAGCCCCTCTTCATCCTCAGCTTCATCGTCCTCTGGTTCCCGGTCAAGATCCATCCCGGATTCCAGTCCCATAGATGACGCTGGAGAAGCATACTCAGGAAAGGTCACCTGCAGCCATTGCTGCAGCGCCTCCCATTGTCCGAGTCTTCCTGCCTCCACATGCGGAAATTGCAACAGGAAGGCTAGCAGCTGCAGCGCTTCACCATACTGCTCCGTTTGCAGAAAGCGCGTAAGCTCTTGCTCGTAAAAGTCCACTGTTTTTGGAAAGAGGACCACATTGTCCATTGAATGTTGCGAAATGATTACCACCTCAAACTTTTCATCACCAATGCAGTCAGTTTAACGGATAAAATCAGGAATTGCAAAAAAAAAAGTCGAGAAGGGTTGACTTATGTAAAATCAATATGATAATATAACTCTTGCTTCACTACTTACAACAACACACACAAATAATACATGACAAACAATACATAACAAACAATATCTTTTGCGGGTGTAGTTCAATGGCAGAATGCCAGCTTCCCAAGCTTGAGGCGAGGGTTCGATTCCCTTCACCCGCTCCAGAGCCGTATTGTTCATAGCATGTCCCAGTAGCTCAGCTGGATAGAGCAACGCCCTTCTAAGGCGTGGGTCGGGAGTTCGAATCTCTCCTGGGACGTAATTAGGTTTATTTGAGTGAATTTTAATGAAGCCATAAAAAACCGAAATCCCTTATGACATTTGGGATTTCGGTTTTTTTGTTAAAAAAATCAAGTGAGAATACGTTTAAAACGATAAGAAATAAAACTTTTTTACACATTTTTTACACAAGAAATTTGATCTCCTTCTATCGTTCTTTTGATTGTGAGTATCGTAGGTAAGATTAATAAGAAGGCTATCGTAGAGGGGTTTTTTGATTTCATTAGGTGCGTTCATATTACTTATTATCTCCATCGCAAATACACCAGCAACAGATGCTGATAAAGCTATGACAACACCTGTAGAAACACCAGCCTCCATGAGCTCAAGTGAAGCCAATAAAAAGATTGGAAAAGCAATGTTGACGTAATTGCAAAATCTGAAAAAACGCCAACTGAAAAATTTGACGAAGTTTCCAAGTTGGCAAAGATCTATAAACCAGCTGACGATGAATTAAAGGAATTCGAATCATTTATTGTATACACTTATCGTGGCGAGTCTGTCACTAGCGACTCGGTTAAATCAAAAGAAGAACAAATGAAAAAGTCTTTAGCAAAATAGATCCAAAACAAAAAAAGCCCACGATCCGCAATGAACAGAAGGCTTTGCATTTGGCATGTTATAACCTTTCAATGAAATCCCCTACCGTTGCAGCCATTTTGACATGTCCAGCATCGTTGGGATGCGTACCATCTGATGGGGATCCGAAGTAATAGTTTTCTTTTTGCGATGCAACATAAGGTGAAAAACCCAATCCGTAGTACCAATCAAGCACAGGAATCGAATAATACTTACCGATAGCTACAACAGCGTCACAATAGTCCCTTAGCGTCTTACCTGCGGCGTTTGCAGTGTTGCCATCTACTATGCCGCTCCTTTGTATTGGTACGATCAAACCGATCGAAGCATAAGGATAGCGGTTTATTAACCATTCAATCGTTTTTTGGTATCTGGCATAAAACGATGTTCCCGTAGCAGGGTCGTCAGATATCGATCCCATTGCAATATTAAACCCATGATCATTAGTACCCGCCATAAGTGTGATAAGGTCGGGTGCGTACTGCGTAGGCGGCATATTTACAACCCTATTATCGTAAATGTTTCCTATGGTGTAGCCACTAACCGCATCATTCTGAACCTTTATATGTCGCTCCCTCGATAATAGGTAATGATACGGCTTAGCGGCATACTGGTTACCCGCGCCAACTCCATCGCCATATCCCGTCGAAATACTATCTCCCAACACCCACCATGTTTTTTCATACCATTTCGACCGATACCAGCCTTGAACTTCTTGGGTTGTTAGGAATTTTTGAGTGTAAGGCACATAGTCCGAGATCATATAATTTGTTTCCATCACCATCAGGACATTCGCTACTGCCGGACTAAGTATCTTTACGTGCAAGTAGCTGGCATTTGCTGGAGCCTTTGCTGACTTTGCAGATGCTCCGCTTATATACACATCGGATGCAGTGTAAAAGCTATGTTGTGTAGCTATCCCATCACACTTATTAAAAATATAATTGTAACCAGGCTTTACATTTATTTTATGGGTTTCGTACCCCCCACTTATGATGTTTCCGGTCGATGGATCATGATAAGATCCGGTTATCATCCTACTTTTATCAAAAAGATTGAATGTCTGCCTGACTATGGAGGAGGGAATAGAACCTCCAGCAATAATCGCTCCGTTATATGTTGGTTGGCCCCCGCTGTCTCCAAACCTTATCAATATATCCTGGTTAGGCAGTGGATTAGCCCCACCCCCTATAGCGTTTCCGCCATAAGTAGGATTGCCATCAGCTTCTCCAAATTTCAGCAACACCTCTTTATTTGGAAACTTATCCGGCTGTTTTACAATCATGTGAGCACCTCCTTTCTACGGCAGCGCTAATAAGTCAGTGCTTACTTGAGCTAACTCAGGACTGGTTAATGCACGGTTATATATTAATAATGCATTCGTTACATGTTGACCGCTCGAAAGTACCAATCCCTCGAATTTAGCATGGTTTTCCAGTACCATGGACTTATTCATGACTCCATTAAGATATAATGCCATGGTCTTCGTAACGCTGTCATAAGTTACCTGCATAACTGATCCAGGTCCACCTGGAGTCAGTGTCGAATCCGCAAACGCAGCACCATCCCTTATGATAGTAGTTGTAGTGGTGGCGTTATCCCTAATCTCTACCTTAGGATGAACCTTAGTAGCCCCTACGGAGCTAGAACAAATCCGGAAACGTCCCACAGTATTAGCAGGGGTAGGATCTATTTGAAGATCTTTATTATCTTTGGATGAGGTAAAAAAGTGGGTGGAGTAGTTAATAGCGTTAAGATATGCCTTAATGACCACAGTAAATGAGCTTCCAGGAGTGGTCATTCCCATGTTAGACAAATCTGTGCTGATGAGATAACCAGAACTGGTTATATCGTTACTTGTTCCAGCTTGTTTTATACCACCTGCAATATACCCCTCAGTTCCATCCGATTTAAAGTTAGTGAGAGTTAATGGCATGTTACCAACCGAATCTTGAGCAGATCCAGTATGCCCTTTTCCACCTCTGAAATCGTAGCTATGCAGCAATCCATTTGTTACAGTTGTCATTCCGGGTTGACCAGAATTTATGGTAAAACTCGCAGTCTGAACCGTGCTGCTATTGCCCGCTGTATCTTTGCCAAAATACTTGAGTGTTGCTGTCGTGCTGATCGCTATGGGGGCCGAATAAACCGAGCTGCTTGTCGTCGGCATACTGCCATCCGTGGTGTAATAGATTGTATCTGGCTCGTTGGCGTTGAGCGTGACTGATTGAGCGCTTGTAAACGTACCGCCGTTTGGTGCGGCGGTAATGATAGGCAGTGTTACGTCTGGAGCTGTAACAGTCGTGGCCTGTACGGTTGGATTTCCGCTCGAACGTTCTCCATCGGACCCAATCGCAACCACGCGAATGGTATAGGTTGTAATCGCGGAAAGTCCGGTCACAAGGTAATTATCAGCCGTAACCATATCGCTTGCTACCGTAAAATTCGTACCATTAGTTGAGTATGCAACCTCGTACCGTACGCCGTTGGAAGCCGTCCAGGATACCGGTATAGAGTTATACGTAGAAGTTCCTGCCACAAGGTTGGTAATCGGAATTGGCGGAATGACGCTGGGCACCTCTACCGTTATTGCCGTTACGGACGTGCCAGCAGATATGTTATTAGCGGCATCCTTGGCCTTGATGATAAATGTATACTGAGTTGAGTGTATAAGCCCTGTGACGTTGTAAGTCGTCCCAGTAACGCTACCTAAAAGTGTAGCCCCTTGGTAAACATCATATCCAACCGTATCCTCTGACACTGAGACAGTCCAGGTCAGGGTTAGTGTTGTTGTCGTGATGTTGGATGTTACCAGATTTTTCACATCTTCAGGGGCTTCCGTGTCAACTGGAGGAGGCGGAACTATTGTGCTGCCTAAGGAAAATTTACCGTAGGCTTGGAATGGAACGATCGTGTTGATGGTGACCGTTGTAAATGGAAGGAAGTTCTCACTGAACACTGCCCCGGCATATACAAGCCATTCTTGGCCATTTATTACAAACGTCAGGTCCTGATCCCCATCGTTACTGATTACAAACCCAGTCATGACCTTCGCAAACTTTTTGGTCATGGTGGAGTTCCCCCGAAAAGGTTCGTCCGCAACCATGATTGTGGTTTGCATGTTGTAGGCTCCACCCGATCCGATAACTGGCTCAAACCCACCATCTTCGCCCTTGTTGGGATTCCAATATTGTGGTATTGCCATTTTCCTTGCATCGCGGATCATTTCCTTATTGGGTATTGATTCTTCTCCGTAATTTGAATCCATCCTTATCCCTCCTCTCTAAGCTAAATCTGCTACGATTTCGATTGTAATAAACCTGTCAATGGGAAATGACTCAATACTGAAATAGAGATATGTTACCTCAAATTCCGCTTTCATTATGCACAACTCCATTACCTCTCCGCGTTCAAAAGCGAAGCACACTACGCCGTTTTTAGCTTCAATAATATCGGTTGCCCAATTTATCAGCAGTCGCCCATTTTTGGTCATGATGAATTTCACCTCAGCACCAGTCAAGTCAACCAAGGAACCAGATGGATTCCTGAGTACTTTGACGGCTCTGCGTGTGTCGTGCCGCCTGATTGTGAGAGCCAGCATTTCACCTCTTTTCTTTCAATGACTGGAAGCGTCCGGGTGACAAATTGAGAAATGGACTCGAGGCTCACAGTGTAAACATCGACTCTGTTTGTAGTTGCCTCGATCTCTATTGATTTGCGGGTTCCATTGCTACATGAGTTACTCAATTCAACTCCCCCTTAGTTTTCTGTTAGCTGACCAGACACCTTCCGAGCTCGCCGGCCAGTCTGCCTATCTCCTTATTTGGGGCAAGTCCCTAGATAGCCTTGGGTTTAGAGATTAGTTTATTTGCATCATCTTTAGTCATCTTTAGTTTTTCTCCTTCCATCTTATTCACGGGTGTAACTTTTGGCTTGTACTGTTGCAGGTTAATAGGAGGGAAGTGAAAATTAATGGTCCGATATTTTAAACGTGGGAAAACGTGGCAGTACTCAATAAGTCGTATGGTTAATGGAAAATCAGATCTTATTCGCAAGGGCGGGTTTACTACGAAGAAAGAAGCACAGGCCGTCGCGGCGGAAAATAAAAGCCAAACTCCGTAAAAATATTACTCCTCACCTGCTACTTGAACCAATAGATGATTACTAAGAGCAATGGTTGCCTACTTATAGAGCCAATATTGGCAAGAATACTAAGGTTAGATACCTAAACACACTTGATACCCTGCGAGACAAGCAGACCATGGGAATTTTTAAATCTTTCTTCGCTAATACCTCCAGCAACATCCACGATCTTGTTTTTTTCAGCCCTCATTCAATGTACGAAGTCTAAGTAACAATGCAGCCAATAAGGCACTCGAATTGCTACTTAAAAAAGTGAATATTAATTCGATTAGTGTCCACGGACTTCGCCATACCCATGCCAGCATTTTCTTTATAAAGGTGTTTCGATATACTATGTTAGTGAGCGACTTGGACACGCCGATATAGAGACGACTTTGTCCCATTATGCACACATAGAAAAGGAATTGAGGACGAAGGATGAAAATAACACCTTAAAGACTTTTGAGGACATAGCTATCTAAAAATAATTTTACACATTTTTTACACATCCTTTTACAAACCCCACATAAATCAACGGTTGAGCGGTATTCTAAAAGTGATTAGAAGCAATAAAAGCTAAAATATAATCTTAAGCATAATTCACACATATTTCACACAATGAAAACCACGAAACTCCAGAACTCACACCCTGGGACCTCTGCTATTTAGTTACGAATAAGGAGTTGTGTCATAAATGAGAACTGAACAAGTGCAGACACTCGAACGCAATGAAACGAAGCTGGTTGGATACACTGTAACGGCGTCGCTAAATCAAGATCTAGCGGCTACAATTGTCGGAAGATTACGTGAAGACCTCATTGGCAAGCGTCATGAAATTGCAAATCGTTTAGATGATGAGGGGATTTACTTAGTCCAAGTTTATCCGGACGGTGATTGGACGCCAGATGTTCCTTTTGTAAGTATTGTTGCGGTAGAAGTTAGCGATTTTGTCCATATTCCCGAAGGATTAGTCGGGCATACGATACCAGCCGGAAAATATGTGAAGATTACTCATATGGGACCAGAATCCCAAATAGGAGAAACCTATGATTCGATTCGAGATAATGGCATCAGTGGTTTCCGGCTTTTTGATTTCGAATACTGGTCTGATATTACTTCTCTTGAGCAAGAGGACTCCACAATCGATATTTATTTGCCTTGGAAGCTTAAGCCTTAGTGGACATAGGATCCTCTATTTTCCCAAAATGATGCCGTTTCTAAATCTTACGGACATGAGGTCTCTTATTTGCCTTGAATAAGGCTAAAACAGGAGAAAAGAAGCTCAATAAGAGCTCCTGTGTCCGTAATCATTTCAAATTATGTCATTTTGCCACAATTAGCATCCGTGATGTCCGTAAGCATTTTGCTGAACTTGCCAAGTTAAATGATTTAGATAAACATGCACCTCACTACAACCAGAACTATATTCACCCACTAATATTTTTTCATCGCCCCACTACCTTGCAAAACAATATAGCATGTGCTACTCTATAAAATATCAACGGTATCTTGCATAACCACATACTGAATCATACCGCTGTGGTTTGCTATCTTGTTTAACCATATAGCTGGAGAATACGACTTGATTTGAGGTGAATGATTTGGATAGTCAGAGTCAATTGTTAAAAGGAATACTGGAAGGCTGTATTTTGAGCATTATTGCAGAGGATGAGGTGTATGGGTATGAGCTTAGTCAGAAATTACATGAGGCCGGCCTGACTATGGTTCGTGAAGGCAGCATATATCCTGTTCTGCTAAGAATTCAAAAAGGCGGTTTAATAATAGGGCGGATGAAGCCTTCCTCCTCCGGTCCAGACCGCAAATATTATTCCCTGACAGAAAAAGGTCAAGAAGCACTCGCCGCATTTGAAGCTAGCTGGGATCAATTGGTTGAATCTATGGAACTATTAAGGAGGAAGCAAAATGAACGCCGTACAAATGGTTCGCCGAAATAATGAACTGCGGAAACAGCTTGACGCACCTAATCTGAAAGTTTACGAGGATGCTCTCGTCTACGTTCGCTTAAGTCGTCTGTCTGAATTTGAGACTGAATCGTTATTACTTGAAATGCTCGAACATGTATTGGAAGCACAGCAGAATGGCAAAAGTGCAGAGGATGTTTTCGGAAACGATCTGAAGAGTTACTGCGACGAGTTAATTGATAATATACCAGGCGAAAAAAAGCGTGTTTCAGTTGCCGATTATTTCAGCTATGGATTTCTGACTTTAGGCTGGATGTTTGTAGTGAACACTATATTTCATATCATCGGCATTTTTTATCCTCAATTTGCAGAATACGAGGTTAGTGTTATTCCATACCTTGCAGCTTTTGTGCTTACATTTTTCGCCATTATCGCCCTCTTGTTTGCTTTGAAAAAATCTGTCTACGACTCAAGACTCTGGTTTATTGCAGCCATTGTGCTATGGATTGCGGATATCGCCGTCTTTGTCCTGCTAAGCGTTTGGTTTAAGGAGGTTTGGACACTTACCATGAATGTCTGGATCAGCGGCGGAATCACGCTTGGAGCCTTTGTGGCCGTGTACTTGCTTAAGCAAATATCCAAATCAATGGATGGCCATGCTTGAGAAGTAAATCCCCCCAATAGCTTCTCAACAAACTTCACCGCAAAAAGTATTCAGCTTTTTGAACAGGCGAAAAAAACCGACATATTCCCGGTTTTTCGCCTGTTCTATCTTTTAGTTTTCCAGCTTCAGTTCTCAAATAGCTTCTCTTCCAGCGCTTTACCGAGTCTGATATGGAATTCAGGATCCGGATGGTTAATTCCGTTGGATAACAGACTATGAATATCGGTTCCTGCCTGCTCCATTTGCTCCCAGAAAGCATATACGTCAAGGCAGGGCACATCATTTGCCAAGGCAAATTCACGGATAGCATTTACATAGGATAGCAGGTGCCCTTCCTCTGCGAGCTTGATAAATTGTGGCACTGAAGGCCTGTGCACCTCTGCTATACGGTCATTATCCCGGCTCATCATCATGCACGGAGTCATTAGTAAAATTTCTGCTTCTGTTTCGCTCCGAATGCGGTGAACCAGATCTCCTACAGCCTGAATAAAGGGAGCAAGCCCCTCCCTGCCCCCATGCGCATCGTTGTGGCCGAAGAAGATGGTTACCAGATCAGGCTTGTACATCAATACATCCCGTTCCCAGCGGGTACGAGACGGAGCAGCACTATCACCAGACACTCCGGAATTGATCACATTGAACACCGTACCAGGATATCGCTGTTGGGCGCCTCGCTTGAAAACGTGATGGTACACATTCTCATATTCCACATATCCAGCCTGCATGCAGCCTTGTGTCACACTATCTCCCATAGCTACATAAGTGACAGCCCGTTCCGTAACGTTATCTGCTTTCTGCTGCAATCTTTCTAGCAAGCGTTCAAATGGCTTCATAGGATCACCTTCCACATGAGTGGTTTAATTGTTAATCAGCTCTTCTCTCTGACTATTCAAGTTATTTCACCAGTCGAGAACTACCCCAAGATAAGGCTCTTTCTTTTCTGTAATCAGCTGCCAGGCTTCCTCCGCCTGATCTACCGGGTAGCGGTGAGTAACAAGCGCCCCAGCCTGCAGCCAGCCCTCTTTGATGCCTGCAAGCGTCTCGTCCATCCGCTCTTTGGTCCAGCCAGATGGCGCATGCAGGGTCATTTCATTAGACCGCAGCTTCTGAATGTCTATGCTGCCCTCAGTGCCATAAAACCCGGCAGATACGAAATGAGCGCTGTGACGCAGCAGAGGAAACGCTTCCTCTAGAACGTCGAGTGAACCGACTGTATCAACAATGATGGCTATTCCTTCCGAACCTGCGAAATCACGAAGCGCTTCCGGAATGGCACGTACTTTCGTATTGACACCCTCCGCTTTTTCCGGTAAATAACGCAGCCGCTCATCGTGACGGCCAAGGACCATTACCTTAGCTCCACGCTTCAGCAGCGTCTGTGCCGTCCAATTGCCAACCATCCCGTCACCAATCACAACCGCCCGATCACCTTCACGAACCTCCGGACGCATGCCGCAGTTGTACCCGACCTGTGTAAGCACCAGACCGCTATAATCAACAGAATTCCCTTGATCAGGAAGCTTCCACACTTGGTTGGCGGACGTTACAGCAGGGCTTATGTGGCCTCCAAACGATTCGAACATGTTGGATATCCGGCTAATCGTAACAAATACACGGTCGCCGACCTCAAGGCCCGTCACCTCGGAGCCAATTTGTGTAATGACACCAACCTTTTGGTAACCAGCCACAATTGGGAACGGCCAAGGAGCTCCTGGTTCATACGGCGTATCTCCTGCAATTCGCTCCCCGCGCAAAAAAGACGACTCCGTTCCATTGCTAATCCAGGAAACCTCCACATCAACGACCACTTCATCCGGACGCGGCTCCGGAATGTCCACCTCTTGCACAGCAACCTTTAAACGATCCGTGAAAACGACCGCTTTTCCTTTCATCGCAATCTCTCCTCCGATTTATTGATTTGCTGAAGTTTTTATGAAAAATCCTTGCCAGGATAAAAGTGTACTTTGATTGCTGTTTGTGATTTCAACAAGTCAACGGCTTCTTGATAGTTCGTAAATGGGACATGATGAGTCTGGATGCACTCTGTATTCAATCCTTGATTCGCTACAGCATCAATCAACAGCTCCCTGTCACGCTCATTAAAGCGGCGGTATTTATAAGATTCCAGCTTCATGCCCTGAAACCATAAATGCTCATCATATTGCAGGGTACCTTTTAGCACGCCAAAAATAACGATATGCCTGTCGACGATACGCAGCAGATTTTGAACAGAAGGGGCTGCGCCTACACAATCGTATCCGAGGGTGAACCGGCGGCTCTCCACCTGATCAGTATGCATAGCCACACCAATACCAAGCTCGTTGACATACTTAATCCGCTCTTCATTTACATCGACCCCAACGACCTCAGAGGCTCCCCAGATCTTCGCTACCTGCATACCAAGCATACCCGCAGGTCCCATCCCGGAGACGACCATGGATTTACCGCGTATATCACCGAACTGCGAAAGGCCGATCATGACACATTTTAACAATTCAAAAGAAACCGCCTGCTTCGAGGATATCGTATCGGGCAGCTTGATGATCTCATGTTCCTGATAACAGATGAATTGGGCATAAGCTCCGTCACCCATAATATGCTCAAGTGCAGCAATACGGTCACCAGGCTTGAATCCCTGCACGCCGCTGCCAACTTCACGAACGACACCTGCCACTTCATGCCCCGGCCAGCCTGGAGGAAGCGGGTACTCGGGGGATTTCGAATAATCGAACATATCCCTTCCACCCAGCATGTTAATGTCCCAGCGCGGACAGGTTGCAACAATTTCAATTTCCACCAAAACTTGATGATCTTTTACTTTGGGCACATCAGCTTCGATAATGTTAAACTCACCTGGAGCTGTAATTTGCAGCATTTTCATTTTCATAGCGTGGACTCTCCTTTAGCTTTCAAATGGATACGCATTCAGCTTACATCAAATAAGAGATCTTGTATTTGCAGGTTCTATTTGACTTCCTGTTTATCCTTCTGGTAAATTTCCGTTGTATGGCTGGTTATTTATATACCCATTTGCACAAAATCGACTTTTCACTTCTGAAAAGAAAGCTATAATGCCAGGCCGACTGTGATAAACTGTATACAGCTGATTGACGAGGGGGAGTAGGCATGTATTTGCGGGAGTATGCTATTGTCAATATGACGCGTAATTTGGTGGAGGAGACAGGCGGGGGGACCCATCCTTTTCATGAAATTTTATATATATTCGAGGGAAGTGCTTCTCTTCAATGGATGGGGCGGGACTATCTCTTTACATCGCCTGCCCTCTTCCTGCTGCCGCCGAATACGCCACATTTGCTGACCAAGCATTCCGGCACTTGTCTTTTTAGCTACATTGAGCTAGATATGCAGAACACCTCCGAATTTCCCGCAATTGAGCAAATAAGCCGTTGGAACGCGCTGCAATGCGACAAAAATCCAGAGCAGCCAGAGCTGGCTCCAATTTACCAGGTTGCAGCCAATCTGCTGGGCAGCCTACAGCCCAATAATCCTTATAAGGCCATTGCTGCAGATATTTTGTTATTAGATACCCAAAAACTGCTGATGCTGGTCAATTGCTTTCTACAAGTCCAGCAGCCAAGCTCAGATATGCCCTCTGGCTCCAGGTTTCCCCGTGATCAGGCCGAGGGTCAGGAGCGGATCCACAACATTATGCGTTTCATGGAATCCAACTATAGAGAACCATTAACCGTTAATCGCTTAGCAGCGCAAGCGCATCTTGAGGTTTCGTATTTTATTCGTTCCTTTCACAAAATTGCCGGCAGAACTCCACTGCAGTATCTTCACGATTTACGTTTAAATACCGCTTCAAGCCTGCTTTCATCGACAAAGATGCCGATTCTGGAAATATCCGATGCCGTAGGTTTTCAAAGCATTCATTACTTTAGCAGACTTTTTAAACAAAGATATGGTGTCAGTCCTTCCCTTTGGAGAACAAAAAAAGAGCAGGAAGCTCTTATTCCATAAGCTTGCCTGCTTGATAAAAATACCTATGAATGCCGCTCTGCTCCAGCTAAGGGTCCGGTCCTCAACGCACATGCGTCCCTTTCCAAGCCTCCTCAGCCAACTGCTTGAATACAAGAGCCTGCTGCCAACGATCGGATATTTCCCGATGATCCGTCCGGAATCCCCGTTCCTGCCTGCTGCCCGCCTCACATATCATCGAGTAAGCAGGAGGCCCAAGCTCCACAACAAAGGGCAAAACCTCACCCGGCTGAGCCCTTTGCAGCCAATAGGCCATGCCCCGCTTCCACCAGCGCATAAAATACGGAACCATGGGATGCTCTCCTGCCGCCCCGATGTCTACTTGAATTTGCTGCCCATTGGATACACGTGCATGAATGGCAGAGGTGCGCTGAAGCAGCTTTTCAAAAAAAGGTTCGGCTTTAACAGCAGCTTCATTCATTTCACCAGCAAGCACGTAATGCGAAAAATCAATCGTAAGCCGCAGATCCCCCACCGCCTGGATATAGTCAACAGTTCGCAGCAAATCCTGGGTCACCTTGCCGCGATGTGTTTCGATAAAATAAGGAATCTGAGCGGAGCACGCCTCTTCGTTAAGCTCCCTTAGCAATTGAATGGCAGCTGCCCCAATAAGAAAAGAGTCAGCAACCTGTGAATTCACATACTGAACACCAAAGTCCTTTGCTTGCCGCATAAGCAGCCCTAGATCCTCACGGCTTTCTGGAAAGGACTGGATACCGAAGCTGAAGCCATATTCGTCCAGCAATTTACGCCATTGCTCCGCTTCAGCGGGAGCAGGCAGGCGGCCAAGAATGCCCGTAAAGCCTGCTTTGGCAATTTGCTCAAACTTTTCTTCCATACTCCACTCGCTTGTACCATCTCCCAGCCCATACATAGCCCACCAAGACTGCTGAATGTCAAGCTTGGGTGCCTCCTTAGATCCGTTCTTATAGCGGTTCCATGCCCCTTGAACACTATCGTTTCCTGTCTGCATCTTCGCTGCCCCCATCTCTAAATCTCATCTCTATACCTCATTTAAATAAATATGCGGATTTTGACGACGGCATTGCTCCATAACAGCCATTTGCTGGCGGACTTGCTGCGGCGTAATTTCTAATAATGCGCCTTGGGTCAGTGTCCTGTACAGCATCATATATACCTGCTCTGTCATTTGCTCGAACGGTGTTCGCTCATTTGAGATCGACGGCTCCCATTGCTCTGAATACCAGGTTAAAGCTTCGCTGCAATATCCCGGCATCCCATTTTTATCGAAAAGAGGATCACGGGTAAGCTTCTGCTCAGGCGCTTCTTCCGGCTTGAAATAGGTCCACTCCAGCCGCTGTGCACTTCCACGCAGCCCGCCATTCGTCCCGTGAATCATAAACGGTTCTCTGGTAAAAGCGGAGCAGGAGGAGATTTCTACATCAATCGTGGGGCGGCCCGGGGCTCTCATAATCAGCTTGACGTAATCCTCGGCATCACCAAAGGTGTTCGCCCGATCCATGATACAGGTAATCTGCGGCATGATATCATCTCCGAACAGCTGCAGCGCCTGGTCGAGCGGATGCGGACCTGTATTCATTAAATTCCCGCCGTTATTGCTCTGCAGCGTTTGCCAATCCCATCTGCGGGCAAAGCCGCTTTGAGTGATATCCACCTGGACAATACGGCCGAGCACTCCCGATTTGATCACTTTACGAATTTGTACAAATGCCGGCAAATATCTGGAGTTCTGGAAAACAGCCAATATTTTTCCGGATCGATTGGAGGCTTCAATTAAACGGTCCACCTCAACTGCTGTTTTGGCCAGCGGCTTCTCGCAAAGCACATGCAGGCCGCGATTCAGCAGCTCCAATGAAATTTGAAAGTGCTGCTCGCTGGGAGATGCATTCACGACCAAATCAAGCTCCTCATGCTCAACCATTTCCTGCCACGAAGCATAGGCATGGCAGTTGTATTCCTGGATAGCACGTTCCCTACGCTCTGTTAGCCCATCAGCTACAGCTGCGATTTTGTAATAATGCTTTATTTTAGCGAGCAAATTACCATGTATATCACGACCGCTGCGTCCCTGTCCGATGATTCCAACCTTCAACACTTGATCACTCATGCGATTCCAACCTCTTTTCTTTAGATGGATACGCTTTTAACTATACCAAACCGATCCGAAAAATTATTGACCGATTCAGCAGGGTTTTGACTTTTTGCTAGAGTCATTGAGAAGGCACATTGCTTACAGGTAACGCAGCTCGGAAGGACTCATCCCGCGGTAACGCTTGAACTGTCTGCTGAAATAATGAATATTGTCGTAGCCCAAAGCTGCCGCAACCTCACTGACATTCATCCCGTTAAAGCGCAGCAGGTGCTCGGCACGTTCGATTTTCATATCGATCATATAGGACTCGACCGTCCGCCCCATGATCTCCTTGAACTTTCTTGAAAAATAACGCGGGGAAAGCCGCGCCCTTTCAGCCAGCTTGGTTACGGAGTGAGGCATGCTCGGAAATTGGCGGACATAGTTGGCGACTTCGTGAATGCTCGTGAAAAGCTCCTGATCCTGCTCTTGTTCACTGTTCTTAGGATGCTGAGCCTCGGCTTTGCGTTCCCTTTCAAGCTGCAGCAGCAGCAAATATAACAGCAGCCTTGCCTCCTCTTCATCCCCGCTGTGCCCCTCCATTCGAGCATGTACATATCGCGTCAAATAAAGCTCAAAGGTCAGCATATCCCGCACTCTATAAAAGGAAGCGAAAGCTTCCACAGCGGTTGCAGGCAGCGAAAAATGGATATACGATACGGTGATCGGCTTTTGGGGATTATGCTCGCCCCTCGTCTCATCCCCTGGCCGGAATAAAAAGCAGCAGCCTCTCGATATGCTCCTCTTCTGGCGGTTCAGCTCCAGCTCGCCTTCTCCGCTCCAGACATACCAAAGATCGCAATCATCAAAAGGCCTCCCCACCGTATTCCACTTCCAGGCCTTCTCACAAAACACTTTGCCGAAATAAGCAGTCTGTTCCAGCTGATCCGACCTAACCTTGTGCATGTTCACCATTCCTTATGTGTCAAATCGTATAAACATTCCACACTTTCGTGAATTCACTTCCCGATGCAAATCAATTACGATAAGAAAAGAAGAACCGAACAACTGAACAACTGAACAACTGTACAGGTTAACCCTATCCGAGGAGGTTTTGTAATGCTGCAGCCATTTATGAATATTAAGAATTGGGATAAAATCGGGCTATCGGTAGCAGAGTCTGCCAACCGGCTCCGTCACATTGCTTATTTCGACAGACAGCTGATGCGCATTGAGGCAGGCCGTATGGTCGGATGCCCTGAATATGAAATCAAAGGCGCTCTCGCCAATATAGCCTGGTTCGATGCCTCCCATCACGAGCAGCTGCGAAACCGCTGCAAACAGCTGCGGATGAGCTCCGCCGCCTTCGATAAATGTCCAGAGCCGGAGCTTGAACTGCTGCTGGCAAAAGTGCTTGATTCTGGCAGCACGCTGCTGCTGCTCGTCGCCCTGTTTGAAGTTATAAAACCAGCGCAAATTGCTGCAATTCAGAGATACATGGAGGCCACTCAGCCGCTTGTGGATCAGCCGAGCCTGCATATGCTCAGGCATCAGCTGCTGGACCGGGAAGAACAGGTCCAGTGGGGGCAACAAGCTATACTCTCGCTTAGCGAGAAGGCAAGTGAGGAAGAGCTTGATGAAGCTAGGCGCTGGAACGAATATTTGCACAAGCTTCTCGCTGCCGCGGGTGGGGCGGATGGAATTTCTGCCAAAGTGCCCGTCGCAGACGCTGAGCATATCGCAACAATCCCTTATACGGCGCCTGAACAGAGTGCGCGTGACGAACGCTACAAAACCTCAACTACCAAGTTTAAAGATATTGAGTTTGAAGACAGCAGTGCCGGACGCTTCAAAATGATGCTTTATTCGCGTTATTTTGAAATGTCTCCTGCAGAAGGTGTTGCATATGTGCTTTTCCAATCGGCAGGCAAGCCTTGGGCTTTCTACCTGGATACCGCCCGACATCTCTGGGACGAGGTCCGTCATTCCTGGTTCGGCGAAGCGGCGCTCCGCAAGCTTGGCTATGATGTCTATGAAGCTCCGAATTGGACCGGCTTCTATGATATTTCCAAAAACCTTTTCGAGCTGGACGAGGCTTACATCCATTTAACCATCGCTATCGAACAAGCAGCTATGAAATATCCGCCAGGCAAGCGGGAGGAATGGGAATTTGCCCGCGATATCGCCCAAGATCCGCTGATGACAACCTTCCAGGATTTCGATTGGGCAGATGAGGTCGTCCACGCCGGATTCGGAAAAAAATGGGTCATTGATTTTCTCTATAAGGGTGATGTGGAAAAAGCCAAATTAGTTGCTGATGCTACCTGGGAAAAACGCGCGAAATTTATGGAGCTAAAAGCTCAGGGCGAGCAGGAAGCTCACAGCCATTTTGCTGGTGATTATTAGGAAGAAAGACGGCTTGGCCGGCATCCTTTGAGGGATGTGTGTTCGGGACTTGGGTGCGTTGCGGAGGGAATGGCTGTGGGCTCCAGCCACTGTTAAAGATTTGTTCCCTTGAATGGATCGATATGGAGGTAGGAACAAATCTTTAAAGGTGGACGCTACCGCTCTTCCTCCCACAGCCACTCCCTCTCTTTAGCTACAATCGCATGAATCACACTTACACCAAGCTCAAACGGACTACCAGCAAAGGTTTTCTATCTGAGAGAAAGGGATAGTGAAACAGTTCACAGACACATCAATGAACAGATTGCTAGCCTTCGTATTGTTCCAAAACGATGCGCTATAATTAAGTTCCTAAACAAATACCGCGGGTTTACGGCGCAGAATATGTGCGTATCGTGAATCCGCGGTATTTGTTTTGCCTACAGAAGCCTTCATCTCTGCTCACAGCAGCTTGCGGTACATTCCGTACTTTCGCCAAATTCGGTAGCCGAGCTTTTCATAGAAATCCGCGATCTGCGTGGCGTCTATGACGATGCTGCGGATGCCCCGCTGCCTCAGCATGGCAATCCCAGCCTGGACGATGGCCGCACCATAGCCTTTGCCGCGGAATGCGGGATCAATGCCCAGTGGTCCAAGACCGCCAAGCTCATCCGCAAATAACGGAGCCCAGTATATATTTTGCGTAAGCAGTGGGGAGTGTGAATCGTTAACCCGGCAAAAGCCGATCAGTTCATCTCCCTGCTCCATAATCATGTATTCCCGGCCTGTGCCGCCATGCTCCCAATACTGCCTTGTCAGGTAGTCCCATCTGCCAGGAAAATGCTTGTGCAAAAAGCTTTCGATCCGCTCCCGTTCGGCTGCATGCACAAAGCGGATGGTCACACCTTCCAGAGCTGGCAGCTCCATCGATTCAGCTTCCTCGTAGATCCGCAGCAAGTCGGTAATAGTGGCAAAGTCTTTATATCCTCTACGCTCAAACCACCGCACCGCTTCAATATTCGGAAGGGGTATGCCCGGAAACATTCGCCTGTGCAGGTCATTGCCCAGCTCAATCTTACTCGCGCCCTGTTCCTTAAGTGCCTGCTCTGCCAGGTCAATCAGGTCACTTCCTATGCCGCGGCCCCGATAGCGGGAGTCTACAAGCAGCGCTTGTATCCAGCCTGTATCCTCAGGGAATTCAATGCCTTCCCGGCGGTCGGTCCATTTCTTGGAAACCACGAAGCCTCTCAGCTCATTCCCGGCTGATTCATCAACTGCAAGCCACGAGCCTGCTTCAAGCAGGTTCACATCTTCAAAGCAATTTTGCCGCAGCAATCTTTCTCTCATAGGAAACTGTTCTCCAAGCTCCCGGTTCCAGAGCTCTAGCAGCGGACCTATATATGCTTCCGATAATGACACAAATTTCATTGTTGACCGCCTCCAGCAGCAGCCGGAACGCTTCTTATGAGCCTCCGCGGAATTCCCCCGGAGTTGTCCCGGTATGATTTTTAAATAGCTTGGTAAAATAGCTTTTGTTGTCGTAGCCCAATTGGTCGGCAATGTCCTCAACACTTTTGTTCGTCTGCTCAAGCAGTTCCTTCGCACGCTCCATCTTGCTTGAGGTTACGTATTGAATGAAATTGTCGCCTGTTTCCTTTTTAAACAAACGGCTGAAGTAGCTGGAGTTGATATGAAGCTTGTCGGAAACTTCCTCCAGCGTAATTTTTTTGTGTAAATTTTTGGCCACATATTGCTGTGCCTGCATGATTTCCGAGCGCCGTGATTGCTGATAAATTTGCCGGATGAGCGGAATGCGCTCCTTGAAAAACTTAATAACTCTCTCCGTCAACTCATCAATACTATCAATCCCGCCGATCGTATGATGCAGCACCTCCATAGAGAAAGTTGATTGATAGTGCTGCATCGCGAGCAGCCTGGCCTGGTTGTCGTACAGAATCTTCAGCGTCCACTCTTTGACGATTTGCGGCGGAAAGCGCGCTGTCTGAATAAGTCCCATCCAGCGGTATATAATCTTATTCAGCTTATCCTCCGCTTCTTCCATGAAAGCGTCACGGATCTCCTGCGAGGCTGCCGGAAAGTCAGCAAATAAATCATCCTTGGAGAAGGTCTCATTAGGCAAACTCTTATAGATGCCGCCTTCCTTCAAATAAAAACGGCTGTCCGCAGATTTCAATAAGCGAATGATGCTTGTACTCAGTAGCTGCGGGTCTGAGGACGCAGTACCATATAAGAAGGAAACTGAAATCTTCAAATACTTTTGCAGCGAAATACGAATTTCCTGACTCACTGATTGGATAGACTCCAGATCATCTTCCCGGAGGGAGCGTTTATATGGAAATAGCAGGATGAATTCCTTGGAGCTGTAGGGCAGCATGATCGCACCCGGAGCCTTAAGCAAAATCTCGCTGGCCACATTTCCCAGTCCAAACATAATAATATTGTCATTAATGAAGCGCTCCTTGACCTCTTGATGACGGTTCACGTAGCACAGCAACGGTAAATAGCTTTGTCCCGCAAATTCAATTCCGAAGCGTTGTGCTTCCTTTGCCCAGTCACTGAAGTCGCCCAAAAGATGATGTACAATGCGGTGCAGCAAATTCTGCTTCAGCACGATATCATTCTCTTCCGTCATGCTCTTCCACTTCTGATTTTGCGCTTTGGCAGCCGCTTCCTGCTGCAGATCATCACGCAGCCTCTCCAAAAGCTCGATCATTTGGTTCTGCTGCATCGTTTCTTTCAGCACATAATCATTGACCTTTAGCTTAACCGCTTTCTGGGCGTAGCTGAAATCATCCATGCAGGACAAGATAATGACTCGTATATTCGGATTCAACCGCTTCAGCTCTGTAATTAAAGCAATGCCGTCCATCTGGGGCATGCCTATATCCGTCACTACAATATCCGGCATGCTGTGCTCTGCTTCTTTAAGCGCTACGAGCCCATTTTTGCATGTGGAATGAACCTGCAGTCCAAGCTTTTGCCAGGGAATCATTTTCTCCAAAAATTCCAGCACAGGATAATCATCGTCCACCAGCATGACTGTATACATCGTCTACACCTCGCCTCCTCTCACAGAATCCGGTGCCTCCACCGGAAATATCAGCTCGATGCGTGTACCTTGCTGGGGGGTGCTGTCGATAAGAAGCTGAAAGTCAGCCCCATATAAAAGATAGAGGCGCTCATAGATGTTGGCAATGCCGATTCTCGACAGTCTCTTCGTTGATTCCTTCTCATCCGCTAAACCACCCAGCTTGCGCATCTCCATTCGCAGGAGCTCCAGCATCTCCGGGCTCATGCCCTGACCGTCATCCTCCACAATAATGCTGACCTGCTCTTCCGTTCGCCTCGTAAAAATGCCGATCACACCACCATTCTGGCTTAAGCCATGAATATAGGCATTTTCGATCAACGGCTGGAGCAGAAAACGCGGCACAATAACAGGCATACTGTCCGATGTCGCTTGAATATCCAGCTTCACCTCATCAGCCTGACGGAAATTCAGCAGCTCCACATATTTCTGAACAATATGAAGCTCCTCATGCAGGGGCGTGTATTCGTTATGCCGCTGTATCGTCATCCGCAGCAGACCGGATAGTGCAGACAGCAGATCAGCGTTCTCCTGATCCCCCCGCAGCAGGATGCGCAGCCGGATCGAATTGAGAATATTGAACAGAAAGTGCGGGTTGATCTGCGCCTGCAGCATCGCCAGCTCTGCCTTGCGCTTCTGCGTCTGTTCATTCGTAATCTGCCGGATCATCCGTTCAATCCGCTCCAGCATCTGATCGAAGGATTGTCCCAGACGCCCGATCTCATCATGTCCGGTAATGCCTGAACGAACCCCCAGATCCCCGCCTTCAACACGGCTGACCACGCGGCCTAACTGCACAACTGGCTTCGTAAACTGCCGGACCATATAAATAAATACAAATAGAAATACAACCATCAGCACGATTTGAAACAGAAAGCTTAAGCGGGAGATGCTATTGATTTGATTAACAGCTTCCTTATATGGGGTCAAGCTGACAATTCGATACCCATTATAGGCCAGATCATGACTGCTTAATAAAAACTCTTCACGACCCGACCTGATCAGCTTTGCCGCCGACTCATCGAGCTTCTCCAGTTCAGCAGAAAAGGCAAACTGCTTCCCAATTTTCTGATTGTCCTTACTGGCAACAACCCGCCCCTCGCGATCAATCAGCAGTGTTTCCTGGCGGCCTTTATCATGATCGAAAATCTGGCTGACCTGCTTCTCGCTAATGCTGATGATTACGTAGGCGTATGAAGCTTCCGATGATATTTTCAACGCTTTAGCCATCGTTATTAAATACGGACTGCCCGCCTGTTCTGAAGGAATATAATTGGGCAGCGCTCCAGCCCAGTACAAATCGAAGGCGGGCTGCTTCCTCACTTGCTCCATCCAAGGCTCATTCAAAAACGAAGCCGGATCAAAGCCTAGCGGAGAATAATTCGTAAAATACCGCCCTTTTGAGGTCAGAATGGTCACGTATTGCTTCTGGGTAACGATGGCGATATTCGTCAGCTTTTCTGTAATTTTCCGAAACTCTGACACACTGCTCAGGGGATCTGTCTGGCCAAGCTTGCTGCGCTGCCAAACTTCCTTTAAGGTTAAGTTAATGTCGGAATCAAATTGAATGTAGTTAGAAATATAAGTTAACGTGCTGAATAAATTCGAAATATATAAATCGGCCTGCTCCAGTGATTTTTTTTCATTTTGGATAATCTGCGTGCGGATAATATCCTTAGTGAAATAATTGCTTACAAGCAGAGTCAGGAAGGCGGGCAAAATCAAACATAAGACAGAGGCGAAAATCAGCTTTTGTCTAAGGCTTAGCTGCAAGCTTTTTCGAGTCGCCACAAACTCCCTCCTCCATCTCGCACAAATAGAAAACCCATCCCAGGAAGCTTCATATCTCCAAGGATGGAAGGTGCTTATTATATTCTAACCAATGTTGCAGCATAAAACTAGGCGAGAACAACAGATGAGTCCCTGGGGATGGCTGGCAGGTAGAACAAATATAAGCGGGGCCGGTTATCCGACCCCTCACTTATTATTTATTAGCGTCAACTATTTTTTGTAAATTAGCCTGCGCGTTTTTAATCGTTGTCTCCAAGTCCTGCTGCTTCAAAATATATTTCTCAGCATCCTTCACATACGCGTCTTCCAGCTCGGTTTGGTAAGTCGGAGGAATATTCAGCGCAGCTGTTTTGCTGTTTTTGATCACATAGCTTAAAGATTCGGCATCTATCTTATCAGGACTTAACGCTTTTTCTTTTACAGCTTTAATCAACTGATCCACATCCTGTTTCTTCCAAGCCGAGTAAACATTCTTCATCTCTTCACCCTTGGTCGTATACCAGCGGATGAAATCGTAAGCTTCCTTCTGCTTTTTCGATTTCGCGAGAATACCCATATAGTTGCCATTTGCCAAGCTTACCCCGGAAGGCTCTCCTTTGACATTTGAAGGCATAGGTGCAAAAGCTGTAGTAAATGTAGCCGGGAACTCCTTCGTTCCACCAGCATCGGTAATCATCCAGTTACCGCTTACAATCATAGCTGCTTTTTGCGTGAAATAAACCGGACGGTAAGCCAGCTTCTGCGATATCGTATCCGCATAAGGCACTGCACTTTGATCCGTGTATTCAGCCTGATAGCGGATTTCCAGCGATTTGCGGACTTCCGCACTGTCGATTTTGACCTTGCCATCATTGACCAAGTTATTTTCCTTCGACTGATTCATCAGTCCAAGCTGCCAATACATCGGCCAAGTGTGGAAGTAAGTACCATATACCTTCGCAGGGCCTGTTCCGCTAGTCAGCTTTTTCGAATATTCGAGATAGTCATCCCAAGTCCATTCTGTCGGTACAGGCAGGTTAGCCGCATCCAGCATATCCTTGTTCAACAGTACGAAATAATTCTCAAAGGTATCCGGCAGCGCGTAGTAATTTCCGCCAATCGCCGTATCCACCGTGTATTCATCTGATAGGGTCAAGCCTTCTTCCTTGATGAGATCATTCAGCGGCGCCAGCAGATTCAGACCTGCACGCTTGGAATAATCGGTTACACCAGGCAGCAGGGCAACATCCAGATCATCTCCTGAAGCCACGAGCATATCCAGCTTCTTCATCGCCTCGTCAGACGCTTCATTATCAACCAGTTCCACGTACTCAATCTTGATGCCGCTATGCTGTTTTTCATATTCTGCCAGCACTGGAGCAATTTTGTCTTCGGGATACCAAGCCGCCATACGAATGGTCGTTTCTTTCACTTCTGTCCCTGAATCTGGAGATGACGCCGTTCCAGTCGGAGCAGGATCTGCGCTTTTACCGCAAGCAGCAGCCAAGACGATCAACATGACACAAAGCACACCCATAACCCATTTTCTATTCATTTCATGACCTCCTTGGAGTTTGTAAACATCGTAACATTTGGAATTAACTATTAAATCCAACATATTTGACTAATATAGAAATATTTTTACTATATCTTCTATATCAACCTTTTACACCACCAAGAGTAATGCCTTCAATAACCTGCTTTTGCCCGATAATAAACACAATAAGCAGCGGGAGGATCGCCGATACAGAAGCGGCCATAATCAGTGAATAAAACTGCCCGTTACGGTCGGCAAAGGAATTCATGCCAAGCTGAAGCGTAAACAAAGCTTTGTCATTCAAGAAAATGAATGGAGTTTGAAAGTCATTCCACGTCCAAATGAAACGAAGAATCGCATAAGTCGCAATGGCCGGCCTGACCAAAGGGATAATGACTTTTGTAAATATTTTAAAATGCCCTGCCCCGTCCATTTGCGACGATTCGATATAATCATTGGAAATACCGGCGAAAAACTGCCGTAATAAAAATGTCCCGAGCACGCTGAAGCCGCCAAGAAGAACTAGACCTGTGTGCGTGTCGTAAAGTCCCAACCAGCGATAAAGTACAAAAAGCGGTACCTGCGTCGCTTCTGCGGGTATCATATACGTTGCAAGTACGATAAAGAAAAGCAGCTCTCTGCCGCGGAAATGAATTTTCGTAAACCCATAAGCAGCCATGCTCGACACAATAACCGAAAGCAGCGTAGTTAGCACCGATATCTTGATAGAGTTCCAGTAATACAAAGCAAAATTGGCCTTGCCGTTCCAAACTCCCAAATAGTTGTCCACAGCATTCCAAGTTCTCGGAATCCATTCAATCGGATATTTAAACACATCCACCTCAGGCTTGAACGAAGTGGAGAGCATCCAAATAAATGGCAGTAAAAAAATGAGACCTAAGCCGATCATAATGATCGTAATTATTAATTTTCCGACTTTCAGCCTTTGCACTCCCGCTCACCCTTTCTCATCAATAATTGACCCACTTCCGCTGGCCTACCCATTGCAGCAAGGTGATGACCATAATTAAGCCAAACAAAACTACGGCCATGGAAGAAGCATATCCCGTCTGCAAATTGACGAAAGCCGTGTTGTACATATCATATACAATTACAGAGGTAGAATCGGCAGGGCCTCCATCTGTCAGCACCTTAATAAGCGTAAATGCTTTGAAGTTACTAATCAGCCCTGTGATCAAAAGAAAAAAGGTCGTCGGCGTCAGCATCGGAAAGGTAATATACCTGAATTTTTTCCAGTAGCTTGCCCCATCAATTTCTGCGGCTTCGTATAGATCCTGGGGAATATTTTTTAACCCGGCAATGTAAATAATTAACGATACCCCGAGATCAATCCAGATCATCAGCATAATGACCGAAGGCAGGGCAAAATGCGGGTCAGCCAGCCACTTCGGCGGATTGTCCATCCCTAGAGCAGACAGCATCCCGTTAACCGGTCCATACGATGGATGGAACAGTACCTGCCACACGACAGCTACTGCGACAACACTGGAAATTTGCGGCATGAAAAATACGACCTTGAACATATCCGCGGCGTAAACATGCTTCGTAATAATAACAGCAAACAGCAACGCAATCGCCATTCCAATAGGTACTGCAAGCAGCATAATTAAGTTATTCGTTAGTGATTTCAGAAATACAGCATCTTGAAACAATTGAACAAAATTATCGAAGCCCGTAAAACGAATGTTGCTGAAGCCTGTCACAAAAGACCATTTCGTGAAGCTTAATGCAAACGAAAATATCATAGGGAACAAGGTGAATACGAGGACACCCAGCAGCATGGGTCCCGTGAATACGTATCCCATCCAGGTTTCCTTCCACTTCCTCCGATTACGGCTCTTCCGTTGATCTTTCTTTATTTGTCCATTGGCAACTGGGAGCTCCAATACATTCACCTCCACCCTTATTTGTTATTCTTCATTATAAGGGAACGAGTATACAACCATAAGGCAATATTATTACTCATTTTAAACAAATTTGACTATCACGGGAGATAGACGCTTTGCGGTTTCCTTTGATGAGCGTGTTCGTGACATGGGAGCGTTGCGGAGGGAAGGGATGTGGGCTCCAGCCGCTGTTAAAGATCTGTTCCCTTGAATGGAATGGATGTAGAGGTTGGAACAAATCTTTAAAGGCGGACGCTAACGCTCTTCCACCCACACCCCTTACCTCTCTCAAACTACAATCGCACGAACACCAAACTCAAACGGATAGCCAGCAAGGGATTTTCTCTTGGTTAGAGGAGATTCCTAGCGGACGCAAGCGCTGGGGATGAAGAGCGCGCGCAGCTGAGGAGGACCTGCTGCTTTAACGATGTTTTTCATCGTTAAAAGCATAAGATCCGCTCCACATCCTTACTTTAACGATGAAAAACAGTTACTACTTAGGTAGGCTAAAAGGAAAATTGTCCGCGATAAGCAGAAGTCAAAGAGGAAAGAAGAGGAAGTTTTT
>NZ_JAGGLB010000042.1 GCF_017874215.1 Paenibacillus eucommiae
TGTGCAGTCTATAATCAGGGCATCCTGATCAGCGATAAATCTGGAGCCCAAGTGATTGCCGATTATTATCAGCCTTACTTTAACAGAGAATGGGACGGCTTTCATGGAACTTTCTACACACCACCAGATAAATATTCGGGACATCCGGCGGTATTGCGTTCAGGGGACATATTCCAAATTGGCTTTCAACTGTTCACCGGATATGGTGAATACGCGATGCCGGAGCATAAATACTTGCTGAAATACTGTATCGAACAATTGCTGGCAGATCCGGTTCTAACATTCGAGCGTATTCCTTCTACTGCACGCGTCTCTGTAACTGCCAAAGAGAACATGGAAATGATCCACATCAAAGTAACCTACCCAGAGCTGAGAGGCAAATACAATGTGATCGAGGAGCATTCCGTCCTGCACGGGGGTGTGGTAAGTATCAAGGGAGATAGTGCCAAGGCTGTTTACATAGCGCCTACGCAACAACCGCTTGCCTATGAGCTTATAGACGGATACATCCGCATCCCGCTGCCCGAAATAGAAGGCTACATGATGGTTGTTGTAGAGCATTAAATGGTAGTTTAATAGGACAGGTCCACGTTCCTTCAGGGAGTGTGGGCCTGGTTTATTTTATGAACTTATTAGAAAGTATAAGCTTTTTGGGTGATGCCTGGAGTGAAAAATTCCCGAATACACAGTGTAGCTTTACAGTGGGAAAGTGGACGGTGTGACTCTTCATCCTGCGAGGGAGTCAGAAAGGAAGCTCAGATTATCCTATCGCCACTATCCCTATCCCTCAGGAAAGTAACTTCTACTGAAAGTCCGTTATCCGTTTGATCGTAGCAGTAGCAGCCCAACCTCGCTGAAATGAGCGTGTACTCCACTTAACGATGTTTTTCATCGTTAAAGTAGCAAATCCTTCTCACCTGCGCGTTCTCTTCTTCCCCAGCGCCTGCGCCCGCTAGGAAATCTCTACTAACCAAAAGAAAAAGCCTTGCTGGCTGTCCGTTTGAGCTTGGTGTTCGTGTGATTCGTGCGATTGTAGCCATTCCCTCCGCAACGCACCCAAGTCACGAACATGCTCATCAAAGGACGCCTACATGAATTCCAGATTTTCATTGAAGTCACTATCCCTTTCGGTCAGGAAACAGAAGCGTTGCGGGCTCTTCATTCCCAGCACCTTGCCCGCTAGGAAATCTCCTCCAAGCAAGAGAAAAACCCTTGCTGCTGTCCGTTTGAGCTTGGCTTGTTTCGCACTCTGCAGCTGAGAGAGGAAAGGGATGTGGGTGGAAGAGCGATAGCGTCCGCCTTTAAAGATTTGTTCCAACCCCTTCATCCATTCCATTCAAGGGAACAAATCTTTAACAGCGGCTGGAGCCCACATCCCTTTCCTCCGTTACACCCCAAGTCGAACACGCATCTCAAAGCACACGCCACAAGGTGTCTTTCACATTCTAATTGACATCGCTTTCAACACCTGATATATTGAAATAAATAAACGCGTGTTTATAAGTTATTTTCGGCCGAAGCGAGGGACTGCAAGTTGAAACATATAGAAATCAATAGTGAAGAAATTGCAAAACTTGCTCACGTATCAAGAAGCACTGTCAGCAGAGTGATTAATAACTACCCGAATGTTCCTAAAAAAACGAGAGAAAAGGTAATGAAGGTAATCGAGGAATACAACTACGTGCCTAATCTTTCTGCGCAAATATTGGCTGGGAAGAAGACGAAGACCATCGGATTATTCTTTATTAATCGGGGACATGTTTCGGAAGAAACATCAGCAAATTCGCTGATCACAAGTGTTATTGAGAACGCTTCAGCGCTGGGGTACTACGTATTGACCAATATCATCGGCGATACGAATTATACGGAAAGCATCAAGGGTGTGAAGGAGGTATTCCTGCAGCGCCGGATTGATGGAGGGATATTTATCGGCTGCGCTAATCACGAGCCGATGGTAGAGGAATTGATTGCGGAAGGCTTTATTGTCGGAATCGTCGATCAAGTGCTGCCCGGCCGCAACGAGCCGAACAGAATTGTATACAACTTCAATAACGAGGAAGCTGCTGTTCAAGCGGTTGACTATTTTGTTGGCTTAAACCATAAGAAAATTGGCATCATTAATGGAGACATGAAGAAATCATCGGCGAATTTCAAATACAAGGGATTTCTGATTGGAATGGAGAAGCACGGCTTGCAAGTGAATGATAAATGGATCATGCCGGGCCATTATGAGAAAGGCGGCTATCAAGCCATTACGGATTTGCTGGCCAATTCGAGCGAGAGTGATTTGCCGACGGCCATATTCGCCTCCAATGACAATATAGCCTACGGTGCTCTCAGAGCATTGCAGGACAATAACATAAAAGTTCCGGATGAAATATCGATCATCGGTTTGAACGATCAGATGCTAAGCGCTCATTTAAGGCCGGCATTATCTACGTTCAGAGCCAATTTCGGACTAATGATGCAGCAGATAACCCAGAAGGTGATTGAAAAGATTGAAGAGGGCATCGGGACCGAGTTTATTAAAGTGAGTCTGGATCTCCATTTTATAGAGAGGGAATCATGCAGAAAAAGATAATCCAAATTTTTTTGTACTTTTGTGAACGCGCGTTTATTTCTAAGGAGGTTAAAAATGGACATACTGATTACTGGGGCAAACAGGGGATTAGGGTACTCGCTCACGCTTGAAGGATTGCGTCGTGGTCACATCATTCATGCTGCAGTTCGCAATGTTGATGAAGCAGGCCCGTTGAAGCAACTAGCGGAAACCTTCTCACATAATCTTTTGCTTACAGAAATGGATGTTTCGAAGGAGCAATCAGTCATCAAAGCGCTGCATCAGACTAAACAACGAACCGCATCATTGGATGGCATCATCAATAACGCGGCTGTCATGGAAGAGTCTACGAAATACTTGGAAGATTTGGATATGGACTTAGTTCGTTGGACCTTTGAAGTCAACACATTTGGACCGATGCAGGTAGTTAAGCACTTTTTGCCCTTAATTTATAAAGGAACCACCCCTTCGATAATCAACATTTCATCTGAGGCGGGTACGATTCTCAACGCGTTCAGCACCAATTATCCGTATAGCATGTCGAAAACTGCATTAAATATGTTCAGTGAACGGCTAAGAGCGTATGTCAAAGATAAGGATATTATCGTATACGCCGTTCACCCTGGATGGATGAAAACGGATATGGGCGGCGAAGAAGCCCCCTTAGACCCGAACGAGACGGCCAGTGGCATCTTCGATTTGCTTGAACGGAAAGTAACCGTTAACAGCAAGATCTCGTTTATTGATTTCCGGGGAAGACCGATGCCATTGTAGATCACACATAATTTCGCGTTAAGCAGCCGCTGTTCATCAAATAAATACATTGGAATGGAGGTTTCCCGTTAATACTCGTAACAGCAGGCTGAATAACATAAATTGCTTTCAATGCAAGGCTACAACTTAAGAAGAGGTGGTCAGGATATGAAAATTAAAAAACTAGGGATGCTGTTGGTGGTCACTCTGCTCGTGCTCTCCTTACTTGCAGGATGCGCTTCCAAAGACAATAAAGGGTCTGGTACCGGAACAGAAAACGTCGAATTAACCTATTGGGATGCTGCATGGAATGAGCCAGTTACGCCGGGAATTATTAAAGAATTCGAAGAGCAGAATCCTGGCATCAAAATCAAAACCGAGTTTTTCCCCGATAACGGCATGCAGGACAAATATCTGGTTACACTGAAAAATAATTCGGGACCCGATGTGATCAATATCGCTGCGGATTGGACGGCTCCTTTTGCCACTGCTGGCGGATTGCTTCCGTTGGATGATTTTATAGCTAAAGATAAGGTCGACCTTGAGGATTTTTGGCCAGGTGCATTGAAGACGATTCAGGTGAAGGGCAAGATATACGCTTTACCTTATCGCAGTGAGACGTTGGGTATCTTCTATAATAAATCACTTTTTGAAAAAGCTGGCATCGACACAACTAAAGCGCCTGAAACGTGGGAGCAAGTACTGGATGACGCCAAGAAACTGACAAAAGACGGAACGTTCGGATTTGGTCTGGTAGGTAAACAGCCTGGAAACTTATCGATGCAATTGATTACGATGATCCGGACTTTCGGAGGGGATGTCTTAAATGAAGACTATACGAAATCAAAGTTGAGCGAGCCTGAAGCCATCGCAGCAGCCCAGTTCTATGTTGATTTGTATAAGACTCATAAGGTAACACCGGACAGCACGATGGAAAATGACAACGCTGCCTCACGTAATCTGTTTTCCACCGAGAAAGTCGCTATGTTCATAAGTGGAAACTATGACATTGATCCAATTAACAAAGCGAACCCTAACATTAGGTTCGGCACGGGGATGGCTCCGTACAGCAAAGAGCGCAAAACAGTGCTTGGCGGCTGGAACGTTGCGATAACCGCATCAAGCAAAAAACAAGAAGCAGCTTGGAAATTCGTTAATTTTATTGCATCCCCTGAGATTTCTGTGAAATACAGCAATACGTTCTCTTCCCGCGTCTCGGCGGCGAGCAATGAGAAATACCAGGATCCACTTATCAAGCCCTTCCTGGAAGGATTGAAGTACGCGACACCAATGCCAGCAATACCACAAATGACACAGATCCGGAAAATCATCCATGATAACCTTCAAAAAGCGATGATTGAGAACGTATCGGTCGAAGAAATGATGAAAGCAACCTCGCAGGAGGTTGACAAGCTGCTTCAGAAATAGCTCTAGTCATGCTTAAAACGGCTTGCTTCCAATTGGAGGAAGCAAGCCGTTCATAAAGGAGTGTACCGTATGCTGCACAGATTCAAATTTGCTCGTAATCCGGGGTTAATATACGTAGCTCCTGCTGTAATCGTCATCGCTTTTGTCATGCTGTATCCATTGATTTACACATTCTATATGAGCTTTAACAAAAGTGATATTTTTTCGGATCAATTGAAATTCGTCGGGTTTTCTCAGTACGTGGAGCTATTTCAGGATAAGTTGTTTCTTAATTCGGTTAAGGCAACCTTGATTTGGACAGTAGGCAGTGTGTTTTTTCAATTTCTAATAGGATTTGTGGCAGCTGTTGTCATTAATCAGAGCTTTATTCGATTCAAAACAGGGCTCCGTATCCTTATCATGGTCCCTTGGGTGCTCCCTAGCATCATAGGTGTCAACATCTGGAAATGGTCGTATCATCCTGACTTTGGGATTATCAATTATATATTGAAGTCGCTCGGTATCATTTCAACCAACATCACTTGGGTGTCTGGAGCCGATACTGCACTTCTATCGGCTATTATCGTCAACGTCTGGAAGATGTATCCTTTCGTTATGCTAATGGTTGAGGCTTCTTTGCAGAGTGTTCCGCAGCAATTAAGGGATGCCGCCAAAGTGGATGGTGCGGGTCCGGTCAGAGCATTTCTTAATGTTACGATGCCTTATATTGCTTCTACCTGCTATACCGTCATTTTGCTGCTTACGATATGGACATTTAATGCCTTTACATTCATATATGCCTTGACAGAAGGCGGTCCGGCGCATAAATCGGAAATATTGTCGATGTATATTTATAAATTTGCTTTCCAGAACTTTGATTTCGGCATGGCTTCGACCGCAAGTGTTGTGTTGTTCGCGATAACAGCAGCTTTTGCAGTCGTGTATATCAAGTTTTTCTTGAAAGGGGATGAGAGAAAATGAAGAGAAGAAGGAGTAGTATTTTCGCTCAGTATAGCGGCAGCTATTTATTTCTACTTTTTTTGATTGTCTTTGCGTTCTTCCCCGCTGTATGGATGTTTGCCACTTCGATCAAGCCAATAACGGAAATATTCCAGGTTCCGCCCAGGTTTACGAGTGACCATCCTACACTCGAGAATTACCGGAGAGTTATTTTTGAGAGCAAAATACCACGCGCGTTCTTGAATAGCGTCATTATTACCTTCTGTACCACATTCATGACTCTTATCATTTCTATATTGGCGGGATATGGGTTTGCGCGATACAGATTTTCTGGCTCGCGTGCCTTATCGACAGGTTTGCTGTTCGGGCAAATGATGCCGGGCGTCATTATTATTATGCCACTTTACATGATTTTCAATAAAATTCATTTGATTGATACGTATGCCGCGGTCATTATCGCCAATATGGCCGTTACGATTCCGATGGGCGTTATTATGCTCCGCTCATTTTTCCAAACGGTTCCCAGAGAACTGGAGGAAGCAGCGAAAATCGACGGTGCGAGCAGCCTCGGAGCCTTGTTCCGAATCATCCTGCCCATTTCGATACCGGGGATAATAGCCGTTGGTGTGAATTCCTTTTTGAACTCATGGGAAGAGTTTTTGTTCGCATTGAATTTGACCCATTCCGAATCAGTCAAGACGCTCCCCATTGCGGTGAATGAGTTTAGTGGCGAATTCGTCGTGGATTGGGGCGGGATGATGAGCGCTTCTGTCGTCATCTCTGTACCTGTGCTGCTCATCTTCCTTTTATGTAACAAATATTTTGTGAAAGGTTTATCGGATGGTGCAGTTAAAGGTTAGGTAGGCCTTGGTAGGCCTTGGCAGCACTCGGACACCCCAATGCAATCTTACGGAATCTGATTATTCAGAAGACGTATTATTGAATAAATAAAATAGATAGAAAACTGGAGGGAAACACATGCAAGCCATATCAACAAACAAGATAGTGAAGGTTGGCATTATCGTAAACGATATCGAACAAGCCGTGAAAACTTATGCCGATTTGTTCGGCTTGAAGGAAGTTCCGGCGGTAAGGGTACCCAAAAGCGATCTGCCACCCTCAGATCCCAATGCACCTGCATATACGTTATATCGGGGTGAATACAGGAATACAGGATGTAAAACCGCGTTAATTCCGATGGAACCTATTTATATCGAATTGATTGAACCCCTGAAGCAGCCAAGCCCTTGGACTGAGTTTCAGGAGAAGCACGGTCAAGGGGTGCACTATTTGGCTTATAACATCGAAGGTTTTGACGAGCATATTGAGCTTTTGGAAAGCAAAGGAATGCCAGTGGTCCAAAGAACCGAAAAGGGGCATGAACGGTATGCTTACTTTGAAACGGAAAACGCTCTTGGCGTAACTATCGAATTTAAAGAAATCGGCGAAAAACAAACATCAGGAGGAGACAAAAACCATGATTAAAGGAATTGGACATACAGCGTACGTAGTGAAGGATATGGAGAAATCATTGCAATTTTACTGTGATATATTAGGATTTCGCAAATTATTTGAATTAAAGCACCCTTCCGACAATGCACCCTGGATTGTGTATGTAGAAGTACGCAAGGGGCAATTTATTGAGTTATTTTACGGCGGTACGCACAAAAATGATGTTGATAATCAGACGATAGGCTATGCACACTTATGCCTGGAGGTAAACGATATCCAAGAAATCGCCAATCATGTCAAAGGCAAAGGGCTAACGTTGGATGTGGAGCCCAAACAAGGCCTGGATAAAAATTATCAGTGCTGGGTTAAAGATCCGGACGGTAACCGGATTGAGTTTATGCAGATGAATCCGGAATCCCCGCAAATGAATTCGTAAAAAAGCGCGAAAGCTTCGCATGTGGAGGGCAAGGAATGTCCATTAACAAAATAAAAGTAGGTATCATTGGATGTGGCGGCATTGCAACGGGTAAGCATTTGCCTAGCTTAATCAAATTGCAGCATGTCGAGGTTGTTGGCTTCTACGATCATTCCCCCGAAAAATCCGGGAATGCGGCGAAGCAATTCGGGACGGGTGACGCTAAGGTATTTGCCAGCTATCAAGAACTGCTCGCCGATAAGACGATTGATGTTGTCCATGTATGCACGCCCAATCATACGCATGCAGAAATATCGATCGCCGCCTTGGAGGCGGATAAGCACGTTATGTGTGAGAAACCGATGGCCAGGACCTCAGCTGAGGCTCGAAGCATGCTGGAAACCGCCCGAAGAAAAGGGAAGAAGCTGACGATTGGTTATCAGAACCGATATCGGCCGGACAGCCAATATTTGAAGCAGGTGTGCGATCGGGGCGATTTAGGCGATATTTATTTTGCTAAGGCGCTAGCTGTCCGGAGACGGGCAGTGCCAACCTGGGGCGTATTTATGAATGAAGAGAAACAAGGCGGCGGTCCGCTTCTTGATATAGGTACACATGCGCTCGATCTGACATTATGGATGATGAACAATTATGAGCCGGAGCTAGTCGTGGGTTCGACTTATAAGAAAATGAGCAGCAGACCGCATTCTGCCAACGTATTTGGGCCTTGGGACCCCGCCAAGTTTACGGCGGAAGATTCTGCTTTCGGCTTCATTAAGATGAAAAATGGCGCGACGATTATGCTGGAGTCTAGCTGGGCGCTGAACTCGCTGCAGGTTGGTGAAGCACAAACGGTTCTATGCGGTACGGAAGGTGGAGCCGACATGCTGGACGGCTTGCGCATTCATGGCGATGACTTGAATCGGCTGTATATCCAACAAATCGACTTGTCTCCGGGCGGGGTCGCATTTTATAAAGGGCAATCTGAAACTGATGCCGATATGGAAATGAGGCTGTGGATCGAGAGCGTCGCCTACGACAAGGAATTGGTCGTTAAGCCAGAGGAAGCGCTCGTAGTGACGGAAATTCTTGAAGCAATCTATCAGTCGAGTGAAACCGGGCAACCTGTGTATTTATAATCCGGACGGAATTTTTATTCATTATAAACTGTATTGCACGTTGAGATTGTATTGTAGGTGCTGTCTCTAATTTGCCTCTATTTAATAAAGAAGGAGCTATTGTTATGAAAATAACTGCTATCGAGATGTTTCCGGTGGAGGTACCGGTTATTCCGGTTGCGGAGGGCGGGATCGCACCTTATTGGGGAAGTCAGGATAAAGTAGGGACTACGAGAGTGACCAGCTTGTTGTTCAAGGTGTCGACCGACGAAGGGATTACCGGATGGGGCGAGATGAATCCGATCATTTCGACGAAGGTGACCGCTGTGCTCCTCGACGATTATATCAAGCCGCTCGTGATAGGCAGAAATCCGTTTGATCTGAAGCCGATCATGAAGCAATTTAATCCGGGCTCCAATCCGCAAATCAATACGAAGAGCTTCCTAACTGGGGTTGAGATGGCTTGCTGGGATATTATGGGTAAATCGGTTAATAAACCAGTGTATGAGCTGCTTGGCGGCAAGTTCCGTGACAGCATCGAGATCGCTTATGCGCTTGGTATGCTCGATATCGCGGAAACAAAAGAGAAAATAGCCCAGATCAAAGCGGAAGGCTACCGTACGCTAAAAACAAAAGGCGGCAAGGACGTCCTAAGTGATATCAAGCGTGCGATAGCCATACGTGAAGCAGGTGGCGATGAGTTCCAGTTCCGCGTGGACATGAACATGGGCTATGACACGCCTACGGCGCTGCGGTATTTGCATGGCGTGGAAGATTGTTATCTTCAGTTTGTCGAGCAGCCGATCAAATACAATAAATTTGACGATTTGAAATCGCTGCGCGATCGATCCCTTACCCCGATTGGGATCAACGAAGATTGTTACATCCCGGGCAACCTGCTCGAAGCGGTCAAACGCGGCTGCATCGACGTGGCGATTGTCGACTTCGAGGCGCTTGGCGGGATCAGCGAATTAATACGTCTGGATGCAATCGCACACGAAGCGAATTTATCGCTTGCTCATCACTGCGGCTGGGACATGGGAGTCAAGCTGGCTGCTATTCTGCATGCGACATGTACGATGCCGGCCTTTACCTTTCCAATGGATAGCACATACATGGCACACGGTGACGATATATTGAAGGACAGGATCAAGATTTCAGATGGCAGCTATTTGGTACCTGAGGGACCTGGGCTTGGCGTAGAAATCGATGAAGAAAAACTTACATTTCTCTCAGTAAATGGGTGTAACTAAAAAAAAGAAAACTTCCTTCCCCGTTAGCGCTTGAGCTGGCGGGGTTATTCTGTTATTCTTTCTATATTCTTTCTTATTGCCAAAGTTCGTAAACATGACATTTGTCATACTTGCCACTTGACGTTTGTTACTACTAACATCTGCTCCTTTCCTTTATAATTAAATTACAGACTTCACAGTCAAAACTCAACGCTACAGGAATTGGGAGAACTGATGCTCAAAAAAGAACAGCTTAGCTTCAAAAAGGAAATTGCCCCTTATGAAAAGTCTAATTTAAAAGCGAGTATTTGGCAGCTTGTCAACACACTTATCCCCCTAGTTGCCCTCTGGTATTTGGCTTATCTTAGTTTATCCGTTTCTTATTTTCTTACTATTGCATTAGCAATTTGTGCTTCCGGCTTTGTAATTCGGACTTTTATAATTTTTCATGATTGTTGTCATGGATCGTTTTTTAAGAATCGGACAGCTAATGAAATTGTCGGAACGATAGCAGGCGTTTTAACTTTTGTTCCATACCTGCAATGGAAAGCTACTCATTCTATTCATCATGCCACAAGCAGCAATTTAGATAAAAGAGGGATTGGCGACGTATGGGTCATGACGATTGAGGAGTATATATCTGCTACTCCATGGCAGCGGCTTGTATACCGCGTATATCGGAATCCATTTGTTATGTTTGGTCTAGGTCCTATATTTATATTTCTTTTTTCCTACCGTTTAAACCGGAAAGAAGCCAAGCGCAGAGAGCGTATTAACACTTATATTACTAATACAGCAATAGTCGTTGCCTACGGTTTGATGTGCTGGGCAATAGGCTGGCAGGCATTCCTGATGATTCAAGGTACTATGTTTTATGTTTCAGGAGCACTTGGTATTTGGTTGTTTTATGTACAGCATCAATTTGAGGATTCTTATTTTGAGAATGAAGAGGATTGGGACTACGTCAAAGCGGCTATGGATGGAAGCTCTTACTATAAGCTACCGAAAATCCTGCAATGGTTGACTGGTAACATCGGCTTTCATCATGTGCATCATTTTAGCCCAAGAATACCAAATTATTATTTGGAAGAGCTGCATGATACGAAGGCTCCTTTACAGAATGTACAGACGATCACACTGGCTACAAGCTTGAAATCGCTTCGCTTCCGTCTTTGGGATGAACAAGGTAAGCGGTTTGTGAGCTTCAGGGATATAAGGCATTTGGTAATTAAACCAGCGATTGATTTAAAATAAAATAAAAGGAAAAAGGATGGTTATTTAAACCATCCTTTTTCTTTGAACCTGGTAATCGCTTCGATCCGGTTGCTTACCTGGAGTTTATCGAGGATTACCGAAATATAATTACGCACCGTTCCGGTCGTGATATAGAGCTGGCTGGCAATTTCCTTCGTATTTTTCCCGTTGGCGATCAGCTCCAACACCTCGCGCTCCCTTTCGGTGAGCGGATTTTCTTCTCCATATGCACCATCTACGAGCTCCGGCGCGTAAATACGCTTGCCTGCCATAACACTGCGAATAGAGCTTGCTAATTCCTCGCTTGAGCTATCTTTTAATAAATATCCGTTCACTCCAGCTTTCATAGCCCGCTCAAAATATCCAAAAATAGCAAATGTTGTTAAAATAATTACCTTGCAGTCCAAACACTTGAGCTCTTCAGCAGCGTCTAGTCCACTTTTTATCGGCATTTCAATATCCATAATACAAATATCAGGCTGCAGACTGCGCACAAGCGCCAGCGCTTCCTCACCATTGTTCGCTTTTCCAACGACCTCCATGTCGTCCTCCAAATCAAGTAGAGAACCCAGAGCTCCGAGCAGCATCCGCTGATCTTCCGCAATCACGATTCGAATCATGGCTATCTTCCCCTTCCCGTCTGCTTCACCAGATTAGGTACCTTAATCGTTACCGTTGTTCCTGCTTGTCCATCGGAATTGATGTCCAGGCTTCCATTAACAAACTCGACCCGTTCTTTAATACCAAGGAGCCCGTTTCCTTTGACCGTGTAGCCCTCTTTGGTAATGCCGACCCCGTTATCTTGAACGCTAATTTTGATATCGGTTTTGGACTGCTCGATGCTGATTTGACAGGAGGTAGCCTGACTGTGCTTGACGACATTCGTGATAACTTCCTTCATGCACATGCTGAGCACATTTTCTATAAATAAGGACACATTGGTCAGCCTAGCCAGGCCTACGAATTCAACCTCGATCTGGGCAGCTTTCAATATTTGCTTAATCCGGATAATTTCTTCCTCTACTCGGGTGCCGCGCATATGGGAGACCATTTCCCGGACTTCTTTTAAGGCCGTTCTGGCGGTCTGGTGAACATCTTTCATTTCACTTTGCGCTCTTTCCGGATTTTTATAAATCAGCTTCCCTGCCAGGTCACTTTTCAGACCGATAAGCGAAAGCTTTTGCCCAAGAGTATCATGAAGATCGCGGGCGATGCGCTGACGCTCTTCCTGCTTGATGAATTCGGAAATCCGTTTGTTGGCATCCTCCAGCTGCTCTTGCAGCTCGCCTCTTTTATTACGGTAATAAGCGTTGAAGGGGAGCAGAATAACTCCGATTAGACTTATCAGGATGAACGGAAACTGGGCAAGAAACCATTTGGTTTGCAGGGCAAGTCCGAAGTTAATGGTGATGAAGGTGCTAAGCAAATGAACCGAATATAAGGTGAAAAAGCCAATGCGATTCTGAATGTTGCCGATAAAAAAAGCGAGAAAAAAGGAGAAATAAACATAACCGAAGAGAGAGGTCATAATGATGGAAATGACAATCTGAATGCTGGTCCATACATACACAGGCCAGCCTTTGGCCGTGAACGACAGCCGATAGCAAATAAAAAATATAATGATTAATATAATTCCGAAAATAATTTCATTCGTAGAGGAGGAGCGGAAAATAAAGTAAAAAGGCAAAATGCAAAATACGACCCAGATATAAGGAGCAAGACCCGTGCTTTTAGGGAAAATGGAGTACAGCTTCTGCATCGTATAACCTCTTTTTCATAGCAATTTTAACCTTGATCCTATCATACCACAAAAGATAAGCGGAGTTTGAGCGCACTGATGAATCTTGTGTACATATGCATTAGAGTGCAGAAAATGGGATGAAATCATTCCATCTAGTCAGAAATTATTTATTCGAAAAGACACATTTCGACACACTATGACATGAAAATCAAGTATTATGTAGGTAGATTCAGGCATAAATTTTACGCGCCTTTCATACATATCGTACTTGTCATGCTTGCACACATAATTGAAATACCAATTCTAGATTGAAACATCAATTCGAGAAGGAGGTTTTTTTGAGATGGATTTGAATAAAAATAATGAAAAGCCGTGGGAAGACACAGCAGCCGGGGGGCAGTCCCCGGTGGATGTTCCTCCAGTAGCGGCGGGGGCGGCAGGAGCATCAGGAGCGCAGCGTTCTGTATTGGATGATCTGACCGCTTCGGTCAAGCAGGTGGACAGGAACGTAATATTACGCTTGCTAAAGAATCCGCTGGAAGGTATGAAACTTAGCTCCAGTACTGACTTTGGATATGGCGTAGTCGGTATTGCCGCGGCTGTTGTTGGGTTTCTTGTTTGGGTTTTATTTATGGGCAGTGCAATGAACAGCATGCTGTTCGGCATGTTTGGCTTTGGTGGCGGATTTGGCGGATTTGCCGATTTGATGGAAACCAAAAGGTCGGTGAGTGCTGCTATATTTGGCAGAATGTTTTTAATTTCTCTCATCTCCGCGGCTTCATTTCTTGCCGCTCTGTGGTTCATCGGCCTATGGAGAGGCGGGCGGCGTCTGTCAATCAAACAATTTATTACGCAAATTGGCGCGATGCAGTTTGTAGTTGGAGCAGGCTTTGTAGCCGCTGGCCTTATTGCGCTAATGAGCATTAAACTGTCTTTTCTTGTCGTAACAGTTACCCTGCTGTCGACACTTGTGCTATCTGTCATCGCAGCATCCGACATGTTTCAAATTGCCAAGGAGCGCCTGGCCTCGTTCGTCATTTTTTCTGTAGCAGCCTATCTGCTGCTTGTGTCTTTGCTTTCCAGTATCGTGATGTAGTTTGGTAGCTTACGTAGCTTGGCCTTGGCAGCTCGGTGAGTCTGCTGGCATTTCGTTTGAGCGTGCGCTTCACTTTAACGATGTTTTTCATCGTTAAAGTGAGTGTCTTCAGGCCAATCAGCACTTTAATGATGATTTTCATCGTTAAAAGAGGTCGGATGGCCTCTCAGAGGGTTGTTTAACAGGGATTAACGATGTTTTTCATCGTTAAAGTATGGTTGTGGAGAGAATCTGGTGCTTTTAACGATGAAAAACATCGTTAAAGTAGCAGATCCTCTCCATTTTTCATCCCCAGCGCCTGCGCCAGCTAGGACTTCTCCTCTAACCAAGAGAAAAACCCTTGCTGGCTGTCCGTTTGAGCATGGTGTTCGTGCGATTGTAGCTAAAGAGAGGTAAGGGGTGTGGGAGGAAGAGCGATAGCGTCTGCCTTTAAAGATTTGTTCCTCCCCCCTGATCCTTTCCGTTCAAGGGAACAAATCTTTAACAGCGGCTTGGAGCCCACAGCCATTCCCTCCGTCATGCTCCAACGTTATGAACACGCGCCTCACAGGACGCCGCAAGGCGTCTTTTCATCAGTAAGCGCTTTCGACTAAAATCTCTTTATGTTATGATGGTGGAAAAAAAACTGGGGACTGCCAAAGATGACTTTACCAGATCAATTTTCGGTCCAGGCTTACAAATGGTTTCACCTGCTGAAAATAAAGCTGATTGCCGTTCTGCTGCTCAGCTCGATGATTCCCCTGCTGCTGATCGGGTTTATTTCTTATTTCTCCTTTTATTCGCTGGTGGACAGTAAAATTCAGAATGGCATTTTGCACAATTTGAAGCAGGTGCGCTTTTCGCTGGAAAATATGTTCAGCAATTTAAATCATGTGTCGCAGCAGCTTGCTTTTGACGGGCGGGTGGGACGGACTATTTATGATTATTTAACGAATGATAATTTGTACGAGAAAAAGTCGAGAGCGCAGGAGATCGAGGATGAGCTTAATTTAATCGGATCGACCAATCCGAATATCGGGCTGTTGTTTTATTATTTTGCTGATACCAAGGAATTTATGTTTCAGAATTATCAGGTAAGACCTGGATTTGAGATGAGTAAGCTACCTGTTTTCTCCAATTTCTACGGCATTACTTATCACGGCCCCCACCAAACGATGAATAATCAGGATGATCATTATGTGCTGTCGATATCCCGGGAAATGAATGTGGCAGGCCTGGATCGTTTGTACATCTACATGGAGTCGAATAACAAATTTACCGGGGCGATATTTCATGACGCTCAGTATGGGATGAAGGCGGCGCATTTACTGATTGATAACAAGGGAAAAATCGCCTACAGTGAGATTCCGGACGATTTTCCCGTAGGCATGGATTATGTGAGCCAATTCGGGACAGGAGTTACAGCCAAATCGAAGGGATATTATCATTTCAATGATCAAGGGAATCAAGGCTGGAAAATCGCAGTTGTCATACCTGAAAACATTTACGACCGCGAAATGCGGAGCTTTTTTTTGAAATACATGCTTCTTGCATGCGGTGCACTTTTATTCAGCCTGCTGCTGTCCTGGATCATTTGGCGAACTGTATACAGGCCGCTTAAACGGATGAGGAAAGAGATTCAAATGATGGCCAACAGCCAGTTTCATTCTCCGTTAAAGCTGACGCGGGTGCTGGAATTTGATTTATTATTGAATCAGTTTCACGAAATGAGGCAGAAAACCTGGAATTTGATCACCAGCATCGAAGAGAAGGAGCAGGCCAAGGCCAGGCTGGAAGTGGAAAAAATGAGGATGCAGATCAACCCGCATTTTGTTCATAACACGCTTGATACCGTAAGGTGGCTGGCAAGAATGAACGGCCAGGATGAGATTGATCGGCTCATTTCTTCTTTAAATAAAGTGATCTATTACAATTTAGGTAAAGAGGAGATGGTGACGATCCGCGAGGAGCTGGAAGCTCTACAGGATTATGTCATGCTCCAGGGAATCCGCTATAATTTTCGATTCGATATTCATATTCGCGCAGCAGATCACGTTCTTGAGACTCGTATACCGCGGTTTATTTTGCAGCCATTGGTTGAAAATGCTTTGTACCATGGCATTGGCGACGATGGGATTATAGAGATTGAGGTTGTCCATGAAGAAAATGCCCGTGTGTCCATTCAAATATCTGATAACGGGGCAGGGATGACGGAAGCGGAAATCAGCAGGGTGTTTGATACCGAGAACCAGGAACGCAAAAGCATTGGCATGGGAATCGGTATTGCCTATGTGCTTCATATGCTGAAATACCGCTATGGCGACGATGCGCGGCTTCAGGTGATGAGCGAGGCTGGCAGCGGAACCAAGATCAACTTACAGCTGCCTATAGGGCATAAGGAGCTGAATAAGCATGAAAGTATTGATCGTTGAAGATGAGCATCTGGTGCGAAAAGGGTTAATATCGATGATGCCTTGGGCTGATTTTGGGCTGGAGGTAGCCGCGGAAGCAGCCAATGGAGTTGAGGCCATTCCGTTAATTAAAGAGCATGGCATTGAGCTGTTGATTACCGATTTGGCGATGCCCAAGATGTCGGGACTGGATTTGATGAGGCATGTGAGGGTGCATTTTCCTCATGTATGGATGGTTGTGCTGACCTTTCATCAGGATTTTGAACATATTCAAACGGCACTGCGTCTTGGGGCAATTGATTATATCGCCAAGGTTCAATTGGAAAAGGAACAGATGGATGAGGTGCTGCGCAGAATTACAGCGCGTATTCAACAGGTCAAAGCAGACAGCGCCTATAACTCAAGTGAACCTTCACCTCCGCAGACTGGACTGCAGCACGATAAAGCTTATGTATTCCTTGCTCTGACCAAGGGGCAGGGGAGTCCCGGAGAGTCCTGCCTGAAGGAGATGCAGGCTGCGTGGACGGAAGTGGAAACAAACCTGTGGTTTTGTCCTGTCGGGGATGAGTGCCAGGAGCGGAGCTTTCTGAACAAATGGGCTCAGGAAGCTGCCGATGGGCAAGGGGTTGTGCTGAACTTGTCCGGACTGCTGGGCTTGGAGAAGAGCTCTTTGCTTCCCTCGCTTCGTGAGTACGTTTCGCGCCGCTTTTTTTATGATTATGCAAAAGGCCAGTCGCTGTATGAGCTGTCTTATAGCGAGCTATCGAAGCTTATATCGACGAATCATGCGCTAAATTCGCTGCAGGGCGAAGTTGATATCACTTCCATACGGGAGCAATGGGCGTCCCTGTATTGGGTCAATGATGAGCAGCGATTTCATGAATATGTGGCTCAAATGGAACAATTGCTTCTGCCTGCGCCGAAGCTGGAAAGCCTGTTCTATACAGCGATGACCAGATGGGAGCGATTCACAGAAATACCTTCCGTGCTCAAAGAAGGAATGGATGGACTGCGCTTCTGGAGCGATTGGCTGGACTGGCTGCACGCTGTCCGTATGCATATTCGCACAAATACGATGAAAGCCCGTTATGCCAAGGACATCGTTGAGAGCATTATGAGAGCGACAGAGCGGATTCATGATGATCTCAGCTGTGACATCAAGCTGAAGGATGTTGCCAGAGCAGTAGGCATGAGCCCGAGCTATATGAGCGCCTGCTTTCATGATATTGTCGGCAAGCCTTTTCAGGACTATGTGCGTGATGCCAGAATTGTTTACGCCCAAACTTTGCTGCGGGAAACGAACAAACCGATATACTGGATAGCGGTCCAAACCGGGTATCCGAATGAAAAATATTTCAGCAAAATGTTTCGCGAGCAAACGGGAAAGCTGCCGAGTGAATACCGTCAAGGGCCATAGTATACATTTGAACGCAAAAAAGGGATCCATTGCATCCGCCCGGTTGAGGTTTGCGAAGCCTGACTAAATAATATAAGGCTGTTTGCAGCCTATTGTGAGGATCGATTAGCGACATGGAATCGATCCTTTTCCTTTATGATAAAAGACGTACGATATGGAGTTGACAGAAGGGAAGGGGAGCATCAATTGAAAACATTTACCCAATCATTCACGAAGGGACTTACTAAGAGATTTACTAAGAGGTCTACGATATTCAACAAGAATTTCACAAAAGGACTGGCATTAAGTCTCATCGCTTCACTTGTTTTTGTTACCGCTTGCAGTAAATCGGAGGACGGAGGAAACACCAAGGAGAGTGCCACTCCAGCTGTCGTCAAGCCGGCAGATCCGTTTGGCAGGTATGATGAGACGGTGACCTTGTCGCTTGCGAAAGCTATTCTGCCTGAAGACAAGAGCTTGCCCACCGGAGACACGTTGGAAAATAATCAATACACACGTTATGTGCTGGATAAAGCGAATATTAAATTTGATTATACGTTAACAGCAGCGACAGGTGATGCATTTAAGCAGAAGGTTGAAGTCGCGATTGCCAGCAATGACATTCCCGATGTGATGATCGTTACGGAAAAACAGCTGCGGCAAATGGTGGAAGCCGGGCAGCTGGAAGACTTGACAGAGGTTTATGAGAACTATGCTACGCCGCAGATGAAAGAGGTGTTCGCTACCTCGCAAGGAAAGTCGCTAGAGATGGCTACCTTTGACGGTAAGCTGATGGCCATTCCGAACCAGGCTCCGGAAGCGGATTTCGTACCGCTCTTGTGGATACGCCAGGATTGGCTGGATAAGGTGGGGTTGGAGCAGCCCAAAACTGTAGATGACCTGATCAAGGTGGCCAAAGCATTTATTGAGCAGGATCCGGACGATAATGGAAAAGCCGATACGATCGGCCTGCCAGGTCCTAACACGGCGCTGAATAGTACAGACAAAGGCTTCGGCTCCATATTCACCTCCTTTGGTGCTTATCCAAAAACATGGCTGAGGGATAGCAGCGGGAATGTGATCTATGGATCGATTATGCCGGAAATGAAGGATGCGCTTCTTAAATTGAGGGAGATGTATGCCGCCGGCCTAATCGATAAGGAGTTTGCGCTGCGTAAGGATGCAGCCGAGCTTATCGCCGGAGGCAAGGCCGGGATGTTCTTCAGTCCTTGGTGGGCTCCATTTGGCGGGGCGCTGCTGGATGCAGTGAAAAATAATCCGAAAGCAGATTGGCAGCCCGTTACCGGACCCGTTGATGCGAATGGCCAATTCAACTCCGTGATGGGACCCGTCAGCAATCAATTTCTTGTAGTGAAAAAAGGAATCAAGCATCCTGAGGCTGCCCTCATCGCCTTAAACACTTTCTCGCTTCCTGATGCCGATAAGCTCGATAAAAATGTGCTGCCAGAGTACGTGCCGGTTCGTCTTGTGGCAACGCGGACAGATATTATTGCCGACATGTATCAATCGATTTCAAAAACATTAGCTGGAGAAATAAAGGAAGAGGAGCTTCCGGACAATTACAAGAGTGTGCTTGAATTAGTTAAGACGGAGCAAGCCAGTCCTAAGGCCGATTTGGGACTTTGGGGAAGCGTCCATTCATATATGGTCGGAGGCGGAGCGCTCGCCAAGCCTTACAATAAAGTGTACAGCCTGATCTACTCGGAGACCAAAACCATGGAGACGAAATGGGCAACACTCAACAAGCTGGAAGACGAAACCCTCCTGAAAATTATTATGGGCAGGGAGCCTATCGAAGCTTTTGATACTTTTGTTGAGAAATGGAAATCATTAGGCGGTTCGGACATTCTGAAAGAAATTGACGCTGCCAGCAATAACTGAAGCTTGCCGCAGCAGGCTGTCAAACAAACTGACAGCCTGCTGGCAGCAATCTGACAACAAGCTATTAGTGCAAGTAAAGGTCGGTGGAATTGATGAATAAACGGGCGAACTCCGTTCACTATTATTTGATGCTTTTTCCGGGTTTGGCGTGTTTGATTCTTTTCAGCCTTGTGCCTATGTTCGGAATTGTGATGGCGTTTCAGAATTTCAAGCCGGGCTTGGGCATTTGGCGTTCACCGTGGGTTGGGCTCGACCATTTCCAATTTTTGTTCCAGCTGCCGGACAGCCGCGTTATTTTGCGCAACACGATTTACATTGCTGTCATGAAGATTATAGGGAATCTTGTCGTACCGCTGACGTTTGCCTTGCTGCTGCATGAGGTTCGCAACCAATTGTTCAAACGCTGGGCGCAAACGATCGTCTACTTACCGCATTTCCTATCCTGGGTTATTCTCGCCGGAGTTATTGTTGAAATCTTTTCATTCGAAGGTGTGGTTAATCAGATATTCGGCTTGTTCGGCGTAGAACCGATCCTTTTCATGGCAAGCAACAGCTGGTTCCCGTTTATTGTCGTTGGGAGTGATATCTGGAAGGAATTTGGCTTCGGAACGATTATCTACTTGGCGGCGCTGACGGGGATTAATCCTGCCTTATACGAAGCAGCCGTTATGGATGGGGCCTCCCGGCTCCAGCAGCTGCGCCATATTTCTCTTCCTGGCATCCAAACGACCGTCATATTGCTCGCTACGCTCAGTCTGGGCAATGTATTGAATGCAGGCTTCGAACAAATTTTCAATTTGTACAATCCACTTGTTTACGAGTCGGGAGACATTATTGATACCTATGTGTATCGGGCCGGCTTGGTGAACGTTCAGTTCAGCTTTGCCACGGCGGTTGGTTTATTAAAATCGGTCATCAGCTTCGTGCTCATTATTATCTCGTATGCCATGGCTTCGAGATTCGCCAATTACCGAATATTCTAAACAGACAAGTTGGTGTGAAAGTATGGTCATTAATAAAACATGGCAGTCACGTGCGGCGGATTGGATGATTATCCTGATCATCTCTATGCTCTCCCTGTTGTGTATTGCGCCGCTCTGGCTTACTGTGGCCGTATCCTTCAGCGACAAAGCGGCAGTCGCAGCAGGTATGGTCACGTGGCGGCCTGTTGGCTTCAATCTGCTTGCTTACCAAAAGCTGCTGGAAGACAGTCATTTTTTTCGGGCGTTCGGCATCTCCCTTCAGCGGATTGCATTAGGATGCACGATCAATTTTGTGCTGACTGCTTTGATGGCTTATCCGTTGTCCAGAAGTGTCAAACAGTTCAAGCACCGCAATGTGATTATGTGGTTTATCGTATTTACGATGATGTTTAGTGGCGGGTTCATTCCCTGGTTTATGACGATTAAGTCCTATCATTTGCTGGATACGATCTGGGCTTTAGTGCTGCCAGGGGCAGTGCCGGTATTTAGTGTTATTTTATTGATGAATTTTTTCCGCAGCATACCGAAGGAGTTGGAGGAAGCTGGCGAGATGGATGGGGCGGGACCTTGGTATATGCTGTTAAGAATTTATTTGCCGCTTTCCGTTCCTGCTTTGGCCACGATTACGCTGTTCAGTATTGTAGGACATTGGAATTCATTCTTTGACGGACTTATTCTAATGAATAAACCGGCCAATTACCCTCTGCAAACCTATATTCAGCAGCTGGTTGTGCAGATCAACATGGATGAAGTATCGCCGGAAAACCTGCGGCTGCTTGCCAAGCTGTCCAATAAAACGTTAAATGCCGCGAAAATTATTATTTCGATGATTCCTATTTTGCTCGTGTATCCATTTCTTCAGCGTTATTTTATCCATGGTATTATGCTGGGCTCTGTGAAGGAGTGAGTAAGCTTAAAGGTACGGAAAATATGAATATATTTGGAGCGCTTGAATTTTGAGATAGAAGAGATGAATGAGATAGAAGAAATGAATGAAATGAAAGATGATGGAGGGAAGGTGTGAATTTATTTATGCGCAAAATAGTATCGCTATTGTTGATCATTTGTCTTGGGCTTTCTTCATTCATGACGGCTGCGCCTAGTGCAGCCGCAGAAATCGGAGACAAGGGCACGGTTCGGGAAGCTGTGGGGGCCAACCCTTCTGCAGATCCCTCAGATATAAAGGGGCATTGGGCGGAAGCTGTACTGCTGGAATGGCTGCAAGAACAGTTAATCTTCGGCTATTCGGATGGGACATTCAAGCCTGATGGTGCAATTACAAGAGGCGAGTTTATGGCCCTTGTCAACCGTGCTTTCAACTACAATGAGGAGGCACTTATCAACTTTTCCGACATATCTCCTACTCATTGGGGATATAAAGAAGCTGCCAAGGCAGTTAAAGCAGGTTATATTGTAGGTCAATCTAACGGGAAACTCGGTTTCAACGATCCGATCCGTAGACAAGAGGCTGCACTAATCGTAAATCGAATACTGGATTTAAAAGTATCATCTGATTCACTAGGCTCATTTATTGACAAGGAACGTATTGCTGAATGGAGCGTTAATGCAGTAAAAGCCGTAGTTGCCAACAAAATCATGGAAGGATTTGTTGATCACAGCTTTCGACCGGATGCTATGATGACACGTGCAGAAGCTGTTGTAACATTGAATCGTGCTAGAGATAGCCAAGGAACTGTGGTATATACTGAGGCTGGTGTTTATGGTCCGGCAACGGGTGTTAGCAGGGTTACCGACGTAACGATTTCAGCTCCCGGCATTACGCTAAGAAATACGGAAATAAGCGGGAATCTGGTTCTCGATGAGGGGATCGGTGAAGGCGATGTGACACTAGAGAACGTGACGATTAAAGGAACAACGACAGTGAAGGGGGGAGGCATCAACAGCATTCATATAGTCAATAGTGTTCTGGGTACTGTTATTGTGGCTAAGAAGAACGGCACTGTTCGGATTGTAGCGGTAGGAACTACCACTGTTGGATCCGTTGAAGTGAATTCATCCGTTATTATTGAAGAATCAGATTTAACAGGAAGCGGGTTTGAAGATATTCAGCTAACCCATGCACTCCCTGCCAATTCAATAGTAAAGCTAATTGGTAATTATAATATCGTTGATATAGATTCCCGGAATGCAGCGCTTGAAGTTTTAAAGGGGATCGTCAGCAAGCTGATCGTTAACGACAAATCAGAGAATATGAAGTTAACTGTCCAAGGCGATGCTGGTGTTCTGGTATTGATTCTGAATGCCGTGGCTGAGATACATGGGGAAGGCACAATTGAAGTAGCGACGATCAGTGTCAAGGCAAGGGCTTCAACCTTTCAAAAGTCTCCCGGCAAGCTGGATGGGCCTGGCGCACCTCAAACGCCGGCACAAATACCGGCTCAGGTGCCAACGCCGACGCAGACACCTACACAGACGCCAACTCCAACGTCTACGCCAACTCCATCTCCAACTCCAACGCCAACAGAGGAAGATGAGTTAGTCATCGTAGACAATGAGGGCATACATGCCGTGGTGCTGGTTTCACCAAATGCAGATGAACAAATCAGTAATGCAGCGGCTTCCCTTATTGATTATTTATATAAAGCCACCGGGAAAACAGTAGAGGTCCTGACTACGGATGACCCTGCTATACCTGATGAGCTTGTCCGTATTTACGTCGGTACTACCGATACCGCTAATCAGGCTATAGTGGACGGATTCCTGCAGGGATTAGATGGTGATGGCTTTATTATTCAGCCTCATGGAAACAACATTACCATTATAGGGCCAACCGATTATGGAACCGAATTTGGTGTATATGATTTTCTTGAGCGTTACGTTGGTGTGCGGTGGTTGTTGCCGGGACCCGATGGCGAGGATGTGCCTGAACAGGATACAATCAAGGTTTCTTCTGCATTAATTCGTGATGAACCTGCTGCAATATCTCGTCATTTTTTTGGTAATGAGGCGGATTCCAGTTTGCCTCCGATTCAAAGTGTGTGGGCGAGATATAATCGAATGCATGACAAAATTAAGTTCCATCATAATATGTCTACACTTTTCGATCCCAAAAAATTTTCCAATCATCCAGAGTATTACCCAGGGGGAGTCGTACCAACGCATGCGTATGATTGGCAGCCCTGCTTCTCAAATCCGGATACAATTACGGCAGCCATTGATACCATTAAAGAATACTTCAAGAACAATCCCGATGAGATATCTTATTCACTTGGAGTCAATGATGGATCGAACTACTGCGAAATGGTGCCTGGACACCCTAATCCTCCAACAGAAAATAATTCTCAAGGTGTACCAAATATGTCTTATGTCTATTATCCTTGGGTGAATGCTGTCGTTGAAGGTGTGCTTGAGGAGTATAAAGATAAATATTTTGGTTTGTTAGCGTATTCCTTAGTCAAGGAGCCTATGGCGGATACTGTACTTCATCCTCGTGTTATTCCATACATTACAGATGATCGGATGTCTTGGTCAGATCCTGTAGTACGTGAAAAGGGTGAGAAAATTACAGAGAAATGGTCGAGTTTGGGAGTTAATCTTGGTTTTTACGAATATTTATACGGTTCCCCTTACACCTTGCCCCGTGTGTTCTCTCAGAGGATGGCGGATAACTATAAGTATGCAGATGATAATGGTATCATTGCGCATGTTGCCGAGTTATTTCCTAACTTTGGTGAGGGGCCTAAGCCATGGATTTCAGCCAAGCTGCAATGGAATCCTCAATTGAACGTTGATGATTTGCTTGAGGAGTGGTACACGAGCGCAGTGGGAGAAACGGCAGCGCCGTATTTGAAAGCATATTATGACCATTGGGAAGAGTTCTGGTCTGAGCGCGTGTTCAAGACCAGTTGGTATGAAGCTTGGCTAACTAGCAATCCTCAAAACAATTTTATGAATTTTTTTGATGCAGGTTACCTTCAAGCGGTGACAGCAGAGGAGATTGCCGAAAGCCGCAGGCTGCTGGAAAAAACGGTTGAGCTGGCCACAACGCCTAAGCAAAAGGCGCGTGCTAATTTATTGCTCAAGGCATTTGCTTACTACGAAGCATCAGCCAACAGTTATCCGAAATCAAAAGAGGTAGAAGAGCTGAAGTCTACAGAGGAGGCTCTAGCATTAATTGATGGAGTTATTCAATCTGTGAAAGAGTCTGATTATCGTATGAAGTTATATGCGGAGTACTTGTCTGACCCCGTACTCAAGCATCAATGGTATCCACCTACATGGTCGGGTGTTAATGATAATGCGTTAAGAGCGTTAGCTGACTGGGCGCTAAAGGAGGAAGAAGACGGAGCAGTAAGGGCGAGAATAAAGGAGCTTGCAACTAAGCATGAATTAGCAGTTGTTCGTGACAGTGCAAGGTTATTGCTAGCAGTCGTAAGAGAAGAAACAAATCTGATTATAAATCCTTCATTTGAAATAGGCTTAAGTGATCCAGTTGAAGCGGAGAACTGGGAATACTGGGCAGGACCAGTTAATCATGCCACTTTAATAGAGCGGAGTAATAAGAAATCGCGTACAGGCGAATATAGCGTTAGAACCAGTGGACTTTCTCCAGGTGGACCTATTAGTAAATTAGGGGGACAGGGAAAAGTAGAGGCAGGAAAGTATGGCGCGCTCATGCATTACTTTGTACCCGAAGATTCTAAAACGAATGGTATGATTCAATTTTATGTTAATGGCTTCAGAGGCGGGGCAATAGCGACTACAATTATGGGTCCGCTAAAACCGGTAGATGGCCAGAATGGCAAGTGGGTAAGTGCTTGGTATACATTCCAGGTAGAAGAAATGGATTCTTGGGATATGGGGCTAATTCATTTTAATTTTAAGGAAGGCGAAGAGCTGTATATTGACGATGTTTCCCTGTTTAAGCTCGATGAACTGCCACTAGAAGAACCAGAACCAGAGATCGGATTGCAGACGACAGAGGAGGCATTGGCGCTGCTTACAACCGTCGTTAGTGAAATGCAGCTAAACAATCCAAACGTAGACCACAATGCTATGCGTTTATTAGCCGATTGGTTGCATACTGAGGGAGAAGAAGGCGCGGTTATGGCACAGGTTGAGGAGTTAACGGCCAATCATGAATCAGCATTCGTCCGTGACTATATGCGCTTGTTGCTGGCAGACGGCCGGGAAGAGACAAACCTGGTAGTAAACCCTTCTTTTGAAGTTGTCGATAGTGCGAATGGACAGATGCCAGATCATTGGAGTTACTGGGCAGGGCCTGTGTATCATGCAATAACGGCTAATCGCACAAAAAGCAGAGCTCGTACAGGGGAATACAGCTTTGTAACGAGTGGATTAGATCCTGGCGGACCTTTCAGTTATATAGAAGGAGAATCCTTAAAGGCATCAGGCAAATATGGGGCGTTGTTTCATTATTTTGTACCTGAAGCATCGGCTGCAGAAGGTGAGCTTCAATTTAATTTCAATGCTTACACCAGCAGTCTTTTACAAGATGTAGTAGAGAGTGTTCGACTGCCTGTTGCAGATAAGAAGGGGAAATGGGCTAGTTTCTGGTACGTGTTTGAAATTGGTTCATGGGTAAATGATCCGGTCAAACTCCAGATGGTGCTGCGTCAATGGGGATTTAAAGAGGGTGAACAGCTGTTTATTGATGATGTCTCTCTTTATAAGCTGGATTAGTCAAAAGTAATAATAAATATGTTGGATCAGTTAGGTTTGTCGTAAATTAGATATGCTCTTAGCAAGCTATGTGTCCATTGGGACAGTAGCTTGCTCTGTTATATTCATTGAATCCAGTTGCTACTTGTGAATTGTATTGATCCTATACTTGTCAAACAGGAGGGTATCTCATGAAGTCCACAAAGAAATGGATCTTGGTTGGTGTTTTTACACTGGCGTGGCTCACAGCAGTTCCGTTTGTGCAGGCTGACCCTGCGCCGAATCCTGCTTTTCCCATCGGTATTTTTTATAATCCGGGGCCGGAGGATACAACAGATGCACGATATGCCGAGATTGCTAATATGAATGCAAATTTTATTGTTGGCACCAATTATGTGGACACCTATGCGGAAAATGACCTGGCTTTAACTTATGCCCAGGCTCATGGTTTGAAAATGCTGGTAGATGACGGACGGTTGAAATGGAATAGCTACCAGGAGCTGACGCAAACCGTCCAAAACCAGAACCTTCAGGTCAGCTCTACCAGTCCGCTGGGCCAAACGTTTAAAACCCCGATTTCAACGACTATGCTCGGTATCAGCACGGTTCAGCTGCATCTGGGTGTTCCTGATCTGCCGGCTGGAGTAACGGTTACGCTGACTGTATACAACGATCCTGGCAAGACCTACGCTTTCTTTTCAAAATCGTTAACAGGCCCTATTTCGGGAGATACACTTACTTTTGACTTTTATCAAGCCGTTGGTGTTGGCGGGGGCAGCTATTATATGGAACTTACAAGCAGCAGCCCGACTGCACTGCCGATAGCTGCTTCCACAACCAATGCCTATGCCGATGGGCAGGCTTATGTGAATGGCATCGCCCAAGCTGCCGATCTGACGTTTAACGCTGACATCTCCAAGCTGGCTTATGATGATGGGCAGCAGCCGGCAGTGGCGGCGCTTGACGAAATTGCGCAGCATTATGCAAATAACGACGCTGTATTGGGATACAACGTGTTTGATGAGCCTTTTGCCAATATGTTCGCAAGAGTCAAAGAAACGGTCGATCAACTAAAGGTTCATCACCCCGGGAACAAATCGATGGTCAACTTATTGCCGATCGAGTCTTTCAATCCTTTCAAGGACTTGAATTTGTCGGAGCCGGTTAATATATCTGGCGAATTTGTAACCGCTTCCAAACCACTAGGCCAGACGTTCAAAACGGGCAGCAATCAAACAAAGATTGCCAACATCATTCTGCACCATGATTATTCGACATGGAGGAGTGAGGAAGTGCTGACGTTGAAGCTCTGGGATTCCCCGCAAAAGAACACGCTCATTGCCGAGCGCTCCCGTTCAGGTGCGGAAGACTTATGGGTTTCTTTTGAAATGGACGCTGATGTGGCTGCGGATACGTCTTACTATTGGGAGCTGACCCACAATGGCGGCGGGGACAACTCTGTCGGATGGGTGGTGCGTTCTAATGGCGATCTGAACTGGGAACCTAACGGAAAAGCGTATGTGAACGGTGTTCCCATTGAATCTGACTTTACGTTTGTACTTACCAGTGAAAGACTGCGGACAGCTGAGGAGCTATATGAGGATTATGTGAGCGAATGGGTCAGCCTGCAGCCTGATGTTCTGGTTTACGATAATTATCCATTCAAAACAATACATGAGCTGTTAAGCGGCTATTATGCAAATTTGGAGGTTATTCGCCGGCAGTCACTGCTTGGTGACATTGATTTCTGGTCTTACATTTTATCCGTAGGAGCTGCAAACGATCATCTGCGGGCTCCGACAGAGAATGAAATCAGGTATCACATCTATACCAATCTGGCTTATGGGGCCAAAGGAATCATTTATTTCACTTATTGGACGCCAGCAGCCAATTGGGGCTTTCATGATGGGCTTATTTTACAGGACGGAACAAGAAACAGCTCATATACATGGGCTAAAAACATCAATTCAGAGCTGCTGCAGCTCGGTCCAACACTAACTTCCCTGACCTCCCAAGCCGTGTATCACACAGGTACGCTGCCGGAATCTACAACTGCGCTGCCTGCAAACTTCTTCCTGCAGCCGGATGATTTGGCGAAGCCTTGGATAATCAGTGACTTCACAGATAGCAGCGGACAGAGATTTGTGATGATCGTTAACCGGGATTTGACCGATGCTTCGACGGGAACTTTCACCATGAACCCGGAGCTGGGAGAAATCAAAGAAGTTTCGAAGCAAAACGGGGAACAGGTGGAAGCCGGCTATGATCCTCTAACAGGTGAGCTGACTGCCAGCTTTGCCCCTGGTGAAGGCAGACTGTATGCTCTGAATGCACCGATTCCGGCGGCAAATGTAACTTCCTTAACTACAGATGCTAGCTCCGTCTCTGCTGGTTCAACATTTAAAGTGAAATACGGCTTGAACAGCGTGACTCAAGATATGTATGCACAGGATATTAAGCTGCAATATGATCCTGCAGTCGTCGAGCTTGTTTCGGCAAAATCCATCAAACAGGGGATTAGCCTTCTTGAGACTGTGAAAGATCAGGCCGGAAGCCCTCAATTGATTTTGGCTAGTGAAGGTCAGGGAAACGAAATCACAGGTCAAGCGGAAATCGTTGAGCTAACTTTCAACGCGAAATTGGTTTCACAGGCTGCAACCAGTGAAATTAAGCTTACAAGCGCAACTGTGGCAGACAGTAACGGCGAAGAATATGCAGCCGCGTTGTCTTCGGTGAACGTTCAAGTGACACCTGGTATGTCCGGTGACTTCAACCAGGATAATAAAGTTACAGTTGGCGATTTGTCGATCCTGGCTGCCCATTACGGCAAAGACGTGAACAGTCCGGATTGGGAACAGGTGAAGCGGGTAGATCTAAATAGAGATGGTAAAATCGACATCCAGGATCTGGTCGCGTTTGCCAAGAAAATCTTGGGTAACGGTAACGGGATGTAGGGGTGTGTGGAGAGGAGATTCGGAGAAAGCAGAGGGATATGTCTCGCACATTATAAGGTTGTTATCCGTATTAGGGCAGCTTTAGAGCTTATGGAATTCTGGGACAGAAGGCTAGAGAAATATCTCTGGTCTTCTTTTTTATGATGTTACTGGAAAGTGTATGTTTAGAAAGGAACCTGGAGTTGGAGTGAATATTAATCATGGATATAGTACAGTTTTATTGAGGTGAAGTAGGGATACAGGGATACCTGGAGCTAATAAAATAAATTCGTGCAGCGCAGCTTTACAGTGGTGAAGTGGTCGGTATTACCGTTCATTCTCCAAAGGAGTCAGAAAGGGAGCACATTTTTTCCATATCGCCACTATCCCCTTCTCTCAGGAGAGCAACCTCTGCTTATCTGTCCGTTTGAATGTGGCAGGAAGAACGAAAGTAATCAGCAGTAATCGGCCCGCCTCCTCCGCCTCCTCCGAAGAATCGAGCGTGTGCTTCACTTAACGATGTTTTTCATCGTTAAAGTAAGTGTTCCAGGTCAAACCGTCACGTTAATGATGATTTTCATCGTTAAATCAGCAGATCCTTCTCAGCTACGCGCAATCTTCATCCCCAGCGCCTTTGTCCGCTAGGAAATCTCCTCCAATCAAGAGGAAAACCATTGCTGGCTGTCTGTTTGAGCTTGCTGTTCGTGCGATCGTAGCTAAAGAGAGGGAATGGCTGTGGGCGGAAGAGCGTTAGCGCCCGCCTTTAAAGATTTGTTCCTACTCCTCATCTGGATCATTCAAGGGAACAAATCTTTAACAGCGGCTGGAGCCCACAGCCATTCCCTCCCTCCATGCACCAACGTCACGAATACGCTCCTCAAAGGACGCCGCAAGGCGTTTTTCTGAAAGAAATCATTGCTTATAAGTAGACTAGATGCTATAATCGTTAAAATTTATATTTCGAGAATAGGAAGGTGTGGGGAAAAGTGGCTCATTATTACAAGGAACCATCGCGTACGTTTAGTGAATTTCTACTGCTGCCCAACTTGACAACTAAGGATTGTATACCTGCGAATGTGGATCTCAAAACACCGATCGTGAAATTTCAAAAGGACGAGAAACCAGCGATCGAGCTCAATGTTCCTTTTGCTTCTGCGGTGATGCAGGCTGTATCTGATCAGCATATGGCGATTGCTTTGGCGCAATGTGGCGGGATTTCGTTTATCTACGGTTCGCAGACGGTTGCAGATCAAGTGGAGATGGTGCGCAAGGTAAAGGAGTACAAGGCCGGGTTTGTTGTTAGCCGTTCCAATTTGACCCCTAATCATACCCTGCGGGACGTACTTGCCCTGAATGAAAGAAATGGCCACTCCACGGTAGCGGTCACAGATGACGGAACACCAAAGGGAAAGCTGCTCGGTATCGTCACAAGTAGGGATTACAGAACAAGCAGAGATTCACTGGATAAGCCCGTGAGTGAATTTATGACGCCTTATTCTTCACTTATATATGGAACACTAGGAACTACTTTGTCGGAAGCCAATGATCTGATTTGGGAGCATAAGCTGAATTGCGTTCCAATTGTGGATGGGGATCAGAACCTGGTATATCTGGTTTTTAGAAAGGATTACGACAGGCATAAAGAAAACCCTCTGGAGCTGCTCGACAACAACAAAAGCTACATTGTAGGAGCTGGAATCAATACGAAGGATTATAAGGAGAGAGTGCCGGCTTTGGTTGAAGCGGGGGTAGATATTCTGGTCATTGACTCCTCCGACGGATTCAGCGAATGGCAGCGGGAAACGGTACAGTATGTAAAGGCTAATTTCAATGTGAAAATAGGTGCGGGCAACGTAGCGGATAAAGAAGGCTTTATGTATCTCGTGGAATCAGGCGCTGATTTCGTGAAAGTAGGCATTGGTGGAGGTTCGATCTGCATAACGCGCGAGCAAAAAGGGATCGGCCGTGGACAAGCCTCTGCGCTTATTGAAATTGCTGAAGCAAGAGATGCATATTTTGAAGAGACTGGTACGTATGTGCCTATCTGTTCCGATGGCGGTATCGTGCATGATTACCATATTACAATGGCGCTGGCGATGGGAGCTAATTTTGTCATGATGGGCAGATACTTTGCCCGCTTTGATGAGAGTCCAACGAAGAAGCTGAAGATCGGAAACAATTATGTGAAAGAATATTGGGCCGAAGGCTCTAACCGGGCTCGCAATTGGGAGCGGTACGACTTGGGCGGGAAGCAAGGACTCCTGTTTGAGGAAGGCGTGGATTCTTATGTCCCGTATGCCGGGGGATTAAGAGAAAACCTAGATAAGACAACGAGTAAAATTAAATCAACCATGTGCAATTGTGGCGCCAAAACGATAAGAGGACTGCAAAGCGAGGCGAGAATTACTCTGGTTTCCTCTACCAGCCTTGTTGAAGGCGGAGCCCATGATGTTATCCTGAAAGATGGCAGCATGTCGGCTGAGTAGAAATAAATACCAGGCTTCGTAGACCGTTGGGGGAATTTCTTAACCCTTTGGATCTAGGGGGCTTTTTCTTTTGTTTTATTTGATAAAAGGATCATAGAAGTCAATAGGAGGAAGAGCGGCAGTGGAACAGAAGTCAAAAATAACAGCATCTCAGGTTAAGAAAACATTAAAAGGCTATGACTCAGACGTTTTAATTTCAATCATCATGGATTGTTATAAGATGAACGACGGGGTAAAGAAGTATTTAAATGTCATGATTGACCCTGAAGGAACCATTAATGAATTGTACGAGGGAGCTAAGGATCAAGTTTTACAAGAATTTTTCCCGAAGAGAGGAGAGCCGAAGCTTCGATTAGCCAAAGCGAAGAAAGCCATCGCAGAATTCAGCAAGCTGAGCCATGACGAGGTAAGGACCATTGACCTGATGATTTATTATGTGGAGCTTGGCGTAAAGTTTATCGATTCATATGGCTGGGATGATGAACATTTTTACAATAGCATGGCTTCTGTGTATGCAAATATAATCAAAAATGTTCATGTGAATTCAAACCCCGGATTAGCAATGATGTTTAAGGAACGGATGCTAAAAATAGTGACAGCCTCAATCGATATGGACTGGGAACTCTACGACGATTTGATAAATTTATATTCGAATTCTGATTTTTATGAAGAGGAAGATTTTGAGTAAGATTGACCTGCGTGGCTATATTGCACCGTTTGATGTTCGGATCCCAAAAACGAATGAACCGGAAAAAGAGATCGACACGGTTGTACAGCCGGATCTTTCGATCATATGAGATCAGGGCAAGTTGGATGAACGGGGATGCAAGGGAGCTCCCGATCTGATCGTCGAGGTCATTTCTCCTGGTTCCCTTAAGCTGGATATTACCTTGAAGAAGCGTTTATATGAATGCTCTGGTGTAAAGGAATATTGGATTGTTTACCCGCAGGAACGGATTGTTATGGTAAGATGGACCTATCCGTAGTGTTCGAGGGCTGAGCCGCCGTTTATTTCATTGTATAAAAAAAGGATGTTCTTACCATGCTAAGCAGGTATGTATTTTAGCATTCAGGAGGAACAACGATGACCAGGCACGATTCCAGCTTACAAACTCAAAATGTGATTTCTACTGCCCAAAATGCTGTAGAGGATGTCCAAAATGCGACCGCACAGGCTCAATCCCATCCTTCCGAGGAAACCCGGGAAAACGCGCAAAATGCTGTAGTTCAAGCGGAAAGAGCGATTGCTCAAGCTCAGGATGCTGAGAACCAAGCGGCTGTTGATCAGGCGGAAGAAGCGTTGAATCAGGAGAAGTCTGTGCTTCAGGATTTGTAGTTTAACTGACAAGCTTAATCGACAAGTGATACTAACGCCCTTAGGCAGGCTTTTGTCTCCAAGGGTATTTGTCGTGTATAATTAACATATCATAGTTACACTTTTTGAAATTATCAGGGTATATAAAATGGTCTGCACAAGGAGGAAATGGGAAAATGATTAACCATATCTCAGACAAAACCGTTCTGAACAATGGCGTTGAGATGCCTTGGTTAGGACTTGGCGTTTGGAAGGCCGAAGATGGAAGCGAAGTTATAAGCTCGGTGAAGGATGCGGTTGCGGCCGGTTACAGAAGCATTGATACGGCTGCCGTTTACGCTAATGAGTCCGGGGTCGGACAAGGGATTCGAGAGTGCGGAGTGCCGCGCGAAGAGCTTTTTATTACGACTAAGCTGTGGAATGAAAAGCAAGGCTATGAAAGCACGTTAAAGGCTTTTGATGAGAGCATGGAGAAGCTTGGATTAGACTATCTTGATTTGTATCTCATTCACTGGCCTGGAAAAGATAAATATAAAGAGACATGGAGAGCGTTCACGAAGCTTTATGAGGAAGGCAGAGTGAGGGCTATCGGTGTAAGCAACTTCCAAATTCATCATCTGGAGGATCTTATGGCGGATAGCAGTATCGTTCCTGCTGTGAATCAAGTGGAGTACCACCCGAAGCTTACACAAAGACCATTGATCGATTTTTGTAAAAAGCATGGCATTCAGGTTGAAGCCTGGAGCCCGCTTATGCAGGGTAAGCTGCTTGATCATCCGGAGCTGAAGGAGCTTGCTGCCAAACACGGCAAATCGGTCACTCAGATTATTCTCCGTTGGGATTTGCAAAATGGTGTCGTGACGATCCCGAAATCGGTGAAGAAGCACCGCATAGTGGAGAATGCGAATATTTTTGACTTTTCATTAGCAGCGGAAGATATGGCGGTGATCGATGCGCTGAATGAAGATTCACGTGTTGGCTCCGATCCGGACAGTGTTATTTTTTAACACAGCATAGCGGATTCGTAAATCTCGTAAAGAATTCGTGAATATTCAAGCTTCAAGCGGCCTCAAGCCCCTAACCCATATATCGATATGGATTAGGGGTTTTTCATTGAATTACAGGAGAGCACAAGCTCAGTTTTTCCATATCGCCACTATCCCTTTCTCTCATGAGAGCAACCTCTGCTGGCAGTCCGTATGAGCGTGGGATGTTCGCAACTTGAAGTTGAGAGGAACGGGAGGTGGGAGTAAAAGTGATAGCAGCAGCCGGATCTCCCCCGAATGGAGCGTGTGCTTCACTTAACGATGTTTTTCATCGTTAAAGTGGCAGGTCCGCTTGGTTGTGCGCGCTGGCAGGGCTGTTCTTCAGTCCCCGCGGCTTGGCCCGCGGGGAAATTTCCTTCAATCCAGAGGGAAAACCCTTTCTGGCAGTCCGTTTGAGCTTGGTGCTCGTGCGATTGTAGCTGAGAGAGGTAAGAGGTGTGGGCGGAAGAGTGTTAGCGTCCGCCTTTAAAGATTTGTTCCTACCTCCTCATCCATTTCATTCAAGGGAACAAATCTTTAACAGCGGCTGGAGCCCACACCTCTTACCTCCGCAACGCTCCCACGTCACGAACACGCACATCTAATGACGCCGCAAGGCGTTTTTCTTATTATGAGCTGGCCTTCTCATGCTGCAGAACCCTGCCCAGGGCTTCAAGCACACGATAATCATGAAAGGGCTTTACAATGAAATCAGCAGCTCCGGCTTGAATGGCTTCGATGACGGTATCCTTTTGTCCGATTGCAGAGCACATCACTACAATGGCATAGGGATCTCTTCTCCTGATCTCCTTCAGAGCTTGAATCCCGCCCATTTCCGGCATAACGATATCCATTATCACAAGCTCGGGACGAAAAGCAAGATATTTCTCAATGGCTTGTTCCCCATTAGCTGCCTCGCATATGACAACATGACCGGCTTTCTCTAAAGCGTGTTTAAGGATATTTCTGGTAAATGCGGCATCATCAACGATCATAACAGCGGCCACGTAAAGCACCCCGTTCTTATATTTTTAGTATGTACATATGACTATACAGGAAGACGCTAAACAAATACTGAAACAGGATTTTGACCTATTTGCTGCAGGGCTTAATTATAGTCAAAAAATCCGTTGACACTCCCTTGAAGACAATGATAAAATCACCACTGAAGCTTCATTTTTTGCAATTAATGGAACGTTTATGGGAACTTATAGGGAAATCTATTTGGAATACGGAATTAGAATGGAAAGGGAGGATATTTCATGATTGTCGCGGCTAATAATTTTAACTTTGATTTAACAATTGAACGGACAACTGAATATCCGGTAACCCCCAGTATATATTCCGGTGTTGATATATAAGTCAGCAGTTATAGACTAAATACTAACTATACGTAGAAGGTGTGGGTTATGGAGTGATCGTAACTTGCACTTTTTTATTTTCCATAAAACAAGGGCATATCGCATGAAGCGACGTGCTTTTTTTATTTTAAAAAAAGAGGTCTAGGAAAGGAGTGAAGCCCTATGTTTAGCGTGCTGCACAAATTAAGCTGGTTTTTTCGGATGTACTGGAAAAGGTATTCGATAGCAATTGTACTGCTTATCATCGTTGGTATTCTAGAAGTAATTCCTCCCAAGCTGATCGGATATTCTATTGACAGCATTCAAATGGGGACTTTGACGATGGAGCGGCTCACACAGCTGCTGATTTTTTATGGCGTTATTATTATTGCGGGTTATGCGCTCACCTATGTTTGGCTGTATCAATTGTTTGGCGGGTCTTTCGTGCTCGAGCGCATTCTCCGTTCCAGACTGATGAAGCAGTTTATCAAAATGACGCCAACCTTCTATGAGCGCAACCGTACAGGAGATCTTATGGCGAGAGCGACAAATGATCTGCACGCCGTATCAACTACAGCTGGCTTCGGTATTCTTACGCTGGTGGATTCTACTTTTTTTATGCTGACCATATTGACTGTAATGACATTTTTTGTGAGCTGGAAGCTGACATTGGCCGCGGTGCTGCCTTTGCCGCTGATTGCCTTGATGGTACAAATCTATGGGCGGAAAATTCACAACCGCTTTATGACGGCGCAGGATGCTTTCGGGGGCATGAACGATGAGGTGCTGGAAAATATTGCGGGCGTGCGGGTCATCCGTGCATTCGTCCAGGAATCGGCCAGTGAAGCCAAGTTCAAGGCCTTGACCGATGATGTGTACAACAAGAACATTGCGGTAGCCCGTATTGACTCGCTTTTCGATCCGACGATTAAGATATTGGTAGGTATCAGCTATCTGATTGGGCTCAGCTACGGCGGTTACCTGGTTTTCAATAATGAGCTAACACTGGGGGAACTGGTCTCCTTCAACGTATTCCTGGGTATGCTGATCTGGCCTATGTTTGCTATTGGCGAGCTTGTGAATATTATGCAGCGGGGTAATGCGTCGCTTGATAGGGTAATGGAAACTTTGGGTTATAAACCGGATGTGCAGGATAAGGCTGTAGACCTCAAGGAAGTATCGCAGCCTGATACTATTTGCTTTGATAAGGTGACCTTCCGTTATCCTTCTTCAGCAAGCGACAATCTGAGCGATGTTTCCTTTAAACTGAACCGCGGCCAGACACTGGGGATCGTGGGACGTACCGGAAGCGGCAAGACTACGCTGCTGAAGCAGCTTTTGAGGGAGTACCCGCTAGGGGCCGGAACGATATCGATTTCAGGCGTTCCTATTGAGCAGCAGCCGTTAGACCGTATCCAAAGCTGGATCGGCTATGTGCCGCAGCAGCCTATTCTTTTCTCTAGGACGGTAAGCGAAAATATCCGTTTCGGACGTAAGGATGCAACCGCTGAGGAAGTGCAAAGAGCTCTTGAGCTGGCGGCATTCAGCAAAGATGTGCAGTACCTGCCTGAAGGAATTGAAACGATGGTTGGAGAAAAAGGCGTCTCCCTATCCGGTGGTCAAAAACAGCGTGTTTCTATGGCCCGGGCGCTTATTGTGGATCCGGAAATCCTGATCCTTGACGATGCGCTGTCAGCAGTGGATGCAAAGACGGAAGCGGAGATCATCCGCAGCATCCGCAGCGAGCGTGCCGATAAAACAACCTTGATCACAACCCACCGCCTATCTGCTGTGCAGCACGCTGACTGGATTCTGGTGCTTGAGTCAGGTGCAGTAATTGAAGAAGGCACGCATGAACAGCTGCTTGAGCTGGGAGGCTGGTATAAGGAGCAGTATGACAGGCAGCAGTTGGAGAGCTTAATTGAAGGATAAAATAGGATGAGAGATCAATTGAAGATCAAATGAAGATAAATTGACAGATCTATCGAGGGAAGAAAGAAGGTGAGGCCTCTTGAAAAAACGTACAGGAAAGCGTTTGTTCGAATATGCAATGTTGTTTAAAAAACCAATCCTATTTGCTTTGCTGCTGCTTAGTGCGGCAGTATCCGTTGAATTGGCAGGCCCTTTTGTCGCGAAGCAAATGATCGACCGCCATATTCTGGGCATAGAATCCCCCTGGTATGAGGCGGACGAAGGCGCTAGAGCGGTTTCCTACAATGGAGACTGGTACAAAAGAGGGGATCGTCTGGACGAAGGAGAGGCGACCGGTCAGGAAGTCCGCATCCTTCAGGTTGGACGTAAATTTGTTTTTGTTGACCAGCCGATAAGCTTTGATGGAAGCCGTAAGCTTGAAGGCAGCCAATTAACAATAACCAATGGTAGTAATGAGGCGGTTTATCCGGCACAAGTGCTTGCTGTTAAGCAGCTCTATGCCTTTTACGAGCCGGAATTCAAAAGTTTGGTGAAGCTGGCTTTTATATATTTTGGCTTGATCGTTATCGGTGCATTTTTTTCATATGGAAAAGGTTTATTACTGCAAACTGGTGCGAACCGCATCGTTCAGAAAATGCGCACAGATGTATTTGCCCAAATCCAGCGGCTGCCAGTTAATTATTTCGATAACCAGCCTGCCGGCAAAATTGTCTCCAGAATTACGAACGATACGGAAGCGGTGCGTGAGCTTTATGTTCAGGTGCTGGCGAACTTTTTTACAGGCATTATTTATATACTTGGTATTCTTGCAGCTTTGTTCGCGCTCGATTACAGGCTGGCCTTATTCACTCTTCCAATTATTCCTCTGCTGTATATATGGATTAAGGTTTATCGCAAGTATGCTTCAGCCTTTAATCGTGAAATCCGGGAGCGGTTGGGCAGTATCAATGGGATGATTAATGAGGCTATTCAAGGGATGCCGATTATTCAGGCTTTTCGCCGGCAAAAGGAGACGATTCGCGAGTTTGACGAGCTGAACCAGGAGCACTTTTCTTATCAAAGCAAAATGCTTACGCTGAACTCGGTCACCTCACACAATCTGGTTCAAGTGTTCCGTAACCTGTTTTTCTTCGGCTTGATCCTGATGGTGGGCGGCGGCTCCCTCGGTATGGGGATTGTTGTTTCAGTAGGTGTGCTGTACGCCTTCGTGGACTACTTAAACCGGCTGTTCCAGCCCATTGTTGGTATCGTGAATCAGCTGGCTAATCTGGAGCAAGCGCTTGTGGCCTCTGACCGCGTATTTGAACTGCTGGATGAAGAGGGAGTAGAGGTATCCACCGAAAGCATGGAGCGCTATAAAGGCAATGTGAAATTCGAGAATGTTACATTTGCTTACAAAGATGAGGAGTATGTGCTTAAACAGCTTAATTTCGAAGCCAAACAGGGTGAAACTGTGGCTTTAGTTGGTCATACCGGATCGGGCAAAAGTTCTGTGCTTAACTTGCTTTTCCGCTTTTATGATGTTCGTGAGGGCACTATAAGCATTGATGGCAAGGATGTCAGGGACATCCCGAAGCAAATGCTGCGTCAGCATATGGGCATCGTGCTGCAGGACCCGTTCCTGTTCACGGGAACGATTGCTTCGAATGTGAGCCTGAACGATCCGTCGGTCTCGCGGGAGCGGGTTCAGCAGGCGCTGCGTGATGTGGGCGCTGAGGAGATGTTCAAGGGGCTGCGTCATGGCATCGATGAGCCGGTTATCGAGAAGGGCAGCACCCTGTCCGCCGGACAGCGGCAGTTGATCAGCTTCGCCCGGGCGCTGGCCTTCAACCCGGCGATTCTGATCCTCGATGAGGCGACTGCCAGCATCGATACGGAAACCGAGGCCGTGATCCAGGCCGCGCTTGAGGTGCTGAAGAAGGGGCGTACCACCTTCATCATTGCCCACAGGCTGTCGACGATCAAGAGCGCCGACCAGATTCTGGTGCTCGACCACGGTGAGATCGTCGAACGCGGCAACCACGAAGACCTTATGCGGCAGCAAGGTCGGTACTATCAGATGTACCAGCTGCAGCAGGGACAGAGTGGTTCGGCTTCCGCGGATCAGGCGGAGGCGGAGGTTCTGCCGGCGAGATTGTAGCGAGTGGGGTCAAGCGTTTAACGAGTGTCTAACGAGTGTCTAACGAGCATTTAGCGAGCGTCGAGCAAGCATCCGAGGAGCAGTCTAGCAAGCTAGCAAGCATCTGAGGAGAGCCGAACGAGGTTCTAACAAGCATCTAATGAGCGTCTAGCAATGGATAGACTAGAAGGTTCAATAAGCTAGACCAACGCGGCAGCCAATGAAATCCTTTTGCTGCAGCTGGGCATAGGTGAAATCGGCTGTATCCGCAGTAGAAATTGAGGTACCTCCATCGGGGAGGTAATCTTTTTCGAAGCGGTAGCTGCCGAGCCGTTCACCATCTGGTAAATAGGTTGGGCATACTAACGTCCAATCCAGTCCGGAGCAGGCCAGAAGCTCCCAGGCTTTACGGTGCTCCTCAGCTGCACGTGTTGAGGAGCGTCTGGAGTCCGGCGACTCGTACCGCAGCAAATGGGGGTACTCCCTGCTCTGCAGGATACCGGCCGTGCCGACGGTAATGATACGACGGATGCCCTGTTCCTTCATGACAGCTATAAGCAGCGGTATGCTCGTTGTCAGAACCGTCCCCCCGTCCGTTCCCAGGCAGCTAATAACCGCATCAACACCATCAACTGCTAAGCGGAGATCGGCAAGCAGGCAGGCGTCCCCTTGAAGCAAGGTTAAGCCGCCTGCTTGTATTTTGACCTTTTCAGCGTTTTCAACGTTCTCAAGGTTTTCGACATTCTCAAGATTTCCGATGTTCCCAATGCTCTCAATGCTCCCAAGATTCCCATTGCTCCCGAGAGTTCTAAGATTTCCGAGATTCCCCAAATTCCTCGCTAATACGCTTACTCTGTGTCCGTCTGCCAACGCCTGCTCAACAATTTTACTGCCAACACGCCCTGTGCCTCCCAAAATTAACAAATGCATCTCTATAATCCCCTGCTTCCTTCTTCAATTCTTGGCACTCTTTTGCACACTAATGATGAAAAACACGAAAAACATCGCTAAAGAGCCAAATTTTCAGTAATGCCTTTCGTAGCGATGGAAATGATAGCAGCAGCCTAGCAGCCCGTCTCTCCTGAAAGGAACGTGTGCCCACTTAACGATGTTTTTGATCGTTAAATGAAGTGTTTCAAGTCAAACCGTCACGTTAACGATGTTTTTTCATCGTTAAAAGCGTGCGGATGGCCTGTTTGGGTGGTAAAAAGGGACGTTAACGATGTTTTTCATCGTTAAAGTAAGGTTGTGGCGACGCCCCCGGTATTTAACGATGAAAAACATCGTTAAAGTTAAAGTAGAAGCCCGCCCCCAGCCGCTTTATCCGTCTTTCTCATTTTACATGAACCTTCGGACATTTAGAAATGCTATCCCTGCTATCCCTAAACAACGGCAGCTGCTTTTTATAAACGATCCTTTACATCTTCTTTTATCATATCCGATTAAACGCAACTTTTTACAGTCTGTCATCAGGTTCTCATACTTGATCCTTGTCGTCTAATGAAGCATAATGATCATGTATGAGTGAGCGGCACATTTTTTGGGATAAGGGGTACTTTTATCGATGAGAATTAATAAATATATAAGTGAGACGGGCATTTGTTCAAGGCGGGAAGCGGACAAGTGGGTTGAAGCGAAGCGTGTTACGATCAACGGGCAGATGGCGGAGCTTGGCAGTACGGTGGAGGACGGGGACGAGATTTGTATTGACGGGCGCCCCATCGGCTCCAAGAAACAGCATGTATATATTGCTCTGAACAAACCGGTGGGCATTACATGTACGACAGAGGGGCATATTCAAGGCAACATTGTCGATTTCATTGGGCATCCGGAGCGCATTTTTCCTATTGGACGTCTGGATAAGGATTCCTCGGGGCTGATTTTGCTTACCAATAATGGTGATATTGTCAATCAGATCCTGCGTGCTGAGAACAATCACGATAAAGAATATATTGTAACAGTGAACCGGCCGATAACACCGATGTTTCTGAAAGGAATGGCCAGCGGGGTTAAAATTCTTGGAACCATGACCAAGCCATGCACGCTGCATCAAATCGATGACCGTGTGTTTAGAATCATTTTGACTCAAGGCCTCAACCGCCAAATCAGGAGAATGAGCGAAGCGTTCGGTTACCGGGTCGTTAATTTGCAGCGTGTGCGGATTATGAATATTCATTTGGATGGTCTGAGGAATGGCAAGTGGAGGAACCTTACGACAGAGGAACTGCAAGCACTTATGGCAACCTTGAAAAGCGACGAGACGAAGATCTGACTTTAAACGGTGTAAAGGGTATGACCAATAAGGGATCTCTTCACAGTAATGTATGTGGAAGGGATCTCGTTCTTGTTGAATATGCCGAAAAATATGGGATTTTGGGGTTTTGTCGTTTTACCGCGATAAAGGATTACAGGGTTAAAATGTTTTAATTATATTCACTATCCTTTTTCTCAGGAACCAAATGTTAGGGGAGTGTCCACTTGAGAGTGGCTTGAACTATACTACGTTCTGTAACTTAAAATTACATATATTTAAAAAATATATAATAAATGGTATAATAAAAGCTTCAAGGAATCTTCATATCAACCAGAAGAAATGATACCCCGAGCAAGTCCCTCTGTATGTATTGTTTATTGTATCAATTATCGAAAGTTTTGGGGATGATATTTTGATCATTAAGAAAAAGAGATTAATAGGCAAGATGGCATTGCTGTTATTAGCCGTATATTTCTTGTTTTTTCCTTCTCCAACACCTGAATTAGCAGTACGTAAGTATATTTTCTTTTCTCTTCACCCAGTAGTAGCTTTCAGTTCAGATGTTCAAGAAGGAAGTATAAAGAATGACCCGAGGTATGGGAAGTTATTCTATGTGGATGGCTTATCAAGTTCATATATTTATGTGAAAAAAAATGGATTAGGTTGGCGCGTGACTTCGAGTGGAACAGGTCCATAAGGTTGCCGGGGCCGCAGGTCTTTGGGTTATTTTTACTCATGTAGGTCAAGTAACGATGCGGTTCATAGCACTATGAAAAGGTTTATGCCAGGTATGTATGCATAGATCTTTTTGTTATGGTTTTCGTAACAATTTTTTTATTGTTTCAACACGATATCGCAAGGGTAATGAAAGGAAGCAATACATAACGCAACATCACGAACTTATATCTTATTGAAAAAAGGAGAGAAAGCCTGTGAAAAAAGTTGTTACCAAAATAGTTCTCTTTGCACTGTGCTTGACGCTGCTTATCCCTGCATTAGCAAGCGCGGCAGTGCCATCCACGGAAGGAAGCAAAGCAAATTTGCGTTCCAAGTTGGGGAATATACTTGGAGAACATGCGCTGTTAGCTGTTATCGCTATGCAAAAAGGTTATGATAAGGCTGGTGATTTCGATCAAGCTGCAGCAGCTTTGCTGGAGAACTCGGATTCCCTTACCGCTGCAATCGCATCTGTGTATGGAGAAGAAGCGGGGGAGGCTTTCAAGCCGATCTGGAATTCACACATTGGTTATTTAGTTGATTATGTGAAGGCCACTGTAGCTGGGGATGAGCCGGGACGCACCAAAGCTTTTGGCGCCTTGGATTCCTACAGCGTGGAACAGGCAAGATTTTTCGCTAAAGCTAATCCTAATTTAGTGGAAGCTGATGTTACAAATGATTTAAGAATGCACATACGTCACTTGCTGGCTGCTTTCAGTGCTTATGTGAATAAAGATTACACTGAAGTTTACAATGCCGCACGCACTGCTTATGCTCATATGTATATGACTGCAGATGGGCTTACTGCAGCCATTGTTAAGCAAAACCCAGATAAATATCCGCAAGGCGACGCAACAGAGACTGCATCTACACTTCGCTCCGTACTAGAGCGTACGCTGGGTGAACACGGTATTCTTGCAGCCTTGGCAATGCAAAAAGGATTTTCCGGAGCTGCTGATTTCGATCAAGCTGCAGCTGCTTTGCTGAAAAACTCGGATGAATTGACTGCTGGAATTTCAACCATTTATGGTGAAGCCGCAGGTGATGCTTTCAAGCCAATCTGGAATTCACACATTGGTTACCTCGTAGATTATGTGAAGGCTACGGCTGCTAAGGACGAGACTAAACGTCAAAAGGCTGTATCCGATCTTGAAGAATACCGGACCAAGCAAGCCAAATTCTTTGCAGATGCAAACCCGAATTTCAAAGAGAACCAAATTGCAGAAGGTTTGAAAATGCATATTGGGCACTTGCTTGAATCCTTCAACGCTTATGCAAGCAATAATACGTATAGCACTGCTTATGCGAAGCTTCGCACCACGTATGCCCATATGGCTATGACTGGAAATGAATTAGCTGGTGGTGTGGTGGCCCAGTTCCCTGAACTGTTCAGCTCTAATGAGCAGCCTTCAACAGAGCCCCCAACTTCCCAAAAGGATGTTATCGTATTTACCGAGGGCAGCCGCTATTTTACAAATGATGGTGAAAGTGTTGCTATGGACATAACTCCAGAAGTTGTGAATGGTAAGGTGTTCCTGCCACTTCGTTATCTTGCTGAAGCATTAGGCGCTACAGTATCTTGGGATCCAACGGATCGTTCAGCAACAACAATTACAATTGATGATACGACAGCCGTTTTCTGGATCGACAATAATATTATGCAGTTGAATGGAACGTCTAAGGATGTTGGCAGTATCGTTCATTTGTACGGTGAGCGTACTGTGGTTCCGGCTCAGTTCTTGGCAGACCTGTTCGGATGGGATCTGACTTGGAACTCTGCAAAAGGAACGATTACCTTGACTGAGAAGTAAGTGAAATAAGTGAAGTAAGTGAAGTGAAACAATCTAGGCATCCCTAAGTATCGCCAGGTGTTTCTTGGTAATACCAAGTAATGCTTTACTAAAAAGGACAAATAAACCGCTCATGGCTGCATATCAGATGCATCCCGGGCGGTTTCTTTGCTGTATATCAGATTTATCTTTATATTGGGTGAGGAATCCGCAACATTTTTTTACCAGCTGCCGTCTGAAGGGTGATGGATTAAATCGTGAGATATTTAGGAGGCAGATTCAATTGAAAATAATAAAAAAAGCAGGAACTGCAGTTATTGCATCAGCCATGTTATTTTCCGTGGCCCCCCAAGCTTGGGCAGATGAGGCTATACCCTCTTACAGCAGTCAGAGTTCTACATCTGTAGGGAAAGCCGTTCCTCCGCAAGAAGACCTGAAGCTGGAAGCGAAGATATCTAAAGAAAAAGCATTGGAGCTGGCCAAGACCTACATAACGATCCCTGAAGGCTACGTACTGGAATCCGTCCATATGAATTCCTATCGGGCATACTTAGGGAAAGAAACCCCAACATGGAATATGAATTTCACCAAAAAGGTGAAAGACAGGAATTACGGTAATATCAGCATTACTATTGATGGCACGAGCGGCAAGCTGTTGGGGTACTCTTCTTACGATAATGATCCTGACCGTAAGCCCAGCTATCCGCCAAAAGTTGACTATCAAGGAGCCAAGGCCGCTGCAGCTGAATGGATCGCCAAAATTAATCCTACAGAACAGAATCAAGTGCAATATAATGACCGCGATGAGAAATCCTTCCGTCCCCCATTAAGCGGCAGCTATCAATATAATATCCGCTATGATCGCGTTGTTAACGGAGTAGCTTTTCCGGAGAATGGAATCTCAATCAGTGTGGATGGTGATGGAAAAATAACCGGCTACAATTACAATTGGGATGATACTTTGAAATTTGAAAAGCAGGACGTAATTTCCAAAGAAAAAGCTGCACAAGCTTTCCGTGATACATCGAACATTTCCTTATCATATCAAATTCCATACGAAGCCAGAGGAGAGCGCAAGCCGCTTACCGTGTACAGCATGAGCAATAATTTAATTGACGCTGTTACAGGCGAGCCGTGGAACCGGGGGTATTCTGTATCCGAGGAAGAGGCTGCAAAGCCTTTGACAGATAAGCCGATTGGGCAGAAGCCGACTGGTAATTTGAATTTGACTAAAGAGCAGGCAATTGCCAAAGTAAATGAATCGGTTAAACTACCCGCTGGTATCAAGCTGGAGGATGCTTCCTTCTACGAAAATACGAATCCGGAAACCGGAGAGGTTACATCCAGCTGGAATTTGCGCTGGAATCAGCCGCCTGCCGAGAACGATAAGACAGGGAAAATGGGAGCATTCATCTCCGCAACTGTCAACAGCCGGACTGGTGAGCTGAGTGGCTATAACCGCTATTTGAATAATAACAATTATGACAAAGACGTGGATGCCAAGGTGAGTTTAGAGGATGCCAAGACAAAAGCAATTGAATTTGTGAAGAAGAATCTTCCTGCTTACACGGATCAATTGGTGCTAGGGTCTGTACCAAACAAGTCGATACCTCTGGATCAACTTAAAAAGATGCAGAATTGGGATATGAACTTTCAAAGAGTCATTGATGGCGTCAATGCCGGTAATGAAAGTGTCAATATAAGTATTGACCGGACTACTGGCGAGGTTGTCAATTACTATGCCTATCTTTCAGAAACTGCGTATCCGCAGCAAAAGCCAGAGGTTCTTCCATTAGAGGAAGCCAAGGATCTGCTGATGTCTCAGTACGACATTCAACTTTCCTACATTACCGTGAACGAGAACGCTTATGCTAATTCGGGTGGTATTTCTGCTGAAAAATATAATCTGATGGTAGCAGCTGGAGAGATCATGCCGCCTGTTAGCGGAGACGGTGCGGCTGTAACAACCAAGCTTGTCTACGCGCTTGTGCCGAAGAACACACAGGATAATTTTTTCCTGGATGCAGTAACCGGCGAATGGAAAGAAGCGTCTACCGGAGATGTTATCTCTATTGAGAAGCTGACGGTAACGGATATTGACAACCATTGGGCGCGTAATGAGCTTCAATTGATGGTCGATTACCGGGCTATCGATGTGGTTGATGGCAAAGTAAGTCCGAATAAGATTATTACTCGCGGCGAAATGATCAAAATGCTTGTCATTGCTATGAATGGTGGACGTTATGGGATTTATTATGCTGCTGACCGTGAAGCTTCCTTCAAGGATGTGAGCAATAGTTCCCCATACTTTGCTTATGTAGAAAATGCGGTGGATCGTGGCTTAATAGACCCAGGTACGGATTTCAATCCTACTGCAACCATGAATCGTGAAGAGATGGCTCAGCTTGTCGTAAGAGCTCTAGGCTACAAAGACTTGGCTAAATACGAGGACATCTTTAACGATAAATTTGCAGATGCTGCTAAGCTCAAAAGTCGCGGTGAAGCGGCAATCGTGGTCGGTCTGGGAATTATGACTTTGACAAACGGCAGCTTTAATCCTGCTGAGAACGTCACCCGTGCTCAAGCCTCCGCTGCATTCTTCCGTTACTTACAGAAGCGTACGGACCTGCAGGGTTCAGGACGCTACTTTTAAGGAATTCAAGAGGTATAGAAATTACTCATTATTCGTATTCGGGCACGCCTATTAATGGCGTGCTTTTTCGTTGATTAGCCAACTGGAAAGTATAAGTTTCGTGCTTCGTGTGCTTCACTTTACGATGTTTTTCATCGTTAAAGTAGTGACGTGGAGGGGAGCCGGTGCTTTTAACGTTGAAAAACATCGTTAAAGTTCGTTAAAGTAGCAGATACTCTCGGTTGTGCGCGTTGGCGGGGCCGTTCTTCAGTCCCAACGCCTGTGCCCGCGGGAAAATCTCCCCTAACCAAGAGAGAACTCCTTGCTGGCAGTCCGTTTGAGCTTGTTGTTCGTGCCATTCGTACGATTGTAGCTGAGAAGAGGGAAGGGCTGTGGGTGGAAGAGCGGTAGCGATCGCCTTTAAAGAATTGTTCCTACCTCCTCATCCATTCCATTCAAGGGAACAAATCTTTAACAGCGGCTGGAGCCCACACTCTTTACCTCCGCAACGCTCCCACGTCACGAACACGCTCATCAAAGGACGCCACAAGACGTTTTTCAAAGTAATAGTTTGATCCCTTTTTCCTTGTGTTCATAGTTTTTCTAGTAATGGCTGTGGTACAATAGGCAGTAAAAATAAAATTGTTAATAGACATGGGATAAGGATAAGGAGAGGGATAAGACGTGACAAATTCTGAAGTAGTTAGACTTGAGGACATCATTAAAGCGAGTCACGTGCTTAGTAAAGTAATAGAGCCGTCTCCGCTGCAAAGAAATGAGCAGCTCTCAAGCAAGTACGGCTGTAATGTTTACTTGAAAAGAGAAGATTTGCAGATCGTGCGTTCTTTTAAAATAAGAGGCGCTTATAACTTCATCCAAAGCTTATCGCAAGCAGAGCGGGAGCGTGGTGTTGTGTGCGCTAGTGCAGGTAATCACGCACAAGGTGTGGCCTATTCTTGCAAGCAGCTAGCCATTCAAGGAACTATATTTATGCCTACTACTACTCCGCGGCAAAAGATTGCTCAGGTGAATCTGTTTGGAGGAGACTTCGTAGAAGTGATTTTGACTGGGGATACTTTCGATGACTCCTCTAATCAAGCGAAGGCTTACTGTGAGCAGGAGAACAAGGTGTTCGTCCATCCCTTTGATGATGCCCGCACGATTGCAGGTCAAGGCACAGTTGGGCTCGAGATCATGAACCAGATTCCGGAATCGCCTGATTATATTTTTGCAACCATTGGAGGTGGCGGTCTCGTCTCCGGTGTTTCTACCTATATGAGGAGTGTATCGCCCCAGACGCATATCATTGGTGCCGAGCCCGAGGGAGCTGCCAGCATGAGCAAAGCCCTTAAAGAAGGGAATGTATTCAAGCTATCAGAGGTTGATAAGTTTGTGGATGGCGCGGCGGTGAAGCAGGTTGGACAGCTGAATTTTGAAATTTGCCAAAGGCTGCTTGAGGACATTGTGCTTATACCCGCAGGCAAGGAATGTACGACGATTCTGGAGCTGTATAATAACAATGCCATTGTTATTGAACCGGCGGGTGCTCTGTCCGTAGCCGCGCTAGATGCGTATAGCGAACAGATTCGCGGCAAAAATGTCGTGTGCATTATTAGCGGCGGCAATAACGATATTGACCGGATGCAGGAAATCAAGGAACGCTCTTTAATATATGAGGGTCTCAAGCATTATTTTGTGTTGAATTTCCCGCAACGTGCTGGTGCGCTCCGCGAATTCCTGGAAGAGGTATTGGGGCCGACGGACGATATTACGCGTTTCGAGTACACTAAGAAGAACAACCGTGATGATGCTCCGGCGCTGGTCGGCATTGAGCTTAAGAACAAGGACGATTACGAGGGTCTGATTGAGCGTCTGTCGGACAAGGACTACGGATATATCGAAATCAATAAGGATCCGAAGCTGTTTAATTTGTTGATATGATCGTTTGGAAAGCTTTAAAGGCATAGACCTCCTTTCTGGATGAGCCTGCTTCTATAGGATTGTTCTGCACGAAAAAATTTCGTTCATACCATTTTAGGGAGCCGATAGGCTTCTTTTTTTGTTTATAGAGAACTAAAACGCTTACTTTATTCACTCGCAGAATATTTGTTCAGATTTTGTTCAGATGAGAGAGGTACATTCTGATATGGGTGTTTTAGGCAAACAAAGGTAGAAGACAGATGAAAAAAGGCGAATTTTGTCTACCCAGATGTCTATATGTGTTCACAAAATGGAATGTCGAGTTGAATTTCTTAATATAGACTCAAGGCTATTAAACCCTAATTACTTGAAAAGGATGGATAGAATGAAAACTTCACGAACAGGAAACCGATCAGAGTCTGGGATTATGCGTTACCTTCGCATTCTCGGAATGCGATCGAACAGGAAAGGAGGAGCTACGAGCTTGTCCAGAAAAGCAACAGCTCTTTTAGTCACATTTTTACTCATATTCCAGTTTTTTCAATCTGCGGGCGTTGTGCAGCCAGCAAATGCGGCGGCGATAGCGGATACCATATTCACCAAGGCCGAGTTGAGCTATAAGAATCCCTCTCCCACGGTCATTGCGTCCGTATACGAGGAGTCAGCAAATCATTTTGTAGGTGAAAGCACCGATATTCAGGTAAATGTGGCTGACGTTCTCTACCTGGATTATACATACTTGCTGCCGGATGGTCACACGTATGCTGACGGTGACACCTTTGAGTTTGACCTGCCGGACATCTTTGATTACACTCTCCCGGCTGGCCCTCATAATTTAGTAGGAGGTATTGGGTCTTATCTTATTAATGGGCGTACAGTAACCGTTAAATTTAATGATGAAATTAACGATGGTGCTGAAGCGAGGGGGACGCTGCAATTTTGGGGCACTCTGGCTGAGGCCAAAGTTATAGATCCATCCAATGTCCCCATTGACTTTGGTGTGACGGGTGCAGGAACTGTCCGTCTTCATGTAAAGCCTAAAACAGGCAGCTCCATCGAGAAGAACGGTGCGGCCGATAAAGGACAAAATCCGACCAAGATCGACTGGACGATTGATATTAATACTGATCTCAAGAAATTAACAGGCGCCGTAGTCAAGGACAACATTTTGACTGGCCTGTCGCTAGACATCAATGATATCGTGATTAAGCAACTAAATGTCGGCCTGAATGGTGTTACCGGTGAAGGTGCAGTGGTCCCTACATCTGATTACAGTGCAGCGTTGGATCCGGCTACTCATAATCTGACGATTTCATTCCTCAATCCGATTGACAGTGCCTATCGCATTACGTTCCCTACGAAAATTGAGGATTCAACGATCGAACAGTTCGATAACATCGCTTCGCTGGAGTCAACGGGCAACCCGAGCGTTTCGGATAATGCACTTGTGCTGACGCCAAGAGGCAAGGTGCTTGACAAGAGTGGTGTCTTCAATGCGACAACAGAAGAGATTGAGTGGACAGTAAAGCTGAATTATGGGGAACTGCTTTTTGGCCCTGGCGAGCTGGAACTGCTGGATCTGTTCTCTAATAAGCATGAATTTGTAGCGGGATCATTGAATATCGTCAAAGTCAATGATGTGAATAATGATTCGAACACATCTCCGTACACCGGAAGCTATAGCTTGTTTGCGGATGCAGCAACGGCTCCAGCTAAGATTAGTGATTTTATTACTAATTCGTATACGCAAACTCCCAAGCCGGATGCTACAAATAAAAATGGTTTTGTCTTGAAGTTTAACGATCAAACAAGCGACGCCTTCAAGATTACCTACAAAACAAAACCATCAAGCAATGTGTACGATGATCAGGACATCTTAAATAATGTATACACCAGGGAAGTTCCTTGGGAAGTCAAAACGGCCATCAAGCAAAACTTCTTTCATAAGAGCCGTGACGGGGTAGACTACCTGAATAAAAAAATTGACTGGACAGTGAACATTAACAAAATCGGTTATCCTGTAGAAGACATTATATATGTGGATACATTCGATTCCAGCTATCAAAAGCTGGACAGCAGCTCTCTTAAAATCAGTAAGGATAATGGTGCTACTTATACGCCTGTCTCCGTGCCAGGAGCCACACCAGACTATACGGTCACGTTGGTTACTTACGGAAACAAAGAAGGATTCCAGATTAAATTTCCAGCTGCGTCTAGCACAACTTCCTATATAGTCAAATACAAGACGGATTATGACTATAAAACAACAGAGTACTATAATCAGTCAGACAAAGACGTGAAATTTGCCAATAATGGTGAATTGCAATGGAAAGAAAATAGCACAAGCGGTGTGAAAAAAGCGACCACAAGCAAAGATTTCGATCCATCTGATAAAATTAAAAACAATGGTTTTAAAGTTGGCCAGTATAATGCATCAACCAAAAGAATTACCTGGGGCATTGGCGTCAACTATAACCAAAAGGATCTGAAGAATGTAACAGTTGAAGACATTATTCAGGAAGCCGGAAAGCATCATACGCTTGTTTCCAGTTCGATCAAGATCTACCCGATGACGATTAACGCAGATGGCACTCATGTCGTTGATCGCAGCAGTCCGGTTACGAAAACAGTTCAAAGCGATGCTAGTAAGTTCACAGTCATCCTGGGTAACATTACAACTCCTTACTACATCGAGTACGAAACAGACGTAGCGAACATGCAGTTTCCTGCAAATCAGCAAGACTTGACCATCAAGAACGAAGCTGTAATTACAGCGACTGGCGTTCAGGAGAAAAAGGTAGATGCCAAAATCACCATTCCAAGAGCGGGCGAGTATGTTTCTAAAGGAGGACAGCAAAGCTCTAATCAATACATTATTGACTGGACCCTTCACATTAACCGTGGCCAATCGACTGTACAAAACGCTGAAATTACGGATACACCGAGCAAGAAACAAATTTTGGATCGTAACTCTTTCAAGCTGTACGAAACTACGGTGCCGGATCAAGGTGGCAATGTAAATAAGGGCGCTTTAGTTCCAAACGATGAAACGGTCTACAAAATTGATTATCTGACTCCTACTGCTGACAGTGACGAGCCATTCAAGCTGGTATTCCTGCAGACCATCACCAAGCCCTATATACTGGAATACAGCTCTTACGTAGATGGTGAGAATGGTGAAGAAGTAGGCAATAAAGTAGACTTTAATGGAAAAGGCGCAGGCAATATATCGAAGGATAACGAGAAGAAATTTAACCTTAAGCTGGCAGGTACTAGCGGAACAGGCTCTGTGCCTACTAAAGATTTGACTGTCATCAAGGTGGATGCGGATTCCGGAGATAAACTGGCAGGCGCAGAGTTCAAGTTGACGCGGGTAACAGGAAATCAAGTCATAGGTACTAAGACTTCCGGCAGTAACGGCCAAATTTCCTTTACTGGCTTGAAATACGGTAAATATATACTCGAAGAAATCAAGGCTCCTACAAGTTATGTGATTGATAACACTAATGATGCCCATAAGCATAATATCGTGATTAACAGTTCAACCGTTAACGATATCAATGGTGTTATGCAATACACCGTAAAGAATAAAAAAGGGATCGGCAGCATTAAGGTGATCAAGGAGGATTCTGCAGACGCGAATAAAAAGCTCGCAGGTGCAGTATTTGAATTGAAGAATAGCGCTGGCAACAGCTTTACTCCTAAAAAAATAGACATTACTGATTCAAATGGTATCGCTGAATTCAGCGGGCTGGAGTATGGGCAGTATTACTTGGTAGAAACGAATGCTCCATCGTATTACAAGATATTGACTGTAACGACTCCGGTAACCCTGCAGGAAGCATCTAAAGAAGTTACTGTGAAAAATGAAAGACTTAAAGGCAAGCTTGAGATAAAGAAAGTAGACGCCTCGAACCAGCCGCTCGCCGGTGCTGAATTCAAGCTCTACAGGGTTGGTATTCCCGCAACAGTTGTAGGAGTCAAGACGACCGATACAACTGGCATCATCACATTCGATAATCTGGATTACGGTGAATACGTCATCGAGGAGACAAAAGCACCGAAGTACTACCAGATCAAAACTGCCACTAAGAATATCACTTTTGAACAGCCTGTTCTGACTGAAGTATTTCAGAATGACAGGGGTAAAGGCGCGATAAAGATCGTCAAGATTGATGAGGAAAAGGATCAGCTTGGAAACGATGTGCCGCTTGAGGGCGCGAAGTTTGAACTGTACAAGAATGGAGTCAAGATCAAGGACGGAATTACGGATGCAAATGGTGAACTCCTATTCGCTGATTTAGAACAAGCTGAATATACAATTCTTGAGACAAAAGCACCGAATTTTTACGTGCTAAGCGTTCCCAATAATGCTATTACGATTGATTTGGATCAAGCCAGTGTGGTTAAAACCGTAGAGAACAAACGTGGCAAAGGCTCCCTTTCAATAACAAAAGTGGATAGTGCTAATAGTGCGACAACACTAGCCGGAGCTAAATTTGAACTTCGTACGGTGAAGGATAATACGCTGGTAGACACACAAACTACTGGCAACGACGGCAAAGCAACTTTCAATAATCTGAAGTATGATGATTACAAGCTGATTGAAATCGAAGCTCCTGCCAACTATGAGCCGCTGTCTGCTCCTATTCTCGTGACATTAGGGGAGGCTGCTCAAATCTTGCCGCCAATTGCCAACAAGAAAAAAGAAGGCAATCTTGTCATCACGAAGGTGGATCAGGCTAATAACACCGTGAAGCTTGAAGGCGCGAAGTTTGAACTGAAAAGTACAGACGGTACCCAATCATATGGTGTAAAAACGACAGACAGCAATGGTCAACTGAAATTTGATAATCTGGCTTATGGCGATTACGTGCTGCATGAAATTGAAGCTCCTGTATATTACTTACCGCTTCAAGCACCACAACCGATTACCATCAATCAGGCTGCTAACAGCTATACCGTTCAAAACGTAAGAGGAACGGGAGAATTAACCGTCATTAAAGTAGATGCTGATTCCCAAGCTCTACTGCAAGGCGCCGAGTTTGAACTCTTAAGCCTGGATAAATCGATCAGTTACGGTACTAAAACGGTCGACAACACAGGGAAGCTCACATTCACTAATCTGCTTTATAATCAATATGTGCTGAAGGAAACTAAGGTACCGGGCGGTTACCAAATTGTCGGCAGCGGCGAAACCATCGTGACTCTTGACTCCGTGACCAAAACCGAAAAGGTAGGCAATAAGAAAATACCTGTAATTATAAATACGCCTACAGGATCGATTAAAGTCACCAAGGTTGACGCTGATGATCAAAAGCCGCTCGCAGGCGCACAATTTGAATTGTTCAACAGCAACAAGACGACTTCCTATGGAACGGCGACAACAGATGCGAATGGTGTAGCCACTTTCAGCAATCTGCTGTACGGCAATTATGTACTGGTTGAGAAGCAAGCTCCAGCCGGCTACGCACTGACGCAAGCTGACACGGGTATCGTCATCGACCAATATGGTCAATCTATAACTATCACCAATAAGAAGGATACAGGAGGTCCAGGCCCGAGCCCGAGCCCAAGTCCAAGCCCAAGCCCAAGCCCTGGCCCGAGCCCAAGTCCGGACCCTAGTCCAAGTCCAAGTCCGGATCCTGGCCCAAGCCCAAGTCCGAATCCGGGAGCAAGTCCGAGCCCAGACCCAGGCAAACCAACAACACCAGTAACTACACCGGAAGATACGACTACTGAGGGTGAAGTTGAGATTCCAAAAGGTGGCGTTCCAACTATAGGTCAAAAACCTGAACATGGTACAGTGACCATAGATAAGAATGGCAAGTGGAAATATACACCTAAACCGGGCTTTGTCGGTAAGGATAAATTCTCTATTATAGTCAAGGATGAAGACGGCAATGAAGAGGAGCTCTTCTTTGAAATTGATGTAGAGATACCTTTGGGAGGAGCTGAAGGCAGCTCATCCAACACTCCTGCTGTGCAAGTGCTTCCGAAAACGGGGGAAGACAGCTATCTGCTTCTGCAGCTTATAGGCCTTGGCCTGCTGCTTCTAGGTGCAGTAATAAGGAAAAAACGTTCTCGTTCCTAAAATGGAAAAAATAAAAAAAGGCCGGGCAGCGAAAGCTGTCCCGGCTTTTATCGTTCTTATGAGTATCCATGTCCAGTGAATAATAATAGTCTCAGTCTCAGTCTCAGTCTCAGTCCCAGTCCTAATCTCTATACACCAAGTTTATATAAGTTTTTTCCTGAAGGCTTAGGGATATTGATGACATATTACAAAAGCTGTACCCGCCTGCTTGATAAACCAGAGGGTACAGCTTTTTATGTTTAAAAATGGAATTATTGGTGTATTATGTAAAGTAATTCCTATTTAAATGTACGCGATCAAGGCGGTTAGCTTTGACTGCTGTGAATGAATCCGCTTATCAAGGTTGTCACAATTCAATTGCTTGCTAGCGTTTAGCTTGCACGATAAGTCTATGGGTTGCGCTTTCGATAGGGTCGCAGGTAATAAGGGTCAGCACCCTATCGGTATCATTGCTGCTGAGCACGGAAATGTCCGTTGGCTCCACGATAGATACATTAAATACGGTATAAACAATGTCTTGGCCCTTCATTTGCACAATAATCTCATCGCCAACCACTACTTCATTCAGCCTATTGAAAAGTCTTCCTTTGGTTTGCGCTCGATGGGCAGCAATCGCGGCGTTGCCTATTTGATCGAGTGGTGTTGTTTCGCTCATATGGGCTGCTGCAAATTTCATATTTTGCAACGTAGCACCTTCCAGAACCGGAATCTTCAGATCGATTTTATCGATCTTAATGACGGCTATAGCTTGAGCGTTAGCCTTCTGGTAGGAATCCTCTTCCGGTAGGTGGGCTGTTTGACTAAGCTTTGCTGCCTCGGAGACATCCGCTTCATTAAACAGTTGGGATAACCGCTTGTATCCATCATCCAACAACTTGTTGTTACTCTCAGCTGCGGAAGAATAGGCTTCCATCTGCTCAAGCAGCTGTTCTTGCTGCCGATCATAGTACCATTCCCTTGCTTTAGGCAGCAAAATGATCAGAACTCCGGCAATAATCAGTGTATAGGATATTATTTTTCTCATAAAATGCTACCTATACGCCTTCAGTTACATGTATGTTCTTTTCCGTTTCATTCTTAAAATGATCGACGAATACACGCTGAATCGCTTCAATGAGACGATCCCTGTGTACCGGCTTCACTACAAAATCACTGGCGCCGCTGCGAACAGCTTCCAGAACCATTTCACGCTGCCCCATGGCAGAGCACATAATGATCTTGGCGGAGGGATCAATCGACTTGATTTTTTTAACTGCACTGATTCCGTCCAATTCCGGCATAGTGATGTCCATAGTTACTAATTCTGGCCGTATCCGCTGATACATGCTGATGGCTTCGATCCCATTGCGGGCTTCACCGACAACCTGATGGCCGAGTTCCTCCAGAATGGCACGCATCAGCATCCGCATAAAAGCTGTATCATCAACAACCAGTACTTTGATTCCGCTCATTTTCTCATCTCCCTTTCATTATAGAATGTACGTCTCTCATCTGAACAAAAACTGAACAAGCGGCAAGCTAGTATGAAATAAACACCTTGTGGCGTCCTTTGAGGAGCGTGTTCGTGACGTTAATGCATGGAGGGAGGGAATGGCTGTGGGCTCCAGCCGCTGTTAAAGATTTGTTCCCTTGAATGGTATATGATGAGGAGGTAGGAACAAATCTTTAAAGGCGGACGCTACCGCTCTTCCGCCCACAGCCATTCCCTCTCTTTAGCTACAATCGCACGAATCACACGAACACCAAGCTCAAACGGACAGCCAGCAAGAGATTTTCTCCTGGTTAGTGGAGAAGTCCTAGCTGGCGCAGGCGCTGGAGATAAGGAGCCCGCGCAGTTGAGGAGGACCTGATGCTTTAACGATAAAAAACATCGTTAAGTGAAGCGCACGCTCAATTCGGGGAAGATGGTCGCTACGAGGTAGTTACGATGTCGCTACAAGGCCGCTATAGAAGGAAACGACAACCAACAGGCGTCCGTTTCCTGGACGAAAGGGATAGAAAAAAAGCAGTCAAGCTATTTAGCTTGAACTGCTGCAAGTGATCTATTAATTCCGCTGGTTTTGTAGCTTCCACTGCTCGAACCAGCCTTCAATGCTATCCGGCAGTCCAATGCCAAGCTCCTGCTCCAGCAGGTTTTGAATGATCTGGAACTGCTCCTCTACCGCTGCGCGCTCTCCAATGCTGTCATAAACCTTCATCAATCCCAAGTGGCCCTCTTCAAAATAAGGTTGAAGCTGAACAATCCGTTGGTACACGGTTACGGCTTCGGCAATTTTGCCGTTATCCGTATAGAACTCTGCCACCTGCATCGCATGATGCAGCCAGATGGTGCGCAGACGCTGTCGTTCGCTTTCTGCCCACATATAATCATAGTCGGCGAAGTAATCACCGGAATAGAGCTCAATCAATCTCTGATATTCAGCGCAGTTGCCCGAATGAATGGGCCCCAGGTCGCGGATGCCGATTTCCCATTGGGTGGTGTCAATCTGTACCTTTTGAAGATTCAGGGTGTAGCCTTCGCCACCACTGACGTTGCTAATATCTATGGCGATGTCGGCTTGCTTCAAGCATTGGCGCACCTGATAAATCGTCGTATAAAGATGCGTGGAAGCCTTTTTAAGGTCGAAATCGGTCCATAGCATGTCGATCAGGGTGTCTTTACTAACGAACCGGTTGCGATGGTGAAGCAGATAAGCGAATACTTCCTGAGCTTTGGTGGTTCTCCACCGAAGTGACTGCAAAGGCTCGCCTCCCCGCTCGAAGCGGAGCGACTGAAAGCAGCGGACGACTACCTCTGCCACTTGCGGCGGTTTCTCAGATGCCCTCGGCGTCCTCTCCTCCAGCCGCTGCACAGTCTTCATCAGCCGATTGCGATGAACCGGCTTCAGCACGTAATCCAGTGCGTTTAACTCGAACGCCTCCAAAGCGTACACGTCGTAGCCGGTAACAAAAACAATATCCGCCGCCGGGCAAACATCCTGTATCATTTCCGCGGTCTGCAGTCCATTCATTTCCGGCATATTAATATCCAGAAAAATCACATCTGGGTTCAAGTCAGAAGCGGCCTGAACAGCCAGGGCAGGTTCCGTGTAGGTCGCTACGATTTCAATACTTGTTAATTCCTTCAACATTTTTTCCAATTGCAAGAGCGCAAGACGTTCATCATCTATTAGTAAGGCACGTATCATAGTAATCCCACCACTCAAACGTAGTTATGACATAAATGCTTATTGCAATAATTTCGCAGAAGGGCTATTAAACTAGAATTGTAACATATTTATTCCGGAACTATAAAAGAAATTGTAGTGCCAAGACCGGGCTGGCTCTGGATGGTTAGTCCTTTGCCATACATCTGCTTCAGGCGTCTGTCTGTATTGAGAAGTCCAATCCCTCTTTTTTTGCCGGGCTGGCTGTCCAGCAGCTGCTTCACCTTGTCCGGATCCATGCCTACACCATCGTCTGTAATGGATATTTCAGTATAGCGGGAGTCAGCGTGGCTGGCCGGATGGCTGGTAATCCGAATGTGCACCATTCCCCCTCTGGAGCGGCATAGTATGCCATGTCGGAGAGCATTTTCTACAATAGGCTGGATCGTGAGGGGCGGCAGCTGGAGCTGCAGGTTCGGGTCCAACTCCCATGAAATATCGAGTCTCTCATCGAAACGCTCTTTTTCGATATAGAGGTAGGCCCGAACCAGGTCGAGCTCGTACTCAATCGGCACAACCCGCCCCGAATTCAAGAAGTCAAAGCTTATTCTTAAGTAAGCGCTAAAAGCCTCTATCAGATCATGCATTTTGGTCGTATCTAGGATGCTTAATGCTGTAATGGAATTCAAAGTGTTGAATAAAAAATGCGGTTGAATCTGGGCCTGGAGATAGGCGGCTTCCATTTGCAGACGTTCCCCTACCGATTGCTTCAAATCCGTCAATGCACGTACCCGGGACTTTAATTCAAGCGCATCGACAGGCTTTGTCACATAGTCGTTAGCACCAGACAGAAATCCGGAGTATACATCCTCCGAGCGGCTGCGTGCTGTCAAAAGAAGGATTGGCAGCTCCGAGATGGAGAAACGCTCCCGAATAATACGCGTTAATTCATAGCCTGATATATGCGGCATCATCACATCAGCAATAATCAAGTCCCATTGCTCCTTATCCAGCTTGGTTATTGCCTCCTTGCCACTCGTTGCTGTCACCAGCTCATATTGGTCGATGGGTAGTATGCTGCTGATTACTTTTAGATTGACAGGGTCATCGTCAACAGCCAGAATCTTCGGTCTACCGGCAGCAATAAGGAGATTGGATGCAGGCAGCGGAGTGGGTAAGCCGGCCGTAGCTTCGGTTGCTGCTGCTGAATAGCCGTCATGCACAGGGAGGACGAGCAATGCCTTTTCCTGCTGGACGGAATATTTTTCGAGATTTTTTTCGGGATGTTCTTGGAGATGTTCTTCGAAATTTTCAACATATTCCGCAACATATTCTTCAGCCAAGGGAAGGGTGAAAGTGAACACGGAACCCTGACCAGGGGTTGAACTCACGCCTATAGTTCCGCCATGCAGCTCTACCAGCTGCCGGCAAATGCTTAAGCCAAGCCCCATGCCACCCCCGCCGATGGCTGTTATGCCGGAGTCCCCTTGCTCATAGGCTTCAAAAGCTCTGAGCCGGGTGTCCTCATCCATTCCAATGCCTGTATCCGAGATATGGATATGTACGCAGTCATCCAGAGCCTCTGCATAAATGGTTATAGAGCCTTCATACGTATATTTAATCGCATTATGAAGCAGGTTGAATAAGATTTGAACAAGTCTTTTCTCATCAGCAGCAACAAAGGGGAAAGTCTCCGGTATGTCCATATTTAGCCGAATCGGCTTGCCCTCTGTCATGAACCTGAGCATGTCCAATACGCCGGGAATAACGGATTGAATCCTCAAATTACTTGGCTGCAGCCGGACTTTATTCTCCTTAAGCTGTGTTAAATCAAGTAGATCATTAAGCATGAGTGACATACGACGGCCAACCGTAACAAGCAGCTCTATATTTTTCTTGTTCTCCTCTTCCTGAGAGCTTTTTTTGCTATCCAGTACGTTTTGGGCGATATTAATGATGCCGTGAAGCGGATTTCTTAATTCATGAGAGGTGTTAGCCAGAAAATCATCCTTCAATTTATCTGTTCGCTGCAGTTGTTCGGCTAGCTGTTTAGTTTGCTCGGCATTCCGGAAATAACGTTTAAACCAGAATGTGGCGAAAGCGATGAAAAAGGCGATCATATCAAGCGGATAGTACCCCATCTTGACCCAGCCAAGTCCTTCAATTACGCCCCATATAGGGTTAACAGTGATGGCTGTCGCACCAAGCAGCAGATAAATGGCATCCTCTTCGCCTTTCATGGCACTGCGCAGTGTAAGGATGGGAACGATCAGTAAAGGAAAGAAGAAAATATAGATGTTTAAGGTTAGCAAGTTCGCCACAAACGGGAATGGGATGAGTATAACCAGTAAAGCGTAAATAGCAGAAAATATAGAGAACCAGCGAAAAACCCGGCTTGCTGAGTACTCGATTAACAGGTTTTTGGTAAACCGAAGCAGAAATACAGCGGCTCCCAGATAGGACAAAGCTCTAAGCTTTATGATCCATTCTTGGGTGAAGGGCAGCGATATAAACAACAGCTTATCGTCGTCAGTCAATATAGTAAAAGTCGTACAAAGGATGACCAAGGCAAAATAGAGCAGCACCTTCTGTCTAGTTCCGATCAAATATAAAATACAGGCATATATTGCGTGCATCAAAAAAAGACTGCATACAACCAGCTGCATGCCAATGGAAAACCATCTTTCTTTGGCTACCGCAGCTTCACTGCCCAATTGGATAGATTTCAGGATGCCTCCTTTATTGCCGTAATCATAGTGCGCAGCTTGAATCACAATGTCTATTTCACCGTTATCCGCTGTGAAGGAAGCGAAATACGGAAGGTTTAGAGCTGTGTATTGTTTGCTGTCTGCCGTAGGCTTTCCGGAGCTTTCAAGTAGACGGCCATTCACGAACAGCTCAGAAGAGGTTTTGATGTCCGGGATATGAATGCTGTAGGTTTGCTCCTGATCCGGGTTGACATGTATGCGCAAGCGGAAAGACCCATAGCCAAAAGCTGAGCTTTTGTCGGGGTTCAAAATGGTATTCCATTTTCCAGGAACCTGAATAAACGTCTTTTCCTCTAGGGAAGAGATCGTGTCAGAATTTTGCATGAAAAGCGTATGAGGATAAAACTCCCACTCCCCATCTAAAGCGACAGAGCGCTCTATCTTGAAGTCCCAGCCCCGCATATCCAGCTCACCCTGAATAGCGGAGGGATGATCAGGAGTCATATAAAAGGTAATCCAGGCAAGGCGGATACCTGTGAGGATAAGCAGGAACAGACCGGTAATGAGAACAACGTTTCGTTTAGTCATCATTCCTTGATATTTCGACAAAAGTAGCGATTTTCCTTTATTAAAGGACACATACATCCCTAAGTAAAACGATAGCTAGCTTTGTGTCTGCCTGCGGTATTCCGTGGGAGAGGCGCCGTACCAGCGGCGGAATTGCTTGGAGAAATAAAGCGGATCGTGAAAGCCGACGGAAGCAGCGATTTGTTCCACGGTAAGCTCCCGCCGTTCACGCAGCAGCAGCCTGGCTTTGTCAATCCTCAGCTTGAGCAGGAAGGTGACTGGGGTTACCTGGGTGTGCTGCTTGAACAGTCTCGACAAATAAGCCCGATTGTAGCCCAGGCTTTCCGCCATCATTTCGATGGTAATCGGTTCTGCGTACTGGGTCGATAAGTAATGAACCGCCTGTTCAATCAATTTGCTGCTCTCGGTCTCGGGCAGGTCTCCGAGCGGAGACGCTGGTGCCAGCGCAGCGCTGTATTCGGCCAGCAGCAGATGAAGGTAACCGATTGCCCGCAGATGCGAGCCGTTTTTTTTGCCATGGAATGCTTGTTGCATATGTCTGAACAGCACTGCAGCTTGACGCCTCCGGCCGGTATGAATGATAGGCTGCTTTGGGGAAGTGCCTGTAGATGCTACTAGCTTGGCAGCTTGTGGTCCGGTAAACGCAACCCATCTATAGTACCAAGGCTCCTGTTCATCGGAAGTATAGGAGACGAGCTGCTCAGGCTCAATGATGAAGCTGTCTCCTGCTCCTAACTGACGCTCTTGGCCCTGACAGGTGAAGCAGCCCTTGCCCGATATGATGTGATGGATCAAATAAAAGTCGTATACCCTCGGCCCTAACTGATGGACAGGCTTGGTCTGACTTTCGCCGGCAAATAGGACAAGCAGTTCGTGCTCCTGATCAGGCTCAGGATTGGAGATAACATAATAGCTTTCTGAACGTGACATTGCGTGGCACCGCCTTGTGTGCTGATTTAGGAATACTATATCACAGAGAGATGCTTGCTCCCACTATCCTGAATCACATTTATCCATGTTCTACTTACATGCTTCCATAGTGTTTTAAGGATCTATCCTTTATACTTAAGTTACAAACTTACTTATATATAAACGGATAAAGGCGGTGCCTTCATGGCGGATATACAGGCTCTTCAGCAGCTGTTTACAGGTATCTACGGAGCTTCGCAAGCAGAGATCAAGACTTATTTTGCACCTGGCAGGGTTAATTTGATTGGGGAGCATACCGACTATAATGGCGGTTATGTATTCCCGGCTGCGCTGACCTTTGGCACGACAATGCTCCTTCGTCCGCGGACGGACAGGGTGATGGGCTTTGCTTCCACGAACTTTGAGCTGCGCAAGCTGGCTTCGCTCGATAGTCTTGCTTACGATAAGGCAGATGACTGGATGAATTATCCGAAGGGTATCGTTCTGCATTTGGCGGAACAGGGGTTTCCGCTGCTGCACGGTTATGATTTATTATTTCATGGTGAAATTCCGAACGGGGCGGGACTTTCTTCCTCCGCTTCTATTGAAGTGGTTACGGCATATGGCCTCCTTGATACGGAAGGGCATCCTAAGGATACGGTAAAAATTGCGCTGCTTGCGCAAAAGACGGAGAATGAGTTTATAGGCGTAAACTGTGGCATTATGGATCAATTTGCTGTGGCGAACGGGAAAAAGGATCACGCAATTCTGCTGATGTGTGATACCTTGGAGTATGAACATATTCCTTTCCAAAGCGGCAGTTACAAGCTCGTTATCGGCAATACGAACAAAAGAAGAGGATTGGTGGACTCCGCTTACAACGAGCGAAGAAGCCAGTGTGAACAGGCTGTCGCCGATCTGAAGCAGCAATTTCCGGGCATTACTTTGCTTGGACAAATTTCCTTGGAGCAATTCGAAGCGCATAAGCACCTTATTCATGACGATACAGTGCGCCAGAGAGCACAGCATGTAGTTGAGGAAATTGACCGGGTACTGCAATCGATTGAAGTGCTGAAGGCTAACGATTTGGCAGCTTTTGGCCAGCTGATGATTGGCTCGCATCAATCTTTGCGTGATTTGTATGAGGTTACCGGGCACGAGCTCGATACGATGGTCGAAGCGGCGCTCAAGGTTTCTGGTGTTCTGGGTTCGCGCATGACAGGAGCGGGCTTTGGCGGCTGTACAGTATCGCTGGTGCATAAGGACAGTGTGGAAGCTTTCAAGGAGCAAGTGGGACGTGAATATACAGAGCGCACGGGACTAACGCCAGACTTCTATGTCTGCAGCATTGGCGACGGCGTGAAGCAGATTAGGGAGGAGCATTAAGATGGCTATATTGGTAACAGGCGGAGCCGGGTATATCGGATCGCACGCAGTAGCAGAGCTGCTGGATAGAGGTATGGAAGTTGTCATCGTTGACAACCTGGAGCAGGGTCACGGTGATGCGGTGCTTGGCGGAAAAATGTATGTGGGCGATTTGCGGGACGGGAACTTTCTCGATTCGGTATTTCAGGAAAATGAAATTGAAGCAATCATCCACTTTGCAGCGAGCTCGCTGGTTGGGGAAAGCATGCAGAACCCTGCGAAGTATTACCATAATAATGTATATGGAACATTGTGCCTGCTGGAAAAAATGACGCAGTACGGCGTGCAGAAAATCGTCTTCTCGTCGACTGCGGCTACTTATGGCGAACCGGAAAATATCCCTATTCAAGAGAGTGACCGCACGCTGCCGACCAACACCTATGGGGAGACGAAACTGGCCATGGAGAAAATGATGAAATGGTTCGATACCGCCCATGGCATCAAGTATATTTCCCTGCGCTATTTCAATGCGGCTGGCGCCCATGCGGGCGGCCAAATCGGCGAGGATCACAGCCCGGAAACGCATTTGATCCCGCTTATTCTCCAGGTGGCGCTTGGCCAAAGAGCACATATTTCCATCTTTGGCGATGATTACCCTACATCTGACGGTACATGTATTCGTGACTATATCCATGTCAGCGATTTGGCTGATGCTCACGTACTGGCTGTCGAGAAGCTTCTTCAGGGAGCCGAAAGCCGGATTTTCAACCTTGGGAATGGCAAGGGCTTCTCGGTTAAAGAAGTTATTGATATCGCCCGCCAAGTGACTGGGCATGAAATCCCTGCTGTGACCGAGCCGCGCAGAGCGGGCGATCCAGCTGTGCTTATCGCCTCCTCGGACAGAGCGCGGGAGGATCTTGGCTGGGCTCCATCGAGAGACAGTCTGGAAGTTATCATCGAGAGCGCCTGGCGCTGGCATCAAAGCCATCCTCAGGGATACTTCAAGTGACCTTTCACGACAGGAGAGGTGATTGCAGATGCAGATAAGAGATCAGGGATTGCAAGGATCGCAAGGATCGCAAGGATCACTAGGATCGATGCAGGAACGGGTATCCTATACGCTGGAGCGGCTGCTGCAGTTCGCCAGGCAGCAGGCTATGCTGGAGCAGCTTGATCTGTATACAGCGAGGAATGCGCTGCTGGACTTGTTTGGCATCGCTGAGCCGTATACCGGCAAGCTGCCGGATGAAAGGCTGGAGAGCCCTACAGAGCTGCTAGAGTCATTGCTTGACGACGCTTATGAAGCGGGGCTGCTTGCGGAGAATATAGCAACCTATCGCGATTTGCTGGATGCCAAAATTATGGGGCTGCTGCTTCCGCGGCCCTCTGAAGTAGCGAATCGTTTTTGGGAGACAGGCAGGCTGGAGGGGATGGAGGCGGCTACAGAAGCTTTCTACCGGCAGTCAATCAACTCGAATTATATTCGTATGGACCGGATTGCCAAGAATGCCTATTGGTTATCGGCGACGGAGTATGGCGAATTGGAAATCACGATCAACCTATCCAAGCCGGAAAAGGATCCTAAAGAAATAGCCCTGCTCAAAACACTCCCTCAAAGCCATTATCCCAAATGCTTGCTGTGCATAGATAACGTCGGATACGCGGGACGGATCGACCACCCAGCGAGGCAGAACTTAAGGGTCATACCGCTCAAGTTGAACGGGGAACCATGGCACCTGCAATATTCGCCGTATGTGTATTATAGGGAGCACAGCATCATTTTTCACCAGCATCATATTCCGATGAAAACATCAGAATTGACGTTCTCCCGGCTGCTTGATTTTGTAGATCAGTTTCCGCATTATTTTATCGGCTCTAATGCCGATTTGCCAATCGTTGGAGGGTCGATTCTCAATCACGATCATTTTCAGGGGGGCCATCACCGGTTTGCAATGGAGAAGGCTCCGATAGAGTCGATGTTTACCCATGCCGAATATGCAAGCATAAAGGCTGCCATCGTGAAATGGCCGATGTCTGTTGTAAGACTCAGCGGATATGACAGGCACGAGCTGCTGAAGCTGGCGGCTAAGCTGCTTGAGACATGGAAGAGCTATAGCGATCCTCAGGTAGAGGTAGCAGCTTTCACTGTGAAGGATGGTCAATCTATTCCGCATAATACGATCACGCCAATTGCGCGCCGGTTAGCCGTCGGTGAATATGAGCTCGATCTGGTGCTGCGCAACAACCGTACGAGCGAGGAGCATCCGGATGGGATCTTCCATCCACACCAGCCGCTGCATCACATCAAAAAGGAAAACATCGGTCTGATCGAGGTCATGGGGTTGGCTGTATTGCCTGGGCGCTTGCAGACAGAGCTGGCCGCGATTGCAGAGCTGCTGACGGGAGAAGCTGCGTTCAGCCGTGAGATCAGCGAGGACAGCACGCACTTGCTGCACAAGCATGTGGAGTGGCTCGAGCGGCTGCTTGGCCGTTATGGAACGAAGCTCTCTGCTGCTGAAGCGGCAGTCGTGCTGCAAACGGAAGTTGGCGGTGTTTTCCTTGAAGTGTTACAGGATGCCGGCGTATATAAACGCACCGAATCGGGACAGGAAGCGTTCAGGAGTTTTTTGGCTGCCGTGGGTTTTACGCAGATTTAATATGTTCCCTATAGATATAAGCCGCTGCTACAAGCGATTATAAATATAAAAAGCGATCTCATTGCTCAGGCAAAGGGGTGGCTTTTTTGTTTTTTTAAACAAACAAGCCTTGGTCTAATTACACAGCCCAGAATTGATGAACATCGTTATGGAGCTTGTTCATTGATATGGCTTAAATAAAATAGCCATAAATGATATAGTTAGTAATATGAAACTACGAAAGGTGCGACTCGATATGAAGCCTTTGGAAGCGCATGAAATTAAGGGGACTTGGGGAACTACCCTTTTGCCCATACTAGAAGATGATGCTATCGATTTTCCCCGGCTGTTGGAGCAGGTTACGAAGCTGGCTGCTTCAGGCATCAGCGGTATATATACGAATGGGACGGCCGGCGAGTTCTATGCACAGTCGGAGACTGAGTTCGATGCTATCAATGAATTGGTGGCTGGTATCTGTGAAGATAAGCAGATTCCCTTCCAAATAGGGGCTTCACATATGGGCGCACAGCTCTCGCTGGAACGGATGAAGCGGGCGGCTCGCTTGAAGCCTGCTGCCATTCAGGTGATTTTGCCAGACTGGTATCCGCTCACCGATGATGAAGCCATAGACTACCTCCAAAGGATGGCAGAGGCTGCGGACGGGATCGGCTTGGTGCTTTATAATCCTCCTCATGCGAAAAGGGGCCTTGCACCCGAAACGTATGGCAAGCTGAAAGATGCCGTGCCCCAGCTGATCGGAGTCAAGACTGCAGGGGGAGATGCCAAGTGGTATGAGGAAATGCGGGAACATATGCGGGGGCTATCGGTGTTCGTTCCCGGACATCGTTTGGCCTCAGGTATTGCTGAAGGGGCAAATGGCTCTTACTCCAACATCGCTTGCCTGAACCCTGCGGGTGCTGTTCGATGGTTTGATCGGATGACCAGTGACCCTAAGGGGGCCGCGGCAGAGGAAAAACGGATTGTTGCTTTTATTGAGCAGCACATTGTACCGTTTATTACAGAGCAAGGCTACAGCAATGCAGCAGTTGACAAGCTGTTAACAGAGATAGGCGGTTGGGCGGATGTCGGTACCCGATTACGCTGGCCTTACCGGTCTATCCTGCGTTCCGAAGCTGAGCGGTTGCGGCCGATAGCAGCTTCTATCATGCCGGAGCTGTTTGAAGATTGAAGATTGAAGATTGAAGATTTAAACATTTAAACATAAGGAATTCAAATGCAAAGAATGGTGGAGGAAAAAAATGAAACTACGTGTATCTGCTGTGCAATATCATTTACATACGATTCACAGCTTTGCTGAATTTGCCGCACAGGTTGCCCATTATGTGAGGAGTGCAGAGGAGTATGAAGCTGACTTTGTGCTGTTTCCAGAGCTTTTCACGACACAGCTTCTTTCTATTGGAGATGAGTCAGGAAAGGCGCAGCCGATAGATAAGCTGCCTGAGTATACGGAGGCTTATATTGCTTTGTTTCAGGAACTGGCCGAGCAGACAGGGATGCATATTATTGCGGGCACGCACATCATTGCGGAAGGCGGTAAGCTGTACAACAACGCATATCTTTTTTACCCGGACGGACGGATAGGTGAGCAGAAAAAGCTGCATATCACGCCTACGGAGGTCAAAGAATGGGGGATGGGGGCAGGAGACAACCTGCAGGTGTTCGATACAGACAAGGGACGTATTGCGATCTTAGTCTGTTACGATATGGAATTTCCGGAGATTGTGCGGATGGCCAAAGCCAAGGGAGTTGATGTGATTTTCTGCCCATCCTGCACGGATGATCGCCATGGTTTTCATCGTGTTAGATATACATGTCATGCACGTACGATAGAGAATCAAGTATATGTAGTAACCACGGGTACAGTTGGATCGTTGCCGACTGTAGATTTTATGCGGGGCAATTTCGGCCAGGCTGCAGTGCTGACACCTAATGACATTCCTTTTCCGCCACGGGGTATCCTGGCAGAGGGTGAAATGAATGGAGATATGATTATCACCGCTGATCTTGATCTGGAGCTGCTTTATGAGGTAAGGGAACGGGGTTCTGTCACAACATGGCGTGACCGCCGGACTGATCTGTATACAGACTGGGCAGAATGAGTATGCAGGCAGTGCTTTAAAGCAGTGCTTTAAGGCACTGATTTTAAAAGTAGTAGTTAAAAGTAGTAGTTAAAAGTAGTGGTGTAAAAGTAATAGTGTATAAGTAGTGGTGCAAAAATAATGGTTTATAAATAATGGATTACAAGCAGTTGTCGGCAAGGAGGTAGTGGGGGTTGTATATAAAGAAACTGTATGTCTTTGACGGAGATTTGCCGGTTGAGGCTGCTATTCGCAGGTATACGATGAGTGATTGTGAGGCTATGATCCGCATTCAGCGTGAGAGCTTTCCTCCGCCCTTCCCTCCCGAGTTATGGTGGAACGAAGCACAATTGCGGAATCATGTGAGTTTGTTTCCGGAAGGTGCCCTGTGTGTGGAAATCGGAGGAGAGCTGGTTGGCTCAATTACAGGGCTGCGAGTGAATTTTGATCCTGAGCATGCAGAGCATAATTGGCAGGAGATTACCGATCATGGCAGCATACGTAATCATATTCCCGATGGCGATACGCTTTATATTGTAGATGTGTGCATCAGCCCTGCTTACCGCAAGCTAGGTCTTGGTAAGTGGCTTATGCAGTCTATGTATGAGGTAGTCGTGCAGCTCGGTATGAAGCGGCTGCTTGGTGGCGGGAGGATGCCTGGTTACCACCGCTGCGCTAGTGAAATGACGGCTGCTGAATATGTAGGGGCTGTTGTAAGCGGGGAGAGAAAGGACCCGGTTATTAGCTTTTTGCTGCGCTGCGGACGAACACCTGTACAAGTGGTTCCCGATTATTTGGAGGACGAGGAGTCTTGTAATTATGCGCTCTTGATGGAGTGGCGCAATCCATTTTTGATATAGAGTTTAACATAGAGTCTGACGTATAGAGTAATTAAAATAGTGGATGAGGAGTGTTGTTGACGTGGAATATATTCGGATTACAAGTATTGAGGACCCATTGTTTCGTTCTATGCATGAGTTGATGCAGGAGATTTTCCCTGCCGAGGAAGTATTGGAGTACTCGCTTTGGAAAGAGCCGCTTGAGGACCCGGGAATTCGTGTGTTTGTGGCTGTCCATGAGGGAAAGGTAGTGGGGGCGACTGAATACCGGTATTACGAGGATTTCCAAGTTGCGATGACAGATTTCACCATCATAGGCAGGGCTGGCTTAGGCATCGGAAGATTTCTTGCGAGTAAGCGGCAGAAGGATTTACAGGAAGTTGCAGCTGCGTCTGGTTCGGGGATGCTTGGGATGTTCGCTGAGATTTATGATCCGTACCGAATCCAGGGGCATGCTTTTGGCGGTATTAAACCTATGGACCCGTTCGTTCGGCGGGAGGTACTGTCGCATCTTGGCTACAAGCGGCTTGATTTCGGCTATGTGCATCCTTCCTGGGAAAATGATGGGGAAGCTGTAACGGAGCTTGATCTTTGCTTCTGGCCGACTGATGAGGAAAGATCGGAAATTCCGGCAGAGCTCGTCGCACAGTTTCTTAGCCGGTATTACTCCGTGCTTTCCAGCAAGCCTAAAGAGTGGCATGAGATGGTAGAGAAATTGAAGTCTCAAACTGCAGTAAGGCTGCTGCCAATTTAATTCCTGCTTATAAAACATCGTTAATGCCCAGCGTTAATGATTTCAGCTTGCACTGGAGGCAAGAGAGTGAAAGACGGAGTCAGAGCTTGTAGAGGGTTGGATGAAAATGAACTAAGGCAGATCAAGCGGCTCTCCAAGATGTGCAATGAAGCGGATGGCATTAAGATTAAGCTTAATGGGGATATGCTCAGGGAGCGGAGCAGGTCCGAAATCAATGATTTTTTATATTATGATCAAGGTGAGCTAATCGGATTTATAGGCATATACAGCTTTATATCCACCGAGGTTGAGATTAGTGGAATGGTGCATCCGGATTACCGCCGCGGCGGGGTTTTTAGCCGTTTAGTGGCAGCGGCGACAGAGGAATGCAGACGAAGAGGCGTACCAAGACTGGTTTTTATTTGCCAGCATGGTTCTGCGAGCGGTGCTGCTTTCTTGACTGCGCTGGGGGCGGAGTTTCTTTATTCTGAATTTCGCATGGAAATGCAGAAGTACAACGGGCCGCAGATTGAACTAATTGCGGCGTCTGGTATGGAGATTCAGCTTCGAAAGGCACAGTGGGAGGATAGTGAGCTGCTCGTCAAGCTTAATATGTCCGGATTTAATATGCAGGAGCAGGATGCGAGAGCTTATGTGGAAAAATCGCTGGGAGGCAGGCACGAACAAACACTAATTGCTGAGCTCGGGCAGATTCCAATCGGGAAAATCAGCTATGAACTCGATGAAGGCGAAGCTTTCATCTATGGATTTTGTGTGCTTTCCGCATATCGAGGAAAAGGCTTGGGACGGGCTATGCTCAGTCAGACCATTCAAATCTTGCAGCAGCACGATCCAGATGCACTGTCGGGTGGCAGAGCAACTGGCAGGCTGGATGACAGAGCGAATGGCGGAGTGAATGGTAAGCTGGACGACAGAGCGAATGACAAAGGGAATGCCAGAGTAAATGCCAGATACAATACCAGGTCTAATGCCAAACTCGATGCCAGGCTCAGTACCCGCATATCGCTTGAAGTGGAGACAGCTAATGAGGGCGCGTTGGGGCTTTATCTAGCTTGCGGGTTCCAGGTAATTAACCGCAATGATTACTATGTGCTAATGAGAGAAATAAAGGGCCGTCAGGAAATTCTCTGACGGCTTTAGTTTTGGGGATGCCTGGAGGGAAAGGGGTTATTCGCATGATGCAGCTTTACAGTGATGAAGTATTCGGTGTGACCGTTCAATCACTTAGGTGATCAGAAAGGAAGCACAGGCTTTCCTATCGCCACTATCCCCTTCCCTCAGAAAGCAACCTCTATTAGTCCGGACGTATGAGGTATGCGTCATTTAACGATGTTTTTCATCGTTAAAATAAGAGTTCCAGGTCAATCCGTCACGTTAACGATGATTTTCATCATTAAAAGAGGGCAGATGACCTCTCAAGGTGATTAAAAGGGATTTTAACGATGTTTATACGAAAATAAAACTGAACTCCTTGGCTAAAATGATGTTAGAAGGCAAAAAAAGGCCTTGTGCTTTTAAAAGTAGTTAATG